>NZ_JAENIO010000100.1 GCF_016595415.1 Roseibacillus ishigakijimensis
TCTCTATACCTATGAAATCCGCAATTGTTTCTCTTATCGTCGCCTTTTCCGTCACCTTCGTCGCAGCACAAACGCTCCAAACAGAAGCACCCAGCATCAAGATCACAGGTAATTGTCTAAAAATGACGACTTCTGGACAACAAGTCTACTTAATACCCTTGAGCAAGATAGTGTCGGTTAAGATATCACCATTCTACGAAGACAATATTGGGGAGCCCGATGAAGAGGTGAAAGGATATGTTGAAATTGCAACCACAGCGTTGACTAAAGATAGCTCTTCTGAGGGGGTTACGTCGGTAAGTAAGATTCATCGACTGGAGAACATAAATTTTATGCAAGCCAAGCAATTTGGAGATAGTATTGCTCATGCGCTGGCCCAGTATGGAAGTCAGGATGCCAACTAAATTGCGTTTAGTGCGATCTAGGTGAAACGCGGCACTACCAATGTCGAACAATGCGCAGCACCACAAATCCGACCGCGCTGGCGAGTTGGAGGATTGACTGGACGAGGGTGCGTGGTAGAAGTAGTGAAAGTGCGCTAAGTCGGTCGGATTGGGTGTGCTGGAACGTTCGCCCAAAAATACCAATCCTCCGATGCCTGAATACGCGGACATCTATGCGCTTTGTCAAACGCGCACTGAGCAAGCTATCACGAAGTTTCTAAAGCACTTCTTACCGGATCGTGTAGAGTCTGCTGACTCGTATGAGATTCCACAGTATTCAAGCACCCCTAGGATCATTTATACGAAGGCATCAGATCTGATTCGGCACTGTTGCGAGAACTTGTCTGAGGTTCACAGGATTTACTGGAGGAGCGAGATCCAATCCGAACATGCGATGATATTTTTTCTCGAAGACGGAGGGCTGATATTCGGGTTCTCTACACCTGCCGAGGATGATGGCAGAGTTGCCTTTATCGCAGACGAACTTGATAGATTCAACAACACTGAAGCAGTATTCGTGACCTACGAAGATTTACCGCCAGAGACCTCCGCAGACTTCATTTCATTTTTCCAGAGTCTACCTACTCAGGCTGCTAGACACGACAGAGCGCATAGACTAAACAAGGGCGAACAAACCACTGAGGCCAACTGACAAGTGATTTTTAGGAAAACTGTTCACAGAGTTTGGGGTGGGTTTTCTTGATTGTCTCAATGGTTTTAAGTAGTGGGCTGTTTGATTTTTCCAGGGCTTTGAGGTAGCGCCTTTCGTCGTATT
>NZ_JAENIO010000101.1 GCF_016595415.1 Roseibacillus ishigakijimensis
CTCCCTCGTGCTCCCTCGTGCTCCCTCGTGCTCCCTCGTGCTCCCTCGTGCTCCCTCGTGCTCCCTCGTGCTCCCTCGTGCTCCCTCGTGCTCCCACTATTTGGTGGTTCCTCGTTTCTCTTATCTCATTTTTTAGTAAAATTTCTAGCAGAATTTCTAGCGAAATTTCTTGCGAATTTTTCCGAAGACTCGGAGACTGCGGTGCAAATGGGGAGATTAATCGAGAGTATTCATTTTCACCGTGTAGACATCCAGAAAGACACTGATTATCTAAGCATTCCTCCGACCGACCAGCTGATTGTGCATCTCACGGGAGGGGCCGATTGCCTGTGGACCAAATTGGGGGGCCACGTGGGCAGCAAGGGCAACGCCTCCTGTGGGGAGGTGTGGTGTCTTCCTGCGGGGCGGCGCTACCAGAGCTACATTTGGGGGAAAGGGGAAATTGCTTATGCCCACCTCCTCTTCCGGAGCAAAGGGCACGTGGTGCCGCGGCAGGGTCTTACTTGTTACTCGCTCTACCTCCTCCTTCTCGAATACCTGAAAGCGCGTGTGAGCCGGAGTCGGGAAAGACAGCAACAGGTTTTTGCTCGCATAGAGGAGGAGGTGCGCTCCTTGCTACTACCTCCGCATCGGAAGGAGGGGGAGGACCATTACCTAGAGTCAATGAGCGCACTGGCCGACTACATTGCGCAGCATCTCGGAGAAGCGCTCACCTTACAGCGCCTTTCTTCCGAGGTTGGGCTAAGCGAGCACGAGCTTTTGATCGCTTTTCGAGCCCGTTTTGGCACCACCCCGGCCCAGTATATCATCAATGAGCGTATTCGTGAAGCACGCCGCCGTATGCATTCGCGGGCCTCACTCACTGCGATTGCCTACGAGGTGGGATTTAGTAGTTCCAGCCATCTTTCTGCTGTGATTAAGAAATATTTCGGGATCTCAACGCGGGAACTGCGGTCTTGGCAATCGATGGAAAACGAAAAAATACAGTCTCTGCTCGACTGGCGGCTGATCGGTTAGCAACCGGTGGTTGGTCACCACCCCATTATGTCGGCATCGCGAGGGGCGGCAATGGGGGAGACTCCATCGACTGCGAGAGGTCATTGTCTGCTCCGGGTGGCTCCCTGCACCACTGCGGGAGGCCATTGTGCGTTCGCAATGGGTCCCTGCACCACTGCGGGAGGCCATTGTGCGTCCGCAATGGGTCCCTGCACCA
>NZ_JAENIO010000102.1 GCF_016595415.1 Roseibacillus ishigakijimensis
CAAAACCATCGAAACAATCAAGAAAACCCACCCCAAACTCTGTGAACAGTTTTCCTAAAAATCACTTGTCAGTTGGCCTCAGTGGTTTGTTCTGCATAGATCTTGGTGCAGCGTGATTGCTAGAGAAAGCGATGAATGACGGTATCGACATTGTCTTGCGCGGATTCACTACCGATGATCTCAGGCCAATGCTCTAGCTGATCAGCCAACTCTCCGGTAAGCCCTTTTTTGCTGCCCCACCAGACACCGGACGTGAAGTCGTCGTCATTGAGTAACACATCTACGTAGCGTTTGGCACCGACATCGACAGCATGAGCTTTTCCAAGGAGCTGCATCACCCACATGGCTGTATTCATGATCCACCTTTGGTGCCAAGGCAACGTTGCAGTCCCAGAGGTGCCACGCGCCATACCTGGATCGACCGTGATAAATCTCATGTCAGGATGTTTGCGCGCCATGCTCATCGTCCATAACGCACCCATTAGCTTCACCGATCCATAGATGTCTGTGTATGTCTTGTTGTCGGCGAATTTAGTGCCGTTGGCTACAGAGGTCCATTCTTCAATCGAGCCATTCGCGATAGAGGGTTTTGCAGCACGCACCTCAGGGGCTCCCCGGGCTGCAAAACTGGCGACATACATTACCGATCCGCCTCTGGAGAGCTTGCCGTTCTTCATCAAAAGATCGGTCAAGTGTACATGTCCCAGCACATTGATCGCGAAGATAAGCATGACCCCATCCTTTGTGAGTTTGGTTGGTTCAGTGCCGCCACCACCGCCAGCGTTGAGGATGATTCCATCGACTTGCGTGTTGAGTTCTTCGGCCGCTTTTTTGCATGACTCCAAATCACCGATATCTACGATCAATATTTCGAAAATCTTCTTTCCGGTTAGCGATTCGAGTTGCTCAAGCGCCTGTTGCGCTCGGACTCTGTTGCGACACGCCAAGATAATTTTGGAAATCCCCTTCCGCTGGGCGAATTGTCGTGCCGCCTCGAATCCAAGTCCGGAATTAGCGCCGGTAATGAGAATCGAAGAATGAGTCATGCAGATTGGCAATGGTTAGGTGTGAAGGGTGAGACTCTCATTTTGTTGCAGAGATTATATGGTTGATGATTTGCCAGACCAGCACCTTTTCAAGGAAAAATGGCGTGCTTAGGATTTTCGTGGGCTATCCCGCAGCCACTTG
>NZ_JAENIO010000103.1 GCF_016595415.1 Roseibacillus ishigakijimensis
CACACTACACGACAAAAATTGAGGGGTGAAAAGGCGATTTGAGCCAAGCGAGAAACTCGTTGCGGTCCTTGGCCTTGAGGTGGGGATTGTTAAGGAGGCGAAGGATACTTTCCAGACCTTGACGAAAGAGGCTCTTGCGGGCCATCGCCTTGGGAGTCTTGCGCGTGGTCCGCAGATGGCAGCCCCATCCATAACTATACAGAAAGGCCAGCGTGACCACCGCGAAGAGTTTTTCGAGCTTTTTGGCATCGCTCATATGCGTGTCCTCGAGATTGAATCCGCGCTTCTTGAGATGGCTGAAGAGCTGCTCGATGCCCCAGCGCAGCTTGTAAAGCTCAAGCGCTTCCGCTCCATAAAAGCGGTTGCTGATGAGGTGCAGCCGCTCGTCGCGACGGCCTTTGCTGGTGATGGTTTTGCTCGCAAAAAAGAGGCTCATGCCGAGGATTTTCTTTCGGACTGCGGCCTTCTTGCCCTTGCCCGTGGCCCGGTGTTCGCGGGCCAGTTTGTTCCCGACGATGATGTTGGTCTTGATGCGTGCGATGTATCCGACTCCCTGTTTATCAAGCCATTCGAGCCAGTCTTTACCACCGAATTCGCGGTCCATGACGAGGGCGCGAATGTCTTCGGACGGCAACATTTGGAGGACTTTTTGACAGAGCGCAATGCGGTGCCGGGTGCTGGAGTTGCCGCGCTTGGTGGACTGCGGAAGGACCTTCCAGGCGATGGGAATGGCGACCTTGTTGACCACTATACCGATAGTAAGAATGTTGATGTGCCGCTGGCCATATTTCCAGTTGGTGCGGTCCATGGAGAGGACCCAGCCGCCTTCAGGACGCGGGACTTTGGCGAGGACGAGACGGCCGATGATATCGGGACTCAGAGAGCAATCGCGGAAGAATCTTTGGAAGCGCCGGTAGCAACTTTCGTTGGTGGCCCCGGTGAGATTTTCGGTGGCGAGGAGGGTGAGGTTAACGGTGCGATGGCGCAGCAAACTCGCCGCGAGAAGGCTGAGGCATTTAAGGCGCGCGAGGTTGAGTTTGAGGGGAGCGAACTGATTAATGAGATGGTCATGGAGCATCCCAATTTTGGGCGGCCACCGACATTGCAAGCCTTTTTTGCGTATTTTTTCCTTATTTTCAGTGCGTTACGTGCTCGATTTTTGTCGTGTAGTGTG
>NZ_JAENIO010000104.1 GCF_016595415.1 Roseibacillus ishigakijimensis
AGAAATTCCCCCTGGTAAAAATCGATTTCCCCCGGGAACAAGTAAACGATCCCTTGGCCAATCGCCATTTCCCCGGGGTCCGGGCGGAATTCCCCCTGGAAACGGAAGAAATCCCCCTCCAAAAACCCCTTGTTCGAGGGAGGACAAGCGCCCGCTTTCCCGGTAGCCCAGCCCACGTGCCTTTCTTGCATCCTAATCGAGCATCCCATCCCGGGCCAACACCCCGGAAACAGGGTTTTGAAACACTTTTAAGCGAAAGGTCATCAAATGGCCCAGAGCGTGGGAACAGGCGGATCGCGGAGGCCTCGGCGAAGTCTCCCTACCGGGGCAAGCGCCTTCGTCCCGTAGCGCCGACGCCTCGTCGGCCCCAGAGCTCACGTCTACCCACGAAGCACCGAACCCATCGGCCCCGTCCCACCGCAGGCCCGGCAACCCAAGCCCCAAAGCCCCAAAGCCCCAAAGCCCCAAAGCCCCAAAGCCCCAAGGGGGCATGCCATACCAGCCTAGGGCAACGCCTTGGGATGGTCGCCCAGCCCTCGTCCCAGCAAGGT
Organism: Roseibacillus ishigakijimensis; assembly: GCF_016595415.1. Taxonomy (GTDB): domain Bacteria; phylum Verrucomicrobiota; class Verrucomicrobiia; order Verrucomicrobiales; family Akkermansiaceae; genus Roseibacillus; species Roseibacillus ishigakijimensis. The sequence goes on from NZ_JAENIO010000104.1 coordinate 552, forward strand.
TGAGATCTCGCCACACCAACAACCATTCTCGCCGCGGCCTCCCATGATCACGAAAGCAGCCGCAGCATCATCCACCCCGAAACACCGTTGCATCCTCAATCATCTCTCTGTGGAAAAACTCCCCAGCGGGCTGGGCTCTCACGCTTCTCTCCCGAACCCCAGGAGGCCAACACCCCGGAAAGAGGGTTTTTCGGAAACACTTTTAAGCGAAAGGTCATCAAATGGCCCAGAGCGTGGGAACAGGCCAATCGCGGAGGCCTCGGCGTGTAAACGGCGAAGCCTCCCTACCGGGGCACGAGCTTTCGGCCCGTAGCGCCGACGCCCCGTCGGCCCCAGAGCCGATCTCGTCCAACAAAGCACCGAACCCGTCGGCCCCGTCCCACCGCAGGCCCGGCGTCCCAAGCCCCACCCACGCCCCAAGGGGGCATCCCATACCATCCCAGGGCAACGCCCTGGGATGGTCGCACCGCCCTCGTCCCAGCAAGACTGTGATCTCGCCGCACCAACAATCCTGCTCGCAGCTGCCTCCACTGATCACGAAAGC
>NZ_JAENIO010000105.1 GCF_016595415.1 Roseibacillus ishigakijimensis
ACCCTACCTGAACTATCGTTCAAAAACCTAACAGATTTACGCTAAATTTCACACTTTAAGAATCACCTAAAAACTTGTAACTCACTCATCAAGAGACAGTAAAAGGAATCAAAAATTCACAATTCACGGACTGACCCCGTCTGCCTTCCCCTTTTTCTTTTCATTTTAGATGGGGACAGGCACTTTTTTGCAAGTGCGTTACGTGCTCGATTTTTGTCGTGTAGTGTGTCGTGTAGTGTGAAAAAGAATATTTTTAGCGAGCCAAAACAAACAGCAGAAGAAAGCGAATAAAAACATATCCCAAAGATCTTTGACCCAGAATGGATAGTCTTTTCCTTTATCTCCTAAAACAGAGCTAAACAGACCCAGCAACCACTCATTCGATAGGACCATCAATAAACCTGCTAAAAGAACAATCTTCACAAACTAATTCAGCGATTAAAAATTTACTTTATTAAAGGGCACCTTAGAACATCGCAGCCGATATTCGCTCCAATTTCACGTCCTCCTATCCATGCTCCCATACCGAGAAGCCCGCGCCCTAGGGTTCCACCTAAAGAAGGAGCACGACCACCGCGAACATTACCTCCCCTCAAAATTATATGCCATTTCCCAGTTGCAGCTCCAGCCGTTGCTCCTACAAATTTACCAGCGTCATCAATATCGCCGGTTCCACCAGGTGCGGATCTTGCAGCTCTTATGCAATCTTTACGACGCTTATAACCTTTGAACTGCCAATTCGGAATTTTTTTGGCAAGCATTCCATCTTTGCAACAGTGGGTGTGAGTGCTATACATCTGACCCAGAATCCCTTCGCCACAGCATTTTTTTCCTCCGGTTTTTGAACGCCATTTGTTACCACAGCAAACATAGCGACTTCGACCTCTTTTTGGTTTCGGTTTTCCGCCACAACATTCTTTCTCACTTTTCCCGCAAGAATCGCATAATCCTAGAATGTCGAAGCGGTTCACCCCATCATTCCCCACCATCCCATAAAGATTCACCCCACCGTCTTCCGCTATGGGGTCTCTACTTGGCCA
>NZ_JAENIO010000106.1 GCF_016595415.1 Roseibacillus ishigakijimensis
ACAATGAATAAGAACAAGCTGTCCGGCCGGAGGAGCGTGGTTTGTTCAACAACGACTCCTCAGTGGTTGTCTAAAAAGACATTCCTATAAAGCCGTCGCCCGAGCAAGCCCGCGTGTTCTAAAAATCGAAATATCTATCATCATGAACCATCACTTCCACCTCGGCATCGACCGCTCCGACTCCACCCTCGATTTCTGCCTGCTTGATTCTACTGGAGACATCGTTGAACAGCAGAAAATCGACTCCGCCCCCGAGTCCCTCAAGCCCTGGGTCGAGGAGCTTGCGCAAGGCCTTCCAGACGGCGCCACCATCGCCATCTGCATCGAGCAGCCCTGCCAGAACCTCACCCATTTCTTCAGCCAGTTCGACTTTCTCGCCCTCTATTTGGTCAATCCCGCCGTCATCAAACGCTATCGCGAGAGCCTCTCCGCCTCCCGCGCCAAGGACGACCGCCGCGATGCCCAGGCCCTGGCCCGCTTCATTTTGGAACGCCACCGGGAGCTTCAACCCTGGCGCCCCCTCGACGCCCAAACGCGTCGTCTCAATGCCCTGGTGGAAAAGCGCCGCCAGCTCGTCGACCTCCGCACCAGCATCACCAATAAGCTCACACAGGCTCTTAAAGACACTTACCCCCAGTCCCTTGAGCTCGTCGGTCGCTATCTCTACACCCCACTCGCCTGCGCCTTCCTCAACAAATGGCCCACCCTCGCAGAACTCAAGAAAGCCCGCCCTGCCACCATCAGCCAATTCTACTACACTCACGGTAGCAGACGGCCTGACGTCATCGCCAAGCGACTCGACCTCATCGCCAAGGCCGTGCCCCTCTGCACCGACGAAGTCGTCCTCGATACCGCCGCCGAACTCATTCGTGCCTTCGTCAAACAACTCCAGGCCCTCACCGCCAGCATCACCCGCTTCGACCAGCGCATCGAAGAAGCCACCGCCGCCC
>NZ_JAENIO010000107.1 GCF_016595415.1 Roseibacillus ishigakijimensis
ACGGTAGTTGGTTTGGTTTGGTTTTTGCGACCTCACGCTCACGCGTGGGCCGACCAACTACCACCTCTATTTTAACGATGACGGGGACACTTCCCGAGCTCGCCCTCACTCCCCTTTGGCCAACTTCACCGCGGTCTTGATAGCTTGTTCACCATCGGGCGAAACTGCCCGGCCTTGGCGGTCAACCAACCGATATTCGGGAATATAATCGCTCCGGCTCAACTTCTCCATCCCGCTCGCTTTCCGATCGGCACCGAGGATGGTGAGCCAAGGAAAACCCTCCGCCACCGCCCACTTCTCGGCTTCTTCCTTTTTCGAGTCGTAGGATATATGCACCACAGCCACCTTGTCGTTTTTCAGCAGCTCCGTCTTTGTGGTCTCCACCAACTGGGGGACACTAGCGCGGCACGGGCCTCACCACGAGGCGGAAAAATAAAGAAGGTAATACTCCGCCTCCTGTTCCCAGTTTGCGGTCTCATACTTCCCCTCGACCACCTTGTGGAGAGAAGCCTGCGAGAGCAGCTTGCCCATATCCCTTTCTTCCCCTTCGTTCTCCTGTTCTCTAACAAAAGCCTGGTCGGCCTCCGAGAGTTTCTCGAGAGAAAAAACCACTTCCTGTTCTTCCACGAGAAGAGTTACTTGATTGGAATCGGCATCAAAGGATTTCAGCTCCCCCACCATCTCCTTGCTCCCATCAGCGGAAGTCCACGTTCGCCCAAAGAGGGAAAGACTACCCGCCAGGAAAATTGCTCCGAATAAAGATCGTTTCATCACTGAGAGCAAAAACCGGATTGCAAAAATAGCGAGAAGAAATCCATCGCCCCCAAGCGTCCCCAGGTGGAATCGAACCACCATTTGAGGTTTAGGAAACCCTGAACCCCACTGATTACCAACACTAAAAAAACAAAGTGACCAGTTGTG
>NZ_JAENIO010000108.1 GCF_016595415.1 Roseibacillus ishigakijimensis
GTGGGAAACTGGTTTGAGAATTGGCGGCTGCGGGCGGGGGTCTCGCCGGGAGTTCCGGCGGCGCGGGCTTTTTGGAAGGACCAGGTGCTGGCCAAGCCGCGGGAGCAGTGGCAGCTGGAGCAGTGGGAGGAGGCCATGCGCTGGTATCTGAACTGGTTGGCGGTGTGCCAGCAAGGCGGGGGCACGGGGCTGACCCTGGCCGAACGGCTGAAGGCGGCGGTGCATCGGGCCGGGGCCCGGCGGGGGCTGGCTCCGAAGACGAGGGAAAGCAGGAAAAGGGCATTGGTGTTTCAGGGGTGGACGAAGCTGCGGCTGCTTTCGTAATCATGGGAGTCAGCTGCGAGCAGGATTGTTGGTGTGGCGAGATCACAGTCTTGCTGGGACGAGGGCGGTGCGACAATCCCAGGGCGTTGCCCTGGGCTGGTATGGGATGCCCCCTTGGGGCTCGGGAAAGGAGCGTGGACCCCCTTGTCCACAGACAGGACCTCCACAGACAGGGTCTCTTTTTTGGGGCGATTCAGGGGGCACCGGTGTTTTGTTGGACGACGAGGACTCTGGGGCCGACGGGGCGTCGGCGCTACGGGCCGAAGGCTTGTGCCCCGGTAGGGAGGCTTCGCCGAGGCCTCCGCGATCCGCCTGTTCCCACGCTCTGGGCCATTTGATGACCTTTCGCTTAAAAGTGTTTCCGAAAACCCTGTTTCGAAGGCGTGGCCTCCTTGGGGTTTGGAAAGGAAGCGAGGGCGCTTGCCATTGGAAAAAATCGTCAGGAAGGCGTGGTGCATCGCCGTTTCGGGGGTGGACGATGCTGCGGCTGCTCTCGTGATCAGTGGAGTCAGCTGCGAGCAGGATTGTTGGTGTGGCGAGATCACAGTCTTGCTGGGATGATG
>NZ_JAENIO010000109.1 GCF_016595415.1 Roseibacillus ishigakijimensis
AACACTCCTCGATCGGCTACCAAACCCCGGTCGCATTCGAGAGCAACTTCTACAAAAACTAAACCAAAAGTGGTCCAAAAATCCCTTGCACCTCAATAGCCTACCCTCGCCGATAACTCGACATCCTCCAAAGAGACCACCACCTCGGCATCTTGGAAGCTCTCATCCTGTATCAGGCGACGAACCTCTTTTCCCCAATTTTCACCAAGCGTTGAACGGTCTGGCAAAACAAGAATCTTCCTCCTCACCTCTTCCTGATAGTTCTTATTGACCACAGAAATTGCTCCGCCTTGGCGCTCGATTAGCAGGCCGTTTTCGATCGATAGCGAAGCCCCATAGAGGACAGCCCCAAAAAATAGCGCTACTCCAGCAGAACAACCCGCCACCTTCCCTAGGAGAGGAAAAACCCCTCTCCCTCTCAGCCACCATGCTCCGCAAAAAATCCCTAGAGCACTCGCTAGTGGCCACCACCAAAGGTTTTCAAAAATCCATAACGTGCTGAAAAAGTTAGCTCCAAAAAACACCAGCAGAGAAGCAGCTAAACCACCCAAGAGATGAGCGAGATCCCGCTTACTCTTCTGAAGATTCCGGTCTGACGCACAGACAAACGCCAAACTCACAATCGCCAATGCCATTCCTAGAACCCCCACCAAAAAAGGCAATCCCCGCTCCACTCCAACGTGGAGATAACTATTCACCATTCCTGCATAAGCCTCGCTTTCTTCCACCGGCTGAAACCAGTGCATATAGCCAGGTCCCGATTCCCCCTGCCCCCACCCCGTCCGGAAGTGTCCCCGTCATCGTTAAAATAGAGGTGGTAGTTGGTCGGCCCACGCGTGAGCGTGAGGTCGCAAAAACCAAACCAAACCAACTACCGT
>NZ_JAENIO010000010.1 GCF_016595415.1 Roseibacillus ishigakijimensis
TCCCCGCCACGGCGGCCCGCATCGCGGAAAGCGGCTGCTTCTTTGCCCGCAAATTCAGCGCGACCTCAAACATCGGTGACTATGGGCTGCATCTCGCAAGCGCACCGACGATAACGACAGCGAAAGTGGCAAGCTCTTGAGCCTTACGACAACGAAAGCACAACTCCATGAAAATCCTCGTAACCGGTTCAGCGGGATTCATCGGACGGCATGTCGTCCGGGAACTCGAAGTGGGAGGGCATGACGTGATCGGCCTGGATCGCCGGGATAAAGACAGCCCCCTCGATCTCGCAACGGTGAACCTCTCTCAGTTTCCCTGCGAGGTCATCATTCACCTGGCTGCCACCAGCGAGGTGCGGACTTGTGAGAAATATCCGGCGGAAAACTGGAATCAAAACGTCCTCCTAACCCAGAAAGTAGCTCGCTATGCGGAAAAAACCGGACTCCGCCTCGTCTTCGCTTCCTCGGCTTCGGTCTATGGGGACCACGATGGGCCAGCCCGCGAAGACAGTCCCACCAGACCGATAGGAAACTACGGGTTGGCCAAGCTCCTCTCCGAACAACTCGTGCGCGCCCGGGTAGCGGACCACTCCATTTTGCGATACTTCAACGTCCATGGCCCGGGACAAACGCGCGGATTGCACGCACTCTTGAAAAAAGCCCGGGAGCGCTTCACGATCCACGGCGACGGTCGCCAGACGAGGGACTTCGTCGCCGTCCGGGAAGTTGCCCGGATCACCGCCCTAGCCGCCACCGAAGGCCTCGCGGGCACCTACAACCTGTGTTCGGGAGAGGCCACGACCATTCTCGACGTGGTGCGGGGCCATCCCGAGCTGTGTCTGGATTTTGCCCCTCCCCCAGAGGAGGATATCCAACATTCCCTCGGCAGTCGGGAGAAACTGGACACCGCACTCGCGCATCTGGCTTGCCAGAAAATCAGGATCGCCTCCTCGCTGTGACTGACCAAATGAACTCCATTCGGCTGTGGACGGTCTCATCCCTTTCACAGTAACCCAAGTGAGAGCCACTGGACAATTTTCACATCAACTTTGAAAGGAATGCATCCGCGAACTCTCCGCAGCCGGCTTTCACCACCAAAAGACCCTCCGCCATCTCCCCTGGCAGCACTTGATGATTTTCGAGAAAAAAGCCCCATGAGCTCCCGGAGATCGCCAGGCACACCCCTTCCCCGGCACGCTCACTCCGCAGACGAACCGGGCAGGAGCGAGAAATGGCTGTGAACAGCTAAAAAATCATCTCCTTTGGGTCGCAAAAAGAGCGTGCACCGACCGTGACGCTCAAAGCGCTGACCGTTCCGAAAGCCGGTGGATTGCCAAAGAGCGCACACGCAGACTTCGCCACTCGCGGCCGCGATGATGTGGGTTCATTCCCAGTCGAAGGAGAATCCCTCCGTCACTGGCCAGACTTTTTTCCATTGTCCATCAAACAACTCAGGCAATCCTTGCACGACTTCGGCAACGGTCCCGAAAGCGTGAACATCCTCGCAAAACAACCGGCTCCCCCCTGCAAAATCGCGCTCACGCACACATTCGGCAAAGTCCTCTAAGAACTTCCTGACTCGCTCCCGCATCACTCTCGGTTTTTCCTTATTTCTTTCCGCCCCGCCAAAGGCGAATTTTGCGCAGCTTACGATTCAAGAACTGTCTGGAAAGCGCTTTTTCGCACTCGCGGGCCAGCTCGGTCATACCCTGGCGACGGGCCTCGCGAGCGAATTCGGCAAAGAGCCCCCGATTTTGCGTGCTTCCCTTCAGGTAGGTGTCCCTGACAGTCTGGAGGTCGCACCCCTCCCCGAAAGCTCCGGGCCGGGGCACTCCACTGAGCCAAAAACAAATCTGGGTGGCCACGCACTTGAAGCAAGTTCCGCAGTTCTTTCCTTTGTCTTCCCCTTCCCAACAAACGCGCAAGAGATCGCAGGCTGCGGGTGACTTCGCGAGCACACGGACCTTGCCCAGCTTGTTTTGCGCGGCGCCATCGTGCCACCACTCCCTTTCCTCCGAAGACCAGAAGTGATTGGTAACGGGACAGCTGCCCCAGGGAAACTTGAGGTCACGATAGGCAAAGGTGGACGGGATCACGATTTGACCGAAGGCGCCCTCATAGCAGGCCAAGGCACTGGCCAGGGCCAAGCCATGCCCTTCCCGGCCCCAGCTCAAGCCACAGTCGGCAAGAACCTCCCGCACGTTGGTCCGCAGCGAGAGGGGCTCCAGGCCAAAAGATTACATCAGCTCGCGACTCCGCTGCCAGGCTTCGCCAAAATGCTCCTTTTCGCGCAAAGGAATATCGAGGCCATGCACCATCAATCCAGCGGTCACGTGCAAGCGCGGGAGAGACTCCGCCACGTGTCCGCGAAAGGCCGAATAACAGCTATCCACCCCTCCGGAAAAGGCACAGAGAGAACCGGGACGAGCCCCGAGAACCTTCTTTTCCCGGCCCAGCCGCAGCTCGATTACTTGCAGCTTGGGCAGGGCGCTGGCGCAGGCCGCTTGCCATTCGTAAAGATTAGGCAGCGTCACCTCGTCGAGATCCTCAGGCAGCTCCAGAGGCAAGCCCAACCTCATGGCAGGCAGGAGAAAGGCAAAAATCAACGGTCGCACCGTGACCGCTGGCAATCCAGCCGCTAGAGAATCCCCTTCGAAGAACACCTCCCTGCAAGGCTGGCCCTCCACCTGCCAGCGACCGACCAGGCGAAATCCTCCCTCCGCTGTGACCGTGTAGTTGTAGTCAATCGTGCTCATCGTCCAGTCTCTCAGGCGATGATCTGCTCCAACTTGATGCCATAGGTCTCCGCGATCTCCGGGGCGTGGGAGGCTTGGTAAATTTCGCGGTAATAAATCTCCCGAATGCCGTAGGCGCAGAGGGTCTGCATACAGGCAGTGCAAGGCATGGTGGTGGTGGCCACGATTTTGGCTTCGCCCCGCTTGAAGAGGCTGCAGAGATTGATCTCGGCATGCAGCATGAACTTTTGCCGTTTGTCCCGGTCGTCCCAGAATCCCTCGGGCGCGTCGAAGCCCGGCGCCAGGCCGTTGTAGGCGGTGGCGATGACGCGATTGTCGAAGTCCAGCGCCGCCGCCCCCACCTTGCGAAAGGGGTCCTCGGATCGCAGGCTGGCCACCTCGGCCAGAGCCATCGCATAGCGCGGGATAGAGAGTCGCTCACTCATCGCGGCCAGTCTCTTCTCCCCCTCCCTTCTGCCAAGAAGAAAAACGAGCCCGTTTTGGCAGTGCCCGGAGTGGCAAGGAAACGCAAAACTCGCACCTTCCAGCCTTGCACCCAGCCGCGTGCGGGGCTAAGCCTTTCGCCGCACCATGCTCGAAAACATCAGAAAATACACCGGCCTCTTCATCGTGGTTCTGGTCCTCATCTTTGTCGGCCTCGTCTTTCTGCAAGACAATATGGGAGGCAGCGGCGGCCCGGGCAGTGGTCCCGTGGTGGTCAAAACCAATGAAAAAAATTTCTCTTACAAAGACATGCAAAATGCCGAGCAGGACATCCGCCTCGGCCAGCGTCTCATCCAGACATCCATGCAGAATGGCTCCTTCACCACCTACAGCGATATTTCCCAATTTCTTGGCACGCTGGAGGCCGGGGGCACCAGCGACGAGAGCTTGAAGCGCTATCTGGTCCACCGCGATCATTTTGAAAAAGCGAAAGCCCAGTTTGGTCTCTACCCCTCCAAGGAAGCGATTGACCTCTATCAGCGCGAAAACATCTTCACCGACCGCAATGGCCTCTTCGATGACGAAGGCTACAAGGACTTCACCGAAAAAGGGCTCAAGGGCCTGGGCCTCACCGTTAACGACCTCAATGACTTCATCGGCGATGTTCTCGCTTTCCAGAAGTTCAGCGACATCCTGAGCGCCGGTGTGCTGGCCAACGAGACCGCGGCCAAGGAGAACTTCATCGCCGGGAGCCAGCGCTTCAATCTCTCCGTCCTTTCCCTCGACCTCGAGACCTTCAAGGAAGGCCTTGAGCCCAGCGAAGAGGGAGTGAAAACCTACTGGCAGGAGCATCGCGGCCGTTACCTCACCGAGGCCAAACGCCGCCTCACTTACTTCACCGCCCAGCCCGACTTCGACAAGCTGCTGGCAGAGAAAAAAGAAGCGGAAGCCAATCGCGAAAAGACCCCCGCCGAACTGGCCGCGGAAGCGGAGCAGGAGGAAGGCGAAGAAAGTGAAGAAGCTCCCGCCGAAGAAGTGGTCCTCACTCCCCAGGAGCGCAAAACAGCCATCGACGAACTGGGCTTGGAAATCGAAGAAAACATCTGGGTGATCCTGCAGGGCCAAATCGAATCGGGCGCGGAGAAAGCGGACCTGGAAGCCCTTGCCCAGGAATACGGCTACGAGGTCAAGACCACCGAGCTGCTGCCTCTGAGCGAACTGCCGGAGGAGATTCGCGGCCCCGTGCGTGGCAGCACCGCCACGGTGGAGCAGGAACTGCAGGAATCCCTGGCCGACACGGGCGATGCCATGGACAGCCTGAGCGACATTCTCGGCGTGGGCACCGACTCCTGGTTGCTCTACCGCGTGGACGAGTCAGTGGAACCGACGGAGATGACTTTTGAGGAAGCGAAAGAAAGCGCCCAGGCCGATTACATTGCCGAGAAGGCCGAAGAAGCCCTCGCGACGGCCATTGAGGAAGCGCGCGAAGCCGTGGCCAAAGCCTTGGCGGAGGAAACTCCCCTCAATGAGGCGGCCGAAGCACAGAATCTTAAGCTCACTAACCAGCTGGAGATGACAGCAGGAGCCCCCCTTCCCGGCGAGCCCGATGCCCGCGAGGTCTTCCGCCTTGCCTCCCAGACCAAGACTGGTGAACTCTCCGATGCGCAAGTGATCGAGCCCAACAAGAACCGCGCCCTCTTCGTCTACGTCAAGGAGCGTGAATTCGTGGAAAGCCCCGCCAACGAGGCTGGCCTGAGCCGCGCGGTGGACCAGCAGGAGCAAGCCCTCCGGGCCGCCCTCGTCCAGCACTGGTTCACGGCTCAATTCGACGCCGCGGAAGTGGAACTCATCAGCCTCAAGTAATTCTGATGAGCGAACGCGACGAAGCCTTTGACCAAGCCAATACCCACCTCGCGGTGGGAGAATTGGCAGAGGCCGAAGCTTGCTACCGGCAGGCCGTCGCGCTCGATGGTAACTTCTTCGACGGCTGGCACGCCCTCGGCATGACCCTGATGAAGCAGGGAAAAATCAAAGAAGCCATCGGCTGCGGCTTGCAAGCCACCCACCTCAAGCCCAACGACCTTCTCGCCTGGACCGCGCTTTCGCAGATGTATGTTCAGAACGAACAAATCGCGGAGGCGGAAAACGCCAAAGGCAACGCCCGCATCCTTTCCATGGGAGGCAAAGTCGTGCGCGAGGAGGCTTCTTAAGCCTTAATCCAAGGGTTCCCCTTCATGGGAAGCCAATTGAGTGGTGGTCAGGATGTATATGGTCTGGCCACCCTCGTTCTCGGAAACATGGAGATACCCCCAATCTCCCGGAATGATCCCACTTTGTTCCACGTTAATCTGCAATCCATCCGGGAATTCAGCATGGGGATTGAGATGAATCCTCGTCCATAAAGATTGCTCCATCCCAAATCCATACCCCGAACTCTTCGCCAAAACCGAGAGTCCCCGCCAACCCGGGTGTCGGAAATTCAAAGCAGGTAGCGAATCAGGTGCAGCCAACTTCGTGACCTCCGACTCTCCATTGCGGGCGAATGCGGATTCCATGGTCAAGGATTCAACGCCAGAGGCTTGAGCAAGTGACTTCCGGATTTCTGCCAGCTCGCCCAAGGGATAATAACCGCTTTCGTGGGCGGATGCATGATTTGTCGTGATAATCACAGGTTTTGTTTCAAAACGCTTCTGGCTCTTGCCTGACAAGCCCTCCAAGAGATGATTCAGAAATTCGCTTTGGCTCTCGGTGAGGGCAGAGGCTAAAACTCCATCCTGCTCATTGTATTGGATACGCTGACCTTCTACCTTTGGCATCCCGAGCTCCATGAGCAGTTCATGAAGGTCATCGCCCGTCGCCGAATCTCGCCCCAGCAGCTTCGCCAACTGGGAAACCGAGTCCGCAGAAAACTGGTCAACTCTTACAGTTTTCAATTCTTCAGAAGACGAGCCCTCTTCACCGAATCGTTGAAAAGCAAGGTTAGTCCCTTCTTGCTCCAACTGCATGCCGAAAAACGTCGCCAGATAGCGAAACCGGGAGGCTAGGTCTCCAGCAGGCAAAGTGAAGGTGCGCTCGGCCCCGAAATCCGCAGGCAACTGATAATAAAAGGCAAGCGGAGCCTGATTCGTGCGAAGGCAGACCTCGTTGTATTGCGCAATGATCGCTTCCAACGACTCATCCAAGGTGGCGACTTCAACCGAAAGCTCCGGTAACAAAAATCGCCCAAGATCCGCGACTTCATGAACGCCCGGCTCTGAAAAATTCTCCATTGGCTCGATATCCGGGGAGCTGGCAGCCACCTGTAACCACCCTGATTTGGAGGCTTTTCTCTTTTCCTCCGCTGACTTCGATAAAGAAGACTTCGTCGCCTGATATCTCGGTGTGGTATTTGCCTGAAGGGAGGGACGCCAGGGATTCTTCACCAGAAGCGCAGCGAGCAGGAGCAAAATGAAAACTCCCCCTAATGCCCAAGACTTTTTCATGCCTCCCATGCATACAGCTCGCGACCCTCTGTCAAGGCCCATTCCTTGAAATGCCTCCTCGAAGTCCGCAGTAACTCCTCCTGCACGCCATGAAGATTCTGCTCGCTCTCCTTCTTTTCTCCCCCTTTCTCCGGGCAGCGCCCAATATCGTCCTCTTTGTGACCGATGATCAGAGCCCCATCGCCGGATGCTATGGCTCTCCCCTCATCGAGACCCCTCACCTCGATGCCCTGGCGGCGGAGGGCACGCTTTTCACGCAAGCCTACGCCACCACCGCTTCCTGCTCGGCCAGCCGCTCAGTCATACTCACCGGATTGCACAATCACGCCAATGGGCTCTACGGGCACACCCACGACTATCACAAGTTCGAGAGTTTTCTCTCCTCCGCGGCGGTGAGCTTACCGCTGCAACTCAAAGCCCTAGGCTACCGCACGGCCCACATTGGCAAGCTGCACGTCGCGCCCCAGGCCGTCTATCACTTCGACCAATACCTGCCCAAAAAAGGCGGCCACAATACCCCGCAGTGGGTGGAATCCTGCCGTCCATTGTTCGAGGAGGACAGTGACGCGCCCTTCTTTCTCGCCTTTTGGACGCAAGACCCCCATCGCAGTGGCCAGGTGGTCAGTGATGTGCCCGAGAAGCTCAAGCCCAATCGCTTTGGCAATCCCGCACCCGGAGAGTCCTACCCCGGCACCGAAGAAGTGATCTATGACCCGGCCGAAGTGCCCGTGCCCGCCTTCCTCCCCGACACCATCGAGTGCCGCCGCGAGCTGGCCCAATATTACCAGAGCGTGACCCGCACCGACAAGGCGCTCGGAGCCCTCGTTCAAGCCCTGAAAGACGCGGGAGAATACGACAAAACCCTCATCCTCTTCACCGCCGATCACGGAATGGCCTTTCCAGGCGCCAAGACCACCGTCTACGAAGCCGGGCTCCATGTTCCCTTCGTGGTGCGCGATCCCCGGGTGAAAAAAGGGGGCGTCCAGAATGCCGCGCTCCTCTCCCACGCCGACATCACCCCCAGCCTCCTCGATGCCGCAGGCGGACTCCGCGAGGATCAAAAGACCCCCCGCCAGCTCCTTCCCGTGCCCAAACCGGGCAAAGGGGAAAATCCCGGCCGCAAGGTGACCTCCTACCACGGGCGCTCTTGGCTGGGCCTCGTGGGCACCAGCGAGGACGAAGGCTGGGACGAAGTGATGGCCTCCCACACCTTCCACGAGATCCAAATGTATTACCCCATGCGGGCCCTCCGCGACCGCCGTTACAAGCTCATCTGGAATCTCGCCGCCCCCCTGCCCTACCCCTTCGCCTCCGACCTCTGGGCCGCTTCCACTTGGCAGGCCCAGTATCAAAAAGGCCCGCAAGCCCCCTATGGCCAGCGCACGGTGGACTCCTATATCCAGCGACCCGCCTTCGAACTCTACGATCTCCAGGAAGACCCGGCGGAATCACGCAATCTCGCCCAAGACCCCGCGCACCGCGAGCGCCTGGACTCCCTCAAAGCCCGCCTCAAAGCCGCCCAAGAGAACACCGCCGACCCGTGGGTCCTCAAATGGCGCTATGAATGACTCCCGCGAAAAGGGCAAACATAGAACATCCTTACCCTTTCGACTGTTCGCGCTTTCAATCTGAAGAAAAGAAGCAAGAATCCGGCCATGAGTCAGTCGGTCTTGGATTTTTTCTCCATCGGAGTCGGTCCCTCCTCTTCCCACACGGTGGGCCCCATGAAGGCGGCGGCAGCTTTTGTCCACTCGCTGTCCGATCTCCCGGTGGCCCGCCTGAGCTGCGATCTCTACGGTTCTTTAGCCGCCACGGGCAAAGGGCACGGCACGGATGGGGCCATCTTGCTGGGCTTTCTCGCTTGCGAACCAGCCACCCTTGATGTCGACCGCATGCCCGAGCTGCTGGAGGACATCCGCTGCTCACAGCGCCTGACCCTCCCCGACGGCCGCGAGATCGCTTTCCAGGAGGACAGGGATCTCAGCTACCACCCGGGGATCAATCTCCCCCACCACCCCAATGGCCTGCACTTTGCCGCCATGGACGAAAAGGGCCACCTTCTCATAGAAGCGATTATCTACTCGGTCGGGGGCGGATTCATCATCCCGGAGGAGGAGTGGGAAGAGCAATTTCGCGCGGAAGCCCCCGTGCCCTATCCCTTCCGCTCCGCCAAAGAGCTGATGGCCCATGGCGAGCGCACCGGCCTGAGCATTGCAGACCTCATTCGGGCCAACGAAGAGACTTTTCGCCCTGCTGCCGAGACAGCCGCCCGCCTCGACCACATCTGGGCCACCATGCGAGCCTGCATCGAGCGTGGCTGCCAGCAGGAGGGCGAGCTCCCCGGCGGCCTACGGGTGCGGCGGCGGGCCAAGGCCCTGCACGAGCGCTTTCTCGGCCAGCTCGACCACGAGAGCCAGTCCCTTTCCCGCCTCGATTGGGTCAATCTCTACGCCCTCGCCGTCAATGAGGAAAACGCTGCCGGGAGTCGGGTGGTGACCGCGCCCACCAATGGCGCGGCGGGCATCATCCCGGCCGTGCTGCGCTATGCCGAGCGCTTTGTGTCCTCGGCCTTGGCCGCCCCCACGCAGGATTTTCTCCTCACCGCCGGGGCCATGGCCGCACTCTACAAGCGCAATGCCTCCATCTCCGGTGCGGATGTCGGTTGTCAGGGCGAGGTGGGCGTCGCCTGCTCCATGGCGGCCGCCGGACTGGCAGCCTGGATGGGGGGCACCTTGGCCCAGGTGGAGTGCGCGGCCGAGATCGGCATGGAGCACAACCTCGGCCTGACCTGCGATCCCATTGGCGGGCTGGTGCAGATCCCCTGCATCGAGCGCAATGCCATGGGAGCGGTGAAGGCCATCAACGCCGCCCGTCTCGCCCTCTCCGGGGACGGCCATCACCTCATCTCCCTCGACCGCGTCATCGCCACCATGCGCGAGACTGGTCGCGACATGATGGACAAATACAAGGAAACGGCCCAAGGCGGCCTCGCCGTCAGCGTGGTGGAATGTTAGCTGCTTGATGAAAATTTGATTTTCACCCTTAAAAGAATCCATATTACCTTTTGAGATAAACCAAAAAATCAGCCCTGCACCATGAAAACAAAAGCAATCGTTCTCTCCCTCGCCAGCCTCCCCCTCTCCCCTTTGACCTTGTCCGGGCAGAGCCTCATCGTAAAGGACAACGTCGGTTCCGAGGTCGACTTCGAGCTCGGGGCCTCGTGGGTGGGCGGCATCGCTCCCGGCAGCAACGACCGCATCCTCATCGATAGCACCCTGGAAGCAGACAAGGTTTTCGGGCGACTGGGAGCCGACCTGAGTGTCGCCGGCCTCAAAGTGAACGATCCTCAAAGTGCCAACATCACCAGCGGATATACGCTCTCCTCCCGCTTGGAAGAGGGTGTCTTTTTGGGAACCCTCAGCTTGGGGGCCGAGGGAATCGACTTTTCGGAAGCCCAGGCCCCCGACCTTTCTCCTCCCTTCAACACTCTTGGGTGGAACAGCTTTTTTAGCATCTCCACCAGTTTGACCCTGACGGCGGATCAAGAGTGGAACATTCCCCGGATGGAGAAGAATCCGAGCAGGGAGCTGAACATCGCAGGCTCCACCGGAAGCAATCCGCGGGTTTTCCTCGACTTGGGGGGTCACGAGCTGACCAAAAGCGGAGACGGGATCGTCACCTTTGCCTTCAATCGGGACATCGCAAACGGCAGCCTCGCCCTCACCGGAGGCACCGCGCTCTTCGTCAATAGTCACAATGGCTCAAATTCCTCGGACTTGAGTTTGCAAGTGGCCGAGAGCTTTTCGGCCACCGTCGAGTCCCCCGGCACTCTCGTCATCGGGCGCGCTCCCGGGGAAGGAGAGGTCGACTGGCAAGCCGACATCGCCCTCAATGGCGGCACCCTCCACCTCGCCGGGGACAATTACGGGGGGGCACTGGCGCTCGATGGCTCCCTGACCCTTCAGGCAGGAAGCGAGAGCACTCTTCTTTACACCAACGCGGCCCCTGGCGACGAGCCCCTTCACCACCTGCTCAATGGCCCTCTGGCAGGCTCGGGCACCCTCCGGTTGGAAGGCTCCTCAAGCCGCACCCGGGACCTCATCGTGCTGGCTGGCAATGATTCCACTTTCAACGGCTCGCTCATCACCTTCGGCGGTTCCTATTCCATTGAAAACAGCTCTGGCAGTGCCACTGGCACCGGCACCCTCGATGTCGATGCCAATGCCCTCCTGACAGGAAACGGCACCACCGGACCAGTCCTGATGGCCGGATTTTACTATGTCGAGCCGGGGGGCCGCCTCTCGGGCCTGACCGTCAACGGCAGCCTCACCTTCGACGACGCGGTTTTTGACATGCCCGCTGACATCGAACTGACCCGGCCCATCTACATTGTGGCCCAAGCAGATAGCATTACGGGAGAAATCACCCCCTTCAATGCCCTCCCGGAAGGTTACGAGCTGGAAGTGGTCACCGTCGATTCCGGGCAACAACTCTGGCTCACCAATGGGCAAACCTACGATCCTTATGGCGAATGGCTGGCTGATTATCCCTCCCTGACCGCCGAGGAATCCACATTGGAGGCGGACCCCGATGGCGATGGTCTGCCCAACCAAATCGAGTTTGTTCTCGGCAGCAGTCCTCTCTCCGGAACGAGGGAGAACCTCCCTCACATCGACTCCACCGGGGACTCCTACCTCTTCACCTACACCCAGCGCGCGGATCTCGCCCTTGCGTCCATGGAAACGGTCGTGCAAGTCTCCCCCAATTTGGAGGAAAACTCCTGGACCGAGGTCGCCAGCAGCTTCGTGAGCAGCGAGGACAATGAGGAAACCCGCCAAGCCACCCTCACGCTCCCCCCGGGGGAATCCCGGCTCTTCGCCCGTCTCCTCGTGCGTCCCTTGCAGTAATCACTCGCCAAGAACAAGGGACGAGCAAACGCGTCCCCCCGCGCAGACCACTTTGGCTAAAGACTCCTCGCGACGAGGCCTCACCCTACTCCTGCCCAAGGAACCAAAAAAAGAACCGGCTGCCCAGATGTGGGAGAGCCGGTTTTTTTCGGACCCGCCTTCTTGCCGGGAAAAGAGGTCAAGAAGGCGAAAGGAAAGCGGAAAGAGAGAGAGTAGCCCCACGAGGACTCGAACCTCGAAATACTGAACCAAAATCAGGTGTGTTACCAATTACACTATGGGGCTGTTGCTAACCGTGAATCTTGGGATTCGCAGCGCGGGGCGAGGGATTTACCTCATCTGGGAGAAGAATCAACCATGAAATGCCAACTTTTGCAAATTTTCTTCCTCCCCCGGGTTCGATTCGGCAAAGCGCACCCTTGACCAACGGCCAGGAAGGCCAGAACCTAGCGGCCACCCATGGATTACGGCTCTCTCATCGCCAAGCGGCGCGCACGGTTCGACGAAATTGAAAAGGCAATGTCCGAACCGGACTTCTTCAGCGACCAGACGCGCGCCACCGCCCTTTCCCGCGAGCACCAGCAGATCAAAAAGGTCATGGATCTCTGGGACGAGCTGCAGAAGTCCACCAGCGAGCTGGAAGACAACCGCGAACTGGCCAAGGGCGACGACGAGCTCGCCGAGATGGCTGCCGAAGAGATCCCCGGCCTGGAAGAAGCCGTCGAGCGCCTGACCTCCGAGGTGCAATACGCCCTCCTCCCCCGCGATGCCTCCGAGGAGCGCAACGCCCTCGTCGAGATCCGGGCCGGAGCCGGTGGCGACGAGGCCTCCCTCTTTGCCAACGAACTCCTCAAGCTCTACGAAACCTACGCCACCAACCGGGGCTGGAAGGTGCAACACCTCGACTCCTCCCCCAGCGACGTGGGCGGCTTCAAGGAAGTGGTCATCAAGGTCACCGGTGAGGAGGTCTTCCGCTACCTCAAATACGAATCCGGCGTGCACCGCGTGCAGCGCGTCCCGGCCACCGAGACCCAGGGCCGCATCCACACCTCCACCTGCACCGTGGCCGTGATGCCCGAGGCCCAGGAGGTGGACGTGGTGCTCAAGCCCGAGGACCTCCACATCCAGGCCACCCGCTCGGGCGGACCCGGCGGCCAGCACGTCAACACCACCGACTCCGCCGTGCAGATCACCCACCTCCCCACCGGCCTGCAGGTGAAGTGCCAGGACGGACGCTCGCAGACCCAGAACAAGGAGCGCGGCCTGGAGATCATGCGTTCCAAGCTTTACGAAAAGAAGGTGCAGGAAGAGGCCGAGAAGTATTCCGCCCAGCGGCGCTCCCTCATCGGCTCCGGCGACCGATCCGAGAAAATCCGCACCTACAACTTCCCCCAGTCCCGCGTCACCGACCACCGCGTCAACCACACCTCGCACAACATCGAGGGCATCATGCAGGGGCAGATCCACGAATTCACCGAAGTCCTGCAAAAGGCCGAGATGGAGCAAAAGCTCGCCGAGGCCGAAGCGGAGAACAGCTAAACCACCCCACCCGCCCACGCCATGAGCCGCCTGACCGTCATCGACCATCCCCTCGTCCAGCACAAGCTCGCCCTCCTACGCGACGCCGCCACCCCCTTCCCCACCTTTCGCCGCGTGCTGCGGGAGACCACCTGGCTGCTGGCCTACGAGGCCACCCGCCACCTCCGCGTGGAAGCCACCCCCATCGAGACGCCGCTGGAAAAGATGACCGCCCACACCCTGCCCGAGCGCGGCCCCGTCCTCATCTCCATCCTGCGCGCGGGCAACGGGCTCGTCGACGGGCTCATGGACGTCATGCCAGAGGCCGCCGTCGGCCAGCTCGGCCTGGTGCGCAATCCCAAGACCCTGCAACCCGAGGAATACTACTGCAAACTCCCCGCCGCCATCGAGGAGCGCCAGGTCATCCTTGCCGACCCCATGCTGGCCACCGGCGGCAGCACCGTCGCCGCCATCGACCGTTTGCGCGAAAAGGGTGTGCGCGACCTCGTCTTTCTTTGCCTCGTGGCCGCTCCGGAAGGCGTCGCCGCTTTACAAGCAGCCCACCCCGAGGTCCCCGTCTTTACCGCCGCCCTCGACCGCGAGCTCAATGAAAAAGGCTACATCCTCCCCGGCCTCGGCGACGCCGGCGACCGCATCTACGGGACGGAATAAAAACAAGGGTTCGCAGGCATCCCGCCAGCCAGTGGGCATTCGACAAAAAAGGCGAAGAAGACTGAGCTTCTATGCCTTTTGCTTGCGATTCGAAGGTGAGCGGGGACTCACATCGCGGCCAGCTTCTGCAAGTATTTGTCCGGATTGGCTTCGAACTTGGCCACACAGGGCTGGCAGCAGAATTTCACTTCCTTGCCCTGATAAACCTTGCTCACCGGGTCGCCCATGGAGCCGAGCTTGTTATCGGTGACCAGGCAGGTGTCGGCGGGATACGGTTCGGCCGATCCGGTCAGGGCGCTTCCGCCACAGGATGCCAGAGCTAGGAGACCGGCTCCGCAGAGGCTACGAAGGGCCGTCTTGCGCTTGAGAGTTCGTGTTTTCATCGTGTTATTTCTTTGTTTTCTTTTGTTCTTTCTCGAATTTCTTGCGGAATTTTTCGGGATCCTCGCGGAAGTCCTTGGTGCAAGGCTTGCAGCAGAATCCGTAAGCCTGCCCTTTGTATTGGAGGTAGAGAGGCTTGCCCATCTCCCCCAATTTCTCGTCGGAGACGATGCAGGTCTGCAGGGGATAGGGAGTCGGCGTTTCCTTTGCTGGCTCGTCGGCCCAAAGCGGGTTGAGCGAAGCCAAGCCAAGAAGAAGGATAAGGAGGGATTTCTTTTTCATTATTGAGTTTGTTAATCGTTGGGGTTCAGGTCGGGAGGCCCGCGCTTTTCACGAGCATCCAGAGGGACATGGCCATCATCATGAGGTTCTCGGTGAGGGAGATGAAGCCGAGGGGGACGCTACTGCCGCCACCGACGCAGGCGCAATTGAGGTCGCGCTTGTCGAGGTAGACGGCCTTAAAGACCGAGATCGCTCCCAAGGTGCTGACCAACAGAGCCAAGGGGGCAACGAGCCAAGTGAAGAGGCCGGCCACCATGAGAATGCCCGCCCCGGCTTCCACGAAGGGATAGAGGTAGGAGTAAGGAACATACCTGCGGGCGAGGAGGTCGTATTGCACAAAGCCGGTGGCAAAAGACTGCAGGTCTTGCAGCTTCAGAATGCCCAGCACGGCCATACTAAAGGCGGTGAAGAGCTCGCCAATGCGGAGGAGAGCCAACTCGCCCTGGGAAGCCCAGGTCATGGTCACCGCGAGGAGGAAGGTCACCGCGAAGACAGCAATGACGGGTTGGTAGGTCTCCCCTTCCTTGGGATCAGGCGGTAGGCCGAGGTGCTCGCGGAGCTGGTCGTAGCCGCCCAGATGCTCGCCCTCGAGGAAGATTTGCGGGGTCTCCTCATAACCTTGCTCGGCCTTGTAGGCTTTGTTGGCCTCCATGGATTCCAAGTGTTCGTCCTCAATCTCATAGTGATGACGGCGGAGGAGGTCGATGGCCTTGATTCCCCAGGGACACAGGTGATCGGGAGTGACCATGCGGACGATTTTTGCCTTTTTCTTTTGGGTCTTAGTCATGGTTGTCGTTTTGGTGATTCTTTTAAAAGCGGAAGCTCACCCCGGCTCCGAGACCGTGCTCGGAATGATAGGTCCCGGTGAGGGAGAATTGTTTGTTGAGAAGATAAGAAGCACCCGCCGACCACTCCCACCGGGTGTTGGTGTCGTATTCCACCTCGCCAAAGAGGGAGAGCCGATCGGTGAGGGGAACCTCCTTCTCCAGACCCACGCGCACGTCCCCCTGCGAGTCAAGGGCGAGAGTGGACTCGATCAGGAAGGGCAAGCGGTAATTCGCCTGAGCGAAAAAGCGGTCCTCGGCCTCGTGGGAGTTGGTGAAGCGGTAGCCCAGCATGGTGGAGAGATTGGGGTCGAAGTAATGCATCCAGTAGGCATCGAGCTCATACTCCCGGTGGTCGTGGAAGCCGTAATCCCACATGAGACCGAAGTCCTCCCGCCCCCACATCACGCGGGCATCGCCCATGGTGTGATGGCTAAGCAACATCCCATCCAGAAGCCAAAAGGTGGGGTTGATGAGCTTGGGATCGAGCTGAGGTTGGTGAGCGGGATTCCGCGCTTTTTCATAGGAAAAGACCCGCGCCATCCCGGCATCCATGTGATAGAGGAGGTGGCAATGGAAGAACCAGTCGCCCTCCTCATTGGCCAGGAACTCGATGGTCTGCCGGCCCATGGGCGGGACATCGACGGTGTGCTTGAGGGGCGAACGGGCGCCCTGGCCATTGAGCAGGCGGAAGAAATGCCCGTGCAGATGCAGGGGGTGGTGCATCATGGTGTCATTGACCAGAGAAATACGCAGGACTTCGCCCTGTCGCACGGGGATGGTGGACTCCTCCGCGAGGGTCTTGCCATTGAAGGACCAGATGTAGCGGGTCATGTCGCCTGTCAGGCGGAGCTCGATCTCGCGCACCGGGGCGGAGGCCGGCAGCGTGGTGCTGCGGCGCGCCTGGAGGCGGCCATAGGGAGCCTGGGGGCGGTCCTGCTCCTGGCCCTCCATCCCGGCCATCGCCATCCCCTCGCCCATAGACCCCATGGCGGCTTCCAGCATGTGGTCCATGGAGTAGAGATTGGGATCGGGCAAATCACGGGCGAGGTGCTCGGGCCCCTCACCTAAGAACAGAGAGGCATGGCCGGAATTGTCCTGTGCCGTAGCCCGGAATTCCCATGACCCCGACTCCGGAATGGTCACGAGCACGTCGTAGGTCTCAGCCATGCCCATGAGGAGCTTCTCCACCCGCACGGGCTGCACTGCGGGCCCGTCAGCCGCTACGATGGTGAGCGGACCGGTCGCGGAATGGGCATAGAAATAAGTGGATGCCCCGGCATTGATCAGCCGCAGCCGCACGGTCTCCCCCGGGGGGGCCGGGAGGCGGCTACGCTGCTGGCCATTGATGAGAAAGGCATCATAATACACGTCGGAGATGTCCATGGGGGCCATGCGCGACCTTTCCCGCTGCCAGTAGTCGCCCCAGGCCCCCGCTTGCCAGGCTCCCAAGAGGCTCTGGGCATTGCCTTTCCTGATGGCGTAGTATTCGGAGCCCCGCATCAGGGTCCGCATCACCTCCTGGGGCTTCTCATTGGTCCAATCGGAGAGCACGACGACATAATCGCGGTCCGCAGCCACGGGCTCGCCCCCTTGGGGAGTGACGACAAGGGAACCATAGACCCCACGCTGCTCCTGCAAACCAGTATGCGAATGATACCAGTAGGTCCCGGCATGGGTGAGCTCGAACTCGAAGAGATGGCCCTCCCCCGGCGGAATGGGCGGCGTGGTGAGGTAGGGCACCCCGTCCATCTCGTTGGGCACGAGAAGACCGTGCCAGTGGATGGAGGTCTCCTCATCGGCAAGGCCATTGTGCACACGGATGCGGGCTGTATCACCCTCGCGAAAGCGGAGAGTGGGACCGGGGATGCCGCCATTGAGGGTGAGCGCCCGGCGCGCTTTCCCGGCGGGAGAGAGGGTCTTTTCGGAGACCGTGAGTTCGTAGTTAACGATTTTTCCCCAAAGCGGGGCGGTAAAGAGAAAGAGAAAGGTCAATATTTTCATGAGGTCTTGGTGGCGTTCACCGGTCCCTACTGAGAGACGGGAGATCCGATGGGTGCGAAATCCGGGATCAACGAGATACCGGGGATTCAGGCCTTCAACGCTTCCGCTCAGGAAGCCGATGCCTGGGAACGAAAAACCCTCGGGTCAGCCAAGATCCACAGCAAGTGGAGCGGCCTTCACGAGGGACACCAAGAACCATCAAAGACGGAAGACTTGCCACAAACTGCGCGTAAGGACGGCAGGAGGCGGGAGAGGAACACTGGGACCCCGCACCTGCACCGCAGGGAACTGCTGCCGGGGTTCGGGCTGCCACTCCAGCGCAGCCAGGGTCCACTCGCTGGCGGGCTTGGCAGGCAGGGCCAGCGGGCTGTCCGGCAGCTCGGCGGGATGGGCCGCGCAGGGGCAAGAGTGACCAATCGGCCCCTCATCCTCCCCCGTATCCGAGCCTTCCTCTGGCTGCTCCTTCTTCTGACACGGACAGGACGACTCCACTGCGGAAGTCTCTGGCGAGGCGGGAAGTTGACAACAACAAGCCGGATTGCCGATCAGCAGGATCAGGCAAAAAGTGACGACTTGGTGCAGGAAACTCACGATTCTAAGATGCCTCCCCCCCCTCATTTATTCCAGAGAAAAGACCGGAAAGGCTCCAGAGATCCCCGGCCCCTCACGCTTCCAGAGGGCCGATGCTCCCCCCCGCAAGGTAGTCGGGCATGACGGCATGCTGCACCGCGAGAGGGTGGCCGGCGACCAACTGCTCCAACATGACCTTGCCGAGGAGACGCCCCATGCGAGCCCCACTGCTGCGATAGCGCGCAATGGAGGGGAGGGTGGCCTCGAGGTTGGCATCGTCCCACATGGCGATGAGGGCAGCCTCCTGCGGGATGCGCTTCTTTTCCCCCAAGAGAAAGCAGAGGGTGGAGATGGAGGCTTCGGTGGAGCCTACGAGGATGCCGGTGGGAGGCTCGGGCTGGCGGGAGAGACGGCGCAGGACGGAGGCAACGGAGCGCGCGGTGCTCTGGTGACTCTCGACGGAGGCTTCCATTCCCAGGGCACGGGCTTCCTCGACGAAAATTCGCGAGGCGGTCTGGTCACCCAGGCTGGTGGGATGCCCGATGAGGTAGAGGACCTTGCGGTGGCCGTATTGGCGAAAGCGCCCGGCGGCATGGCGGGCGGCAGCCAGGCTATCGGGCACCACGGAGGGGAGCTTGATCTCGTCGTGCTTGCGCCCGAGAACGACGGCGGGCTTGTCCCGCTCGCTGAACCAACGGTGGATGCTGGCGGTGCCATAGCAAAGGATCCAGCCCGCGGTCTCCGGCTGGGCATCCCACTGCGCGAGCAAGGAGGGCTTGAAGTGGGTGAAGATGCCCCGATGAGCCTCGAGCTCGAGCTGATAACCGGCCGCCCCCAACCGCTCCCGCAGGGCACCGAGCAGCTCATTGTCGGTGGAGGTTCTCTCCCCCAGATCAAAGGGGGTGAGGACGCGGATGATGCGGCCAGTGCGGGGGACGATGGCGGGGGCGACAGCGAGGATGCGATGGTGCTTGCCCCGCCCTCCGAAGGCGAGAATGCCCTCCTCGGCGAGCAGTTGCAGACTTTTCCGCAAGGTCATGCGGCTGACTTGCAGCTCCCGGCAGAGGGCAGCCTCGCTGGGCAAGGTCCCCTGCCATCGGCCTTGCGATATCTCGCGGCGCAGCACCTGGTAGAGCTGCTGGTGGAGGGCACTGCGATCGAGAGGAGAAGCCATGACGAGGGTGCGGCACGATGCACGCGGCGGGCCAAGCGGGCAGCAGAGTTGTCTAGCCCGCAGACAGCAACAATCACCGGGGAAAAAGGCGCGCTGGCACGCCCACCGCTGACTTGGGGCAGCTATGATTTCACCAAGAACAATCAGCATTCCAGCCCCGCTGGCTCCCATTGCCCGCACTCTTCTGCTCGCTTGGGGGAGTGGCCACCTTTCGGCGGAGACCGTCGTCTACTGGCGCTTCGAGGGCGATGGCACGACCGAACCCACCGAGGGAGCCTATGTGCAGGACACCGATGGCCACACTGCGGTGCAGGCCGCAGGCATCCCCGCCATCGACCTCTCGGGAAATGGCAACAACCTTTATTCGTGGAACAATGATTACTCGGGCCACCAATACCAGGCCCTCGGCACGGCGGGCAATCCCTTCACCACCCTTCCCAACAACGGAGAGGCGAACAACTGGGCCATCCACAATGTGAGCGGCTACTCCGGCAGCTTCACCTGGTCGGAGCAATCCAACCCCACCGGCACGGACCTGGAAACCTGGACTTCACCGACCTGGACCATCGAGGCCTCCTTCCTCACCACGACCACCAATGGGCACCAGACCTTTGTGGGGCGGGACGGCAACGGGGTCTCCAACACCAATGCGGCCAATGCCCCCGTCTACTTCCAAATCACCCCAGGCGGCAGCGTGCGCATCCTCTACGTGGATGCGGCGGGCAATGCCCACGCCGCCCTGGACCCGACCCCGGTGCGCACCAATACCTGGTATAGCTACGCCGCCATCAGCGATGGCGAAACCCTCAGCCTCTGGCGCACGGAGCGGGGCAGCACCTTCCTGGAGGTGGCCTCGGCCGACCTGAGCGAATCCACCAACCCCGCCCTCGCCGACCCGGGGGTGGATGCCAATGGCGAGGTCTGGCCCTGGACGGTTGGCCGGGGACGCTACGGCACCTCGGACAATCCCCACGACAATCACGGCGACCGCTTCTATGGCTCCATCGATGAGGTGCGCATCAGCGATGTGGCCCTCCCCGTAGAGGAGCTGCTCGCTTCCTTCCCTACCACGGCAGAAGACAGCGATGCCGATGGCTTACCCGACAGCTGGGAAACCACGAACTTTGGCACCATCAACTACTACCCCGATGATGACTACGACCTGGACTTCAGCACCAACTACGCGGAATACGCCGCAGGCACCGATCCCGACGACGAGAACGACTGGCCGGATAGCGACGACGACGGTCTGGGCGATGGCTGGGAAATGCTCTACCTCGGTGGCACCCTGGACGGTGGACCCGACGAGGACCCGGATGGCGACTACAACACCAACCTGGCGGAATTCCTCGCCGCCAGCGATCCCTCCAGCGCCCTGAGCTTTCCCGACTGGGACGACGACTATGTCAATGACGGCTGGGAGCTCCATTACTTCCCGGCCTACAGCGATCCGGAGGAGATTGACGTCACCCTCGATCCGGATGGCGACCTGCATAGCACCGAGGCAGAATTCCGGGCCGAGACCGATCCCAACGATATCTTCTCCTCGCCGGACCTCGATGATTTCCTCGGAGACAGCCTTCCCGATGGCTGGGAGGTCTACTACTTCGGGCAAACCGGAGACGACCTGGAGACCGCGGTGGGACGGCAGGGCCCCACGGACGATCCCGATGGCGACGGCTTCTCCAACTTCATGGAATACGCGGCGGCCACCGACCCCACGGATGCCCAATCCTACGAGGCCACACTGGGCTACTGGCGCTTCGAAGAGGCCAGCGAGGGAGAAGTGCCAGCGGGAGGCAATGGCCAATATCTCTACCCGGCCTCCATTCAGGATTCCTCCCTCTACGGCAACCACATGATGGCCTGGGCGGACTATAGCCGCCCCAACTACGCGGCTCTCTTGCCCGCCGCCACCATTCCCGCTACCGGGGAGAGCAATGAGGGGTCCCTCCTCTTCACCCGCAATGGCAATGGCGTCTACTACATCGAAGCGGTCTTCACCACCCCCACCGCGCATCTGGGCGGCGGCACCGCCACCTTGCGCACCGCGACCTTTGAGGAGCTCACCGTCGAGGCAAGCTTCCGCACCGAGGTCTCGGGGGTCTGGCAATCGCCCGTGGCCAAGTTCGGCAATCCCGTGGGTGGCCAGCCCCCCTTCTCCTTCAAGGTCGACACCACCGACAAGCTCCGCCTGGGCTTGATCGATGGCTCGGGAGTCGCTCGCGAGATCATCAGCGAGACAACCATCGCCGTCGGCAGCTGGTATTCCGCCGCCGCCGTGATCACCGCCGACGAGATGCGGCTCTACCTCAAACTACCGGGCGAAGCCTCCTACCGGCTGGAAGGCTCCCTCGCCATCGAGGGCGCATGGCACGTGCCGGAAAGCGGACCGGAAAACACGGTTTGGAACATCGGAGCAGGGATGTGGGCCGGCACCCAGACCGATGCCTTCGGCGGCTACCTCGACGAAGTCCGCATCACCGCCAAGGCCCTCCCGGTGAGCGCCTTCCTCTTCCACGAAGAAAGCACGGGCTCGCCCTATGAGCTCTGGGCCGCGAGCGAAATCCCCGACCCCGCCCAGCGGGAGGCAGGCGCCGACCCCGATGGCGACGGCACCCCCAATGGTATCGAGTTCGCCCTTGCTCTGGATCCGATGGACGCGCATTCCACCTTTACCGCCAGCCTCAGTGACGAGCTCGCGCTCACCTGGCCGGCTGCCGAGGGCCTCAGCTTCACCATCCAGACCAGTCCGGACCTCAGCCCCGGTAGCTGGCAGGACGTGACCACGGTCACCGCCAGCGGAGCGGAGGGCACCTGGCCCCTCCCGGAGGCGAGCGGCACGGCCTTCTTCCGCATCGTGGTGAATGGCAACTAGCCACCACGCCCCCTTTCTTGCCAGCAATCCAGGAAAACCGCAGATGCCCCGGCATCTGCGGTTTTTTTGCAATCCGCGCCAACCCCAAGGCTCTTTCCTCCTGCCGGAGGTCCCCTAGGTAGACGTAGTGCTGGGGTGGGATAGGCCAGGCAGGTGCACCCATCGGGACCGTGGACATCAAACCCGCCGTGCCCTCCAGTGAGGCACCGGCCTTTTTCGGCGGCCTCCTGACGGAAGGCCGGCTATCTCATAAAGGAGCTCACCGAACCGCTTTTTCTAACAGTTTTTTGAAACTTCCACCCGGCCACTCCGGTTAGCAAGGCCCTCTCCCAAGGGAGAGCTTGTTAGAAATTGTTAGACATGAAAACAGCAGCCCGCCTCATCGCGACCCTACTCGCCCTCGCCACCTGCCCGCTCACCGCCCGCATCATTTCTCCGGATGGCTCCGCCTACCTCAGCGTCTCGGCCCACCCCGTGCTGCGGGCCGATTACGCCGCCGGAAACCTCTTCGACCAATACCTGACCGTGAACCAGGACCCGGGCGATGACAACGACAGCGGGCGCGCCTGGGCCTCCGATTTCGACCTCACCACCGCCGTCGTGGAGTTCGAGCTTGCCCAGAGCCACTCCGTAGAGGGCTTCGCCTACTCCCAGCGCCAATACCTCATCAACGACGCCAATGACAAGTTCACCGCCGTAGACATCTGGGTCAGCGAGACCACCGCCTACTCCGCCACCGCCTACTCCGCCACCGCTGCCCCGGCCGACGCCCCCCGGTTCAGCAATATTCCCCTGCGCACCGACGCCACCGATCAGTTCCTCCTCTACCGCCTCCCCGAGGCCATCGAGGGACGCTACTTCCGCTTCGCCTTCAAGCGCCCCTTCAATAGCGAGGGAGTGGCCGGCGGCACCGAGCTGCGCCTGGTCACCGACCTGCCCACCATCGCCACCCCCGCCGACCCTGCCATCATCTCCCCCGACGGCTCGCTCTACACCCATGTCGTCGCCAGTGCCGAGCTCAATGGCAACTACAGCGCTGACAAGCTCTTTGACCAAAACCTCCTCCCCGGTGACGACCCCGGAAGCAATAGCGATGCCGGTCGAGCCTGGGCCATCCAAAGCGGACAAGAAGTCGGCACCCTCAGCTTCCAGCTCGATCAGCCCTACCTCGTCAGCTCCCTCGTCTACTCCCAGCGCCAGTTCCAGGTCTACAACTTCAATGACAAGGTGCGCACCCTGGAGATCTGGGCCAGCGGCAGCAGCCCTCTGACCAGCGAGCCCGACCGCGCCCCCGACGCCACCCTGACTCTCAACGAAGAGCTCACCGATCGCTTCATCGACTATCCCCTGCCGAACACCCTGCGCGGACGGTACTTCTTCCTGAAGTTCCACGCTGCCCCCGGTGACGGCATCATTGGTGGCACCGAGCTGCGCCTCGCGGGCTCCCCCGCAGCGGAGGCGGCCCCCCTGGCCATCACCTCGCTGGTTCGTGGCGCCACCGCCCTCGACCTCGAGCTCACTGTGCCCGCCCCCGGCAACTTCCTCTTGCAATACTCGCACACCCTCGCCCCCGACAGCTGGCAGCCGGTCGAGAACGGCCGCTTCCAAGCCGAATTCCCCCACATCCACCTGCGCGACCGCGAGCCCGGCAACCTCCAGCCCGCCGACGGCAAAGTCTTCTACCGGGTGATTGCGAATTGAGTGACTCCCCTCCCGGCGGGGACACTGACGGTCACTCCGCCATTGCCCCCGCCCCCTTTTTCCGCCAAAGGGAGGTCATGCGACTTGCCATTGGCGACATTCACGGCTGCCTGACCTCTCTAGAGACCCTGCTCGACACCGTCCAGCCCACCCCCGACGACCTGGTGGTCACTCTGGGCGATTATGTGGACCGGGGGCCGGACTCCAAGGGGGTGATCGACTTTCTCCTGGCCTTTCGCCAGACCCACCAGCTCGTCCACCTGATGGGGAACCACGAAATCCAGATGCTGCGGGCGCTGGAGGGCGCGCCCCATCTCGCGCGCTTCCTGAGCGCGGCCTGCGGGGGCCAGGGCACCCTCGATTCCTACGGCGGCAGCTTCGAGGACGTGCCCGGGGAGCACTGGGACTTCATGAAGTCGGCCGCCCTTTACCACGAGCTGGAGGGGCACATCCTGGTCCATGCCGGGCTGGCTGCCGATTTGCCCGTGGACCAGCAGGGGCGCGAGACCTACTACTACCAGCGCTTCTACGAGCAGGAGCCCCACTGCTCGGGCAAGGTGGTGGTCTGCGGCCACACCATCCAGGGCGACCTGCCCAGCGATATCGGCCACGCCATCTGCCTCGATACCTGTGCCTACGGGGGCGGCTGGCTGACCGCGCTGGACCTCGATAGCGGGCACCTCTGGCAGAGCAATGAAAAGGGCCAGTGCCGCGAGCTGGAGCTCGAGGATCTCTAGTAGCGGTAGTCCGCGCCGTCGCGGCTGAGGCGGCAGCTCTCGTCCCACTCCGCCACCGCCGCCTTCAGCTCGCGCAGGAGTTCGGGCTTCTCGGCGGCGAGGTCTTTTTTCTCAAAAGGATCCTCCGCCAGATTGTAGAGCCGCCAGCGGCCCTCCGGCTGGGCCTCGTGCAGGATCTTCCAATCGCCGCGGATGAGGGCCAGGCCATCCACCCCGCGCACGAGGCGCCGGTAGCCGAAGAAAAGGTCCTTGCCGCGCTCCTCCCGCTCCCCGCGCAGCAGGGGCAGGAGGTCGATGCCGTCGATGGGCCGCCCGTCCTTGCCGGTGGCCTCTCCCGTGACCGCTGCCGCGACGGTGGGAAAGAGGTCCACCGTGGCGGTGCGGGTGCGCAGCTTTTTCCCGGCGGGAAGGGAGCCGGGCCATTCCACACAGGCCGGCACGAGCAAGCCGCCCTCATACATCAGATGCTTGTGCCCGCGAAAGCCCCCGGTGGAGGCGATCTCCTTTTTCGCCATGAAGCCGGCCGGACCATTGTCACTGCAGAAGAAGATGACGGTGTCCTCCGCCAGCTCCAGCGCACGCAGCTCCTCGCGCAGCCTCCCGATCTGCTCGTCCATGGCGGTGATGCAGCCGTAGTAGTTCTGCCGCGCCTCCCCGGCCTTGGGATAGAGGGCCTTGTATTCCGGACCAGCCACCACGGGCTCGTGGGGAGCATGGAACCAGACTGTGGCGAGGAAGGGCTGCTCCTTCTTCGCCCGCACGAAGTCAATGACCCGGTCCATGATGATGCGGCTGTCGTCCCCCGAGAGATTCTCGCGCACCTCCACGCCATTGTGGACATAGGGCGCGCCTCCCTTCCAGGGCTCGCCCTCCTTCATCCCCCAGCTCTTCCACCCCTGGGGGGTCACCGTCGGGTCCCAGGTGGGCACCGCGCTGGTGGTGGCAAAGGTCTCCTCAAAACCATGCAAGCTGGGCGGCGAAAAGAAGCCCCGCGAACCCGCATCCGCCAGCTTGACCCAGCCGAGATGCCATTTGCCAAAGAATCCCGTGGCGTAGCCCTCCTCCTGCAGCCGCTCGGCAATGGTCTCCTCCCCCACCCGCATCCCGGCCGTATGCGCGGCAAGCACGCCGAAGCGGAAGGGATGGCGCCCCGTCAGGCAAGACCCCCGGGTGGGCGAACACAAGGGTGAGGCGGCATAGAAGCGCTCCAGCACCACCCCATTGGCCGCCATCGCATCGAGATGCGGGGTGCGGAGGCGCTCGTTGCCATTGAAGCCCACATCCCCCCAACCCTGGTCGTCGCTCATGAGCAGAATGACATTGGGCTGACGGGCCGCCGCCGGGAGTCCACTGAGCACCAGGCCGGCCAAGACGAAGTAAGGAAACAACCACCGCATGACCGCCAGCATCCCGAAATTTCCCCCGGGCCGACAACGGAAAAGAATCACCCGCGTCAGTCTCCATGTCACGCAACTTAGCGCAGGCAGACATTGTCATCCCCGACCCCGCGCGGCACAGTGCCGGAAAGACCGTTGCCGCTCATGAAATCCCTCCTCCTCTCACTCACCGCCCTTCTCGTGCTCCCTCTCACTGCCGAAGACTTCACCCCCGACCGCAGCGTGGTCTACAAGGAGGTCGATGGCCTCAAGCTCAAGCTCGAGGTCTTCGAGCCCGAGGACCTGCAGCCCGACGACGAGCGCCCCGCCATCGTCTTTTTCTTCGGCGGCGGCTGGAGCGGAGGCTCGCCCAAGCAATTCTACCCCCACGCCCGCGAGCTGGCCGGGCACGGCCTGGTGGCCTTCTCCGCCAACTACCGGGTGAAGAGCCGCCATCAGACCACCCCCTTCGAAGCGGTAGAAGACGCCAAGTCCGCTCTGCGCTGGCTGCGCCAGAATGCCGACACCCTCGGCATCGACCCCGACCGCATCGTGGCCAGCGGGGGCTCGGCAGGCGGCCACCTCGCCGCCTGCACTGGCGTGATCAGCGGATACACCGTGCCCGGCGAAGACCAGGCGGGGAGCTCCCGGGCCAATGCCCTCATCCTCTTCAACCCCGTCCTCGATACCAGCCGCGAGACCGGCTTCGCCCCCGACCGCTTTGGCGCAGGCCGCGAAAAAGTGCTCTCCCCCATCCACCACCTCACCCCCAACGAGGAGCCGCCCACCCTCATCTTCCACGGCACCGCCGACCGCACTGTGCCCTTCGAGCAGGCGGAACGCTTCACCGCCGCCATGCAAAAGAAAGGCAACGACTGCACCCTCATCGCCTCCGAGGGCGCGGGCCATGGCTTTTTCAACCACGGATTCTACCGCCCCGGCAATGCCGACGCCCCCTTTTATCGTGACACCATGGACGCCAGCCTTCGTTTTTTGAGAAAACTGGGCTATCTCGCGGAATGACTCCCACCACGCCGCCGCTGAAGTGGGCCGGCGGCAAGCGCTGGCTCCTCCCCGAGCTCCTCCCCCTTTGGCAGCCCCACTCCACCCGCCGCCTCGTGGAACCCTTCTGCGGAGGACTCGCCGTCGCCCTCGGCCTCCGCCCCCGCGCCGCCCTTCTGAGCGACGCCAACCCCCACCTCATTAACTTCTACCGACAGCTGCAGCGTGGGCTCGCCCTCAGCATCACGACCAGCAACGAGGCCTCCCTCTACTACGCACATCGCGACCGCTTCAATGCCCTCATTCGTGCCGGGCAGGCCGACACTGCCGAGGCCGCCCAGCTCTTCTACTACCTCAACCGCACGGGCTTCAACGGACTCTGCCGCTTCAACCGCTCGGGACTCTTCAACGTCCCTTTTGGCCGTCACAAAACCATCAACTACCGCGCGGACTTCGCCGAATTGACCGCCCTCTTCGCCCCCTGGGCCTTCTCGCAAGGGGATTTCACCCACCTCGAGATTGCGCCCGACGACTTTCTCTACGTGGACCCACCCTACGACGTCGAGTTCACCCAATACTCGGCAGGCGGTTTCACTTGGGACGACCAGATCCGCCTCGTGCAATGGCTCGCCAACCACCCCGGCCCGGTCGTCCTTTCCAACCAGCTCACCCCCCGCATCGAGGCCCTCTACCGCGAGGCAGGCTATGACCTCCGCCCCTTGGCCGCCCCCCGCCGCATCTCCCGCACCGGCGACCGCACCCCCGCGCAGGAGGTCCTCGCGACCCGCAATCTGGAACTGTGAGCGCCCCACCATCGCGGGCAGCGCAAAATCAGCTCCGGGACCGCAGATAAGAATGGCTAACAACAGCTTCTCCGAGCCTTTCTCTATCCCATCCCTCCAGAGGAAATCCTAGTTCCGCTGCACCCGGAGCCGGGCAAAGATGCGCTCTTCGCCGGTGGGGAGCTGAAAGGTAATTTCCTCATCATTGTCGATGAGCGGCGTCACTGTGGTCCAGGGCTCCTGCAGATCGGGAGAGGTCTCGATGGCATAACTCAGGTCGCCATTGCCGACCGCTTCCGTCCCTTTTTGAAAGGAAAGCAAGCCCGCAGCCAAGCGACCGGGCGCGGCATCGGTCGAATGGGGATCCAGCCCCAGGGCATACTCGATCAGATTGCTCACGCCATCACCGTCGCCATCACCTTGCCCCCCGCCCGCCACTTCATTCTCGCTCAGCCAAACCGAAAACCCGTCGGAATCATACTGATAGAAGGTGGCATCACCCCCCGCTGAGATTTTTGAGACGGGAGGAAGGTTGGCTGGAAAGTTTATTTGATTAAAAACCCAGACTCCCCACGCGACCAAGGAACCGTCGGCCTTCAAGGCCACCGTGTGGTATAATCCCGCAGCAATGGCAGTCACGCCACTGGACGCTTCCGGTGGAACCCTGATCTGACCACCATAATCAGGTCCCCAAACAAGCACGGAACCGTCGGCCTTCAAGGCTACCGTGTGGAATACTCCCACGGCAATGGCAGTCACCCCACTGGATGCTTCGGGCGGAACCTTGCGCTTACCATCGTTATCGTAACCCCAGGCGACTACTGAACCGTCAGCCTTCAAGGCCACCGTGCGTTCACCGTGTGCTGCAGCTATGGCGACCACCCCACTGGACGCTTCAACCGGCACGGTGCTCTGACCATAAAAATCAGAGCCCCAGGCGAGCACCGAGCCGTCCTCCTTTAAGGCCACTGTGTGATTACGGCCAGCCGCAATCGCGATCACCCCGCTCGAGGCCTCCGCCGGAACCGCGCTCTGGCCATCATCATTGCGCCCCCAAGCGAGCACCGAGCCGTCCTCCTTCAAAACCACCGTATGGTCGGCGCCAGCCGCAATGGCGGTCACCCCGCTCGACGCCTCCTCGGGGACCGTGCTCTGGCCCCAGTCATTGTCACCCCACGCAATCACCGAGCTGTCCCCTTTCAAGGCCAACGTGTGACGACCCCCAGCTGCGATAACATTCACTGTGCTGGATACCACCGCTGGCACCACATTCTGACTAAAATAATTGGAGCCCCAGGCAATCACCGACCCGTCTTCCTTCAAAGCCACCGTATGGAATCCACCAACCGCAATCGCGGTCACCCCGCTCAACCCCTCCTCCGGCACCGTGCTCTGACGATAGTTATCGCGCCCCCAAGCGATCACCGACCCGTCCTCTTTCAAGGCGACCGTATGATCGGCACCCGCAGCAACGGCGGTCACTCCGCTAGACGCCACCACCGGCACCGCACTCTGACCAAAGGCATTGTCTCCCCAAGCGAGGACGGAGCCGTCTTCTTTCAAAGCCACCGTGTGGGATTCACCCGCCGCTATTGCGACAACCCCGCTGGACGCCTCTACAGGCACTGAACTTTGCCCTTCAGAGATTCCTCCCCAAGCGAGCACCGAGCCGTCCTTCTTGAGGATCACCGTATGAGTTCTACCCGCCGCAATGGCGACCACCTCGCTAGCCCCCTCCTCCGGCACCGTGCTCTGGCCATCGGCATTATCTCCCCAGGCGATTACCGAGCCGTCCTCCTTCAAGGCTACCGTGTGGGAGAATCCCGCCGCAATGGCAGTCACCCTGTCGGAAGCCTCCGCTGGAACTGCTAGCTGCCCAGAAGAGTTACTTCCCCAAACGAGCACAGAGCCGTCTTCTTTCAAAGCCACCGTGTGGGATTCACCCGCCGCTATTGCGACAACCCCGCTGGACGCCTCCTCTGAAACCGTACTCTCGCCATTATAGTCACGTCCCCAAGCGAATACAGAGCCATCCTCCTTCAAAACCACCGAGTGTTGATAACCGGCCGCAATAGCGGTGACATCGGTTACAATTGGCACCGCTATTTCTTCAGAAATAGGAGCACTCCTTCGCCCAACATACCCCCATTGACCGGGCTCCTGAGAGTAGAGAGGAAAGTGGGCCAGCACCCAGAGGAGAGCGAGTGCGAAAAGCTGTTTTGGGGGACAAGTTCTCATTCTTCGGAAAAACCAACACACTAGACGACGAAAGTCGAGTGCCTAACACGCTGGAAATTAGGAAAAACACTCCCAAAAAGAACCTGCCTTGTCGGTAATCTCCCAGAATCGGAATGCTTCCGGACGCCCTCATCCAGGAAATTGCCCCGCTCAACAGAAGAGAAATTTGCACAAAGCTTCTGCGGACGCTCACTTCTTCGCCGCCGCATACAGTTCCTTGGTCCGCTGACGCAAGCTCTGCAGGACCTCCTGCGACTGGGGATCGGCGGCGAGGTTGTTTTGTTCGAGAGGATCGTTCTCCAGGTCGTAGAGTTCCTCGATGACGGGATTCTGCTCGTAGTAGACAAAGTATTTCCACCGATCGGTGCGGAGCCCGTGGCAGCGGTAGGACTTGTTCTCCGCGATATGCTTCTCGTTGACGCTCTCGGGGTTGGGATGGTTCCGGGCTCCCATGAGGTTGACCAGAAAGAGACTCTCCATGAAGACGCCGTCCTGCCACTGGGAGAGGTCCTGGGACTGATCGAGGATTTTGCTGAAATCATGCCCTTGCATGGAATCCGGAGGAGTCAGCCCGGCGAGAGAAAGGATAGTGGGGGCGACGTCGACGGAGGAAATGAGGGCGTTCTCGCGGCGGCCTCGCTGAGCCTTGGGCACCCGGCCATCGAAGACGATGAGAGGAGCCTTCATGGACTCTTCGTAGAGCAGGGCTTTGTCAAAAAGTCCGTGGGAACCCTGAAAGCGCCCATTGTCACTGGTGTAGATGACGATGGTGTTTTCCAGGAGCCCCTTCTCCGCAAGCTTGTCCATCATTTTGCCGATCTGCTGATCGACGGTGTAGCCTTGGGCGGCAAAGCGACGGACCTGGCGCTGATAGAGCTCCGGGGTGGAGGACCGCTGCAGGTGCAAGCGGTGGCCACGCCAATAATTCCTGACCACGGCGGGAAGCTTCTCGTTCGCTCCTTCCACCCAGTTCGCGGGCACGGAGAATTCATGGTCCTTGAAGAGGTCGAAGTGGGGACGATGGATGTGGGAATCGCTGTCGTGCTTGACGGCCAGGAAGCTGACGGAGAGGCAGAAGGGCTGGTCCGCAGGCTGGGTATCGAGAAAGTGAAGCATGGCCTCGCCGTTTCTCAGCGTGCGGGTCTTTCTTTCCCCATCCTTATCGTAAATGGCCTGCAGGGTCTCGTCTTCGAGGGGCCAATACTTGCTACCACCGCCGGTATGGGTGCCATCGCCCGCGAAGAAGTCGAAGGTCTCGGTGAGGTGCTCGCGGAAGTCATAGCCTTTCAACATATTCGGCCGTTGCGCCTCGTCGGTGACCGTGAAACCGAATTTGCCAATGAAGCCCGTGCGGTAGCCAGCCTTCTTGAGCTGGCTGGGGTAACTGTCCTGGAAATCGGACTGCGAGAGAGAAAAGTTATAGGGAGGAGAAAAGCCCACCTGGTGACTGGAGAGATAACGCCCCGTCATCATGGTCACCCGGCTGGGCATGCATATCGAGACCGCGTAGTAGGCTTTGTCGAAAAGCACTCCTTCCTTGGCCAGTTCGTCGATGTTCTCGGTGCGAAACTCGGGGCGGCCATAGCACCCCAGATTGTCGCAACGCTGATCGTCGGTCATCAGGAAGATGATATTCGGACGCTCGCTCGAAGAAGCGGCGACCTCAACGAAACTAGACAAACCGAAAAGGAAGAGGAAGAGATGGGAAAGAGCATTCATGGTCTGGGGAACCGGAGGCTAGCCGCCACCGCCTGCCGAACGAGATTTTTCAAAGGAAGGGCCACGGCAAAAGCGAGGGAAAGCCTCAGAATCAAAGAGAGTTGAGAGCAAATGCGACAATCGTAGTCAATCTGTTGACAAGGCCAAAAAAGACTTCATCCCACCAGTTCGCTCTTGCCTACCGCTCAAGCGGCCCGAGATTTTTCCCCTCCCGCAGCAAACTGACACCACCCTCGCGATGAAGACCCTCTCTCCCACAGAAGCCCACGACCATCTACAGAACACCCCCGCCACCGCTCTCGATGTGCGCACGCCCGCAGAATTCTCGGAAAAACACCTCGCCGAGGCGCGCCACATTCCGGTGGATGAACTCGCCAGTCGCCACAAGGAACTCGATGCCTCCCAGCCCTACTGCCTGATTTGCCAATCCGGTCCGCGAGCCGAACGAGCCCACCGGATTCTCAGCGAAGCGGGCTTCACCGACCTCTCCGTTCTCTCCGGCGGCCTTGGAGCCTGGGAGGAGCAAGGCTTGCCCCTGGAGCGCGGCGAGAGCAAAACTCTGCCTCTGATGCGGCAAGTGCAGCTCACCGTGGGGCTTGCCGTTCTTCTCTTCTCACTCCTCGCCTTCTTCGCCCACCCGGCCTTTGCCTTGGGTGCCGCTTTCTTTGGGGCCGGGCTCACTCTGGCGGGCGCGACCGGCTGGTGCGGTCTCGCCATCCTGCTTTCCAACATGCCCTGGAATCAATCATCCTGCTGCCGAGGCAAGAAATAGCTAGTTCTTTCCGAGCCCCAGCTCCTTTTGCAGCACCATATTCAAATCGTTCTCGTCAGGGGTGAGGACTTCGGTGCTGCCGAATTTGATAATCTGGACGCCCTTCTCGGTCTCTCCAATCGCGAGAAAGAGACTTTTCCCACCGGGAAGACCAGAGTATCGGGTCGCCCGGACTTGACCTAAGAAGCGACCATCGCCGCCCTCACTGGTCCTCATCTCCCCACTTTCGGTCATGTAACCTTCCAACTGAACGCTGATCGCATTTTCGATGTAATCTTGAATTTCCTCGGTGGTCATGGGCTCGTGCTCGCACAACGCTGGCCGACCCGCCTGCCGAGAGCGAGTCTCGATCCCTTCATACCACGACGATCCGAAGCATTCTGCCGTCTGTTCTTGGCAAAAGCACGCTTCCCGCAAGGCCTTGCGGCGTCCAAATCAGGGGTAGCGGATATACCGAACCCTAATCTCTTTAGCGTTCAGCAAGATTTTGTGAGTCCTAAAGTAGGAGCCCCAACAGAGGGAAATCCCTGGAAAAAAAGGACAAATGGTCCCCCTAGAATTCTAGCACAGTAGAAAGGCACCTCATAAAGGCACTCTTCTTTTTTGCTTCGGATTATCCGTTGCCCAATCTCGCGACGATAGCGTTGCTTCACAAATTCTGGCACCTGCTGCCGATACGTTCGGATTTGCGTGAACGAATCAAATGGCAGACAGCCATTTCCCCCCATATCTGCATTGAATAACAATCGGCTGCGAAAGACGCTGATTAGGATGGAAACCAATCCAAAGGGGAGAACCCAAAGAAGATTCCAACCTCCTCCCCCATTCACCAAGATTCCGATAAAAACAGCCCATGCCAGCCAAGCCAAAGCGTGATCCCATGACCAGCGAAACTCGAGCGAGGACGAAATCTCTGCATCGGAATGTAAAACGAGAAGAAGGCGCTGGAAGTAATCCCACTCGGCCTTCGACAGCCGAACTTTATGGTCCCTGCAGTCGTCGTAATGGAGCCAGAGAACATGGGACACTTCGTCCACCATGCCATCTTCGCTATGAATGCGCTGTAGCTTTTCGTCGAGTTCGAACGCAGTGATTTGGTCATCCAAGTAGGATTCCAGCACGCTGATCATTTCTGTTTCTGGCTACGCGATCAATCATCATGTTCCTGCCGTTCAACCTAAACTGCGGCCATTCTAATCGAGAGAGCAGTCTGACCCCAGATAAAGAGCTTCCTCCCATGTTCTTTGTTCGGCTGCTTCCATTCTCACGCGTCCATCTCCCCTGCATTTTGAGCGTCACGAAAGAGAGCAATCTGATCGGGCTGCGAGCATTTTTGAAACTCGGGATGAGCGTCTAACCACTCGGTAAAGATTCTCAATTCTCTGCGCGTCAAACTAGTCGCGGAATCAACTTCGTCGTCAGGATTGACAGCATGAACCGGAGGAATATGCGGTGAAGGCCCCTCTATCGGCTGAAACATCAACCGGTCATGAATCCCCCGACCTCCGAACAATAAGTAACACCCCATCGCGGCAGGGGCTCCTACCGAGAAAAGGAAAGTGAGGACGAAAGATAAATTCCCGCCAGACAAAGATGAGAGAAGCAAGTTCCCAGAAACCAGATTAGCGACAAGGAGTCCGACAAAAGTCAAAAAAGCTTGGAAGATCAAGACGATACCGAAGGAACGAATGACCACCCAGCAGAGTTGATTTTTGGTCAGTGAATCCTTCATTTCAATGACACATTTGATAACGTCACTCTCACCGACCTCACAAGACAAAAAACGAATAAACGGTTAGCCTTCCGCCGGGCGATGCAAAAGTGGTGATAGCGGAATGATTTCCAATCCTCCGGGATTGCTTGGGCGTGATCCGTGCGGTCAGCAGGGCAGCTCGGCCCCCGCATGCCATGCAGGCCATTTTGTCACTTGCAGAGTCTTGCCCTGGGGGTTGGCCCGGGTTGCACTTCCCCCAATATGCGCCGTATCCTGCTCTTTCCTCTCACGCTTCTTCTTTTCTCCACCCTCTCGCCCGCAGAGCCGTCGACCACTCTCGCCCCTCCCGCAGCCAACAGTTCCGGGTCCTGGTCGCCGCTCTATCACGGCGTCGCCATTCGCCACGATCGGCGTGAAGAGCCCCGCCTCCTCCGCATCACCACGGTGCGGGTCGATTTGGCGGCAGAAGGCGTGGAACTCTTTGTCACCCCGGGAAATGGCGACCAACCCAAGGAAGACCACTTGCGGCGGACGAGCTCCTTTCTGGAAGAATTCGACCTGGAGGTCGCACTCAATGCCACGGGCTTTCATCCGGTGGCGGCAGAAGGCACGGCGGTCGACA
This sequence comes from Roseibacillus ishigakijimensis, assembly GCF_016595415.1. Taxonomy (GTDB): domain Bacteria; phylum Verrucomicrobiota; class Verrucomicrobiia; order Verrucomicrobiales; family Akkermansiaceae; genus Roseibacillus; species Roseibacillus ishigakijimensis. Next base: position 34,535 of record NZ_JAENIO010000010.1, read on the forward strand.
TCATCGGACTCTCGCTCTCGGAGGGCGAAGTCGTCAGCGAAGTGCAGCGCGACGCGCCCGTCTTTTATCTTGATGCCAAGGGAAAAGCACGCATCACGGCCGCGCCCTTCGCCCCGGGACAATTCGCAGGGGCCAGGCTGGCGGTGCAGGGCTGGTATGGAGCCAAAGGGATGCTCCTCGATGAGGGCGAGGTCGTCACCGAGGCCGTGGATGTGCATCCCCGCTCGGCCCTCGGCGTCGACCGCGAGGGACGCTTCGTCTATCTGGTGACTTTTGACGGACGGCGCAAGGGCTACAGCCTGGGAGCGGACCTGCCGGAGATGGCGCGGTTTTTCCAAGAATTGGGCTGCTGGCAAGCCATGAATCTCGATGGTGGCGGCTCGACCACCCTGGTGGTGAAAGATCCAGTCAGTGGAGAGGCCACCTTTGCCAACCGCCCCTCGGGGAGCGGGGAACGGGCAGTGGGCAACCACCTCGGGGTGCAGGCGGTGCCCGAGGCAAAGACCGGGCACTAACGGGTGAGAAGCTGCTCGCGGCAACAGGAGGCCTCAGCCGGAGGGGTGGCGGCCTTTTTCTTACGGCGGACGATTTGCTCCGCGTAGTAGGCGCAGCCGAAGGGCTGGTAGCGGACGAAGCGCCAGAGAGCGGGCAGGGCTTGCAGGAAGGGCGAGATCTTCTGGCGGAAAGAACGGGGAGTGGGTTTGTTTGCTGTCATCCCCACGAAATTGCCGGAAAATTCGCAGCATGCACAGAGGCAGAGAATAAGAAAATTGAGCAGATCAGTTCATCTGTCATGGTCTCTTTCGGTCAAAACTGTATCTGTCCTTTCCTGGTTTTTGGCGTTATGCTGGGAGCATGAACGCTGCTCCCGAGAAGCCGACCTATCGCCAGTTGGCGGATGATTTGCAAAAGCTAATCGAGAGCAAGACGCTGCGGCTGAATGACCGCATGCCCTCCCTGCGCAAGTTGGCGCGGGACCGTGGGGTCAGCTTGACCACGGTGCAGAGCGCCTACGAGGTGCTGGAGAGCCGGGGGCTCATCGAGGCCCGGCCGCGATCAGGCTTTTTCGTCTCCCCCTGTGTCTGCAACGGCGAGCGCCTTCCCAGCATGCCACAGCGGAGCCACCAGCGGGCCGCCACCGTGGAACGCCCGGACTTTTACGAAGAGGTGATGACGGCGATCAATGATCCCGAGATCATTCCGCTGGGCTGCGCCATTCCCAGCGATGAGGTCTATCCGGAGAAAACCCTCTCCCGCCTCTCCAATGCCGCCATCCGCCAGCAGGGCGCCAAGGCCTTCCGCTACACCATCTGCCCCGGCCGGGCCGATCTCCGCCACCAGATCGCCCTGCGCCTGCTCCGATCGGGCGCTACAGTGAGCGAAAACGAAGTGATCACCACCACCGGAGCCACTGAGGCCGTAGTGGTCGCCCTTTCCGCCGTCACCAGGCCCGGCGACCTGGTGGCGGTGGAGATGCCCACCTTTTTCGGCATTCTCCGCATCATCGAGGCCCTCAACCTGAAAGTGGTGGAAGTGCCGGTATGCCCCATCCAGGGCATGAACATGGACTTTCTCGATGAGGTCACCACGCAGCACGACATCAAGGCCTGCATCGTGCAACCGAACTTCCAGAATCCTACCGGAGCAGTGATGGGCCGGGCCGACCGCGAGCGCCTCGCCACCCTGGCGCAAGAGCGGGAATTCGCCATCATCGAGGACGATCTCTACGGCGATCTGGTCTACGAAGGCAAACGCCCCACCTCCCTGCTGGCCCACGACAAGGGCGGGCGCGTGATCCACTGCGGCGGGGTTTCCAAGACCCTTTCACCCGGCCTGCGGGTGGGCTGGCTGGTGAGCAAGCATTACTACCGCGATCTCATCGCGGTGAAGAGCGTATCCTTCAGCGCGAGCTCCACGCTCTCGGAGATGACGGTGGCCAGCTTCCTCGCCGACGGAGGATTCGACCGCCATCTGCGCAAGATCCGGCAGATTTACCAGGATCAATCGATGAAGATGCGCGACGAGGTCTTTGCCGCCTTCCCCGAGGGCACCCGGGTCAATGCTCCCACCGGCAGCTTCATTCTCTGGGTGCAACTGCCCCGTCAATACGACAGCGAGCGCTTGGCCAAGGACGCCCTTTCAGAAGGGATCAGCCTGGCGCCGGGCACCATCTTCACCGCCTCCGACTCGCTCCGCAACTGTCTGCGCCTCAATTGCGGCTACGCCTCCGATGAGCGCATCCCAAAGGCCATCCGACGGTTGGGGGAGTTGTTGCGCGCGCAGGAGAAATAAGCTACCAAGAGAACATCCCCTCATGGATGCCCTTTTCTCCTGCTCCCTGGCCTTTGGCGGACTCTTCACCTTCGCTTTCAGCATGGGTTGGATCGTGCCTCTCGTTGCCGCCGTGCAAGAGGAGCGAATAAAGCGGCCCCAGTTGGAAGGGCTCGCCGCCTTCTCCCTCACTTTCATCACGGGCACCCTGACGGCGGGCTCCTTCTTTCTCTTCTAAAAAGTCACCAGAGCCTCGAAGCCGCCAAAAGCCATGCGCTTGCAGTCGAAAGGCATCTCCTCGTTCTCGCTTTCCTTGATGCGCGGATCAGCCATCACCTTGGCATTGACCTCGTCGCGATGCGCGCGGGAGCGGTAACAGATCCAGGCAAAGACCACCGTCTCCCCCTCCCGGGCTTGCGCGAGCTGGGGAAAGCTCACCATCTCGGCCGAGCCCGCATCCTCCAGCACGGTCTCGCGATACTCGAGGGCCCCGTGCTCCATCCAGACCCTCCCCGCTTTTTCCGAGAGAAGGCGATACTCCGCCAGCTTGTCCTGCGGCACGGGAATGACAAAACCGTCAACGTAAGGTTTCATGGGCACGCTGGTCAGGCTTGGGCTTCTCCTTCCGGCTCCACGTTGATCATCCACTTCATCTTGAAGCGGTCCTGCAACAGGCCGAAGCATGGCGACCAGAAGGTTTCGGCCAAGGGCATCTCGACTTCTCCCCCTGCGGCCAGCTGGTCGAAGACCTCCCGGGCTTCCGCCACGCTCGCCGGATTCAGGCTCAAGGCAAAGCCCGCGAAGGCGGGAGCGGGCTCCCCCTCGCAGCAGGAATCCGAGGCCATCACGAGCGAATCGCCAATCTTGAAGCTGGCGTGCATGACCTTGTCCGCGATAGCCTCGCCATCGACCCCGGGAGGTAGGGGATCGGGACAGTCGCGGAACTTCGAGATCATCTCGATTTCCGCCCCAAGGACTTGCTGGTAAAAGGACAGCGCCTCTTCACAAGTGCCATCGAAAAACAGGTAAGGGTGGGTATTCATGGTTCGGTATCAGGAGCGGAAAAAGGAGCCCCCGGACAAACCCGGCAAGCTTCTTTTTCCTTCTCCTCTCCTAGCGGAAAAGAGGAGCGGGCGGAAGAAGAACTCTCCCGCCACGGAGCCTTTTTTTCTCCCCGGCAACTGAGCCATCAGAGAGAATCCAATTCGCCCCATTTTCCCCGGGAATGGGAGAGGAGTCCGTGGTTTCGCCCAAGCCAGAGCCCCCCCACGAATCCACAGAGATGGGCCTCCCACGAAACCCCCGCCTCGCTGGGCAAAACGCCCCAAACCATTCCGCCGTAGACGAGAGCAATGAAGATCCCCGCCGCGATCCAGGCGGGCTTGCGCTCGGTCCAGGCCCGCATCAAAAGGTAGCCGAAGTAGCCGTAAATCAATCCGCTCGCGCCAATGTGCACACTGCCCCCGCGACCGATGAGCCAGGTGCCCAGCCCGCTGAGCAGCACCAGCCAAAAGGTGGTCGCCAGAAAGCGCCGCCCCTCCGCCACCAGCACGAAAAATCCCAAGCCCACGAAAGCGACGGTGTTGTTGATCAAATGGAGCCAATTGCCGTGGAGCCAGGGGGAGGTGATCACCCCCACGAGGCCCCGGGGCTGGCGGGGCCAAATGCCGAGAGCATCGAGGGGAAAGCCGAAAAAATGAAAGACCTGATCAGCCACCTCGACCAGCCAAGCGAGAACCACAAGAGTCAGGATAAGGCCGCAGCCGGGCCGGGAAAGCCGACGGGAAGAGCTGGTGGAGCGCAGAGTGGAGGAATCCCAAGCCATTTCGCAGCGAGCATTATCCAGCTGGGGAATTGTCGCACTGAAAAAATGTGCCAGACTTTTCTCCATGAGCAAGGCCCTCCTCGTCATCCTCCCCTTCCTCCTTCTCGCCTGTGCCAGCCCCTCACAGGAGGCCGGGAGCCAGCCAGAGACCTTCAACGCCCTCACCCTCGCGGCCCTGCGGGAAATGCCCTCCGGCGGAGCCTACTCCGGGACCGATGCCACCAAGAACAAGCTCGTCCTCGCCTGCCGGGCTGAAGGCGCGGACCTCGTCTTCACCCCCTCGGCAGCCCGGCCGAGCTTTTGCTCCGGGGCGACTTATCTCGTCTTCTTGAGAGCGGCGGAAGAGGCGGGCGTGCTCACCCCGGCAGTGGCACAAGCCCTGGTCGTTCAGCCCGACCAACAGGACGGACACGGGGTCTTCGGCCGCTGGAATGCCAATGGGCCCGGCTGTGCCAAATTGATCGCCGATCTCGGCGCCGGGATGAATTTCACCAGCTGGGAGGAGGCTCGCCCGGGCGATTTTCTCAAAATCTGGTGGACCGAGGCAATCGGCGGGCGCGAGCGCGGCCACCACGTGGTCTACCTCGGGCACGACGCGCATTCGGTGCGCTTCTGGTCGAGCAACCAGCCCGCTGGATATGGCGAGAAAACCATTCCCCGCGAGCAATGCCGCCGCTTGCTTTTCACCCGCCTCACTCAGCCGGCCCGCCTCCAGCAGGTCACCCGGTTACCGGCGACCGACGAATGGCTGGCGCGCATGCTGCGGGAGGATTTTACCTGGCAAGAAGTGGTCGAGAAGTGTCACGTGCAGAGGGTGGCGAATTGAGAGATGAGGCCTTTTGGTATTTGGACAGAATGAACGGAATGAAACAGAATTTTTTCTCTGATAAATTGCCTGGGATTTGGACAGGATTGACCGGATGAGACAGGATTCCAATTTCCGCGTTGTCAATCGGTTGCGATGCCCGCAGCACGCCCTCTTTCCGCCTCGAACTTGCAAACCTGAACCTCGCCCCTTTGACCAGGTGGATCTTTTCATGCGTATAACCCTAAAACCCCGACCTCAATTTGCCCCTTCCTGCTTGCAACGGGAACGAGCGAGGGCGAGTCTGATGGCATGAAACAACGTCGATTGGGAGGAAGCGGCATCGTAGTGAGCGAGATTTGCCTGGGCACGATGACCTTTGGCACGCAAGCCGACAAGGCGGAGAGCTTTCGCATCATGGACCACGCGGTGGAGGCCGGGGTCGATTTCTTTGACACCGCCGAGGTCTACCCCGTCCCGCCCACTGCCGAGCTGGCCGGCCTGACCGAGGAATGGGTGGGCAATTGGATGAAGGACAAGCCCCGGGAAAGCCTCATCATTGCCACCAAAATCGCGGGGGCGGCCCACGGCTGGTTCAATCCCCCCATCCGCCACGGCAAGGCCGCGCTTGATCGGGTCCATCTCCGCCGCGCGCTGGAGGGCTCCCTGCGGCGTCTGGGCACCGATTACATCGACCTTTACCAAGTGCACTGGCCCGACCACGGGATGAGGGCGGAGGACACCCTTGAGGAGCTCGACAACTTTGTCCGCCAAGGGAAAGTGCGTGCCATCGGCATCAGCAACGAGGACTCCTACGGTCTCATGAAGGGTCTCTGGACCAGTGATGTGCACGGCTACGCCCGCTACGACACCATTCAGAACAACTTCTCGCTCAACAATCGCCGGGCCGAGGACGAGCTGGCAGAGGTCTGTCGGCGGGAAAACGTGAGCCTCCTGCCCTATTCCCCGCTGGCGGGCGGCGTGCTGAGCGGCAAATACAATGCCGGCACCCCCGAGGGCGCCCGCTTCACCGCCTACCTCAAAGCCGGCCCCCGGCAGGCCAAGATGGCGGAACGCTTTGTCAACGAGCACTCTCTGGAGAGCACCCGCCGCTTTATCGAAATCGGGGAAAAGGCCGGGCTCGATCCGGTCACCCTCGCCACCGCGTGGAGCAAGCAGCACGACTTCGTGGCCTCCACCATCATCGGAGCCAGCAAGGCGGAACAGCTCACCCCCATCCTCGCCGCCGCCGGGCTGCAGCTCAGCGAGGAAGTCCTCGCCGAAATTGACCAGGTGAGCGAAGAGATTCGCTACCCCATGGGCTGACTGATGCCCGCTCATCCCGGCCCACAGCCCCCCTTGGCGACCTGCCTCGAGTGGAAATTTTCGTTTGAGAAAGGTTGGTCAACGCCCGGATTTCTGGTAGCCAAGGGCCCAACAGCTATGAGCGATGCGGATAAAAGCCCCCTCGATTTGACCGGACTCGATTTCGGACCGGCTTGGGCCAAAGACAAAAGCCCCGCCCGGGACTACTCCAAGGAAGTTGGCCCCCGCGAAGGCCGGGACCGCCGAGGAGGCGGTGATCGTCGGGGAGGTGGTGGCGGCCGCGGACGGCAACAGAATGATCGTCGGGACCAACGGGGAGGAAACCGCGGTAAGGACAATCAGGACCGGGGAGATCGTCGGCGCCCGGATCGTCGGCGCGACGACCGCCGGGGCCCGCGGGAACCACGTGTGGAAGTGCCTGCCCCCGAGGGCTTCACCGCCAGCGTGATGCCGGTGGAAGAAGGCCTCGACAACCTCGCCCGCGAGATTCAGGGCGGAGGCCGCACCTATTCTGTCTTCGACCTCGCCCGCGTGGTGATGGGAGCCCGCGAGCGCTTCAACGTCACCTTCGAAGCCCCCAAAGGCAGCAAATTTTTCCGTTGCAAAAGCGACGGCTCCCTCTGGTTAACCAAAGGGGAAGCAATCAGTCACTTCTGGCAGGCCAACCTCCTGCCGGAGCTCTACGAAGAGATTGAGACCGAAGTGGAAGCCCCCAAAGGCAACTTCACCGCCGTCGCCAAGTGCGGATTCTCCGGTGAACTCATCGCGCCGCCCAATTATCACAGCTATCAGGCCACCATTGCCCAACGCCATGCCGAGCGCTTCAGCAACATGTCGCTGGAGGACTACAAGCGCCGCATCCGGGTGGAAAACGGCGAAGAAATCGTCAACGAATGGCTGGAGAGCCAGAAGAAGCAACTCCAGTATCGCCCCCTTTCCACCGAAGAAATTCTCGCTCTGCGCGAAGCCCGCAAAGCCGCCGACAAGGCCCGGGAAGAAGAAAAAGCCGATAGCAAAAAGGATAGCGAAACTTCTTCCGAGGAGGAGCAAGCGAGCCCCGAAGCAGCTGCACCCCAGGGAGAGACCGCTTCCCCGGAACAGGAGAAACAACCTGCCGCCGATGCAGAGCAGCCTCCTGCCAACGAGAACGCTGAGCCCCAAGAGGAAACCGACACCGCGACCGCCCCAGCAGCCGAAGAGGAATCGGCCACGAGCAGTGAGGAATCGGCCGCAGACAGCGCGCAAAAAGCCGCTCTCCTCACCGACCGCCGCGAGGTGGAAGCCCACTTCCTCGCCACCCACTTCAAACACCTCTACGCCGAGGTCGACCGCGCCTGGGTGCCGGGCAACATTCCGGCCAAACTCCTCTCCCCCGGCCTCCTGACCCTGTTAAAGACCACTGTTGGCGACGAGCGACGCTATCCTTCCAAGCTCACTCCCATCCTCTGCCGCCAGCTCTCCGGACGCCACCTCGCCGTCTTCAAGTGGAAGAAAAAGCTCAAGGCCGGCCCCGCCCGCCCCCACGCCGTGCCCGAGGACCTCAGCCTCTCCGAGCGACCCGCCCAGCTGCTCACCTGGATCCGCGCCAATAGCGGCAAAAACCTGGAAGAGCTCTGGAAGGGCGTCCTCCCGGCCGACTCGGCGGAAGAGACCAAGCGCTCTTACTACCACGACCTCCACTGGCTGCTCAATCAGGGTTTTGTGCTTCTGATGGCCGACAGCACCGTCCACTTGGCCAAAAGCAACCCTCCCCAACAACCTCAGCCCCAGGCGAAGGAAAAGAAAAAGGAGGAGACTGCGACCCCTGACGCCGAGGAGACCTCCCAGCCCTCTGAGCCCGCTCCTGCCTCCGCCGAACAACAGGAAGCGCCCAACAAGGAACCGACCGAAGCCCCCGCAGCAGACTCCGCCCCAGCTCCGGAAGCCACCCCCGCAGCCGAGGAATCTCCCGCCACTGCGCCCCCGGCAGAAGAACCCACCCCGGCAGAAGAACCCACCGCGAGCGAAGAGCACGCTACCGACAAAGAGTAAAGACGGAACCCCTTTCCTCCTCTCTCAGGCCGCTTTTTCTCAGGAAAAGCGGCTTTTTTTTGGCTCCTTTCCACCGCTCCTCAACTGCGCACGTGGAACATTTCACCTACCTTGATTTTCAAGAATATTCGATTGATTATCAGCCCTCCTCCTCTTTTTTAAAACTCAGACTTGGCGTGATGGGGATTCCTGATCTAGCGTTGGGATGGATGTAAAATCCGTAGAACGTAATTCATGAAAACTGCAAACGCTGATGCACCTGTAAATGTAACCGTCCGTCACGAAGAAATCACCGACTCCCTGCGGGATTACGCTGTTTCCAAAATTGACGGACTTTCCTTAGACTATCCCCGCATCATCGAGGCCAAGGCCATTCTCGACGTTCAAAAGAACCGCCACATCGCGGAAATCCTGCTCTTTTGCGCCGACCATATTGTCATTGAGGCTTCGACTGAGTCCGAGGACATGTATAAGAGCATTGACAAGACGGTCGACAAGATCGCCCGCCGCATGCGCAAGCACAAGACCCGTTTGCTCAAGAAGCACCGCCCCAAGCCGGAGAACACCATCAAGCACCTCGAGGAGAAATGGTATAATGACGCCATTCTCGACCACCCGGAAGAAGCCGAGGTCGATCCGGAACCCCTCATCGTCCACCGCGAAGGCTACCGGCTGCGCACTCTCTACAAGGAAGAAGCCATCATGGAGCTCGAGCTTTCCGACAAGCCTTTCGTCCTCTTCAAGAACGCCCGGCGCAACCTCAACCAGCTCGTCTACCGCCGCAAGGACGGCGAATACGCCCTGCTAGAGCTGCCCACTGAATAACGTCCGGCAAAGAAGATCAGCTGAATTCAAAAACCCGGCCCTAGCAAGGTGCCGGGTTTTTTGTGCCCTCGGTGCCGCCCCGGCGGAGTTCACTTCCTTCGACGATCGGCAGGTTTTTCACGAAACAGGCGGAACGTCCTTCTGTCTCGCTTGGCATTGTGGTATGAAGGCCAATGGGATTACGGTTCATAAAAGTGACTCCATTTTCTTTATGAAAAAATATAATCCCTCCCTTTGCCCGACGGTTGAACCCTTGTCCCTAACCTCCTTTCCCATGCGTGCGCTCCTGATTTCCCTCTTCCTCACCGGCCTTTCCCCCGCTCAAACGACGGGGCAATTTTTTCTAGAATCCAACCAGCTCGAAGCCTGGCAGTGGGACTTGGATCCTGATGGAGACGGGCTCACGACCCGCTCGGAATACTACGCCGGCACCGATCCCTTCGATGCCAACTCGCGGCTCTATCCTATTTTTGAGCGTCAGAATGACAACTTCCTCCTCTCTTGGAACACCACTCCTTATTCACGCTTTCAAGTGGTCGCCTCGCCTGACCTGCAACTCCCCTTCGAGCCTGTTCCGGACTCGGCAGTCCTTGCCACGGGGTCGGAGGAAAGCCAAACCCTTACCTCCGAAGAGCCCCGCTACTTCTTCGCGGTGGAACCTCTCCCTTCCCTCGATCAGGACAACGACGGCCTCTCCGATCGGGAAGAGGTGATTCTCGGGACCGATATCACGGACGAAGATACCGACGGCGACACCGTGTCGGATGGGCGGGAGATCTTTTTCACCATGACCGATCCCCTCATCTTCGATCCCACCGGGGGGACGATCCAGGGCACGGTCTATCTCACCGCCGACCTCTCCGGGGATTTGACCGACGCCACGCCCATCGCCGGGACGACGGTCTTTCTGGACCGCAACTTCAACGGCCGACTCGATGAGGAGGAGCCTCGCCAGCTGACCGACGACGACGGTTCCTATTCCTTCACCCGACTCTCACCCGGCCTTTACGAGGTCCGCCAGGTCCTCCGCGCAGGAGACACCCAGACCCTCCCGGTGGAAGAATTCCCGGTCCTGCCCGACGGTCTCGCCGACGAGGTGGTGGACTACACCCATGCTCCCGGCTCTCTCCCTGAAGCTTACGGATTTTTCCCTCTCGACAACTATCCGGCCCTGGACGTGGCCATCCTCGGACGCGAGCTCCAAACGGTGGATCCGGACCTCCTTCTCCTGCCAATCGGAGCCCGCCCGGTCAATCCGCCTATTGGCTCCTTTCCCCGGGCCCACCACCTCTCCCTTCCCGAAAATGCCTCGGTGACCGTTCGCTTCGATGAAACCATCGTCGATCTCGAAGGCCCCGATTTTCTCGTCGCGGTGCCGCGCAACGGCAATCAAGCTCGTGCCGGGGAACCAGCCTCCTACTTCCTCGGTCCCGATGAAAGCAACCTCATTGAATACGATCAGGAGGTTCTGCTCGGCGCCTCCCAAGGCTTCACCATTCCAGTGGACCTGGCCGACTTTCCCGAGTTGTCAGCGGTGCGAGTGATCCGGGTGGTTTCGCAGACTTCCGGTGAGGCCACCACAAACAATTCCGACGGAGGATACGGGCTGGCGGGTTTTCAGGCCCTCAACTATCTTCCGCTCAACACCTCGGCCCACCGCGTGGAAATCACGGGCACAGAAACCTTCGACCGGCACTTCGGCCGCTTCTTCCAAGACCTCCCCCCGGCGGTGCTGGTGCAGAGCGATTCCCAAGCTCAGGTTGGCCAGGCGCTCACTCTCACATTCATCGCAAGCGACGATCTCGGCACTCCAGGCCTCTCCGCAATCGTAAATGGCAACCCGGTGGTTCTCGACGAGAATCATTCTGTAACCTTTACCCCCGGCTTTGCTGGCGAACTCCGTTTCTCGGCCACGGCGACGGACTCGGGGGGACAAATGACAACCGAAGACTGGACTTTCATCGTCCTCGATGAAAACGGAGAACTCCCCTACGACCCGCAAGCTTTGGCCGAGCAGCAGGGAGCCGGGACTATCGACCTGCGCCTTTTCTCCCCCCAACCGGGAGAGGTGCCCACCGCAAACCTGACCGTGGTGGGTTCGGTCATTCCCACCAATGGAACGGAAGTGAATTGGTCTCTCGAACTCGCTCCCATTGACGACATCGACCTCACTGACATCTCGATCGCCGACCCCGATTATGTCTCGCTCGCTACGGGCAACACCGCCATTTACTCGGATGCCCTGGGCGATCTGAATATCGATGACCTGGACCCGGGGATCTATTTTCTCCGTCTGAGCGCTACCCCGGCGGCAGGAGGACTGAGCAATTTCCTCGGCCAAGCCATCGGCATCGGGGTCGAGGAGGCCGCCCTGCGGCCCGTAGTGGAAATCATCACCCCGGAACACGATAGCACGGCGGCGATGGTTCAGGAGGTCATCGCCAGTCTGCAGTCGGAACGGGATCTCACCGAATGGACCGCCGAGGTCGCACCCTACGAAGAAGTTGACCCCGCGGCAGTCGGTGCCGACTCCGCAGCTTGGACCGAGATTGCCTCCGGCAGCGAGGCCTTTACGGAGTCGTCCATTGGCACCATTGACACCACGGGTTTGCGAAATGGCCGCTACCTGCTGCGTCTGACCGCCTTCAATGACCTCCGCCTGGGGCGGGTCGAAGCCGTGGAATTCGAGGTCGCGGGCATCGCCAAGCCCGGTCGCAACCGCCAACTCTTTACCGATGCCTCGATCGAACTGGCAGGATTTCCCCTGCAAATCGAACGCGTTTACGACTCACTCAACGCTGGGCAATCGGGCGACTTCGGTTACGGCTGGTCCCTCTCCGTGGGGGATCCCGATCTGTTTGAAACCGTGCCCAATACGGGAGCCACTCTCTTCGGGGCAAGCCCCTTCCGGGTCGGCACGCGGGTCTATCTGACCGCGCCAAACGGCCAGCGAATCGCCTTCACCTTCCAACCCGAATTTGCCGCCGGCGGTCCCTTCGGCGCGATTTACCGCGCTACTTTCGTTCCGGATCCCGGAAATCCCTATCAACTGGAAGTTCCCGAACGGGACCGGCCCTTCCTTTCTCTTACGGGCAGCGGGGACGTCACCTTGAACTTTGTTCCGTTCCCGTGGAATCCCGACACCTATCTGCTGACGGAGATGAATGGCACCGTCCACACCATCCACCAGGAAAACGGCCTCTTGGCCTCCGAGAACACCAGTGGCACGGGCCTCCGCTATGGGCCGGAAGGAATCACCCACACCAGCGGACTGGCCCTCACTTTCGCCCGCGATGAGGCCGGACGCATCACGACCATTACCCAGCCTGACGGGGGTGTTTGGAGCTACTCGTATGATGCCAATGGCGATCTCGCCTCCGTGCTGCCTCCCGCGCAAGTGGTCGCCACCACCTTTGCTTACGATCCCACTTTCGCCCATTACCTGACCTCCGTGACCGACCCGGCCGGGCGCATGGGGAGACGCTTTTCCTACGATGAAGACGGCCGTCTCGCCGAGGTCTATGATGAGTTTGGCAACAAGGAGGAGCAATCGTGGGATCCCCTCGCCCGCAGCGGCACCCTCACCAGTCCCCGCGGATTCGTGACAACCTTGCTTTACGACGATCGCGGCAACGTCATTGAAGAAACCGATCCCCTCGGCAAGGTCACCACCCGCGTTTACGAGGACGAACGCCACCCTGATTTGGAAACTGAAGTCCGGACCGAAAACACCCGCCGCCGCACCCGCTACAATGAGGCTGGCCTGGCGGAGTTCATTGACTTCGCCCCCGAGGGGTCCATCTTCAGCACCGACCTGAGACTGGAGTATGACTCCTTTGGCAATCTCACCCGAGAGCAATCCATCGGCGGACGCAACATCTTGAAGGACTATGATGAACTCGGACGCCTCATCCGCGAGCGGGGCTATGCCATTCCGAACCTCTCTGAACGAATCCTGACTTATTCGGACAGCGGCGCGCTCAAAACTGAAACCCGTAATGGGGAAGAGTATCACGTCACCTACTATGATGAGACCGGGCTCATGTCCCGCCTGCAGGGCCTTGAAGGATTCGACCGATCTTACCACTACGATGAACTTGGACGCCCCCTTCTCATGATCAACAGCTTGGGCGAAGAGATCTCCTTTTCCTACGACGACAGCACCGCTAGCAGCACCGTCACCTACCCGAATGGAGCCACGATCGCAAACAGCTACGCCGAAATGGATGGAGAGGGCATCTACACCGAAACCGATGCGTTTGGCGAAACCCGCACCGAACTTCTGGACAGTGATTTCAACTTGTTGAGCGAGACCATGAAAAATGGCGTCACGGTGCCACGCGAGTTTGATGCCTCCCGCAACATGACCGGGATCACCGTCCCGGGAGGGCATGAAAACACCTTCACTTTCGATGCCCTCGAACGAGAAACCTCCTTCACCGACGCCAACGGCCAAACGGCAACCACCAGCTACGATGCCGAGGGCCGGGTAAGCGAACGAGTCAATCGCAATGGCAAGCGCATCACCTATACCTACAACGAATACAGCCAGATCGCCAGCGAAGCTTGGCACGAGGGGGAGGAGATCATTCGTCAGTTCGACTATAGCTATTTCGGCTCGACCTCTCGGCTCAGTTCGGTGAGCGACGGCGACAACGTCTGGTCCTTCAGCTCGAGCAACATTGGCGGGATACCCGACTCCTTTACTTTCGCCTATCAGGGACAAGACGATTTCACTTTGGGATACATTTTTCTCCAGGGCCGCACCGATGTGCCTTCGCGCCTTACCCTCAGCCCCGGCATCTCGGTCAGGTCAAGCTTCGTCGGCCCCCGGCCCTACGGCTTCAACTATGAAATCCCCCCCACGCCCGATGGCGCCGGGGGAACCACGGACTTCGATGTCAGCGTGAGAATGCGCTACGACGCCGAGGGCAACCAGACCGCCATCGAGAGATACAACGTCTACAGCACCTCGGATTTCTACTTGGAACCGGTTTCACGATCGCTCTTTACCCGGCTCCCGGGCGGAGCCCTCGGCAGCATTTCTCACCAGAATTCCCTGGGCGAACTGGCCTTTCCCGAAAGCGAAGTCACTTTCACCCGCGACTTGGCCGATCAGATCCTCACCCGCGCCCAAGCCGGAAACACCTCCACCTTTGCCTACGATGTGATGGGGCAGCTCACCTCCGCGACTCATACCGCTTTCGACGATGAAAGCTTCACCTACGACCTCGCCGGGAACGACATCAGCGGCGACTTGAGCACCTACGGGGCAGACAACCGGCTCCTCACCCGCGGCGATCTCTCCTTCGACTACGACAACGAAGGAAACATCATCTCACAGCGGAATACAGTCACTGGTGCCGAGACTCTCTACAGCTACGATCACCGCAACCAGCTCACCACCGTCGCGACCCGGCCGGACCAACTCACCGATGCCACCGTCATCGCAGAGTTCGCTTACGATTACCTCGGGCGCCAAATGTCGCGGACGATTGCTGGCACGACCACCTATCTCCTCTGGGACCGGGAACACGTCTTTGCCGAGTTTTCGGAGGGGGCGACAGAGATTAATAAAATGTATCTCTACAATCTCGCCGAACCACTCGAGCGCTATGGCGAATGGACCCCTCAAAACGGCACCCGCTTCTACCTCACCGACCAGATTGGCAGCGTCAACGGCATCCTGGCGCGCGACGGGAATCCCCTCCACTGGGTCGACTATGATTCCTTCGGCAATCCGCGCGGAACGGTCCCGGCTGATTTTGCCTCGATCCGCTTTGCGGGCCGACACTTTTACGAAGACCTCGGCCTCTACGACAACCAGCGGCGTCACTACAACCCGGCCTTGCGCCGCTTCCAGCAACAGGATCCGATTCGCTACCAGGGCGGCGACTACAACCTGTATCGCTACGTCAACAACAACCCTCTCAGCTTCACGGACCCTGCGGGAACCGCCGCCCTCACCGAGTATGGGCTACTCGTCAGACGGGTGGGCAAATGTGTTAAAAACTTGAGAAAATTCTCGAAATGCGTCGATCAAATCTTTGGCGAATCCGCCCGCATCATCGCCGAAGCGGTGTCAAACGGTGGCGGCGGCGGCAAAGTCGATGTCTCATGCCTATCGAAAATTCTGATCGGCGCCAATTGCGCAAGGTAACTCCCCTTCCAGACTTCAGCCTCCCAGATAGCTCATCTCGGCCTTCTTCTTGCTCCCTTGACCGCGCTCTTCGGAGTAGCGGTCAGTGCGCTGTTGCCACACTCCGGCCAGAGCCGCTTGCAGCTCTTTCGCACTGGCCCCACTCCGCAGAAGACTCTTGATCTCCGTTCCTTCGCTCGCAAAAAGACAGGTGAAGAGCCGCCCTTCGGCAGAAAGTCGCAGCCGGGTGCAGTCGCGGCAAAAGGGCTTGCTCACCGAGGAAATGACCCCGAACTCACCCTTGCCATCGGCAAACTGCCAGCGCCCCGCGACTTCGCCGCGGTAACGCGAATCCGCAGGCTCGACGGGCATCTCGGCCGCCACCAGGTCCACGATCTCGCGCGCAGTGAGCACCTCCCCCATGCGCCAGCCATTGCTCTCCCCCACATCCATGTATTCGATGAAGCGCACCGTGACCCCGCTTTCGCGCCCCCAGCGGACGAGAGGCAGCACTTCCTGCTCGTTCACCCCGCGCTGGATAACGGCATTGACCTTGACCGGCAGACCGGCGGCGAGGGCTGCCTCCACCCCGGCCAGCACGCGGCTGACCTTGGCCCCCACACCATTCATGCGGGCAAAAACTTCTTCGTCGAGGGCATCGAGACTGACCGTCACGCGATCAAGCCCGGCCGCCTGCAGAGCCCCGGCATGGCGGGCCAAAAGGGTGGCATTGGTCGTCAGAGCCAGGTCCTCCACGCCCTCGATGGCCTTCAGTTGCGCCACCAATCGGGTGACATCGCGGCGCAGCAGGGGCTCGCCGCCGGTGAGCCGAATCTTGCGCACGCCCAGCGCCACCGAAGCTCGGGTCACGCGCACGATTTCCTCGAAGGTGAGGACCTCGGCCCGGTCCAAAAATTGGTAGTCCGGTCCGAAAACCTCCACCGGCATGCAGTAACGACAGCGAAAATTGCACCGATCAGTCACCGAGATGCGCAGATCGCGGAGGGGGCGGCCAAGGGTGTCGTTCACGCCGGGAAAGTCGCCCCGAGCGCCCTCCCCGACAAGCGGAAATGCTTTTTTACCTGACGAAGGGGCCTGGCCCAGTCAATCTGCCCGGAATGCCGCTCTTGCCCGCCGCCGCCTTCGTCCACGGTTCCCCCAGTCACTGGGCGGCCCTCGCCTGCGGTTTCATCTTCTTGCTCGCCGCCATTCTGACCCACCGTCGCGATCCCGGGCATCCGGCGGCGAAGTCTCTTCTCTGGATTCTCATTCTGGCCAACCTGACCTCCGTCTTTCACACCATGATTTCCCACCGGGTGGCTTTTGAGAATCCCAAGCTCGACAACCTCCTCCCCCTGCACCTCTGCGACTGCGCTTCTCTGGTCGCCGCCGCCGCCCTCCTCACCCGCCGCCCGCTCCTTTGCGAGCTAACCTACTACCTCGGCCTCGGGGGCACGTTACAGGGGCTCATCACCCCCAGTTTGACGCGAGACTTTCCCAACCCGGTCTATTTTTCCTTTTTCCAACTCCATCTCGCCGTCGTCCTGGCCGCTCTCTTTCTCCCCCTCGGCCTCGGTTGGCGACCACGGCGACCTTTGTGGAAAACCACCTTGCGCGTCTTCCTCTGCATCGACCTCTACCTCCTCACGGTTCTCATCATCAATGTCCTCCTCGATACGAATTACGCCTTCCTCATGCGCAAGCCCGAGCAGGCTTCCCTCTTCGACCATCTCGGTCCCCATCCCTGGTGCCACCTCAGTGTGCAGGGCCTCATCCTGCTCATGCTGGCGGTCCTTTCCCTGCCATTCCTGAAAAACAAGCCGCTCACTCCTCGCCCTTGAGCACCTCCGCTTTTTCCTCTGTGCTCAAAGCCCTCATCCAAAGGTAACGGCCGTCGAAATAGGCCCGGGCACCGTGGTGATACCAGGTATTCTCCCCCAGCAGACGGATGCGCGGGGTGCCATCGTCCTGCCAAAGCAGGGTCAACCAAGTGGGCCGTTCGCCTTCCCCATTGTCGACTTCGAACCACGCCGTCGAGCCATTGACTTTTAACGCGCCGCTGAGGTAGCCGACATGAAAAGTGGGGCCGCGCACCACACTGAGCCGCATCTGATACCCCGCCTCCGTCTTCACAATGCCCAACTCGCCACCGTATCCATCGCTGTAAAGTCCCTCGAACTCGGGAGCCTCACCCGCTTGCAACCAAGCCCGCAACCACTTGATGCGCTCCTTGGTCAGACTGCCCGCCAAGTCATACTCCGCTTCCCGGTTTTTCCCATCCGCAGCCGCCTGCCATTCGCTCAACCCAATGCGGTAGTCCACCCACTGACGCTGGTCGGCCTGCACCACCGAAAAAAGTGATTCGCTGAGGCCCTCTTTCACCTCTTGGTAGACCCGATTGAGCTCGGCATCCGCCTTCTCAAACTCCGCCAGGGCCTTCCCAGCATCAGCCCACAGGAAGGGAGAAAAGACCATCAGAACGAGCGCAAAGAGAATTTTCATGGCCTCCCAATAGCAGTTCGCAGCCGCCAAGTCCCGCTCCAAACGATCAGCGCCCGGGACGGAACCACCCTGCAGCCCTCCCCTCAGTCCGGCTCTATGCTCGACAAGCGCGGGTCCATCCTTTACCTCCCTGCCCCTTTCCCTCGCACCACTATGGCATCCGGCTTTCAAACTCTCACAGGCTTCCGCGACTTCGATCCCAACGATTGCCAACTGCGCAACTACCTCTTCGACCGCTGGCGGCAGGTGGCCACCCGCTATGGCTTCGTGGAATACGAAACCCCGCTCCTCGAACCCACCGAGCTTTACCTGAAAAAATCAGGGGGTGAACTTTCCTCGCAACTCTTTCGCTTTGAGGACCAGGGCGGTCGCGACGTCACCCTCCGGCCCGAAGTCACCGCCTCTCTCGCCCGCCTCGCCGCCGCCAAGCAACGCGACTACCCCAAGCCGCTCAAATGGTTCGAGATCGGCCAGTGCTTCCGCTACGAAAAGCCGCAAAAGGGCCGCACCCGCGAGTTCTACCAATTCAACACCGACATTCTGGGTGACGATTCCCCCGCTGCCGATGCCGAACTCATCGCCCTCGCCATCGACACCATGCGCGACCTGGGTTTCGGCCAAGACGACTTCAAAGTGCGCCTCTCTGACCGCAATGCCTGGTCGAAATTCGCCACCGAGCAGAATCTCAATGACGAGCAGCTGGCCGAACTGCTGCAAGTGGTCGACAAACTGGAGCGCGAAAAGCCCGAAGTGACCGCCGCCAAGCTGGCCCCCCTCGGCCTGCAGGCGGAGCAGCTGAGCGCCTTCATCGCCGATCCCGCCAACGAGTCCGAAGCCCTGCGCGAAATCCAGGCCAACCTCACCGCCCGCGGGCTGGGCGACTTCATCGAGGTCGACCTCTCCATCGTGCGCGGACTGGCCTACTACACCGGAGTCGTGTTCGAGATTTTCGACACCAAGAAGTCCCTGCGCGCCGTGGCCGGAGGAGGCCGCTACGACACTCTGGTCGAGACCCTGACCGATGGCAAAGTGAAGCTCCCCGCGATGGGCTTCGCGATGGGCGATGTCGTCATTGGCCTCTTCGTCAGCGAGAACGCCAATGCCCAGCGGCAGTTCGAAGCCTGGCGCCAACGCAATGCCAGCTGCGATCTCTACGTGGTCATCGACGACGAAAAAAAGCGCCCCGAAGCCCTCGCCCTCATCCAGGAATTGCGCGAGAACGGCTTCCGCATCGACTACCCGCTCAGCAAGACCAAGTTCGACAAACAGCTCAAGGCCGCCACCGCCACCCTCGCGCCCTTCGCCCTCGTCATTGGTCGTGATTACCCGCAGCTCGTCCTCAAGAATCTCAGTGCCCGATCCCAAGAGGAGATCGCCCCCAACACCAACCTCATCGCCTATCTCAAAAACCGCCTCAACGACCCCGAAGGTCCCTTGTTGGCTTAGTTTTTCGTCGCAGAGACACCAAGACGCGGAGAATCGCAGAGTCTAATTTGACTATTCTATCAATGGATTTGAACAAGTTGTCAGAACTCGTGATTGGCGCAGCGATCGAGGTGCACCGGATCCTCGGACCGGGTTTATTGGAGCAGAGTTACGAAAAAGCTCTTATCTACGAACTTGAACTCCGCAATCTCACTTGTGACTCCCAAATCACCCTCCCCATTGCCTACAAAGAACTCTCAATTCCAGATGCCTATCGCATCGACCTCCTTGTAGAGAGACGCTTGCTCATCGAAATCAAAGCCGTCGAGAATATTTTACCCGTCCACAAAGCCCAACTCCTGACCTACCTGCGCCACACGCAAAAAGAGCTCGGTCTTCTCATCAATTTCAATAGTTCACTCCTCAAAAACGGTCTCACCCGCATTGTTAACTCTCCAAAATAAACTCTTTCCAAAACCCTGAGAAACTCTGAGCCTCCGCCTCACCACCAAAAACCCTAGACTCATCCAAGAACCTCTGCGCTCCTCCGCGTCTCAGTGTCTCTGCGACAATTATTCCAACCCTTTTCCCATGAGAACTCATCACTGCTCACAACTCCGCTCCGCCGATATCGGCGAAACCGTCACCCTCATCGGCTGGGTGAAGTCTGCCCGTGACCACGGCGGCGTCATCTTCATCGACCTCCGCGACCGCGAGGGCCTCACCCAAGTCGTCTTCCACCCGGAAGTCTCCGCCGAGATGGCCAAGCTCTCCCACACCCTCCGCGATGAAGACGTGGTGCAGATCGTGGGCAAGGTGGAAGCCCGTCCCGAAATCGATGGCAAGTCCACCGCCAATGCCGACCTGCCCACCGGCGACATCGAGGTCTCGGCCACCGAGCTGAAAATCGTCAACAAAGCTGCGGTCCTCCCTTTCCAACTGGACAAGGAACTCTCCAACGAGGACTTGCGTATGAAGTATCGCTACCTCGACCTGCGCCGCGAACGCATGAACCGCAACATGCGCCTGCGCCACCGCGTGACCAAGGCTACTCGCGACTACCTCGACGAAGGCGGCTTCCTCGAAGTGGAGACCCCCATTCTCTCCAAGTCCACTCCCGAAGGCGCGCGCGACTTCCTGGTGCCCTCCCGCATGCACCCCAAGGCCTTCTACGCCTTGCCCCAGGCCCCCCAGCAATACAAGCAGCTCCTCATGGTCGGAGGCATCGAGAAGTATTTCCAGATCGCCCGTTGCTTCCGCGATGAAGACCTGCGTGCCGACCGCCAGCCGGAGTTCACCCAAATCGATATCGAGACCTCCTTTGTCACTCAGGACGACATCATCGCCCTCGTGGAAGGCTTGCTCGGTCGCATCTTCAAGGAATCCCTCGAAGTCGAGATTCCCGCGAACTTCGAGCGTCTCACCTACCGCGAGGCCATGAACACCTATGGTTCGGACAAGCCCGACCGCCGCATTGGCATGGAGATCGTGGACGTCACCGAGGACCTCAAGGACTGCGAATTCCGCGTCTTCTCCGGCGCGGTGGCCAAGGGCGGAGTGGTCAAGGCCATCAACGCCAAGGGCTTCGCCGACGCCACCACCGGGCAGATCGAACGCCTCACCCAAACCGCTATCGAGGCCGGGGCAAAGGGACTCGCCTACATCCAAGCCCGCGACGTGGACCGCAAGACCTGGCGCTCGCCCTTCGTCAAACGCATGACCGAAGAAGAGGTGGAGGCCCTGCGCAGCAAACTCAACATTGAGCCCGGCGATCTCATCCTCTTTGCCGCCGACAAATGGGAGCCCGCCTGCGAAGTGCTCGGCCGCATGCGTCTGGAAGTGGCCAACCTGCGCAATCTCTTGGAAGGCAACAAGGAGCTCGACTTCCTGTGGGTCACCGAATTCCCCCTCCTCGGCTACGACGAAGAGGAAGGCAAATGGAACGCCGTCCACCACCCCTTCACCCGCCCCATCCCCGAGCACGAAGAAGCGCTCAAGAAGGGCGAACTCGGCGACGGCCTCCTGGCCCAAGCCTACGACGTGGTCCTCAATGGCTACGAACTGGGCGGCGGCTCCATCCGGATTCACGAACAAGACCTGCAATCGGCCATGTTCGACGCCCTCGGCGTGACCGCAGAGGAGAAGGAAACGATGTTTGCCCACATCCTGGAGGCCTTCACCTTCGGCGCCCCTCCCCACGGCGGGGTGGCCCTCGGCCTTGACCGCATTGCCATGCTGGTGGCGGGAGAGAGTTCCATCCGCGAGGTCATTGCCTTCCCGAAAAACAACAAGGCCAGCGACCTGATGACCGACAGCCCGGCGGAAGTGGACTTCAAGCAACTGCGCGAACTCCGCATCAAGTCCACCGTGGTGGACAAGCCCGCCGAGTAAGCGACCGGCTCTCCAGAAAACCACTTTTACAAAAAGGGTGTCTGCCTCATCGGCGGACACCCTTTTTTCCTATTCAGCGACTCTGGAGAGAACGTCTCATCTGAGCGTTCTTAGCAACAGTCTCCCCCACTGCCCACGTCACAAGGAACCCCGTTGCAACAAAGTTTTCGCCAGTGAAAAGACCCCCTCCTTTCCAATCAAGATCGCAATCTCTCCCCAAAGCGCCGATCGAAATACGTCAGGCGAGAGCTCGGAGCCATCAAAAGGAGCATACCGACACCTTCCTCGTTTTGCGGCAGAATTAGTCCTTCCCTAAACTTTATTCTTGCGCCCCAAGAACCACTTCACTCCTATCGGAGCACCGTTGCAGTAATCGACCCTGTCCCACTAAAAATGAGCCTCATCGACAAAGGATACCTTGCATCATACACTCTATTTTTCACATTCTGCGGGATGTCTATCTTGGACATGCGGGATAACACGGAACTCTCGAACCTTGGCACAACAAATACAGCTCCTGAGAATCTTCGAAGGTCAGCGGAAAGTCTTAGACTTGGACTTGCCGTTGAGATCGGTTCGCAGACAGCCGGGCAGGTTTCGTCCTCAGAATCTTGGGCTGATTTAGAGGATAAGTTGTCATCCTATTCTCAGCGCCTTGAATTACTAGAGGATCAGAAACGCAAACGGGACATGCTCATCATGTGGCTTTATCTCGCCTCAGCGATTTCAATGACCTTCTTCACGTTTTTCCAGTGCGGAAAGAGACACAAATAATCAAACCTTGTTTTCAGGACAGCCAAGAAAGAATCGGTCAAATAATGGGTTTTCCCCTACCCAAGCAGCTCTTCTCGCCCAGATAGATAATCACTTCTCCCGCACTGGCCAGGAGAGCCCCCATTTGGCGAGATACTTTTTCAGCCGATCGCAATCATTGGGTTTGGCCCGCCTCAGGCGCGAGACGGCGAAAAGCTCCCGTCCAGCGGCCGAGAGGCTGGGTGAGCGCTGGCAAACGGCGATCACGTGAGCCAATTGCACCCGGTCAAAAGGGTCGATCTCGGCCAATTGCGCTGCCGGGAAATAGTGGGTCAAGTCCACTCCCAAAGCGGCGGCGTTCTCTCCCGGCCGATGCCAGCTCGCCCGCAGACGGGCGATTTCCTCCTCCACTTCTTCCACCCGAATCCGCCCCCGGGGTGCCAGGGTGGACATGCGGGTGAGCGCGGCATTGAGGTCCCGGAAGTTTCCCCGCCAGGGGGTGTCGGGCGACTCCGCGAAACGCAGAAAAGCCTCGCGCGCTTCTTTGTTGAAACTGACGCGCCGCCCTTCCTGCTCACTCAAGCGTGCGAGCTCGAAATCGAGATTGGGGGCTAGGTCTTCCCGTCGTTCCGCCAGAGCCGGGAGGGCAAAGGTCCAAAGCTGGATGCGGGCCAGCAAATCCTCGCGAAACCGCCCCTCCGCCACCGCCCGGCCGAGGTCGCGATTGGTCCCCGCGATGAGCTGGAAATCGCTCCTCACCGGCGCATCGGCCCCCACGGGCAGAAAGGTCTTTTCCTCCAACGCCCGCAGCAGCATGGCCTGCTCGTCGCGACCGAGTTCGCCAATTTCATCCAAAAAGAGCATGCCCCCATCAGCCGTGCGGAGGAGGCCGGGGCGATGGCTCTGCGCGCCCGTGAAGGCTCCCTTGCGATGCCCAAAGAGGGTGGAAGCAGCGGTATCTCCGCCCAAAGTGGCGCAATTGACCTCCACAAAGTCACCCGCCAGATTGGCCCGACTACGACGCAACTCGTAAATGCGGCGCGCGAGGTGACTCTTCCCCGCTCCCGTTGGGCCGGTGAGCAAGACCGGGGCCCGCGAGCGCAGGGCCACTTGCTCAATGCGGGCGATGAGGCGGTTGAAGCCTTCATTGCGGGTGGCAATGCCGCTTTTGAGAAAATCGGTGCTCGCAATCTGCTCTTTCGCAAAGCGGCTGGTCAACTCGTCGTAACGCGAGAGGTCGAGATCAATGAAGGAGTAACGCCCCACCCGCGGCTGCCCCCGCCGGGCTTTGCCAAAGGGAGGCGCGGTCTGCACCAGGCGCCCCGGCAGATAACCCGCCTCATTGAGCAAAAAGAGAGAAATCTGCGCCACGTGGGTGCCGGTGGTAATGTGAATGAGATGGTCGTCCCCGGAGTGAAAATCCTGCCCACGGGCCCAGTCGAAAAGCGCCCCATAGACGTTGGCGAGGTCCCAGGCATCGCGCCCGAAGGCAATCTCCTCCACCCGCACCTCGGTCTCGGGCGAGACCAGGGCGATGTCGGCCGCCACCTGATCGGCCAAGTCGCGGTGACCAGCCTCGGTGAGCAAGTGATAACGGTCGAGCAAGAGATCCTCGTGCTGAAAGAGCGACACTGTCGGCCGCCAGCCTTCCCATCGCCCCGGGCTATTCCCGCGATCCAAGCGCGAGCCCAGCAAGCCCATTCCCACCGTCTTTTTCACCGCCGCAGGCTAGCAGTCTGTTGAAATAGGAGGGAATGAAAAACAGCGAGCCATTTTGTGGTCAGGCCAGGCGAAAGGAGGAAGCGGGGTGTGCCCCGCGACCGACGAGCAACGCCGCCTGACCACAAAAGGGCCGCCGCTCGTCAGAGGCCCCTTCTTCCTCTCCTCAACGGAGCCGCAGAATCTCCCTCCCTCACACAAGGGATTTTTCGTTTCCTCGTTTTTCAACAGGCTGCCAGCACTCGCCAGAAAGCAAGCCCACTCTTTTCCTCGCGAGTCTCCATTCTCCCCTTGCGGGATGGCAGGAAGACCCTATTTTGGCGGAGATGATGAAAATCGTGTTCCCCTTGCTCTCCAGTCTCCTTCTGGCCCCCACCAGCTGGGCCGAGTTGGTCAAAAAGACCATCAGCTACCACGACGGCGACACCCAATTTGATGGCGTCCTCGTTTTCGATGATTCCCTCAAGGATCCTGCACCCGCGATCCTGATGGTTCCCAATTGGATGGGGGTCACCGAAGCCTCCATTGAAAAAGCAGGTCAAGTGGCCGGCCAGGACCGCGTGGTCTTCGTGGCGGACATGTATGGTGCCGGAGTGCGCCCACAAAATGCCCAGGAAGCCGGACAACAAGCGGGCAAAGTGCGCGCCGACCGCGACCTCATGCGCCGACGGGCCAATCTGGCCTTGGAAACTCTTTTGGCCCAGAAAGCGCCGCTCGACAAATCCCGCACCGCTGCCATCGGCTTTTGTTTCGGCGGCGGCACCGTGCTGGAACTGGGCCGCAGTGGCGCCGACCTTGATGCTATCGTCTCCTTCCATGGCGATCTCGTTTCCCCTACCCTCGAACGCGATGCCGACAAGATGAAAGGCTCGGTTCTCGTCCTGCACGGAGCTGCTGACCCCTTCGTGCCCCAGGAAGACGTGACCGCCTTCGAGCAAGCCATGCTCACCACTGAGGTTGATTGGCAACTGGTTCAGTTCAGCAACACCGTCCACTCTTTCACCGACCCCGAGGCCAAGATGGAGGGCAAAGCAGAATACAATGAGACCACGGCCAAGCGCGCCTTCCGCTACATGGACGATCTTTTTGCCTCCATTTTCGAGAAATAGACCCACTCTGAACCTTCTTTTTTCTCAAAAAGCGCTCTCCTCACCGGCGAGCGCTTTTTTTTTCGCGAAAAGAACGTCTTACTGGATAAAAAACTCTCCAGAAAGATAAATTTTCTGGAAAAAGGTCCATTCACACCGACACCAAAAGAACACCCAATAAGCCAATAGTCAATCAGTTAAGACTTTATGAGCACCTCTGGCACGGAGCTTGCCATTAGAAAATTATCTAACCATGATCACCATTCATAAAACCGACGAGGCGATTGGCTTCATCCCTCTGCCCGACAATTCCGGCAAGCCCATCACCGTGATCGCCAACGATGCCATCCGGGAGGCCTTCGACCCCACTTGCCTCCAGCAAATCGTGAACTCCCGCCTGGCCCCGGGCGTGAGCGAGGTCATTCTGAATCCCGACGGACACGCGGGCTACGGTGCCCCCATCGGTTGCGTGATGGTCTCACCCACCCACATTTACCCCGGACCCGTCGGCGTGGACATCAAGTGCTCGATGTCTCTCCTGCAGACCGATGTCGCGGAGGAAGCCATCGCAGACAAGCGCGTCCGCCGGGCCCTCATTCAGGCCATCACCGACCGCACCCCCACCGGAGCCGGTCGCGGAACCCGCAACGTGAAAAAAGGCCGGAAAATCTCCGAGGAACTCGGTCGCCAGGTCGTCACCGAGGGAGCCTCCCGCGAGGTCTGCGAAGCCCTCGGCATTCCCCCCGAATGGGCGGCGCGTTGCGAGGACTCGGCCCATCTCGGCCACGACGGCACCGTGGAGAGCCTGCGCAAGCGCCTCGATTTCATCATTGAAAGCAAGCGCGTGCGGCACTTTGGCCAAAAGATGGGCCAGCTCGGCTCCTATGGCGGCGGCAACCACTTCGGCGAGTGCGAGATCACCCGGGTGGCGGATCGCCCCTCCGCGCGGGAGGCCGCAGAGGTCTTCGGGCTGCGCGACGGGCACGTCTCTTTCCTCAGCCACTGCGGCTCGCGGGGCTTCGGCAACATTCTCGCCTGTGCCCAGTTCAAGGACCTGGAAGCGATGTTCGAAAAGTGGAACATCCCCTATCCCGCTGGTGACAAAAAGCTGGTCTACGCTCCGCTGGGAACTCCCGAGGCCAATGCCTACCTCGATGACATGGCGCTGGGCGCGAACTTTGCGACTGTGAACCACCTCCTCATCAATGCCCTCGTCCTGGAAGCCTTCCAAGAAGTGCTCCCCGGCACCATTGGCGAGCTGGTTTACTTCATCTCGCACAACATCGCGCGGGAGGAGATCGTCGACGGAAGGAAGGCCTGGGTCCACCGCAAAGGCGCGACCCGGGCCGTGCCGGGCGGACACTTTTCGCTCGCAGGCACTCCCTTTGCCGAGACCGGTCACCCCATTCTCCTGCCGGGCAATCCCCGCGATGGCTCGGTGGTGATGGTCGCGCAGGGCGGGGCCGAGCGCACCGCTTGGTCGGTCAATCACGGAGCTGGTCGCCAGATGGGCCGCCGTCACGCCGCCCGCACCCTCGACCAAGCGGCGGTCGATGCCGAGTTCGACACCGCCGATATTTTGTTCAATAGCCGCAAGTATCCCATCGACGAGTCGCCCGACGCCTACAAGAATTTCGCCGAAGTTCTCCACAGCGTGGAAGCGGCCGGCTTGGCCAAAACCGTGGCCCAACTGGAAGCCCGCTTCGTGATCAAGGATTCGGCGGCGGCGGATGATTGAGGAGACCAGCAGCAGAAAAACGATGAAAATCCTCACTCTGGACGGGCAAAAGGGCGGCGGACAAATCCTCCGCAGCGCCCTCAGTCTGGCCCTCATCACGGGGCAACCCTTCCGCCTCGTCAACATTCGCGGCCAGCGCACCCGCCCGGGCCTGATGCGCCAGCATCTGACCTGTGTGCGGGCAGTCTGCGCCATCAGCGACGGCACTGCCGACGGCGCGGAACTGGGCTCGGGCGAACTGGTTTTTCGCGCCGGAGAGGTGCGGCCAGGCGCTTACGAGTTTGCCATCGGCACTGCCGGGAGCACGACACTCCTCCTGCAGACTCTCCTCCCGGCGCTCTGGCTGGCGGGAGGGCCCTCCACCCTCACCCTGCGCGGCGGCACCCACAATCCCCTCGCCCCCCCGGTGGATTTCATCGAACGGGTCTACCTGCCCGCTTTGCAAAAAATGGGGGCCCGCGCGACCCTGCAACTGCGGGAGACCGGTTTTGCCCCCAGCGGCGGCGGCGTTTTGGAAAGCACCATTGAGCCCTTGGACGGAGGATTTCAGCCTCTCACACTCACCGATCGCGGGGCTCTGCAAGAGCAGGCGTTGCGGGTCATCTCCCGCCAGATCAAGGACTCGGTGGGCGAGCGCCTGATGGCCTCGGTGGCCCGGCAATGGCCTTGCGAGCATCAATCCCTTGAGCGCCGCGAGGAAGGGCCGGGGCAAGGCCTCATCGTGCTGGCCGAGGCCCGCTACGAGCACAGCAGCGAACTGGCCAGCGGTTGCGGGGAACGAGGCCAGAGCGCGGAGCGAATCGGCTCGCGGGTGGGCAAGGCAATGCGCACCTTCCACGACACTGGAGCGGCGGTAGGCCGGCACCTCGCCGATCAACTTCTTCTCCCCCTGGCCCTGGCTGGGGGAGGAGAATTCACCACCACCGCCCCCGACAACCACCTGCCGACCAATAGCGCGGTCATCGAGGCTTTCCTCCCGGTCTCCTTTTCGGTAGAAAAAGAAGAAAAGGGCCTCTTCCGGGTGCGCTGTTGCTCCTAAGGTAGTGACAAATCCAGGCGTGTTGGGCATTGGAGATGTTGAAGTTTCTCTTTCCCGATCCCATGAACTCCTCCCGCCGCACGCTCTTTCTCTCCCTAGCCGCTCTGCTTGGTCTTGCCCTCGGGGCCACGCTCCGGCACTGGGGCTCCTCGCCTGCCGATACGGCCTCCGCCCATACCGCTTCCCAGCACGAGCAGAGTCGTGTCCCACAAACTCTGGGACCGACCCGCACCACCCGGTTGCTGAGGGAGATTTCACAATGGGACAGCGAGCAATGCGAAGAGTTCATCCTCGCGGAAATACTCAACCCCGCCGCCAGCGAGGCGGCCAAAAGCGCGGCCTTTCTCCGTTGGCTCGAGCTCGCAGGCACGGAGGCCGTCTTAACAAAATTCGGCGGTCCTCGCGCCCCCTTCCACGAACAGCCCGGGCTGATATTTTCCTTCTTCGACGCTTGGCTGGTTCATGATGAAGAAGCGGCCATGAATCCCGAACATTATTCGAGCTTTCACGATCTCCGCGTCCGCGCTGCTCTCGAACGGACCCCTCTTTCCGTTCCTCAACTTATCGAGAACGGCCAGTCCAGTCTCAGCCACAATCACTCGGCTCACTTTGAGGGGTTCCAACAAGCTGGGAAGCTGGGAGAGCCCTTTCTCGATGCTCTGATCGCCGCCAAAAGCGAAGCCCTTATTCACCCCTCTATTCTGGGGCCCGCTTTGCAAGGATGGGCTCACACCGATCCCGAGGCCGCAATGACTTGGATTGACGAGCAAGCGTTTTCTGAAACATTCGCCTTTGAGGCCAAAAAGCAGGTTCTCCATATCTGGGCGGAAAAGGACTTCATGGCGGCGAGAAAGGTGGCCGTGACTCTCACTCCTCCTGAGCCGGAAGGAGGCATGCCCAATCCTTTCCTCAGGTGGCCGAATACTTCCACTCGCACTCTCCTCTCCCAGCCGGACAATCCCGGCGTCCGTTTGGCATACGCCCACCACAGCGATCCTTTTCTCACTGTCACCGAGGCGCATGAGTTCCTCAGCGATCCTGCTCTCACTTGGGGTGATGAGCCGCCAACGGTCGCCACCCCCCATCCGCATAATCATAATGAAGCTCTCGATCGGGATGGCTGGTTTCCCGCCAACCCGGCGGAACTCTTACCGGAAGCGGAAGCACTTCCGCCCGGCCGGGCCCGCGACTTGATTCTTCGTCGCCTCCTCAACACGCTCTTGGTCACCGATCCCACACTGGCAGTGGCCAAAGGACAGGAACTGGGCGTCGACACCGCGCACCTGGCCACCGAGCGCGCAACGCCCCCTCCGGAGCTGCTCGCCAAAATCGAAAGCAATCCCGAGCTTCTCCTGGAAAGTCTCTTCAATGAGAAAGTCGAAGAATTGGCCACAGTCTCCGACCAGCAGGTGCTGAATTACGCGCAACTCTGGGCCAGAGACAATCCAGTGCGGGCCGCCTACCGGATAGCCGAGGAAGGTGTGCAAAGGGTCCATGGCGTCTCCCGGGATAGCGAACTGTTCCTTTACAATACTTTGGGCCCTTTCTTTGCGCGGCAAGACCCCATCGGGTCACTGGCGTGGCTGGAGACCCTCCCCCCGGAGGACGCCCGGCTGGTATTTCCGATGATGACTTATGACATCACGAACTACGCTCCCCACGAAATTTTCCAACTCGGGACTGAGATTTTTCCTCCGGGAGAACGAATCTTCCTTTCCCACGCCTTGGCCGAAACAATGCGCAGAAACGGAGAATACAGTGCCCGCATGCTCCTGCAGTCGCCCGCTCTCACCCCCCAGGAACGAGCGGAATTCACTGAGAAACTCTTTCCCTCCGAACCTTCCCAACCATGAAAATTCTCCTGACCTTTCTCGCCTGCCTGCTGGTCGGGCTCCTTGTGCCCCTGCCAGAAAAGAAAAACCCGGCACCCGAGCAGCCTACCGCCACCAAGTCCTCCCATCCACGCCGGGCCGCCTCTCCCGGGCCCCTGGGGCTGGCCGATCGGGCCGCGCGACTGAGTAAAGAAGAGTGGCCCGCCTTCTTCGCAGCCCACCTCGACTTTCCCGCAGATCGCGATCTCTTGGCTCAACTCTGGGCGGAAGCCGACCCGGCCGGATTCTGGCAATGGCTTCGGGAGCAAAAGAATGCCTCCCTAGTGAAAGAATTTGGGTTCAACGTGCTCATCCAATGGACGGAAATCGACCTTGAAGGAGCCATCGCCGCGTCCTTGGACCTCTCCAACAAAGAAGTCGCCGACCATGTCCGCCTGCGTCTGGCCTTTGAGCTTTTTCAACGCGACGTCGAAATCGGAGCTGCCTATGCCGCCCGCTGCCCCGACTTCAATCGCTTTGGTCGGCGAGGAAACGTCGAATGGATGTCGCGCGACCCGGCCGCCGCCGTGAAAGCTCTCGGCGGACTCCCCCGGCACAGTGAATTCCGGAGCTATCTCGACCGCACCCTGTCTTTGTGGGCGGAGCAAGACCCCCAGGCCTGCTTGGAGTGGCTGCAGGAAAATCCCCCCTTCCGCAACGGAGAATTCTGGGAAGAGTGGTCCCAGGAGGGCTACCGGGCGGTGGCCCTGCAAGAACCCCAAGCCGCTCTCGCCGCCGCAAAGCAGCTGGAGAACCGGCACTATCGCGAACAGGCTTTACTGGGGGTGCTCTCCGCCGGAAAATTCTCCCCTGAAGAGCAGCTCGAAATACTCAACACTCTCCCTGTTTCGATCAAAAACAAAATTGGGCAAGAACTCATTGCCACTCGAATATCTCAGCACAAGTCCCTCTCCGATCTGCAACTGACCGACACCTTTCTCCGACAAGTCCCCTCGAATAAAAGCACTCTCCACAGGATAAACTCCTTGGCCCAAAACTGGAAAAGAATTTCTCCCGAGACGGCTTGGGATTGGGCTCGCAGCCTCCCGGACGCGGCCCAACGGCGCGTGGCCTTGGCGGAGGTGGTCACAACAGCCCCTCGACACGAAATCGGCACGCTCCCCAGCGAAGACCTCTCCGACAAGCTCTTCAGTTCCCTCTTTTTCCATCTGCGAGGGAAAGAACAGGAAGACTTTCTCAACAACCTCCCAGCGGATCACGCCGCTTGGGCCCGGCACGTGCTCGCCAAGAGAAACTAGGCTCCTCGCTTCACCATTTCTGCGACCCACAGGGGCGCGTAGGGCGAGGTGCAGCCCTTGGCCTCGGGGTAGTCGCGATGACTCACGCTTCGATTTCGCTGCCGAACAAGAGGACCTTTGCAACCTGACTTTACGGTTCTCGTTCCTCAAACCTCCGGGGCCGACGAGGCGTCGGCGCTACAGACGGGAATTTTCAGTATCGGTAGGGAGGTCTCGCCGAGACATCCGGGGGTTGGCCTTGTGTGATCGATTCCTCTGAGGCCGACGGGGCGTCGGTGCTACGGACGAGAGTTCTCCCTGTCTCAGGCCTCAGCCGACCGCTTCACCATTTCCGCAATCCACAGGGGCGCGTAGGGCGAGGTGCAGCCTTTGGGCACGGGGTAGTCGCGGTAGAGTCCCAGTTTTTCCCCGATGGCGAGGGCCCGCTCCCGGTGCTCGGGATGATGGATGCCGAGGGCCGCGAGACAGAAATTCATTGTCCACTGGACCTCCGGCGGCGCTGAGCCCATTTCCTTTTCGAGCCGATTCAAGAGGGCCGCGAGGTCGAGCCCTTGCGGCTTTTTGATGATGCGCTCCTCCGTCAGGCTCCACCCCAAGCGCGCGGCCCAGGGATTGTCGTCTTCCAGTCATTGCAGGCGCAAAGCCTCTTTTCCGCGGTGCTTTTTGACGAGATAGTTGCCAAACCAGTCGGCCCCGTCGGCAAAGACAAGTTGCCGGACCAACTCGTCGAGCTGTGGGGCGGAGAGGTCCTTGGGCTTCCAGAGAAGCACCGCCAGGAGCTGGGCATCGAGATTCCCCGTGAGCCAAAGGGCATGGGCCAGTGCGGGGTCGGGCGTGATCTCTTTGGCCAACTTGCGAAGATCACCCCGCCGCACCCCGAACTGATTGTCCCCCGCCCCCCGCTTGGCGTTCTGCGCCTTCACCTTGTCGTCGCCGAGTTCCTCAAGACGGCGGAGAGCTTCCGGGAGTTTCATCGCTTTCCAAATTGGCAAGGAATCCCCTCACTTCCAAGCCAGCTTTTCGCGGACAATTTCTCTGAGGAAGAGTTCCCGGCTCAAGTTTCCCCGCATCGCATCCAAGCGCGCCACCTCCTCCGAACCCAGCTCGATAGAGAGCATTTCAGACTCCCCGGAGGCGGTATCGGTTTCCACCCAGCCCAGAGTTTGCCCGATGGTGACCTCGTCCCCTTCTCTAATTTGATGAATGAGCGTTCCCGAGTCTTCGGCTTCCAACTCAGCTACGACTTTCTTGGTCTCAAGAGTCACGACCAAATCCCCTGGTTCGATATGGGTCCCGGCGGGGCGATGCCACTTCACCAATTTGCAGATAGACACCTTCTCGCCCATGAAGGGCACCTTGATCTCGATCCTCTCATTCATTTTCACGAATAGACAACAAACCTGATCTAAGAGCCACCTTTTCCGCCCACTCAGTCTGAAACCGTCTCGCTCAAAAACCGAAAATAAACCTCCCAATCCGAGGGGAGAACGCTGTGTTTGCCGGGCCGGAGATGGTAACGAAGGGTTCCGCCCACCGTCTTGTCCGGCGCGGGTTGCTCCTCCACATCAAGCCCCCCTTTTCCCAAAAGTTCATAAACGGCACTGGCCTCCTTGGCAGCGAGAAACTCCCCTCTCGGGTCCGACCAGCGGTCTTCCACCGCACTAGCCACCATCAAAGGGCGGGGCGCGATGAGGGCGAGAAGTTGATGTTGGTCCACGGGCAACTTCTCTTCTTCACCATTGTATTGCATGAAGTGATCGGCAAACCAGTGGGGAAAGCTGGTATTGATGCGCTGGATGGTCTCGCCATAAGCCCGCCGGCTGAGAGCCGCTCCACCACAACCCGACTGATGGGAAATGACAAAGGCGAAACGCTCGTCGCTCGCTCCCGCCCAGAGAGCCGTCTTTCCCAAGCGAGAGAAACCAAAGACCCCGATACGCTGGGCATCCAGGGCTGGCACGGTCTCCAAATAATCCATCGCGCGACTGAGTCCCCAGGCCCAGGTGGCAATGGACCCCCATTCGTCGGGCGCTGGTTTGCCGAACTCAGCATGAACTCCGTTCTCAAAACCGTCATCGAAGTCCGGATCGATTTCGCCACAGGATAAGGTGGCCAGCGCGACTCCGGCCTCGACGAAATCCTCCACCGGCCAGGCTTCCGCGGCCGCTCCCCGTGTTTCCTCAGTCGCGAAATGCTGGTTGGGATCCCCTCCCCGATGAGCCAACACCCAGGCTTGGCTCAAGGTGATGCGGGGATCGGAGTGCACGGTGTGATTGCCGCGAAAGTTCATCCCCAGGACCGTCGGAACCGGCCCTTCCACCCCGTTGGGAATGATCAGGAGTAGAGTCGCCTCCTGCTTCCCGAGGGCCAGAGTGATTTCCTGCAAAGTGGCTTTCCCCTCTAAAAAATCAGGCAGCTCCTGACTTACCTCACCGGTGACCGCGACATCGCGGGCCGCAGGCGGGATTTTGCCATAAACCTGCTCCGCAAACAGTTGCCGGATCTCCTGCCGACGCGTGGACCAATCTCGAGCGGACTCCACCTGGCGTCCATCCGCGAAGGTCAAGAGCGGAGGGAGCTGGTAGGAAGGCACAAGTGCCTCCTCGTAGTTATAAGTCTCGCCCTCCACTTGCAGGGGAAGGCCCAAGAAAAAAAGGGAAAGAAGAAAGGAACGATAACTGAGCAGCACAATCACTCTACGTCGACCCAGCGTCGGCCTTGTCACCTCCTCAGCCAAAGGCAACCGAGCAACAGGGAAACCGAACAAAGACGCAACCTCCCTGCCCTTGGCCCGTATACCGAAAAGAAATCTTTATCAAATCCGATAAAAATGAGAATAAGGAACGAAAGCGATTTTTCTTCCGTTTCAGCCCTCCTTTCCAACCCATGATTCACTCGCACTGCAACTGTCGTCTCGGCCTGTTTTTCGGGAAAATGCTCGCCGCCCTCTTCCTTCTCGTCGCCTCTTCCCCCGCTGCCACCGAGCCGGACCAGACCGTTCTCTTCTATGGCAATTCCATGATCGAGCGCTTGCTGGAGCATGGTGAGCTGGAGGCCCGCTTGCAACTGGCCTCCGAGGAGGATCTCAGCATCCGCTCCCTCGCCTGGACCGGGGATGAGGTAGGCAACCGCCTGCGCCTGGAGGGCTACGCCAAGCACCTCAAGAACCTCCTCGCGGAATGGCCCGCCCAGCGCGTCGTGCTCGGCTACGGGCTCAACGAGTCCTTCGCGGGCCCAGCGGGCTTGGAGGCCTTCCGCAGTCAATACGAGAGCCATCTCACCCAATTGCGCAAGAGCCACCCCGACGCGCACTTTTTCCTCCTTTCCCCCATTGCTATCGAGGGAGCCGACGAGAAGCGCCAAGCCGAGGTGAAGGTTTATGCGGACACCATTCGCGCATTGACGGCAGCGGAGGACGCCACCTTCGTCGATCTCTTCACCCCCACCCAATCCGCTTACCAAGAGGGCGAGAAACTCACCCGCAATGGCATCCATCTCAATGAAAAAGGCAATGCCCTGGTGGCCGGAGTGATTGCCAAAGCCCTCGGAGGCGCCGCGACCGCCGACCTCAATGCCCGCCACCTGGCGGAAGTGGCCAAGGCCGCCCGCGCCAAGCACGCGCGCGTCGCGGAGGTGGTCCGGCCCAAGAACGGGGTGGTTTACTTCGGGGTGCGGGCCCGTCCTTACGAATACGAGGGCGAGATGCCGCGCTACCACCGGATGATCGAGCTCACCGAAGCCCAAGTCCACCAGCTGGCGGCGAATCCCGAACTGACCTTTGCGGAGCTGGAGAAACCCTCCCTTCCCCCCATGCCCGAAGGCCGCGGCAAGGACGATGGCGACCGCACCGGCATCATCAAGCCCCCCGCCGAAGCCATGGCCGAGTTCACCGTGGCGGAAGACTTCGCGGTCAATCTCTTCGCCTCGGAAGAGCAATTCCCCGAGCTGCGCAACCCCGTCCAGATCGCCTTCGATGCCCGCGGCCGTCTCTGGGCTGTGACCATGCCCTCCTTTCCCCACACCGTGCCGGGCCTCACCCCCCCGGATAAAATCGTCATTTTGGAAGACACCGATGAGGATGGCCAAGCGGACCAGCTGACC
Source organism: Roseibacillus ishigakijimensis (assembly GCF_016595415.1). Taxonomy (GTDB): domain Bacteria; phylum Verrucomicrobiota; class Verrucomicrobiia; order Verrucomicrobiales; family Akkermansiaceae; genus Roseibacillus; species Roseibacillus ishigakijimensis. The sequence continues at coordinate 69,643 of NZ_JAENIO010000010.1, forward strand.
GTCTTCATGGAAGGGCTCGATGCCCTCGACGGGGTGGCCTTCCACCGCGACGGGGTCATCATCTCCGAGCAACCCCGCCTCTGGCTGGTCCGCGACACCGATGGTGACGACCGCGCCGATAGCAAGGAGGAGCTGCTGCGTGGCATCGACGTGACCGACTCCCACCACGGCGGCATGATCGCCACCGATCCCTACGGCGACATCATTTTCAGCGACGGCGTGTTCCACCGCTCCCAGCTGGAGACGCCCTTCGGCGTGCATCGCGGTATCGACGCCACCACTTACCGCCTCGATACCAACAACGGCCGCATCGTCACCGAGTGGCAGCACACCACGCCCAATCCCTGGAAGGTGACCCACAATCGCTGGGGCGAAATCATCCAAATGTATGGCGACGGCCACGTCTATGATGGCACTTGCCTCGTCTGGATGCCCTTGGGCGGCTACCTGCCCTTCCGCTACGCAAGAATCGCCGACTACGGCAAGGGCTCGGGGGTGACCGCCGTCTCGAGCCTCAACTTCCCGGACAAGTATCAGAGCGGGGTGGCCTCCGCCGCTCTCCTCGGCCGCTATGCGGTCACCCTCACCGCCTTCGAGGCCGGTAGCGGCATGCTCAAGCGCACCGACCACCTCACCATCCTGCAGTCGCCCAATGCCGCCTTCCGCCCCGCTGATCTGGAGTTCGGCCCCGACGGCGCGCTCTACGTCTCCGACTTCTGCAGCCCCATCATCGGCCACGCCCAGCACCCCATGCGCGACCCCCACTGGGATCACGACTTCGGCCGCATCTGGCGGGTCACTTACCAGAAAAAGCCTCTGCAAAAGGACTGGCCGCAGATTGAAGGCGAGAGCCCCGCAGCGCTCTGCCCCCTCCTCCTCCATCCCGTCAATCTCGTCCGTCACCACGCCCGCGTGGAGCTGCGCAAGCATGGCGAAAAGGCCATCACCGCTCTCGACTCCTGGCTCGCCTCCCTCGGCACCATCCCCGACCAGGCCGCGCTGGAAGCCCTCTTCGTCCTCGACGGACTGGAGGAAACCCGCCCCGCCCTCCTCGAGCAGCTCCTGGCCTCCGACTCCGAGCGCTTCCGGGGCGCGGCCCTGCGCACCATCCGATTGCAGGCGGATCGCCTGGACAATCCTTTGCAGCTCTTGGCCCAGGCAAAGAACGACGCCCATCCCCGGGTGCAGATCGAGCTCATCGACGCCGTCGCCCACCTGCGGCCGCAGTTCCCCGCAGCCGAGACTCTCCTCGACGGACTCAAGCCCCTCACCCAAGAGGTGGAAAACACTCTCACTTACCTCGAAGTTGGCACCGAACCGCTCAAGGGCCGCAGCGTGCCCGTGCTCGACGTCGCCCCGGCCTCCCAGCTCCGCCACTGGCTCTACTTGGGTGAAAACGGCACAGACGAGGGCCGTCCCCTGCAAGCGGGCAAAGGAAAAATGCCTGCCCTGGGCCTCTTCCGCACCTTTGTGCGCAGCGAAAACGCGCGGAATGCCGTCATTGCCCTCAATCATCGTCAGGTCCGCGTCACCCTCAATGACTCCCTCGTCTTTGAACAAAATTCCCTCTGGAGCGGCGACCAGCAGATCAATGTCCGCCTGCAGGAAGGGCTCAATGTCATTGAGGTCGAGCTGCTCGCCGGGCGCCGCAAGACTCCCTTCCCCAACGTTTACCTCCACGACCCGGTGGGCGAAGCGGTGGCGGGGGTGAGCTACCCCCGGGAAGCCTCCTTTGTCGCTTCCGCAGAGGAAAAGAACCAGCAACGCCTGGCCGCTCGAGGCAAACAGCTCCGCATCCAGGCCGTCGGCGACCTGCAATTCGCCCCCACCGAGCTGAAAGCCACCGCTGGAGAAAGCCTGACCCTGGTCTTTGAAAACACCGACCCCATGGTGCACAACTGGGTCCTGCTCCAGCCCGGCACTGTGGCCGAAGTCGGTGCCCTCGCCGATCAACTTGCCGCCCAAGCCGATGGCCTGGAGAAAGAATACCTGCCCGAGAGCGAGGCCATCCTCGCCGCCAGCAAACTTCTTGCTCCCCATGAGACCCAGGAAATCGAGCTGCAAATCCCCAGCGAGCCCGGCCGCTATCCCTTCATCTGCACCTTCCCCGGCCACTGGCGCGTGATGCAGGGTGAGCTCGTCGTGGAGTAGGGCCCCAAGGGCGTCCTCCACTCTGGAGGGCCCCGTTGTCCTTCCCCGAAGACGTCCTCCACTCTGGAGGGCTCCGTCGGGACGTGGGAACTGCTTCGAGCAAGTGAACCGGACCCGCTTCCTCGCACCCCGGGGCGTAGAGGCGTGGAAAATCCCCCCGTCACCAGTTCATGCAAAAGTTTCCATTGGGTCCGCTCTTCTCTTCCCCCTAGTTTGCGGCCTAATGATCGCTTCCGCTCGTTTTTCTCTCCGGAGCTGCCTCCTCCTCGTGCTCAGCCTCCTTGCCCCCTGTGCCTTCAGCCAAGAGGAGCCGCCGCCCAATATCGTCATCATCTTCGCCGACGACCTTGGCTATGGCGACACCAGCACCTATGGCGCGGAGCTCATCGAGACCCCGCACATCGACCAGCTGGCCCGCGAGGGAATGAAGTTCACCGACGCCCACGCCGCCGCCTCGGTCTGCTCCCCCTCCCGCTACGGCCTCCTCACCGGTCGCTCGCCCTGGCGGCTGGGCAAGAAGGGCAATGGCTACCGGCTCGACCGCGAACGCCTCAACATGGCCTCCCTTTTGCAAGAAGAAGGCTACCGCACCGCTGCCATTGGCAAGTGGCACCTCGGCTACAGCAAGGATTGGAACAAGCTGCCCATCGAGGGCCCGCTCGAGCACGGCTTCGACTACCACTTTGGCGTGCCCTCCAATCACAATGATTCCACCCGCGCCTTTATCGAGAATCACGACCTCGTGGGCCGCAAGCCGGGCGAAGACTACCGCATCGTGGAGGGCCAGCAATTCCCCGACGGGCTCGCCGAACCGCGCGTGGAGGATCAGGTGGACACCACCTTGACGAATCAGGCGGTGGCCTTCATCGAGCGCAGCAAGGACCAGCCCTTCTTCCTCTACTTCACCCCCTGCTGCCCGCACACCCACGTCACCCCGGCCGCCGCATTCCGGGGCACCAGCCGGGCGGGTCTCCTCGGCGATTACATCCAGGAGCTGGACAGCCACGTGGGCACCCTGCTGGCCACCTTGGAGAAACACGACCTGGCCGAGAACACCCTGGTCATCTTCACCAGTGACAATGGTGGCAGCCCCAAGGACTTTCGCGGCACCCACGGCATGGAGCTCAATCTCGCCAGCACCGCCGGAGGCATTCTGGACAAATACAAAACGGCCAAAATCGATGCCCGCGCAATGGGTCACCTCACCAACGGCCCCTTCCAGGATGGCAAGGGATTCCCGCAGGAGGGCGGCCACCGCGTACCCTTCATCGCCCGCTGGCCCGGCGTCATCGAGCCCGGCTCGGTGTCCGACTATCCCTTCTCCCTCACCGACCTCTTTGCCACCACCGCCGAGATTGCGGGCCGTCAGCTGCCTCGCGACGTGGGCGAGGATTCCTTCAGCCTCTTGCCCCTCCTGCAAGGCGGCGAAGGCCCCGAGCGGGAAGCCATTTTCATCCAAGGCGACACCAAGGACAACGCCATCGCCATCTGCACGGGACGTTGGAAGGTCATCGCCTGGAAGGAAGGCCGCGCGCACGAACTCTACGACCTCCACGCCGATCCCGGCGAAACCCGTGACCTGGCCGACGAGCATCCCGAAATCGTGGAGCGCCTCACCGCCCTCCTTGCGGAGACCCGCGCCAGCGGGCGCACCCGGCCCTGAGCGGCTCGAACGGATTCACTCCGCCCACTCGACGATAGCCACCACCGGAAAGTGATCCGAGGGCAGGCGGGCCTGACTCTGATGAAAGCGCACTTCCTTGGGGAAATTGCCGTCACTTGTTCCCTCGCTCACCTCCATTTCATCCGTGCTACGATAGCTATCGCTCAAGATACCAAAGCGATTGACCTGAAACTCCTCACTCACAAACAGGTGGTCGATCCGACTTTGGGTGGCGGCAGTGGGATCGAATTTATTGATGGTGCCCACCCGGGCCATTCGAATCGGAGCCAGACGATAAGCATCAGAGACTTTTTCCGACTGATCGAGCAAGCGGTAGGGCTCCGAGTCTTGCGCCGCATTGAAGTCGCCAACCATCACCACGGGGCTGTCACCAGCAATTTCGGCGGCTTTTTTTAACATCAATTTGGCACTCTCCAGCCGGGCCTCCCCTCCCCGGTGATCGAAGTGGATGTTGAAAAAGAAAAACTCCCGCTCGGCCTTGATATCGCGCAATTTGGCCCACGTGCATATCCGGGGCAACGCGGCATCCCAGCCCTTGCCGGGTTGGTCGGGGGTGTCAGAGAGCCAAAAGCGACCCTCCTCAAGAAGCTCATAACTACCTTTGCGGTAGAAAATAGCCACATTCTCCCCCGCTTTTTGACCGTCTTCCCGCCCATAGCTGACGACCTCATATTCGGTGAGCGCCTCGCGCAGCCCCTTCATCTGGTGAGGGAGTCCTTCCTGCGTTCCAAAAACATCAAAAGCATGAAAATGAATGATTTCCGAAATCACTGGCAAACGGCGCTCCCAACCATTCCCCGCTTTGGCATCACCGGAATTGTCGTAACGAATATTGAACGTGGCAAAGGTGTCGGCGGCGAGGGCACCGGGCACAAGCGCGAGAAGAAGAGTCGACCAAAATTTCATCGCGCTCACTTATCGACCTCCAATCAGCGGGGTCAATGCTGAAAAGCCGCAAGAACTGTTCAGGAAAACAATTTCATCTTGCCAAGAGCGGCCTTTTTCACTGAGGATAAGCCATGTCCTCGCGCTACCAAAGTTTTCTCCAATCGCTGCACTCGGGTTGGTTGGCCGAGGAGCCGCTGGATTTGCCCGGGGAAATGGAGTTGCAGGCCTGCTTTTTCGCGGGTCAGTTGGGACGACACTTCACGACTCTCGATGGCCGGGAAGTCGTCATCCGGCAATTCGGCGAATGGAATCACGGTCCCGGGCCGGACTTTCTCTCCTGTGCCATCCATCTCGACGGTCGCGAACGGGTGGGTCCCATTGAATTGGACCTCTCCCCCTTGGATTGGGAGAACCACGGCCACGCCACCAATCCAGCTTTCGACGAGGTCGTGCTGCACGTCTCGGCCGAACCCGCTCCACGCACCACCTTTATCCGCACCAGCGAGCATCGCGAGGTGCCGCAAGTTCGCCTGCCGACCGAGAAATTAACCGACCTCAACCCACCCCGCTGGCAAGCCCCGGTCACCTTGGGACGATGTTTCCAGCCCCTGGCAGAGATGGAATTGCCTCGGGTAGAGGACCTCCTCCGGGAAGCAGCCCGGCACCGCGCCCATCGCAAGGCCGCCCGCTTTCGTGCCGTGGCCGATACCCACGGCTTTCCCCAAGCCCTCTGGCAAGCCCTCGCCAACGCCCTGGGTTTTCACCAGAATCAACTGGCCATGACCCTTCTCGCGCAGCGGGCCCCGCTGGGAAAAATGCGCCACCTGCCCCCGCTGGAGCGCACCGCTTATCTCTTCGGCCTGGCTGGCTTTCTCCGTCCCGATCTCCCGGAAGAAGCTCCCCCCGAGAGTCACCGCTGGTTGCGCGAACTCTGGTCGAGCTGGTGGAAGAACCGCCCGCATCCCGATCCCCGCCCCTTGCCCTGGCGCCTGGCCGGGGTGCGCCCCTGCAACCATCCTCAACGGCGCGTCGCCGCCTTGGCCACCTTGCTAGGCTCCTGGCCCACGGTGGAAAGATTGGCCAAGGGCTCACTAACGGATTTTGCCGCCCAGCTGCAGGCTTGCTCCGACTCCTTCTGGGACCAGCACTACACCCTCACTTCGCGAGCCAGCGCCCGCCCCATTGCTCTTTTTGGCCGCCAACGGGTGCAGGACTTCCTCGCCAATGTCCTCCATCCCCTGCGGCTGGAGGACAACCCGGAGAGCCACTGGCCAGTCTATGCCAAGCTCCCCGGCGGCAGCCCCTCCGAGCGCGTGCAACGGGCCGCCTACCGCCTGTTCGGCGAACGACCGGAGAAAGCCGTTTTTCTCAAAAAAGCCTGGCACCAGCAGGCGCTCCTCCAAATTTATCAGGATTTTTGCCTCCGCGATCACAGTGATTGCCAGCAATGCCCCTTCCCCGAACAGCTTCTCTCATGGTAAAGAACGATGCCCCCATGCTGGAATCCCTCCTCACCCTCAATGCCCTCCCCAAGGTCGGCCCCATCCGGCTCCGCCGCCTCTTGCAGCATTTCGGCGATGCTGCCACCATCCTGCGCCAGCCCGGCCGGGCGTTGCAGGAGGTCAACGGGATTGGCCCGGAAGTCGCCGCAATCATCGCACAATGGCAGAACTACATCGACCCAGCCGCCGAGCTCGCGCTCTGCGAGAAGCACGGCATTTCCCTCCTCACCCCCGATGCCCCCCATTGGCCCCGCCTCCTCGCGGAATGCTCCGACGCCCCCCTACTTCTCTACGTCCAGGGGGAAATCACCGCCGCCGACCAACATGCCCTCGGCGTGGTCGGGTCCCGGCGCTGCACCCACTATGGCCGTAGCGCGACCCGGCAACTGACCATGGGCCTGGCCAAGGCCGGCTACACCATCATCTCCGGCTTGGCGCGGGGCATCGATGCCGAAGCCCACCGCGCGGCCCTGGCAGCCGGGGGCCGCACCATCGCGGTGCTGGGGTCCGGCCTCCTCAATCTCTATCCCAGCGAAAACCGGGAATTGGCCCGGCAAATCGCCGCCGGACAGGGAGCGGTGGTCTCTGAGTTCCCTCTCCGGCAACCACCCGACAAGCAGACCTTTCCCCAACGCAACCGCATCGTGGCGAATTGGGCCAGCGCACTCCTGGTTACCGAAAGCCCCCGCCGCTCCGGCTCGCTCATCACCGCCGGGATGGCCAACGAGGCCGGCCGCACCGTCTATGCCGTGCCCGGGCCCATCGATCGCCCGCAATCAGAAGGCTGCCACGACCTCATTCGTGACGGAGCCACCCTCGCCACCTGCCCGGAACATCTCCTCGAGGACTTGCAAAACCTCCCTCTCTTTCGCCCCGCACGAGCCGAACAACCGGCCACCAAGGGTCCCACCGCGCCCCAGCCTCTTCCGCCCCTCAGCGAAGACGAGACCTCCTTGCTCGCTCAACTGGAGACGCAAGAGCGCACCATGGACCAACTGGCCGAGCACACCAACCTCCCCATCCACCGGGTTTCAGCCTCATTGCTCGCCCTCGAGATGAAGGGACTCGCCAAACAAATGCCCGGGCAAAGATATGTTCGCGCCACCCCCGCCAAGCCATGAACGAACTTCCCTTTTCCCCTTTTCCTCGCAAAAATCCTTGGCAAAAGCCCCAATCCGCCCGTTAGTCGCGACTTCAGATGGCCAAAACGTTAATCATTGCCGAGAAGCCCTCGGTCGCTACCGACCTTTCCCGCGCCCTTGCCAGCAAGCTGGGCAAATTCGAGAAGAAAGGAAAGTCGCGCGACTCTCAGTATTTCGAGAACGAGAACGCCGCCATTACCTCTGCGGTCGGACACCTCGTCGAGCTGAAGATGCCCACCGGTCCCAATGGCAAAAATCTGCCCTGGAAGTTCGATGTCCTCCCGGCCATTCCCCAAAAATTCGATCTTCAGCCCATCGAGCAATCGGAAGGCCGCCTCAAGCACGTTCTCTCCCTGGCCAAGAAGAAAGAGTTCGACCTCATCGTCAACGCCTGCGATGCCGGCCGTGAAGGGGAACTCATCTTCCAATACATCATGGAAATCGGCAACATCCAGAAGCCCGTCAAGCGACTCTGGATGCAGTCCATGACCACCAAGGCCATTCAAGAAGCCTGGGACAAACTGCGGGAAGGACAAGACATGGCCAACCTGCGCGATGCCGCCAAGTGCCGATCGGAATCCGACTGGCTCGTGGGGCTGAACTCCACCCGGGCCCTGACTTGCTTCCGCTCCCGTCACGGTGGCTTCAACATCACCGCCGCCGGCCGGGTGCAAACCCCCACCCTCGCCATTCTCGCCAAACGCGAGCGCGAAATCCAAGCCTTCGTCAGCGAGCCCTACAACGAAGTGCACGCCACCTTCGACGTCGCCGCAGGGCAATACGATGGCAAGTGGGTGGATCTGGAGTTCAAGAAAAACGAGGACCAGCCCCATGGCCGACCCGAGCGCATCTGGCAGCAAGAGGACGCCGATGCCATCATCGCCCGTTGTGAAGGCCAGACCGGCACCGTCAGCGAGGAGACCAAGCCTCAGAAGCAAATCGCACCCCAGCTCTACGACCTCACCACCTTGCAGCGGGAGGCCTCCAGCCGTTTCGGCTTCTCCGCCCGCCGCACCCTGCAACTGGCCCAGGCCCTCTACGAGCGCCACAAGATGCTCACCTATCCCCGGACCGATTCCCGCTACTTGCCGGAGGATTACCTGCCCAATGTCAAAGGCATCGTGCGGGACCTGAAGGATTCCGCCCACCCCCTTTCCAAATGGGCGGCCAATTCTTTGGAAAAGGACTACCTCCGCTTTGACAAGCGCGTCTTCAACAACGCCAAGGTCTCCGACCACTTTGCCATCATTCCCACCGGCCGCATGGTCAAGCTCTCCGACGAGGAGGCCAAGCTCTACGACCTCGTCACCAAGCGCTTCCTCGCCGTCTTCTATCCCCACGCCGTCTTCGAGGTCACCAAACGCCTGACCACCATCGAGACCCCCGGCCATACAGACACCTTCCGCACCGACGGCAAGGTCCTGGTGGATCTCGGCTGGCTGGCCGTCTACGGTCGCTCTCTGGGCGTGGCCTCCGGCAAGGACGAACTCGTCCCGGTCCAGCAGCAGGAAAAAGCAGCGGTGGCCGACATTCGCCGCGAAGACAAGCAGACCAATCCCCCCGCCCGCTACAGCGAGGCCACCCTCCTCTCCGCCATGGAGGGAGCGGGCAAACTGCTCGACGATGACGAGTTGCGCGAGGCCATGTCCGAACGCGGCCTCGGCACCCCCGCCACCCGCGCCAGCATCATCGAAGGCCTCATTCGGCAGAAATACGTGGCCCGCGAAGGCCGCGAACTTTACGCCTCAGGCAAAGGGCTCCGCCTCATCCAGCTTCTGGAAGAGATGAAGATCGACCCTCTCATCTCGCCCTCCATGACCGGTGACTGGGAGGCCAAGCTCCGCCAGATGGAGCAAGGCCAGCTCACCCGCCCAGTCTTCATGAAGGAAATCATCGACTTCACCGAAGACGTCGTCGGCCGCGCGCGCAAACACATGGAGGCCATGGTCAACCGCACTTTCCCGGACCTCGATTGCGTCTGCCCCAACTGCGGCGCGGAGTCACTCAAAACCACCGACGCCACTTACGAGTGCCGCAACCCCGAGTGCACCTTCCGCATCAGCAAATACATCGCGGGCAAAGAGCTCAAACCCGAGCAAGCCAAGGAACTCTTCACCACCAAATTCCTCCCCGAGCAAGACGGCTTCGTCTCCCGCTTCAACAAACCCTTCTCCGCCGCCCTTGAGCTCAAGCAACAAGTCTCCAAGACCGGCAAGCTCGGCAAATGGAAAACCGGCTTCGTCTTCGACAGCGATGAGCCGGAATCCGCCGACGACCTCAGCGAGGACCAATTGATTGGCACCGTGCTTCTGGAGGGTGAGAGCGAAGAGGTGAAAATCTACGAGACCGAGAAAGCCTTTCACGTTCCCGACTTCAAACCCAGCGAATCGCCCGATGGTTTCCGCTTGGGTAAAACCATTTTGCAGAAAGAGCTGCCCAAGGAAGAAGTTCTCAAGCTGCTCAAAGAAGGAAAAACCGGGCTCATTCCCGGATTTGTTTCCAAGCGCACCAAGCGCCCCTTCTCCGCCCATCTCACCTTGGACAGCGGCACGGGCAAGATCGGCTTCGAATTCCCTCCCCGCAAAGCGGCGAAAAAGGCCAAGAAAGCAGCGAAGAAGAGTTCGGACTGACTTTCTCTTCCTCCCAGGATAATTGGCCGATTTCTCTTTTTGTTGCTTGCAATTCAGGCTGGGGAAAGAGAAAGTCCGCGCCCGCGTGGTTCACGGGGAGTAGCTCAGCTTGGTAGAGCGCTGGTTTTGGGAACCAGATGTCGCAGGTTCGAATCCTGTCTCCCCGACCACTTTCCGCAGGAAAGGGGCACTCCGGCCACAGGCCGCTACAGGATGAGAACTCCAGTTCGAGCCGAAGCGAAGCGCAGACAGCCGGAACGAAGTGAAGGCAATCCTGTCTCCCCGACCACTTTCCGCAGGAAAGGGGCACTCCGGCCGCCATCACCACCAATCTGATGGTCCCTCCTTCGCACTCGTGAAGCCGCCCCAATTGGGCTGAGTAAACCCTGGCCCCGATCTGCTCTGAAATCTGGCTCTTTGCCACGCAGATCGTCCTCCTGTTCCCAAGCCACCTCCGGCCGGGAGCACCCGTTTGCTTCTCCAACCCGGAGATTTCATAAATACCAATCCATCTCTCAAATTTCAGCATCAATCGCCCCATTCAGCGCTCTCGAAATTTCGTTTCATACCATGTCGTGAGTTTTTCTGGTAATTTTAGGGATGGTGATGCGGGCATTCCTAACGCCAAAGCCCCGTCGTATATTGCATATTCAGAACTAAGGAAATGAAGTTCTTCTTTGCTTGAAAAGCGAGCCTGCCGGCCCTCTTCGAGAAAAGGTTCAAGCTGTTCGTCTGGGATTGGAAGGTGAACTTAACCTCAAGGAAATTGGTCACGCTGTGGGCCGGAGCCGTGCGACAATGCAAACATGGTTTGACCTTTATCGAAGCGATGGAACTGAGGGGCTCAAGCCGAGCACCTCAAAGAGGGGGCTCGACTCACGCCTTCACGAGGAAGCGAGCAAGGAACTTAAAAAGAAACTCGCCAAAGGAAGCTTCCGAAGAGCTGCTGATGCTCAGGAATGGCTGAAAAGACGTCTCGGAATTGTCGCCTCAACTAACCGGGTTTCCTATTGGCTGGGAAAGTGCGGAGCGAGGTTGAATGTGATTCGACCTCGTTATCCAAAGAAAAATGAACAAGATCAATTCAAACCCCTCAACCAACTCGCACTCAGCCTTTTCAATACTCTATCCTGGAAAATTCATGAAGGGTTAGTTGGGACCGATGGATGAGGGACGAAGCAAACGTTTGGTCCGCACTCTTAATACCAGATAAACCCACGAAGCGGTATGAGGCAGCCGAGTCCACCTGCCCCCCTTCCGGCTCCCACGAGCACTCGCCCCCGCTCACCGGTCTCCCCCTTGGAGCCCACGCAACTTCTTACGAAGTGTGCTGCGGTTCATGGCCAAAGCACGAGCCATTCGAGAAGGCTTGCCATCGAAGCGCTTGAGCAACTCGCCTAACAAGAGCCCTTCCACCTGGCCGTGAATCTCCTGATAGCTCATCTCATCCAAGTTTAGCCCCTCAATCCAGCCATCGAGACATTCGGCGAGCGGACTGGATTGTATCGGTGCTTGAGAAGACTCTCCTAACAGGTATTCCGGCAAATCCTCCCGGCGAACGGTCCCGGTCTGCCCGCGGACACTGATGCAAAAGCTCACCACATTGCGTAGCTCCCGCAGATTCCCTGGCCAATCGTGCTGCTGTAGCTTCTCCAGCGCACGCTCGCTCCACTTGAGACGTCCTCCAGCGTCCAGTTGGCCCAGGAAGTGGAAGACGAGTGCTGACAAATCCCCCGGTCGCTCCTTGAGCTTAGGGAGGTGGATTTCCAAAACTTGTAACCGGTAATAGAGCTCTTCCGCCAACTCCCCGGCATCCACACCAGCCCGTAATCCCTCCTCTCCAGTGGTCACAATCAACCGAGGCAGCCCCCCCTCGTCATGCTCGTGGCAAAAGCGGAGGAGCTCCCCCTGCGCCTCCGGATCCAGATTCAAGAGCTCTTCGATGACAACGGTATCCGCCCCCGATAGTTGGGAACCCAGCTCCTCTAGGCCGCGTTCGGGCGAAGCATGAATCCACCTCACCGGACCGCGGGCTTGATTCGCAATCAGTCGCGCGAGATGGGTGCGACCCGTCCCGCTTGCCCCACGAATCACCAGCGGCTCGCGTGAGAGACTGGCATGCGCGGTCTTTTGAAAAACCAACTGCATCGCAGGGGCAGCCCCCACGAGGGTGGTGGCAGCCTCCGCCTTCTCCTGGCCATCCCGCTGCGGGGCCCCCACCTCGCCCAGAAACTCGTCCAGCTCATCAAACGCAATGGGCTTGGTCAAGAAACGCGCCACCCCGAGCTTGCGGGACTCGATGGCGTTCTCGATCTCGCCATGGGCGGTCACCACGCCCACCAGGGGAATTTCTCCCCAGCGCCAACCCTCTAACAGCTCCAGCCCGTTGCCATCTGGCAATCCCAAGTCTAACAGAATACCCTCGAAGGCTTCCTTTGACAGCCTTTCCCGCGCCACTGCTAGGGACCCGACCAAAATGGGCTCCAGCCCCGCACGCTCGGTAGCAGACGCAAGCGCCAACCCGAGAGAACGGTTGTCTTCCACGATCAATACCCGGCTCTTCATTTCGTCATTTTCTTTCGCATAAAACTCCCTTCGATTGTCGCCCCGCCTTCCTCAAGATTGCGTCCCCGCACCACTCCCCCGTGAGCGGAAACCACCCCCTGAACCAAAGCCAAACCAAGCCCTATACCTCCCTCCCGCTCCGAGAAAAAAGCGTCTCCAAAGGAGGAGAGAGCGGCTGGCGAAAAACCCTGTCCTTGATCCGAGACCGCGAACGAAATCTCTTCCTCATCTCCTACGAGAGAAACCGTAACAACCCCTCCACCGGGCATTGCTTGCACCGCATTCTGAATGAGATTCCGGAAGACTTGTTCCAGGCGGGCGCGATCTCCCCAGCACCTCAAATCCCCTTTCCACTTTCCCCGCAACTGACAGCGATGATAGCCCGCCCAGGCTTCCAGCCGCTGAAGAAGACCCTGCAGCATTTCTCCCAAATCGAGTTCACTCTTTCGCGGCGGTTCAGGTCGAGCGACAAAAAGCCACTGGTGCACAAGGGAGACGATCTCCTCGGCATCATCCCGAATCATCTGACCCACTTCCTCTTGCTCCCCTCCCCGCAAACTATGGGCCTGCATGAGAATGGCGGCGGCAGGGTTCTTGACCTCATGCGCCATCGAAGTCGCCATCTTCCCTAACAAGGCCATCTGCTCCGCCTCCTTGCGCCGCTCCTCTTCTGCCGCCAATCGTGCCTGCGAGCGAGCCAAGGCAAAGGCCGAGCCCAATGCGAGGAGGGCGCCAATACCGACCGGCAAAAGAATCTCGCTGCGCGCGCCCATCGCCAGAACTCGCGAGCGGGGCTTGAGTGCAACCAACCTCACTTCAGAGTTTTCGCGAACGGGGTACGAAACAGCAATCCAATCCAAGGATGCTATCACCTGCCCTGACTTTTTTTCCAAAACCTCCCATGCCAACTGCAACTTGTCCCGCGACCACGAATCCGCCGTCCGAAACCCTCCGTCGTCGAGGCGAAAGCCGACCTCGATTCCGCTCAAGGACCCAAAGTGACCCGCCAATTCGCCGCTGAGAGGCAGCCCCAGGTCACCGGCCAACTGCGCTTGCGATTTTCCCACCTCCCGCAACTCCCGCCGCTCTTCAGCAATCCGGTGTTTGCCCGCCCACCACAACACCCCCAAGGCCACTGCGCCAATCAGCAACACCTCCAGACAGAGGAATCGGTAAAAGACTCTCCGATGTGAGCGAACCATGGACGAAAAATAGCCAAAAACGCGACCAAGAAGGAACAAAATTTGTTCAAAATAGAATGAGCGCGCAATTCCCCTTTTGAGGAATTCCATCGTTTCTAACATCTCGCCGCTCTTTGGGACCAGTTCGATGGTCTCCCTGGCAAAATCTATTCCATGAAATACACGCTCCTTTCCCGTCGATTTGGCGTTCTTCGAAGACGCTCCGGCTCTCTGCTCATCACTTTCGCGCTAGCTTCTCCACTGGCCGCCCAAGGAACTGCCGTCACGCTTCCCGACACCGTGGTGGAAAGTGAACGCCTGCAAGATTCTGAGCACCACCGCGAATCGGTTGCGGACTCCCTCTTCCCCTACCAGACGACGACGAGCAGTTCGGCCCTCTTCACCGACACCCCGCTCATTGAGACCCCCTTCAGTGTGGGGGTATACAACGAGACTCTGATGGAGGACCAACGGGCCTTCACCTTGCGAGAGGTGTTAGAGAATGACTCCAGCGTTTCGCTCTATAACTCTGGCGGCTACTTTGGCACCCAGAACTTCGGTCTCCGTGGCTTCCAAGTGGGCAACTTCACGGGCTACCGCACCGATGGCTTGCCGACCTTGAATCTGGCCGCACCCTATCTCGACGACAAAGCGAGCGTGGAAGTATTGAAGGGACCCGCCGCCCTGCAGTTCGGCTTCATGCCTCCGGGCGGAGCCATCAACCTGACCCGCAAGCGCCCCACCGAGGACTTCTCCACCAGTCTGCAATTCGAGATCGACACCTTCGGACGCAGCTACTCACAAGTCGATGTCAGCGACACCGTGGCCCATGGACAGTTTGGCTACCGGTTGGTGTTAGCCGGCGAGGATTACGAGAGCTTCTATGACAACGCCGACGGCACTCGCTACCTGGGCTCGCTCTTCACCGAGTGGAAGCCTTCCGAGGCCCTTACAGTTTGGAGTTCTTTCTCCGGGCAAAAGCTCAAGCGTAACGGCTACTACGGCCCCATTATCTCGGGAGACGGCTCGACGGTCTTTGACCTCGGACGGGACATGAATATCATGCAGGATTGGGCTGAGAACGACCACGAAATCTTCGAGGCAGCCCTTGGCGCGGATCTTGTTTTTCAGGAAGATTGGAAGCTCAAGACGGCTTTCAATTATCAGTCCACGGACCGCGACTCGCAGCTGACCTATCCCTACGGAGTGGATAATGACGGGAACTACACCGATGGAGCCTACCTCACAGATGGTCCCTTCGAGTGGGACTCCTTCGGGGCCCACGCTCACATTGAGGGTAGCTTCCGCACCGGCATGCTTGAGCACGAAGTGGTCCTGGGCGCGCAGTACCGCAGCTTCGAGACCGATGGCGGACGGTTCTTCCCGGACGTGGGGGCGAATAACGTCTACAATCAGGTCGATCTTCCTATCCCGACCGCGCCTTTCTACATCCCGATTCAGTTCGAATATGAAGAGGTCGGCGTCTTTCTAACAGACACAATCGACTTTGGAAAAGGTTGGTCCGCGCTGCTGGGCGGTCGCTTTTCCCACTATGATAATCACTATCCAACGGACCCCGCCTCGGACGATACCGAGAGCGCCTTCAGCCCAACGGTCGCCCTTATGTTCGAGCCCACTGAGGGCGTGCACACCTACCTCACCTACACCCGCGCGCTGCAGGACGGCGGCTTTGCCAACCGCACTGCCGACAACGCCTGGGAGCCGTTGGGCATCCAAGAGTCGGAGCAATTCGAAGTCGGGGTCAAGGCCCAGAGCCTCGACGGGCGCTTCTCCGGTGAGCTGGCTCTCTTTCAGATCGAACAGGACGTGGCCCTCATCAATGACAAGAATATCGATGCCTTCGACGGAACCCAGCGCCACCGGGGCGTCGAGCTCGCCCTGCGCGGCCAGCTGACGGATGAACTCCAAGCGGGAATGGCAGCCACCTTGTTAGATGCCGAGCTGACCTCTACCGGAAACCGCCCGGAACTGGTGCCCGAGTATCAGGTCAATCTCTGGAGTGTCCTCGATGTGCCCGCCGTGCCGGGGCTGGCCCTCACCGCCAATGCCCGCTTCACCGGAGGGCAATACCTCGATGAGGCGGAGAGTTTCTCCACCGATGCCTACACTGTGGTCGACCTGGGTGCGCGCTACAAGTGGTCTACCAACCAAGCGGACTACACTCTCCGGGCGAACATCGAGAACCTCCTTGATGAGAAGTATTATGAGTCGGGTGAGTTCTACCCAGGCGACGCGGGTTACATCGCCTACGGCGAGCCTCTCTCCGCGACATTCTCTCTGCAAATCGACTTCTAACAAACCACTCTTCATAGTCCCAGCGGTCGTCCATCCTCGGGTGGGCGGCCGTTTTACTATCTCTCGCAGGAACTCCTATCACTTGGCTCCCAGACAACGAACAAAATGAAAGACACAACTCAACCGCCCCCCCTCCGCGTCTCCTCTGTGACCAAGCTCTTCGGCAAGGACAAGACCCGCGTGCGGGCGCTGGATCAAATCGACCTCACCATCCAACCCGGTGAGTTCGTGGCGATCATGGGAGCGTCCGGCTCGGGTAAGAGTACCCTTCTCAATGTGATGGCCGGACTGACAGACATCGATGGAGGGCAGGTGGAAGTCGAGGGCAAGGAGCTGGCGAGTCTCAACGATTCCGAGCTGACCCTCTTTCGCCGTGACCGCATTGGCTTGGTCTTCCAGAACTTCAACCTCATTCCCGTTCTCACCGCCAGTGATAACATCAAGCTTCCCGCTGCCGACGAAAACGACCTTGCTCAGCGCACCGACGACCTCCTCGCCCGCCTCGGCCTGAGTGATCGCCGCCATCATAAGCCCGACGCCCTCTCCGGCGGCGAGCAGCAACGGGTGGCTATTGCCCGTGCCCTCATTAACGACCCCGCCATCATCCTGGCCGACGAACCCACGGGAAGCCTCGACTCTGTCTCGGGCCAGGATTTTTGCCGCTTGCTCCATGAGCTCTGCCAAAACGATGGCCGCACCATCGTGGTCGTCACCCACGAGCCTACCGTCGCCATGTGGGCTGACCGGGTGGTGGTGCTGCAGGATGGCAGGGCTATCAACAGCTTCCCGGTGGAAGAACGCGACCCGCAAACCATTTCACTCGGTTACCAACAGGCCCTCAACGCCAGCTCAGCGTCCTAACAAGTTCTAACATTCTATGAGCCGCGTCTTCTCTCTCTCCCTAGCCTACTTCCGCCAGCATCCATTGCGGGTGGCGCTCACTTCCTTGGCCACCGCAGCGGCAGCCGCCATGGTCATCTGGGTCGTGAGTGGCTACGATGCCTTGCTCGGCACCTTTGACCGCTACGCCAATCTGGCGCTGGGCCGCTATCCGCTCTCGGTCGCCCCCATTAGCAACTTCAGCCAATACGCCCCCGGGGCCATTCCCTCCCCGGCGGAAAAATTCGTGCCTGAGGAGGCCATTCAACTCCTGCGAGACGACCCCGCCATTGCGGCCGCCGACCCCTTCTGGGTGAGCCAGCAGTATGCGCGCCCCTTCGTGAAGGAAGGGGAGACCCCCATCCCGCCCTACCTCCTGCCCGCCGCCCGTCTGGTCGGCACCGATGCGCCCGAGCCCCCCTTCGACCTCGTTGCCGGGCGTTGGCTCGAACCGAACAATAGAGAACACCCGACTGGAATCCTGAGCGAAATCGCCGCCACCGGGATGAAGATTGAGGTGGGTGACCACGTGCTCGTCGGCCCTCCCGGCCGTGTGACCAAGGTGGAGGTCATCGGCATTGTCGGAGGGGTGACCATCGAGGGATGGAATGCCCAGGTGGCCAGCTCGCAGCTCCTCACCCCCAGCGTCGGTGGGCTCTACGTGACCACGGCTTTGGCCGAGGAAATACTAGGCAAGCCCTCCGCTATCAGTTTTGTGGCGGTCGCGCTTGAGCCCGATACCGACCTCACCCCCTTCCGCTATCGTTGGGCGACCGAGTTGAGCAAGCTGAGCACGCCCTGTCAGTTTCAGGAGGCCCATGATGTGGAGGAAGCGCTCGACGAAAGTGCCTCCGCCGAAAACCTTTCTCTCCAGGCTCGCGCCGCCACCATCGTCTCCACGCTGGCCGCTCTTTTCATCATCTTCAGCACGCTCAATATGGGGGTGAACGAGCGCGTTCGCCAGTTGGCGATTTTACGGGCGGTGGCGCTGACCCGTTGGCAAGTCGGGCTTCTCATTACCATCGAGGGGCTGCTCTTCGGCACCATCGGCTTTCTTGTTGGATGTGGAGCGGGAGCCACCATCATTTCCTGGGCCACCCACTCCGCGCCGGAACTCCTCACCAATGGCGCGGTCGTCGGTCGCAATAGCCTGCTTCTCGCCGCCTTCTGTTCCTATGGCGGAGCCCTCCTCGCCTCGCTGGTGCCCGCCATCCGCGCCATGCGGGTGCGCCCCATCGAGGCCATGAGTCCACCCACAGCGGCCGCGCATCCCTTGTTTTCCAAGAAGAGTCTCATCGGAGGGCTCGCCCTTCTCACGGTCTACCCCCTGCTTGCACTTGGCATTGAGCATCCTGATGGCGCCCCCTTCATCACTTTCATGTTCTCCGGATTGTTCGCCCTCTCGGCAGGACTCATTCTACTCGCCCCGAATATCGTGATGGCGGTGGACCGCTTGCTGAGTCCCCTGCTCGCTCGCCTGATGCGCATTCCCGGCAAGCTACTGGCCAGTCAGATTTCGGGCAATCTCGGGCGCACCGTGGCTACGGCCTTGGCCCTGACGGTGGGCCTGGGATTCTTCGTCGCCATCCAGACTTGGGGTCACTCCATGCTGAGTGGCTTTATGCCCGGCAGCTGGGCTCCGGATGCCCTCATCGGATTCAAGCCTCAAGGGATCGAGCGCTCCGTTGCCGAACAAGTCAGCGAATTTAAAGGAGTTAAAAAGAGCCTTCCCATCATCGTGGAGCAGCCCCGCCTCCTCCACGACCTCACCGATAGCGCGGTCCGAGCCACCGTAGTCCGGCAAGATAATGTGGTCATCGTCGGAGTTGATGCCGAGCCCGCCTTTGGAGGAGACGACCCGCTTTTCAAGTTCCGTTGGACCGAGGGAAATGCCGCCAGCGCGGTGGCGCAGCTCGCCAGCGGACGCGCCTGCATCGTGCCCGACCATTTCTTGACCGAAACCGGGCTTCAGGTTGGCGACTCCTTCGAGCTTGTCCCGCCGAACAACCCGACGCACCCAGTGAGCTACCGCATTGCCGGCGCGGTCAAACTTCCCGGCTGGCACTGGCAGACCAAGCCCACCGGTTTCCGCACCCGCACGCACCGCGCCGCCGCTCTCATCTTCGCCGACTATTCAAAGGTGGAGAGCGACTTCGACTTCCATTCTGCTTCTCACGCTTGGTTCGACTATGATGCCGGCCTCACCACCCCGGACGAACTCGCCGCCTCTGCGCGCGACCTGTATGCGCAGGCTCTCGGGAAGGAGGCACCAGGAGTCGGCATCGGCGGTGCCCGCAATGACGAGCCCTACATCCAGCTCAACACCATTGATGACATCCGTGCTCTCGTGAATGGGCACGCCACCCAGTGGCTCTGGGTGCTGAGCCGTCTCCCCCTCATTGTCCTCGTCATCACCTCCATCGGCGTGTTGAACGCCCTCCTCGCTTCCGTGCAATCGCGGCGTTGGGAAATCGGGGTTCTCCGCGCCACCGGCATCACCCGCAGCACCATCGTGCGACTCATCCTTGCGGAAGGACTTCTTTTGGGTGCAGTGGCTTGTGTGTTGAGTTTGGGGTTCGGGGTGCTGGCCGGCTGGTGCGGCGCGGGCATCTCGCAAGACATCAGCTTCTTCGGCGGCATGCCCCCCGAGTTGGTCGTTCCATGGTCGGAGATTGCCCAGGGTTTCGCCATCGTCCTCCTGCTCTCCACCCTCGCCTCCCTTTGGCCAGCCCTCTCCATCGGCCGCAAAAAGCCCCTCGACCTCCTGCAAGAAGGAAGGGGTTCGTTTTAAATGAGCGATTGCGGATGCTTCGGCGAGGCGTTCCTACCGGAAACTGAAGCCGGACGTAGAGAATGGATATTTTTCGTCCAAATAGGAATTTCTGAGTGAAAGGTGGCAATTCTTTTTCATTCTTCTCAGAGCCTACGACTAAGGTGGACTTCATGCGCTACCGATGTCCTTTCCTCCCCCCTCCTCATCGCAAGCTCACCTTGAGCCGCGTAAAGTGTTTGCCCGGAGCGGCGAGGATATTCTCCGCTCGTTCCATCACTTGCAGACAGCGACCTTCCCCATCGTCAATCACACTGCCCGAAGGCACGGGCCCGTCCCCGGGAAAGGTGGTGAAAAGAATCTGGGTGGAAGCGTCTTCCCCCGATGACCAGGACTGCAGATCCTGGCTCACCTCCAAATCGTAGCGGAAAGCCCCGCTGTAGAGAATGCCATCATCCATCCCGGCAAAACCGACCGCCCGGGGAAAGGTGAAAACCTGTGAGAAAGTGCCATCGACATAGCCTACTTCGATGGACAACACCCCGGCATCCGCCACCTCCGCATCCAGCCCAAGCGCTTTTTCCATGAAGAAAGGCAACTTGTCGCCATCGGCATCGGTGGTGAGGGTGGAGCGCACCCACTGGCGGACGGGAGATTGAGCCGCCTCATCCCTGGCCACCACCACGGGAAAGCCATAGGTATCGAAAGTCAGCAAGCTCTCCCCCGCATTGGCCAAGAGAGTCCCGCCCTCTCTCAACTCCGGCTGGGCCCGCCCGGCATAGCCTTCGTAAGCCAACCAGGAGATGCCTGGATTGAGCCCGCCTTCTTCATGAATCAGCAAGCGCGAATCGCCCTCCGGGGTCGTGGCCAAGGCGAGATTCGAGACCGAGAAACGGCTCCCCGCCAGCGCGGTGCGTTGCCAGGCAGAAGGAGTGCTATTGACATTGGTGGTGGCGTAGACCCGGTTGCCATCGGCGTAGGCGGCATCCAAAGAGGCTCCCCGCCAGGCCACCGCATACTGATCGGGCACCGCATCAGAGCTTCCGAAGTCCTGCACGGTCTCGTCCTCCCAGCCGGAGAGATCGGTGTAACGAGCACCCAGAGTGGAGCCTTGCTTGCCCAGCAAGGCCACCCGTCCAGCGCTCGCCGCTGCCACGATGTCAGTGTAGCCCGTCTCCGGGCTCTCGGCTTCGAAGGCCTCCTCCAAGTCGGAACGGCGCTGCCCCGAAGTGTCGAAGGCCCAGTAACCAAGTTCGGCTTGTCCAAGCAGGCCCGAAACACTCCGAAAAACGTAGAATCCGTATTCGTCCCCGGCCACCGCGAAAGTGGTCACTCCGCCCGAAAACTGAGGCACAGTAGCATTGAGCACCTCCTCCATGCCAAGGAACTCCCCGGCCTCGAAGCGATGGATGCGCACCCGACGGCGAACCGATCCCCCCAGGGATTGCGGCTGCGTCAGGGTGTGGGTCAGGACATGAAAGCCATCCTGCCCCACGCCTGCAACGAGTGCATCTGCCAGGGAATATGTGGCGCCATTGGCGATGCCCAACTCCAAATTGGTGAATTGCTCGCTGCCGTCCGCGCCAAGGTAAGCAAAGGTCACCTGCGCGGCGCTGGGATAAACCATCCCGACCGAGCCGCAGGAGCTGACCGCCAGATCCGCAGCCAATTCCTCTTCGTCACCCACCCCCGAGAGACTCAGGTTCGCGCGCTGGAAGGGAAAGCTCCGATCGATGACGACCCGATCATCGAGACCATTCTCGCGCGTGGCATAGACTGCGGTGCGCCCTAGGGAATCGACGGCAAGCGCGCTCTCCGCAGGTTCCCCGGCGAAATTGGCGGGCGGGCCAAAGACCGGTGTGGCCGACCAGGAATCCGTGCCGAGGCGCTCCCCCTGGTAGAAAAACCATTCGTTGCGCCCCCCGTCCAGCGCCACGTAAGAGACCCGGGGCTGATTTTGCTCATCGAGGAGCAGGTCAAAGGAATCGAATCCGGTCGGCTGGTTTCCACTCCCGGGCAAGCTCAGGTCGGCCGCCACATTTTCAGAAAAAGTGGAAACCTGCTGCCCACCCAGGCCGAAGGTCACCTGACGACGGAGATAAAGAGCGCCCTCCGTGCCGTCGCTGGCCTCGCCCGCACAGAAAAAGTGAGCAATGCCACCAGCGATCTCCATGTCGAATTCAAAGAAATCGCGATTCTGGTTCGCATTCGGCCCTTCGGCGAGCATGAGCGGGGTGTCCCAGGACGTATTCGGATTGGGAAAAAAGGTGCTGCGGCGCTGGGTCACGAGGTAATCACCATCGCGGTAAAACCCGATGACCGGCCCGAGCGAGCCCAAGGCCGTTCCCACTTGGGGCAAGGGGTCTCGATCAATCACCGGGAAAGTTCCCACCAGGGGTTGGCTCGTCGCCGGGTCAATGACATCGCTGGTGACAAAGGACAGCTCCCCCACCTTGGTGGCCAGGGCCAGGGTCGGACCACTGCCCGAGCCCTTCTTCACAAAAGCCACCTGCACCACCACCTCGCCATTGCTATTCTCGCTCACCTCCAGCGAGGGACGGGCCAATTTCCGATCCGCTCCATCCTCCGGAAGGTCGGTTGAAATGGTTTCGACCAACTTCCAGGACTGGCTATCCCCCAAATCCTCTCCCGGGCGATAAGTGCGGTAATTCAAATAAGAGCCCCATTGCAGGACACAATGCAAGGTCCCCTTGCTATCCACGGCCAAGTCCACCGCGTCCATTTGATTCGAGACGTCAGTCAGAGCTGTCACCGCAGGACCCGCCACCCAATCCGAACCATCGAAATAGCGGTATTGCATCTGGTGAAAACTGGACGAGATGGACTCCACTCCCACCACGTGGTAGCCACCCGCCGCATCAGCCACCATCGCGACCTCCGCAAAGTCCGGCTCACCCATCCCTCCTTCTCCCTCGGGCGAAGCCGTATTAGAAATATCGTAGATCGTGCCGGCCTCCACCAGCGGCCCACTGGCAAGGGCGAGGAAAGCAGAACCAAAAAGGGCACGGGCAGAATGAGAAGAGCGAGAGGAATTCATCATGAGAACGGTCGTTTTCTGTGCAACCGAAGCTCTAACAAACCATTTTCAAGAAGGGAAAATCTTTTACTCACCCTTCCTGCCGCCCTCAATCGTCCTTCTTCTGATAAACCCTTACATAGTCAATCAGATACCTACTGGGATAGCTCGCTTTATCAGGATCACCCCCGCGATCGCCCCCGAGGGCCAAATTCAGCCGCAAGCGCTGGGGCTCGTGAAAGGGAGACTTCCGCTCGCCCACTTCATTGACAGTATCCTTCAACAAAGTGGTATTCAGCACCCGGCCATCAACGGAGAGAACGATCTTTTCTGGAGTCCACTCCATCACCCAAGTGTGGAATTCCTGGTCCCAATCCTCTCCCCCGATCTCGGCCATGGGGAGGTAGCCCGTGTCCCACTTGGCCCGTCCGCCCGGCCCGGCCCAAGCCACGTTGGCGAGCAAACCGTGGTTGTAGTATTCCATCAAATCAATCTCCCCCGCATGAGGCCAACGGCCATGACCGGTGGTCCAGATGGCCGGCCAGAGCCCTTCTTCGGTCACGATCTTAGCCCGAATTTCAAACCACCCATAGGTCCAGGCATACTCGGGCTTGCTGTGCAGAGAGGCTGAGGTGTATTCCGCGAAGGGTCGACTGCGCCGCCAGGAGCGGGAATCCTCGCGATAGTGGGGGTTCACCACTTTCTCCCGACGGGCCTCAATCACCAGATGGCCCCCTTCGCAGAAGGCGTTCTCCTTCTGATACCACTGGTCTTCCTCGTTGCGGGTGAAGCCTTCTTCAAAATGCCAGACCTCTTCATCCGGCGGACCATCCTCACTGAATTCCTGGGAAAAGACCAGTTGGTAGCCTGCGGGCGCATCCCCTGCAGTCGTTTCCTCTTCGGCAGCGACGCAAAGAGCCAAGGCCATGCTGATTCCGGGCACAAATTTCATACCGGCCATACTCACTCCTTTGCACGATCTTTCAATGGCAGGCATGAGAAAAAAGGCCTCGAAGGTCGAGAAAAGCGTCGAATATCGGACCCAAACAAACCTCCCGGAAAGCCCTCCGCAGGGGGCTCTTCGTTCACAAGAGAACCCACTGAAAACGAGAAATCCGATCACGACAAACTACTCATATGAATAAATCTGATTAGGGGAATTGTCACTTTAGAAAATGTGCTCTGCCATAGGTATAAGCGTTTTTAAAAAACCCATGAACTTTTCATCTCCATTTACTTCCTTGGGTAGAAGAAGCCTTTTCGGCCTACTCTTTCTCAGTTCAATAACCATTTCGCTGGCATTCCCACCTGCCCCGGGCATCGAGCTACGGGGAGTTGTTCGAGGCGAATACGGATGGGCTCTCGACGATGGATTGACCACCCTCGTGATCCTCGCGAATGGAGACGAAATAGCGCGCACAACCCTCAGGCAATCGGTGCGAGTGGGTGAAAGCTTCCGAATCCAATTGCCGGTCGATCTCAACAAACTATCCGGCCCCTACCGGGAGGGAACGATTGGTGTCGACCCGGCTGTATCCTTCACTATCCGACTGGAACGCGACGGCCGCGACCTCCCCATCAGTCGGGCTCAAGGCAGCGATCTGCTGGCCAACGCCAAAGCAGCGGATGTGCTCTGGCTCGAACTGCAGGTGGGGAACGATTTGGACGGGGATGGGTTGCCGGATTCCTGGGAACAAAGCCAAATGTATCTCGCCGGCATCCTCGATTGGGACCTCACCAGAATCACTCCCGAAGGAGACTTGGATGGAGATGGCATGTCCAATCGGGAAGAATATATCGCCGGGACATTCGCTTATCTCTTCTCAGATGCCATTCATCTGGAAATTGATGAAATCCACGAAAGTGGCTGGGCCGAGCTCTCCTTTCTCTCCGTCATCGACAAAATGTATCAGCTGGAGTGCAGCGCGGACGGAGTCAACTGGCACCCCGTCGCATTTTCCACAAATGGAGAGGCCGGACTGCTCGCCGAGACCCTACGCGCACAGGACACTTCCTATCAAACTCTCCATGTGCCCCCTCCCCTCGATGACACCCATCAGTTCTTCCGCATTGTCGTCTACTAAACCCTTCGCCTTCCCCTGAACACCCGCACTCTCACCGCACTCCTCACTCTCTCACTCCATCCTCTTGCCAGCGCACAATACCGGACCGAATCCTACTCCCTGCGCGCGGGCTGGAATGCACTTTACCTCACACAGGATCTTTCGGACCGCACCGTCGATCAGGTTCTGGCAGCCTACCCGGACATCAGCGAAGTCTGGCAGTGGAATCCGCAAGGGCTCGATCCCGTCCTTCTCGGGCCCAACGCCGAGCCAACCACGGGCAATGAATGGCTGGTCTGGCGTCGCGGAGGGGAGTCGAGCTTCAGCGTTTTCTCTGAGAACACCGGCTACCTCTTTCGTCTCACCGACACCGCTCCCAGCCAAACGCTGTCTTTAAAAGGCAAAGTTGTGCCTCCTGAGATCCTCTGGCGAAATGACGGTCTCAATTTGATCGGCTTTCCCATTGCCAGCGATAACACCACCGCGCTGAGCAATTTCCTCAAAGATGGCGGGCTCTTGGATAGCTCGACGCAAATCTACGAATACTACCCCGGGCCTCTGGGAGAAAATAATCCCGCCGCGACCATCCCCCGCTACGCCCTCGCCGAACGAGGGGAAGCCTTTTGGATTCGCTCCGGGCGCTACTCCAACTACTATGGCCCCCTGCAAGTCAATGTGCCCTTGGCCTCCAACGGGCTGGACTTTGGCTCCGGAGGAAGCGTCAAACGGCTGACTCTTAAAAATTTTTCCAACACCGAAATGACGGTCAATTTGGAAAACATCGCTTCAGAGTCTGCTCCGGGAGAGACGGCCATCCCTTCCAAACCGGGGCTCCTGGTGCAAAGCCGCGATGGGGAAACCGGACTCTATACTTATGAGCCAATGGGTGACACCCACACCCTCACGATTCCTCCCAATTCCTCCACGGGACTGACCCTCGGATTGGATCGAACCAGTCTCACAGGTTCCGCCGACGGGAACTACGCCAGCGTGCTCAAGATCACCGATGGAAAGGATATGCAGGAAGTTTATCTCCCTGTCACTGCAGAAGAATCAACCCTCGCGGGCCTGTGGGTGGGCGAAGCCGCGGTCACCCAGGTGCAAAACCAATTGCAACGCTTCCTCCGTGACGAGAATGGCAACCACATTCTTGATGAGAACGGCCAGTATATCCTCGTTTCCACCGAACAAGGCCTGAACGAGACCGATCAATCGTTCCCACTCCGTTTTATCATTCACTGCACACCCACGGGCGAGGCCACTCTTCTCTCTGAGATTTACCAAGGAGTCATTGCCTAAGACCCCGATGGCACTCCTCACTTGGGGCTCTGCACGAGCGAGTCCCTCATTTTGCCAGACTACCTCTCCGATGGGGCCAAGATGAGCGTCGTCCATCTTCCGCGCAATGTCGTGGAGGCCATGTCTGGAGCCTTCGGCCCTGGCGCCGATCTCACCACAACCATCGATCTCGGCGCCGGAGCCCCCTCCAATCCCTTCCTTCACAGTTATCATCCCGATCACGACAATCTGGATGCCCGCTTCGAGAACACCTTGCCAGCGGGAACGGAAAGTCACCGCGTGATCCGCACCATGCATTTCGAATTTGATGAAGCTCCCCCCACAGGCTTGGGACCCAGCTGGGGAGTCAGTCTCCTCAGCGGAACCTTCACCGAAACCCTCGACGGATTACACAAACAAGACCTTCAAACCCAAGGTGACTTTATTCTCAGAAAAGTCAGCGATCTCGACACCCTCATCCAACCTTAAACCGACCAACACCACGTCCAATATGAAACCAAAACCATTCTTCCGAGCCTTTGCCCTCAGCCTCGCCATCGCTCTTCCCGCCTTTTCTCAAAGCCGAGTGCCTGCCTACATCAGCTATCAAGCCACTGTCACCGACGATTCGGGAGCGTTGATCGCCCCCACGGCCCCCGAAGATCGAACCGTCGAGGTGCGCATCTACAATGCTTCTACCGGTGGCACCGTCATCTTCGCGGAATCCCATCTCGCCGCCGTCTACCAAGGACGGCTCTCGCTTATCCTGGGAGATGGCACCGAAATTCTTGATGAGAGTAATGATCCAGTTGGACTTATCTCCGATCTATCTGAACTCTTCGACGGTTCTTCGCTGCGCTATGTCGAAATCACCCTCATTGATGACTCGGACAGCGCCCAAGTGTTTACCCCTCGGCAACGCATCGTCTCCACTCCCGTCGCACTGCGGGCCAAAACCGCAGAGAAAGCACTGGCCGTTGAAGATGACTCGGTCACCAGTGCCTCCATCGCCAATGGAAGCATCTCGGGAGCCGACATCGCCAACGACACCATCAAGGGCAATAACCTCGGAGCCAACAGTGTCGGTGGCTATCACATTTTGAATGGCACCATCCAATCCGACAAACTCGCGTCGGATGCCATCACCTCGGACAATATCCAAAATGGAACGATCACCTCGGCAGATATCAAAGATCGTTCGATCTCTTATCTTGATATTCAGGAAGAAACAATTGGCTGGGGGGAGATCAAAGACGGAAGAGTGCGTTCACAAGAAATCGCAGACAACACTATCACCTCCGACGACATCGCCAACAATGCCGTGCGCAGCGAGGAAATCCTCGACAATTCCATCACCAAATCCGACATTGGCACCGGTGCCGTGTGGTCCGATGAAATTCGGGACGGCACCATCACCTCGGTAGACATCAATACGGAAACTTGGCATTCGCGTCAGGTTAAGGCTGTGAGGCCTGATTCTATGGGGGATTTGCGGGTTCGTCGGTCTCTTTTGAGGTGCCGCGGATCAGGACTAAAATC
>NZ_JAENIO010000110.1 GCF_016595415.1 Roseibacillus ishigakijimensis
GGGTTTCCTAAACCTCAAATGGTGGTTCGATTCCACCTGGGGACGCTCTTCGTAAGTTGTTCTTTTTGAGTTAGTATTGAAAAGAGAGTCTCGAAAAAATGGTTGCTTGAACGTGTTCGCTTGTCGCCTTATTTCTGCTCATTTCGGGGCAATTCTGAGGGAAAAACTGGTCACAATTGGTCACTTTCAGAACTGCCATTTTCTGCCCGCTCCCGCAGTTGACGGTTCAAGTCCCTTTGCTCGGTTACGCGACTTAAAGAAGCTCGCCCTGCTACCGCGTCGGCAACGAGCGACGAAAGCGTCTCAGGGTGGCTGTTGACGCAACGAGGTATTCGAGCCAACCGGAGCCGGAAGGGCCCCAGCAGCCAAGGAGTCCTGAATTCGGTATCCCGATAGGCCGATTGGCGCGAAGAGGAGAGCATGACGGATTGGCGCCGCTTGATGCGAAGCCGTATGCTCGGTGGTGTGTGGGGGGTGTATGGCTAGAACCCGTCACCTAACCGGTTCCTGCACCCTATTCACTTCTCGTTAGCTTGCTCCCATAAATGAAATATTCTCGGCTTTCCGTGAGTTCGCAAATACTCGGCTGCCTCTTGCCTTCTAGACTGTAACCAATTCAATTTCATACGAACATTCGCGGACTTCGCATCTGAGAGTTCTTGTCGAAGAAATTGCTCTAAATTTTCAAGCGCAATCTCATTTGGGTCCCAGCCGTCCTCAAGCAAAGCATCCGCATCAGAGGGTAGTAGTCCGTCAGCAAATTGGTCTATAAACCAACACACTACACGACAAAAATTGAGGGGTGAAAAGGCGATTTGAGCCAAGCGAGAAACTCGTTGCGGTCCTTGGCCTTGAGGTGGGGATTGTTAAG
>NZ_JAENIO010000111.1 GCF_016595415.1 Roseibacillus ishigakijimensis
AAGCGCGACTTCCACCGCGATGTGGGCTATATTTACCGCAAACAACTCGAAGAAGCCGAGTGGCTGGTGGTCAACAAGTGCGATCTCCTGAGCGCAGACGACCTTGCGGATTTGCAAGCACGGCTCGACCGCGACTATCCCGGCAAGCGCGTTTTCCTCCTCTCCGCCAAGACCGGGGAGGGGCTGGAGGAGTGGTTCGCGGCCCTCCTGCAGCACGAGACCGCCGGGGGCCAGGAGGTGGAGGTCGACTACGAACGCTACGCCGAGGGGGAGGCCCTGCTGGGCTGGGTCAAATCGGAAGCCCGCTGTCAGCCCCGCGAGGAGGTGGATTGGGGTCAATGGCTGGCGCAGGTCGCCCGCACCATCGCGACGCGCCTGGAGGAGGCGGGTCACGAGGTGGGCCACTTCAAGATGAGCGTGGAAGCGAATGGTCGGCGCTATCGGGTGCATCAGGTGATGAGTGGGGAGGAGGTGGTCAGCGAAAACACCAGCGACCCAAGAGCCGGAAGGTTGAGTTCAACCGGCGAGACGCCGGTGCTCCCTGCCGAGCAGTTGAGACCAACCGGCGGGACGTCGGTGCTTCCTGCTAAGCAGGAGGCCACGCTCCTCGTCAATCTACGGGCCGAGGGGGAAGCCAAGGCCTTGAAAGCGATTGTAACACAAACTTTTGATGCACAGAGCGAAGTCGAGGTTCTTTTCCAAAAACAAGCAGCCTTCCAACCCGGCAAACCCGTCCCCGTGCATCGCATCGCGATCGCCTAAATCCGCCACTGACAAACTGACAAACTGACAAACTGACAAACTGACAAACTGACAAACTGACAAACTGACAAACTGACAAACTGACAAACTGACAAACTGACA
>NZ_JAENIO010000112.1 GCF_016595415.1 Roseibacillus ishigakijimensis
ACTTCGGATAATCGTAAGATATCCCCGATCCAAAATTTATGGATCGCTCAAGCAATCGATAACGATTCTTTTCAGCTTGTAAAAAATTCGGGGAATCAGTAATTTGTCTCCTGAATCAGAATTTCTCACAAATGATTAAGAACAAGCCCCCCACGCCCGCCAAAAAATCGCCTGGAACCAAAAACCGTCCTGCTCCTATCGCAGCATCGTCATACTAATAAACACTGATATGCCTAAAGAATCGCATGAGCGAATCGCCCGACGCACAGACTGTTTTTGCGATTCACACTGCAACCGCGTTGGGAATTAATGACGCGAAGGAATTCATCCTCAATTCACCGCCGCTCCTGGTGTCGAGGATTCTCGAATCGGCTGAGAAGATTGGGCGAGTCCCCGGCCAGGAACGAACCGTTGAAAACCGAACCGCCATACTCACCGATCCGATACAAGACGATGAATCTCTCGGTCCAGTAGTATCGCGGATATTGGACGAAGAGACAACGAAGGCGTTGGCGAATGGCGGAAGGAGATTGGGCATGTGTCATCAGATCTGGAATCACACCAAACGCCGATTATCCGATGAACATGATATCGAGTGGTTTTCACCCCGAGAGATGAATCCCGGATCCTGCTTCGACTAGATCGACAGGGCATATCAAGTCGGCGCACTCAACCCGATACTCGCTGCGAGTCGATTGACTTTCATGATTCGATTCCTTACCCTCGTTTCGTGGCCGCGCTCTCAGTATCGGGCGAGTGGCCTTTTACGATATGGTTGATGATTTGTCAAGGGCATAAAATGGTCCGGGCTCATCATTTTTCAATGATCAGAAGTCAAGTTCGTGAAGGACTGAATTGAAACA
>NZ_JAENIO010000113.1 GCF_016595415.1 Roseibacillus ishigakijimensis
CAGTTTGGCAGTTTGGCAGTTTGGCAGTTTGGCAGTTTGGCAGTTTGGCAGTTTGGCAGTTTGGCAGTGGCGGATTTAGGCGACCGCGATGCGATGCACGGGGACGGGTTTGCCGGGTTGAAAGGCTGCTTGTTTCTGGAAAAGAACCTCGACTTCGCTCTGTGCGTCAAAAGATTGTGTCACAATCGCTTTCAAGGCCTTGGCCTCCCCTTCGGCCCGTAGATTAACAAGGAGCGTGGCCTTCTGTTCGGCAGGGAGCACCGGCGTCTCGTCGGTTGGTCTCAACTGTTCGGCAGGGAGCACCGGCGTCTCGCCGGTTGAACTCAACCTTCCGGCTCTTGGGTCGCTGGTGTTCTCACTGACCACCTCCTCCCCACTCATCACCTGATGCACCCGATAGCGCCGACCATCCGTTTCCACGCTCATCTTGAAGTGGCCTACCTCGTGACCCGACTCCTCCAGGCGCGTCGCGATGGTGCGGGCGACCCGTGCCAACCATTGGCCCCAATCCACCTCCTGGCGGGGCTGACAGCGGGCTTCCGAATTGACCCAGCCCAGCAGGGCCTCCCCCTCGGCGTAGCGTTCGTAATCGACTTCCACCTCCTGGCCCCCGGCGGTCTCGTGCTGCAGGAGGGCCGCGAACCACTCCTCCATCCCCTCCCCAGTCTTGGCGGAGAGCAGGAAAACGCGCTTGCCGGGATAGTCGCGGTCGAGCCGCGCTTGCAAATCCGCGAGGTCGTCCGCGCTCAGGAGATCGCACTTGTTGACCACCAGCCACTCGGCTTCTTCGAGTTGTTTGCGGTAAATATAGCCCACATCGCGGTGGAAGTCGCGCTT
>NZ_JAENIO010000114.1 GCF_016595415.1 Roseibacillus ishigakijimensis
AAGTGGCTGCGGGATAGCCCACGAAAATCCTAAGCACGCCATTTTTCCTTGAAAAGGTGCTGGTCTGGCAAATCATCAACCATATAATCTCGCTCAAAATAAGCGAGTGTATTCTGCAATTGCCCGATGTTGATTCTCCCTTCTGTCAAATTTGATTCTCTTGAGCATCCGATTGTTCGGTTTTGTCTCAAATTGCGTTTATGGTCAAAACCGACGATAAAAGATGCAGAAATTACCGCTGATTTACTTCTGGGGGCGCTCTGGATCCCTGTTGGTCTTACTTGTCTATTGTTAGCTTCCAGTATTTCTTGGGCTCTTGGAATCATCGCGTCCATAGACATTATGGGACGGGCATTTGGTGCTCGATCGACGATTTTTCTAGTTCCAATTTGGATTATTTCGGCAATTTTACTGGGTTTGATATATTGGTCAGAGATGTCTTAGCGAACAAAACGCAGTAGCTGACCGGGACCCGCGCGATTTGATCATTCGCGGTCAGCAAGCTGCCCGATTTTTAGTCTATTCGGGAGTTGTCAGCTCGGCCAGCTATGCTCTAACGTTATGCGAAAAAATGAATCACGCTGATCTACCGGAACGCTGGAAGGAGCGGATCGTTCAGTGGATTCGAGAGTTCGCCGACGCTGAGCGAACTGAGCTGGGAGCCTCAGACTTTCCATGCTCGCATCGGTTGCGACTAAAGTTTGACGACGGATCAGAAGCTGAATTTTGAGGTGCGGTAATTTCTTGGACCACGCCTTAACCAAATGAAGACTGAAGCCATGAAAGGCCGTAAGCGTTATACCAAGGAATTCAAAACCCAGG
>NZ_JAENIO010000115.1 GCF_016595415.1 Roseibacillus ishigakijimensis
ACGGTAGTTGGTTTGGTTTGGTTTTTGCGACCTCACGCTCACGCGTGGGCCGACAAACTACCACCTCTATTTTAACGATGACGGGGACACTTCCAGAAGTCAATCCGTGGGCGGTAGATGCCGAGGTCTGGGAGTAAGCAAGACTAACAAGTGTTTGCAGTTCTTAAAATGTGCAATTGCTTATCACTGTGATGCGGGGGCGTATCACCGCCGGGCGAAGCCCGGAGGGGAATACGCCCTTTGCCTTTTGCGAGGGCCGGAGGTCCGAGCCCTTGAACTCAGGTGCGACGCCCGCAAAGAGGGCAGCTGCAGGACGGCCATGGTGGCGACGAAGCGAGGTTGCTCTTGCCCAAGCGAAGCGCCGGGCAAGAGGGACCGAGCGCTGGAGCCGTCCGAAGGATTGCGAAGTGCGAAGCACGCAGCAACCTGGCCCTCCTGCAGCAAATAGGAGATGTATTGGTGACACTTGGTAGTTGGAGCGTTTGTATGAGGTAAAAAAATCCCTCCACCCGCTTGTCTCCATCCTCTGGTAGACAAGCGGGGGAGTGATTTCATTGGATAAGAGGGAAGCCTCCTCCTAGGTGGATTTGAACTTCAGCTGGTTAGTCCGGCAGTCAGAGGCGGCAATATCCGTCCGTTCTCCTAGATAGACCGGCTGATAGACCACCAGACTTTCCGGGAAGGCGTAGAGGTAGCGCACCTCGACCAGGGAACCGACCCTCGGCACCTCGTGGTTGGTAGGAACAGTGACATTGCCTGTCGACTGGAGGTCTCCCTGCTCGTTGTGCAGTCCCAAGCGCACGCT
>NZ_JAENIO010000116.1 GCF_016595415.1 Roseibacillus ishigakijimensis
CGATAACGATTCTTTTCAGCTTGTAAAAAATTCGGGGAACCAGTAATTTGCCTCCTGAATCAGAATTTCTCACAAATGATTAAGACCAAGCCCCCCACGCCCGCCAAAAAATCGCCTGGAACCAAAAACCGTCCTGCTCCTATCGCAGCATCGTCATACTAATAAACACTGTTATCTCTAAAAATGACTCTGCCATTGTTCCATGAGAGCGTAGTCGAAGCGCCCAACGGGAAGTCGATTTCGATTCAGAATGCCGGTGAGCATCACATGGGGGCTGAACACGTCGAATTCATCCCTTCCGAGCCGATTTGTGGAGTAAAGCGGTTCTTCACGACGAACGGGCGCCTTTTCTTCAACGCAGAAGATGACTGCTTCTACCTTTTCGATTCCTGCATGATCATTCGTGTCAACGCTAATTCGTGGAAAGCCACCTGTGCGGGTCGACCGTATCCTCTGTATTTCGGAAGCGTTTCGGTTTCCGACAGCAACCTTAATATGGATCTCTACTCGGGTAGTGGCGGACGCGAATCTCATTCGAAGCCATTGGATGAGATTGATTGGACAGATGGTCTTGGCTCCGCTTCCAAAGGTGTGCTTCCCAGCGCCTACAAGCCATGGGTCGACGAGCAAGAACCACTGAGATAACAAGGCGCTGCACCTAATCCCTGACCCGCCCCGATGTTACGTTTTATGACCAATTCAACCATTAACCCACAGTCTACGCTCGCCCCATGGTCAGGGATAGGTGAGCTATGACGTTGATATGGTTGATGATTTGTCAAGGGCATAAAACGGTCCGGGCT
>NZ_JAENIO010000117.1 GCF_016595415.1 Roseibacillus ishigakijimensis
ACAGAAGCCTCAACACCAACCTTGAACTCGACGAATAAATAGCCAATCTCACGCCAACGACCACCGAGAGTTTTAACGACCTGTGGGACATCCCCTGCTGAAGAGGATTGGGAGCGATGGGAGGCTGCTTTTGGGTTCGTTTTCCCAGAGGATTATAAAGCTTTCAATGCTCGGTATCCGAATGCCACCTTCAGTCACAGGTTTAGCTTTCGGCAACCGTGTCCAGTTGATGGGAAGCCTTATAATACAGAAGCATTTATTTGTATGGAAATGTCGCACGATTGGGAGCCGCATGATCCCGATTTTTCTAAGTGGCCAGACAACAAAGGCTTTTTCCGAATATTGAGCCCGATTAGGGAGAATGTCACGGTTGCGTTTCGAATTATTGAAGGGAAAGTTGAGGAGGATAGGATTTATGTGATTGACTTGGCATTTAACGAGATCGAAGTGTTTAATGGAGGTTTTATTCAGTTTATGGAGTTTATATTATTAGGAGACAAGTTTGACATCGAATCTCCCTTCGGTGGGTTATCGTTCCTGATGAGAGATATGTCTCGAAATGGAAACGTGATTTTGCAGTCAGATTGGCCTAAAAAAGATAGTTTTGATGAGATTTATTCCTCGTTAAACGAAAAAGAGCGAGGGTTTGTTGATAGGTTTAAAGGTGAAAAAGGTTTAGGCCAAAAATATGAGTTTTAGGTGTTGGGGCATTCGCGTCAACTTAGGAGTTCGATCCAAGTGTCTTCAAGGGGGCGGCGTTCTTTGCGGGTTTCGGTGGTGACGTGGCGGTGGTCAGGTTGATA
>NZ_JAENIO010000118.1 GCF_016595415.1 Roseibacillus ishigakijimensis
GGTTCACGAAGAACGCAGTTAGACAGCAAAGGGTAAATCTAAAGGCTTGATTCGAAAATAAGTCTTCCATCAAGAATGCCATTTCTTAAGCGAACGTTAAAGGTATGCCAGACGGCGAACAAGGAAAAAGCCTCCACTTCGCCTGCGAATGTGATCAAGCCTGCGGGTCCGTCTTGGCATCACCGCCTTGTTAGCCTTCTTGATTATCGAGCTAGCTCTTTCAAAACCTCTTCCCGATGCCATCTCACCTGCGGATTCGAATGGCTCTCCATTATCGATAAAGCTGCACTGCAATCATCCTCGTCGATCATGCCGGAAAATGCCAACTGGTCTACAATCGCTGCGCCCCAATTCTGAATACCTTCGTCTTCGTGGGCCAAGAATTCGGGAACGACTTCAAGAATGGTTTCATCGGAAATCGCCTTCAGTAGATTAACCACCGAGCGTTTTAGCTCCAAATCAGGAGTGTCGCGGTAAATTTCAAGGGCGTAGTCAACCGCTCCCCTAGAACGCAGAAAAATCAAAACTGACCGAGCGAGCTCTGACCCTGGGTCCACGATCACAATTGCTTTATCGACTGCCTCGCGAATAAACTCCTCGCCAAGAATGCGAGCGATTCCTTCTTGAGCAAGTGCGTCTCCGCCCTGATTGGGACAGTTGAGTTCGTTAGCTAATCTGTCCCAGTCCACGATTTTCAGGCTAGATTATATGGTTGATGATTTGCCAGACCAGCACCTTTTCAAGGAAAAATGGCGTGCTTAGGATTTTCGTGGGCTATCCCGCAGCCACTTGGACT
>NZ_JAENIO010000119.1 GCF_016595415.1 Roseibacillus ishigakijimensis
GCTGGGATCTTGCCACACCAATAACCATTCTCGCCGCTGCCTCCCATGATCACGAAAGCAGCCGCAGCATCGTCCACCCCCGAAACGGCGATGCACCACGCCTTCCCTGACGATTTTCTCCAGCAGGCGAGACGCCCACGCTGTTTCCCGAGCCCCAACGGGGCATCCCATACCAGCCCAGGGCAACGCCCTGGGATTGTCGCACCGCCCTCGTCCCAGCAAGGCTGTGATCTCGCCACACCAACAACCATTCTCGCAGCTGCCTCTCATGATCACGAAAGCAGCCGCAGCATCGTCCACCCACGACACGTCGGTGCACCACGCCTTCTCTGACGATTTTCTCCAGCAGGCAAGACGCCCACGCTGTTTCCCGAGCCCCAAAGGGGCTGCACATCCCAGCTCAGGGCAAGGCCCTGGGATGGTCGCACCGCCCTCGTCCCAGCAAGGCTGTGATCTCGCCACACCAACAACCGTTCTCGCAGCTGCCTCCACTGATCACGAAAACAGTCGCAGCATCGTCCACCCCCGAAACGACGATGCACCACGACTTCCCTGACGGTTTTCTCCAGCAAGCGAGACGCCCACGCTGTTTCCCAAGTCCCAAGGGGGCTGCACATATCAGCCCTCGGCAAGGCCCTGGGAAGACAGTTCGACCAGATCCCGTCCCAAATTCCCCGGGGGAAAACCCCTTTTCCCCCTGACCCAAAAGAAATTCCCCCTGGTAAAAATCGATTTCCCCCGGGAACAAGTAAACGATCCCTTGGCCAATCGCCATTTCCCCGGGGTC
>NZ_JAENIO010000011.1 GCF_016595415.1 Roseibacillus ishigakijimensis
TTGCCCCCTCTCGTCAAACCGGTCCGCGACCCCTCAAAGGTCTCGCCACCGTCCCCAAGCCCGAGCGCCTCTACAACTTCCGCCAACTGGGAAAAGATGTCCTTGGCTAAGCCGTGAAACAGGCCCGAATCTTGTCAGGAAGCGGAAAAATCCGACTTTCCACCGGTTTTTTGAACAAGTTTGAGTTGGCTGATTACGATCCCAGGGTTGGCCGATTTACACATGTCGTAAAGAGTGAGAGCAGCAACGGAGGCTCCGGTGAGGGCTTCCATTTCGACCCCGGTTTTTCCGGTAGTTCTTGCCGTGCAGGTGATTTGCACCGTTTCTCTGTCCGAGATGTTGATTTCCACTTGTGAGGAATCCAGCGGCAGGGGGTGACAAAGTGGAATCAGCTGGGAGGTGAGCTTCGTGCCTTGGATGCCGGCTAAAATGGCAGTGTGCATGACCGGACCTTTCTTGTTTTTGAGTTCGCCATCTTCCATCTGGGCAACGAGCTCCGCTCCCAAGTTGACCAGACAGGTGGCCACCGCAGTGCGGGCGGTGATCGCTTTTTGGCTGACGTCGACCATGCGAGGTTGGTCGGATTCGGATAAATGGCTTAGGGAAGGGGTGTCGCTCATGGCGCGAAAAGTAAATCGTGTGGAATCACTGTCGAGGCCCCTTTTTTTTAAGGAGGGAGAACAAAGCTCCTCTTGGGAGAGATGCCTGTGCCGAAGAGTTCTGCTTTGGTTAGGTATGCGGACACTGGCGTTCTCTACGCTGTGTAGGCGCCACGGGATTCCCTTACGACAAGGTGAGGAGTGAGGCTGATGGCGCGAGCAGGTAACGAGGGTTCCACGAGCCGGTCCATCATGGCGCGGAAGGCGGAGATGGCTATCCGTTGACAGGGTTGATGAACGGTTGTGAGGGGGGGGGAGTGACCAGGCTGGCGAACCCCGTGTCGTCGAAGCCAACGACTCTGACGTTCTGGGGCACGGAAATGCCGAACTTTCCCAAAGTTTGAATGAGAATGGCGGCTGTGTGGTCGTTGCTGCAAACGATAGCATCAGGACGAAAAGACAGGACTTTGCTCGCAAAGGTCGCGTCACTGGTCTGGCCGAATTCTGCGCGCACGGAACATTGGTGGGAATGGTGCTGCTGGGAGCGGTGTCAATTCCACCTGCAACAGAATGCGCAGGGCTATATCACCAAATAGAGTCTGAGAATCCCCATTGCTGCCGAAATCAAAGCGATCTTCAATGGAGACTCTTAAGACCACGCCCAAGAGCGCCTGCGGGCCTTTGTGGAACGATGTCAGGGCGACTAGCCCAAGCTGGCCACCTGGGCCGAGGAGAATCTTCCCGCGGGTTTCACTGTCTTTGCTCTCTCGGAAGCCCACCGGCGCAAAATGCGCACCTCAAACAGCTGCGAGAACCTCAATACCCAGATCCAACGCCGCACCCGCGTCGTCGGTATTTTTCCAGTGAGGAGTCCCTTGAGCGACTCGTCACCGGGGTGCTCATCGAGATTTCCGGAAACTGGGAAGCAGGAAAAATCTCCCTCAAAAACGAACAAAGCTGATCCGAAGCTAACCCCAAAAACCAAATCAATTTCAACTTTCAGCAAAAGACCTTGACCAATTTTACAGAAGAAACGTTGCGCAGCCTTTTCGCGCGCTTGAGCGCTGTTCTTGTAGATAACTAGAGATTAGTCCAGAAATGAAAAATTGCCCTTGTTTCTGGACACGCAAAACCCGGAGTTGATAAGCTCCGGGTTTTGTGTTGTTCCTTTTGGAGGGGATGTGTTGGGAAGCTAGACTCTACGTCCTGAGACTGCGTGGATGATGAAGAGAATCAGAGCGATGACGCCTAGGATGTAAGCAGCGTTCATGGCGAAGCCAGCGACGCCGGACAGACCTAAAGCTGCGGCGATGAGAGCAATAACAAGGCAAATGATAGCATAGTGTAACATAATATAATTTTTGTTTGGGGTTGAAGGTTGGGAGGCTCGTTCGAAAGTCTATTGGGTCTTTTCTCCTTTTTCATCGGAGAGTTCGTCGGTGAGGGCTTGCAGCTTGGCATGGATGGTTTTGCGGAAGCTTTCCACAGCGGCCATCTTGTCTTTATAGTTAAAATTACCGTCCTTCTCCAGTTGCTGGTAGACGAGCTTGACCTCTTTTTCTTGCAAGTCGGCGATCGTGCTGGTTAGGTATTCCAAGCTCTTCACATAGAGATCGGATTCCGCTTCAATGAGGTCTCTCGCATGGTTGGCGTTTCCTTCTGCGGTCTCTTGCTGCTCTTCGACAGCATCCTCCACTCGAGCGAGTTCCTCTCTCAGCTGGCGAAGTTTCTGCTCCTTCTGTTCGACTTCGCGGCGGAGGGCTTCCAGGCGCTGCTCGGACTTCAGGGTGTCTTTAGCGTCATCGGTGACGGTATACCCGACCTTGTCCTGAGTGCTCGCCACTGACTTGGCTGTAGCTGGCCCGCGGGTCGTTTCTTCACCATTTGATTCTACTTTCTTTTGAGCTTCGGCACTGAGGGGAAGCCCAATGAGAAATCCGGCAGTGTAGAGATAGTTTTGGAGTTTCATAAGGCATCTCCCCATTTGCAGGAGGTTTGCCAATTATGGGGTGATGTCTCCAACTGTCTCTCCGCCAACGCTCAAATAATGAGTGCTGTTCGCTAGCTGCTCAATGGACCGAGCAAAGGAGGCCTTTTGCAGGAAAAGTTCGTGCAATTTGCGGGGCGGCATGGTGCAGATTCCGCCTTCCTTGCACAAAGCACCTCAAGCCGTCGCCTTTTTGATGGATTTGGGTGAGGCCATCGGCTTGCGATTGAGGGTGAGCAGGGCTTCGGCGAGGAGGAAAAGGAGCATGGCGAGGAGAAAGGGTCGCCAGAATTCCTGCAACAGGCTTTGGTTCCCTTCACTCTTTTGTTCAAAGAGACTGACTGGGGCCTCGGGGAGGAGGGATTCGCCAATCTCTTCGGGGGTCAGTTGCTCAATACGTAATTCGCTTTCGGGCACATTGAGGGCCAGCAGAGTTCCCTCGCCATCAGTGAGTCGATAGATACCAGCAGAATCAGGATAGGGAGCGCCTTCCAGCGCGGAATTGACCACGGTGGCATTGTTCGCAGGCGCTTGTCCGGCCGGGCGATTGTTATCGTCCAGCCTGCTGGCTCCCCGTTCGAGCAAGCGCTGGGTCAAGACCAGATGGAGGGCGGTGCGTTCAAGGTCCGACCAAGTGTAATCAG
The DNA here is from genome assembly GCF_016595415.1 of Roseibacillus ishigakijimensis. Taxonomy (GTDB): domain Bacteria; phylum Verrucomicrobiota; class Verrucomicrobiia; order Verrucomicrobiales; family Akkermansiaceae; genus Roseibacillus; species Roseibacillus ishigakijimensis. The sequence goes on from NZ_JAENIO010000011.1 coordinate 3,231, forward strand.
GAAGGGTCGTTAAAAGGTGGGCGGTTCCTTGGCCGAGAATACGCCGGGCCAGGAGGGGGCTGCCATCGTCCCAGGTGGCCAAAGGGATAGCCTCGCTGGCTGGGGAAAGAGGTTGGCGTTTGATGGCGCGGAGTTGTCCCAAGGGGAGGGGGGTACCGTCGTCACCATCGCGAAACGGTCCCTCGTCGCGCCGCCAGTTTTCCCCTGCAATGAAGAATTTGCCTGCTGGGGCAGACTCCACGGGCTCCCAAGCGAAGGTGGCAAAAGTTGCTTCGGGATCACTCTCATTTGGGAGAAAAAGGACTTGTCCACCACTCTCCAGATAGCTGCGCACGAGGACGGCTGCGGTGTCCGTGGGTAGGGGAGCGGCCCAGAGTAGAAGAGCGGTTTGCCGCAGGTCCAGAGCGGAAGGATCAGCACTCGGTCCGGAAAGCTCCAACTCCTGAACCTGAAAACTCGCGAGGCCTGGAGGGCTGACGGCCCGGAGCAAGGTGGCGCGGGCTTCTTCGGGCAGACTGCCATCATGGACCAAGGTGGTGAGGAGAGGCTGTTCTTCGCCATAGGTGAAGTAGACGTGGTTGTCCCGCAGGTTGGGGTCGGGGGGGAGAGAGACCCTCCCCCAGCCAGTAGCCTCGGCATTGGGCAAGGGGAGCGTGCGCCGGAAACGGATGCTTTGCCCTTCCAAAACCAAGGAGTCGGTGGTGGGGGCTCCATTCAGGTTCACGGTGATGGGCAGATTGAGGTTTCCTTCCGATTTGTCGCGGGTCAGCTCCAGTTCGAGGGTCAGTTCGGTCTCGCTGCGGCGAACGGAGAGGAGGCGGAGGCTGTGATTTTCGCGGGGTGTTTCCGGCAAGGATAATACTCGCAAGGAAGTGGGGAAAGGCAGATCCCGGAGGGTTTGGGCGAAGGCCGGCCAGCGCGAGTCGTCGGTGCGCCAATTGGCTAGCTGCATGTCGGTGGCCAGCCAGATTTCGGTTCGGCCTGGCTGGGCTTCGCGTAAATAATCGAGAGTCGTTGCCAGCAGGCTGGGAATGTCGCTCGCGGTATCGGTGGCCCGGGTGGTGGAGAGCTCGGGCAGGACTTCCGGCGAGGGCACTTCGGTCATTTCGCCGCTGGCGGAGTCAATCATCACGAGGCGAGCGGTTTCCAGTTCCTCCATGGCATCGGCCACTTGTTGCAGCACGAGTTCGCGCTTGCTCGGTTGGCCGTCCGCCTCCTTGCGCTCCATGGACGCCGAGCGATCGAGGATCAAAACGACGGTATCGACACTGGCCCCGAAGCCGAGAAAGCCGCCTAACAATGGTCGCGCGATGGCAAAGATGAGGGCCGCAATGGCGAGGGCCCGGCAGGTGAGGATGAGGATGTGCTTGAGCTTCTTCTTCCCCCGCGATTCCCGGGTCGCTTTTAGCAAAAAGTCCATCGCCGCCCACTTCACCGTGCGGTGGCGACGACGGTTGAGGAGGTGGATGATGATGGGCAGGGAGACCACAAGCAGTCCCCAGAGGAGGGCGGGTTGGAGGAAGGACATCTTTTTGGGAAAAACTAAAAACGAAAGACTTAAAAACGAAAGGGAGCTATTCGGGTGGGTGCTGGGCTTCGAGCTTTTTGAGGATGGCGCTCAGGATGCGCATGAGCTCATCGGCTTCCTGCTCGATGGTTCTCATTTCCTCAACAAGGGAGGTCGGCAAGGTTGTTTGGAGAAGGCGGGCCCAGTGTTTCGATTCTGCCGCTTCCTTGCGGGCAATTTTCATGCGGAAAAGTTTATCTCGGTGGGAGATGGAACTGTTGGCTTCGATATAGTTTGCTCCCACAGAACCAGATGAGCGAAGAATTTGTTCTGAATCAGCCCAGCAGACTGGAGGAAGGGTGTTGCGCGCGAGAATGCGACGAACCGAAACTGCGAACTCAAAGGTCCGCCCTTCCAGATCGTAGGGTCCTTTCTTTGATTCCGGCATTTAGTGTTTAAGTCTTTCGTTTTTAGTTTTTCGCAAGCGCTACTTCAACCGGTTCGTCAAAAAGTCGGAGAGCACCTCTTCATAGTCCTCATCGGTGACAATCTTGCGGTAATCTGCCTGCGCATCGTGGACCTTGGCCTCCACGGCAGTGAGGTAGTCGGCAAGCGCGGCCTGGTATTCGTCCGCGATGAGGTTGGGCTCGGCGACGAGGACGGAGTCGTCTTCCAAGTCGACAAAGCGGTGAGGCCGGTCGAAGGCAAAGTCGATCTCCTGACGGTCTAACAAGTGGAAGATGGCGATATCGTGCTTGCGGTAGCGGAGGTGCTGCAGGGCGTCGCCCAGTTCCTCGGGATCGCAGAAGAGGTCGGAGAGGATGACCACGAGGGCGCGTTGTTTGATTTTTTCCGCCACCGTGTGGAGGGCGTCCACGAGGCCGGTTTCGCCTTTGGGCTCGAGTTTGCCGAGGTTGTCAAAGATGTGCTGCAGCTGGGAGGCCGAGCGCGAAGGGGGGATTTCGAGGTGAATTTTTTCGTTACAGACCGAGAGCCCGGCGGCGTCCCCTTGCTTGACCAAGAGGTAAGCGAGAGAGGCGGCGAGGCGGCGGGCATACTGAATCTTGCTGTCGTGTTCTCCGCTGGCAAAATTCATCGAGCCCGAGGAGTCGACCACGAAGTAAGCGCGCAGGTTGGTGTCGGCCTCAAACTCTTTGATGTAAAAACGGTCCGAGCGCGCGAAGGCTTTCCAGTCGAGACGCCGGGTGTCGTCGCCGGGGACATACTTGCGATACTCGGCGAACTCCACCGAAGAACCGCGATGGGGAGAGCGGTGTTTGCCCGCCACGTTCCCGATCATGGCCTGCTTGGTTTCCAAGGGCAGGGCCGAGAGGCGGGCGAGGAGCTTATGATCGATGAAGTCGTGCATGAAAGGCGGGCGATTGGTTAGATGCTAGAAACGGACAGGAAGACCTTTGTTTGCGAGACATCGGTGATGAGGGTGTAGTGGCGGTTAGCTTCTTCGTCGGCCCCCGAATGAACGGTCCAAGCGGAGGGTGGGCTGAGGCTAGGTGCCTTTGGAAAAAGATTTTTCAAGGGTTCGGTTCTTATTGCGAATTTCAAGTCGTCTTGCCCTTGTCTACCGGGAGAACTGAGTTTCAGCTGGCGAATCAAACGCTGGGTTTCGGTTGCAGATGTTTCAAAATAGTAAAAATCGCCATAATCCGCTAACCCTCCTCCGTAAAAATAGGTTTGGATGTTTTGAGCTGTCTCCGGAAAATCAATTTTCGTCAGGTCTCTGAACCGTTTCGTTGGTGTTGGGTAGTCATTGACGGCCGCGGTCATTTGTAAGCAGAGGAAAGCTAGGGAAGGGAGCAGAACGATGGTGCGTCGTAGTCGTTGCCAATGATTGTGATGGTATACCCAAGCTGAAAGAAGCACCCAAGGGAGACAGAAGAAAGCCCAGAGGAAACCATAAGGAAAAATGGCATCGAAGATTCCCGCGAAGAGGCCCTGCCAAGGGTCCGTGTAGGTGGCTATGCCGTAAATGACGCTTCCCGTGAGCAGAATGAGATAGGAGTAGACGAGTAGAAGCCAAAGAGGGGGGCGAATCTTTTCTTGAGAATGCTCGCTAGCATTCGGAAACCCTTGAAGCGATTCCGTATGGTTCTGGAGAGCTGTGGGTTCTGGGTTCATACGTCGTTGGTGCGCCCCTTCAGGGCTCGGTTCTTCTTCTCTCCGGGAATCCCAGGGCGGTGCCCTGGGCTGATATAGGTCGCCCCCTTGGGGCTTATTTGTTCAGTTCACCCTGTAGGTCGCCCCCTTGGGGCTTAATCGTCCAGTTCCTCAAGAAGGCGCTTCACGATCTTCTGCGAAGTCATGCCTTGGGATTCGGCGGCGAAGTTGGGGATGACGCGGTGGGTGAGGACGGGGGTGGCGACCGCGAGGAGGTCTTCGCGCCGGACGAGATAGCTGCCGTGCAGGGCGGCGCGAGCTTTGGCGGCGATGACGAGGTTCTGGATGGCACGGGGGCCGGATCCCCAGCCGATGAGCTCGCTGATCCAGGCGGGGGCGTCCTCGCTGTTCGGGCGCGTGCGGCGGACGAGGGTGACGGCATCGTCGTAAATGTGATCGGGCACGGGCACGCGACGCACGAGCTTTTGGTAGGCTTGGATCTGCTCGCCGTTCATGAGCTTGGAGAGCTTTTCGGGGGCTTTGCCAGTGGTCTCGCGGGCGATGCGGCCTTCCTCCGCCGCGCTGGGGTAGTCCAGCTCGATGAGGAACATGAAGCGGTCCAGCTGGGCTTCGGGAAGGGGATAGGTGCCCTCCTGCTCGATGGGGTTCTGGGTCGCGAGGACGAAGAAGGGCTTGTCGAGCTGGTAGGTCTTGCCGAGGACGGTGACCTTTTTCTCCTGCATGGCCTCCAGCATGGCGGACTGGGTCTTGGCGGGGGCGCGGTTGATTTCGTCGGCCAGCACGATGTTGGCAAAGACGGGGCCTTTGATGAACTCGAATTCGCGTTTTCCGCCCACGCCGCTTTCCTGAATGATGTCCGTGCCGGTGATGTCGGCAGGCATCAGGTCGGGGGTAAATTGGATGCGCGAGAAGCTGAGGTCGAGGGTCTCGGCCACCGAGGAGACGAGCAAAGTCTTGGCCAGGCCCGGCACGCCCATGAGGAGGGAGTGACCGCCGCCAAAGAGAGAGATGGAGAGCTTCTCGATGACGTCTTCCTGGCCGATGATGACCTTGCCGAGCTCAGCCTTGAGCTTGCGGTAGGAGTCGCCCAGCTGATCAATGGCGGCGACATCGTCCTCGGGGAGGTCGCCCACCGGTTGGGGGCGGGCGGATTCGCTGGCGACGGGAGGCTCGGCAGGAGGGCTCTTGGGGCCTTCGCTTTTCTCAAATTCAGGAGCGGAATGATCGGACATTGGTTCTATCGGGTAGGCTAGGTCCTTCCCCCCGTTTGTCCAGCGTGGGTTGGGGTTGCTCTCATTTAGGCCTCTTCGGGTAAATTTTTTCCGAATCTGCTTTCTTCGCGGAGCAGAATTGATATTCTCTTTCTGTATTTGACTGAAATCATGACAGCAAAAATCTTTTCACTTCTCGCCCTTGGCTCCGTAGTTACTCATGGCCAAACTGTTCTCTCCAATAATTTCGAGATGGGAACGGAAGGATGGGGCACGGACGATCACTCGGTTTCTCAGAGCGCGGGGGTTTTGGTGGTTGCCGACAATGGGGGGGTAGGAGCTACCCGGGCTTTTTCGGATTTTGATTCTCCGGTCTCTTTGTTGGTTGGGCAACAGTTGCAATTCTCTGCCGAGGTCTTTTTCACTTCTTCGGGGGCCGGGGTTGCGCGTGCTCTCACTATCGGCTTGTCCAATGGGGAAGGAGCCACGGCTTACATCAATCGCATCAGCGCGGGAGCCGACCCTTATGAAGAAGGCCATTACACCCATGCGAGCTTTAATGGTGGAGCCAATAATCTTCTTGCTGGCGGCACTGCTCTGGGCACTGACTCCGGGGTGTCCAGTATCCGGACCAATACTTCGGCAGGAGATGGCTATTCCCATACTATTACCTTCACCCTCGCGCGGACTGGATTGACAGAGTTGGAGCTGACAACTACGGCCGAGATCGGGAACGGTTCCGTGCGCTCTTTCACTCATGCCGATGCTGCCGCCAGTGACTTTACGTTCAGCCGAGTGGACGTGGGGACTTTTGGAAACTCGGACTACGACTTCAATCTTGATGATGTGACTGTCTCCGTGATGCCCATTCCGGAGCCTTCCACCGCGCTGTTGGCTGCCGTCTGTTTTCCCGCGATTTTGCTGCGCCGTCGCAAATAAATTCACTAAGCTTCTGCGAGTGATGAAAAAGGGTTTTTTCAATCTCATTCTTCTCTTCCCGGCGATGACCGCTGCGGAGACGGTGCTCTTCGACGATTTCGAGTCCGATGCTGGCAACTGGGGCACCGATGATCATTCTGTTCTGCAAAGTGATGGTCTTCTGGTCGTTACTGACAATGGTGGGGCTGGAGCAACCCGGGCGTTTAGTGATTTCGATACTTCCGTCACTCTCGCGGTGGGAGAGCAAATCAAATTCTCGGCGGAGGTTTTCTTCACTTCTTCGGGCGCGAGTGTCAGCCGTGCCCTGACCATCGGGCTTTCCGACGGCGAGGGGAGCGCGGCCTATATCGGTCGGCTGAGTGCGGGGGGGATTGCCTACGGGGAAGGTCATTATATCGATATGCAGCTTGATGGCACGGCTCCGAATTTGATCTCGGATGCCGTGGTCCTGGAGGTCTTTGAGGATGTTCCCAGTATCCGGCTGAATAGCAGTCCCAACGATGGTTATTCCCATACCGTTAGTTTCACCTTGGCGCGCACCGGCGAGGGGGAGCTCCTGTTGACGACCTCCGGGGAGATCGGTGACGGCAGCTTTCGCACGTTTTCCTATCTCGATAATATCGCGGAAGATTTTACCTTTAGCCGGGTGGATATCGCTACTTTCGGGAACTCCAATTATGATTTCAACCTGGATGAAGTCACTGTGGAGTATGGGCCCATCCCTCTGGAGGCGACGATGGTGAGCAGCTTGCAATATGAGTCTGCCACCCAAAGGGTCACCCTGCGCTTTGCCGATACGGGGGAGACCACTTACACCGTAGAGAGCAGTGCGGACCTGGATTTTTCCTCGGGAGTCACAGACTATCCGCTGGATGGTTCAGAGGATGTGGAGAGTTATCCGGGTGAAATTGAGTTTCGCTTCACGGATGAATCCGCCTCTGGAGACAAGCACTTTTGGCGGGTGAGGTCCGATAGCTAGATCCCGGCTCGGTGCTGGGAGATGAGTTTATAAGAGATAGAGAGGCGATGAAGCGAAGACATTTCCTGGCTACGGCCGGGCTCAGTGCCGGGGCGGCGGGGGTGCGAGCGGCTGAGCCCAAGCAAGCTGAAGTTGGGGTCGGCCTCCGTCCCAATCGCCTCGGGGTTTCCTCTTATTCTTTCTGGGGTTTTCGGCGGGAGGAGCTGCGGGATCTTTCGGCCTGCCTCGACCATGCCGCTCGCATGGGCTTCGATGGCTTCGAAATTTTACAACGGCAGTTGCCTGATGTGGAAAACTCCACGTTGCAAAAACTCAAGCGGCAGGCTTTTCTCAACGGTCTCGATTTGATGGGGTATTCCACACACCAGGGATTCCTCTCTCCGGACAAGGACAAGCGGCAGGGAAATATCGATCACACCATCGCTTGTATTGAGCAGGCCAATGCCCTCGGCATCCCCACCATGCGGGTCAATTCCGGCACTTGGGGCACCTCGCGGGATTTCGACGACCTCATGGCCAAGCGGGGGGTGGAAGAGCCGCTCGCGGGCTATGACGAGGAGGATGCCTATGGCTGGGTCATCGCGGCCTACGAGGAGATTCTTCCCGTGGCTGAGAAGAACGGCGTGGTCTTGGGGCTGGAGAATCACTGGGGGCTTGGGGTGACTCCCGAGGGGGTGCTGCGGGTGGTGAACGCCATCGATTCGCCTTGGTTCAAGGTGACTCTGGACACCGGAAATTTTTTGCAGGATCCCTATGAACGCTTGGCGCAGCTAGCGGACGAAACCGTGCTCTTGCAGGCCAAGACCTATCAGGGGGGCGGGGTGTGGTATACCCTCGATCTGGACTACCCGCGTATTGCAGGAATCTTGAAGAAAGCGGGATTCCAAGGCTATGTGTCGCTGGAATTCGAGGGCAAGGCCGATCCTTTGCAGGCTATTCCCGAGAGTCTCGCCTTGTTGCGCGAGGCGTTTGGAGCTTGATCAAAAAAACGCGGAGACGGTCCTCCGCGTGTTCTTGAAACGTCGATTTGAGAAGTGGCGCTGCCGGGGTGGGCTTCACTCGCCGGCCATTTTCGCCGGGTCGAGGGCTTCGGCGAGTTGCTCGGCGGTGATGCCGAGTTCGTCGAGGCGTTCGGCGCAGAGCTCGCGCACCGTGCGGCCGGTTTCCACGCTTTCCTTGGCGATCTTGCTGGCGGGCTCGTAGCCGATGATGGGGGCGAGGCTGGTGACCATGGAGAGAGAGTTCTCGATGAGAGATTCGCAGCGCTCCTTGTTGGCCACGATGCCTTGCACGCATTTTTCGTCAAAGATGGTCGCGCCATTGGCGAGGAGGCGGATGGACTGCAGCACGGCATCAATCATCACAGGCATGAAGACATTGAGCTCGAAGTGGCCATTGGCCCCCGCCCAAGTGACGGTGTTGTGGTTGCCGAAGACGCGGGCCGCTACCATGGTGACCGCCTCCGACATCACGGGATTGACCTTGCCAGGCATGATGGAGGAGCCGGGCTGGGTGGACGGGAGGGAAATCTCGCCGATGGAGCAACGGGGACCGGAGCCGAGGAGGCGGATGTCGTTGGCGATTTTGTAAAGGCTGGTGGCGATGGTGTTGAGCTGGCCGTGGACTTCCACGAGGGCGTCCTTGGCAGCCTGGGCTTCGAAGTGGTCTTCCGCTTCCACGAAGTCGAGGCCGGTCTCCTCCGCGATGAGGGCGATGGCCCTTTTGGGAAAATCAGGGTGGCAGTTCAGCCCGGTGCCCACCGCCGTGCCGCCGAGAGGGAGCTCGAAGAGGGCATTGAGCGCCTTGTGCGCGCGGTCCAGGGAGCGCTCCACTTGTTTGGCAAAGCCGCCGAATTCCTGCCCGAGGCGCACCGGGGTGGCATCCATCAGGTGGGTGCGACCGATTTTGAGGACGTCGTGGAATTCGTGGGCTTTCTGCACCAGGGATTTGTGCAGGCCTTCGAGGGCCGGAATGAGGAGGTCCTTCAGCGCGGTGCCGGTGGCAATGTGCATCGCGGTGGGAAAGGTGTCGTTGGAGGACTGGCTCTGGTTGACGTGGTCGTTGGGATGCACGCCGCAATCGGGCGCAAGCTGCTTGGCGCGGTTGGCAATGACCTCGTTGGCATTCATGTTGGTCGAGGTGCCGGAACCGGTTTGGTAGGTGTCCACCGGGAAATGGGCGTCGTGCTGGCCTTCAAAGACCTCGCGGGCGGCCTTTTCGATAATGGCGGTCTTGGCGGAATCCACCACCCCCAGTTCTCCGTTGGTGCGGGCGGCGGCGAGCTTGATGAGCCCGTAGGCGTGAATCATGAGGGGATCGACGGGCCGGTGGGAGACGGGAAAGTTCAGGACGGCGCGCTGGGTGGAAGCTCCGTAGAGGGCCTCGGCGGGCACCGCCATCTCACCCATGGAATCGCGTTCAATACGTGTGTCGGACATGCCTTTAAGAGACCAGAGATCCGAGATCCGAGTCCAGACCGAAAGCGCGCGAATCGTGCCTTTGTCGGGCCGACCCATCGCGCGGCATGACTTCTTTTGCCAATTCCCTGCCGATTCTTGTCCTCCTGTTGGGGAGGTTTATTTGTTAACTCGGCAATCTCTACTGATTCCTTGTCTCTTGCGGCGGGTTTTTGATAGGAAATTAGAATAGCTGTATTGGCGGATTGCGCTAATTGCCGATCTCTCCAATACGGTAAAAACCATAAAAACACATGATTACCTTCAAGCAATTCCTGAGGCTGGGCGGAGGACTGGCCCTATTCGCAAACCCTTTATCGGCCCAGATCGATGCGGATTTGATCGGTTACTGGACCTTTGAGAATGATCTCCTCGATCAATCGGGAGCCCATGCGGCGGGGACTCACGATGGGGTAGAGGTGGGCACGGGTGCCCTTTCTTATGTGGCGGGCCCGGAGGAATCCTTTGGCCAAAGTGCGAGCTTCGACGGCACCGTTGGGATTCGCATCGCCAACACCCATATCAGCGAGACCAACTATCAGAACACCTTCGACGAGGCCCTCCTGGATGATGAGACTTCAGGCGAGCCGGTTCTCGACGCCTTCTCCATCTCCTTCTGGGCAAGGGGGTTTCCCGCGCGCTGGGCTCCCTGGGTTGCTAAGCGGGGCGAGGGGGCCGAAGGCTTTCAAGTCCGGCGGCACGATACCTCGCCCAATGCGACCTTCACCCTGCGATCGACCGCAGGCACCGACGATCCCAAGGGCTCGGTTGACGTCTCCCTCGACCAACCGCGCTGGATTCACTTCGTGGCGACCTATCGTGGTTGGGACGAGGAGAATGAGGGCTCTGGTTACCGGCGCCTTTACATCAATGGCGTGGAAGATGAAGCCGTCACGCTTCTTGATGACGCCTCCTTTCCCGGACCGGGTAATGCGGCCAACTATTGGCTGACTATCGGTGCGCGTCACAACAATGCTGACCCGAATGTTTTCCAAGCCTTCTTCACCGGAGAGATTGATGATGTCGCGATCTGGAACCGGGAACTCACTGCCGAGGAGGTTGTTCTGCTCAATAAGAAACCGCTCTCCCTCCTGCGGAGCGAAATCGATAGCGACGGCGATGGTCTCTCCGACGAAGAGGAAGGCCTCATCGGGACCAATCCCAACGAGGCTGATACTGATGGGGATGGCATTGACGACTTCGTTGAGCATGAGGCTGGCAAGGATCCTCTCAATGATGATGACTTCGATGGCGATGGCTTGAGCAATCTGCAGGAGAGCACGGGCTCCGCCAATCCCTGGACCGGGCCCGCCCTGGGCAGTTTGCCGGGGGACCCCACCGATCCGTTGCAAGTCGATAGTGATGGCGACAGCATTTCCGATGGCGAGGAAGTGGCGGCGGGAGAAGATGGCTTTGTGACCAATCCCAACAGCGATGACACCGATGGCGATGGCTTCACCGATAGCGAAGAGCTGACCTACGATCCTCCCAAAGACCCCACCGATGCCGCCTCTACTCCTCCGCTCTGGTTGAGCCAGCTCGTCGGCTACTGGTCTTTCGACAACCATCTCCAGGATGCCAGCTCTTCGGCGGGTCATGGCGAAATGCGGGGCCTGGAAGTGACTGCAAGCTATGCCACGGGACAATTTGGCCAAGCCATCGACCTCGACCGTGCCAACCAGCAGTATGTCGAGATCACCGGGGCCCCGGATGATACCTATGACAACCCCGGGGGCGACTTGAGCGTCTCCGCCTGGTTCAAGGTTGAGAACTTTGACCAAGGCTGGCAGGCTCTGATTTCGAAAGGGGAGGGCTCCAACTGGCGCATTGCCCGCTACTCGTCCTCCACGGGTATGGGCTACGCCGGGGGGCTGCCCGATGTGCCCACCTCGGCCGCCGCCGCCAATGCCTTTCCGGTGAATGACGGGGCCTGGCACCACGTGGCAGCCATCACCCGCGCGGAAGAATCCACGCAAATTTATCTTGATGGCCAGCTGGCGGGAGAATCCCTGGGCAATGCCGTTCTTGCGGAAAGCGCCTTGCCCCTGCTCATCGGGGGGAATCCCGGCACCCCCGAGGATGCGGCCGGCCCCTATCGGAGCTGGAATGGAATGATCGATGACGTGGCGGTCTGGAAGCGGGCCATCAGCGCCGAGCAAGTAGCCGCCATTTGGAACGAAGGAACGGGGAACTCCATCCAGAACCTCATCGACGGGGTCGTCGTTGAGCCCCCCGGCGGGGATCAGGTCTCGGTCGACTCCTTTGGCTTCACCGCTTCTGGCGATGCGGTGGAGGTCTCCGTTTCCCAGCTGGCGGTCGACAAGACCTACCAAATGATGAGAAGCGTCCTGCTCGATGGCAGCGACTGGCAGAATGTAGGCGAGCCCTTCACCGGGGGCACGACCCACACCTTCACCGATCCCGCTCCTCTGGGGGCCGGGGAAGGCGGGAAAGCCTTCTACGCCATCTTTGAGGTCGCCGCCGAGTAGGCCCTCACGAGAGAAGCGACTCACCCATCCCTGGGGCTGGTTTCACCTTTGGTGGAATCGGACCCCGGGGATTTTTTACTTTTGGCCTTGTTCTCGTGCGATGGCGGACAGAATCCCCGCACAGCCGTCAGCCATGATGTCGGCCACGAGGTCGAAGCCGTCCTGCCCGCCGTAGTAGGGATCGGGCACTTCGGCATTGGAAAAATTTTTACAGAAAGACATGAAGGGCTTCACCTTGGCCCGGTCGGCCTCACTGCGGGCGAGCCGCAGAATGTCCTTCCGATTGTCCTCATCCATGGCGAGGATGAGGTCAAAGTCATCGAAATCCTGCTTTGAAAACTGCCGCGCCGTCCCCGTCACCCGGATGCCCCGTTCCTCCAAGGTCGCGGTCATGCGCGGGTCCGGCCCCTTGCCAATGTGATAACCCGCCGTGCCCGCCGAATCGAGCGAGACATCGGTGATGTCATTCTCACGCAGGAGGTGGCGGAGGGTATTTTCCCCCGCAGGAGAGCGACAGATATTGCCGAGGCAAACGAAGAGGAGGCGGGTCATGGCCGTCAGTTAGGCGCGCGGAGGGGGAAAGATCAAGAATCTCCCGCACAAGACTCCAGGCTGGTGAGCATGGCTTCCAGGCGGGTGGCGTAGTCTTTGCCGGTGGTGTTGGCCTGCAGGCGGTCGGCCCAGAGGGGGAAGGCGAAGGGGGTGAGGCGTTCGGTCTCCTGCAAGTGGAGAGGCAGGTCTTGCAGGGTGAGGAGGACCGCTTGCAGGCGGGTGAATTCAAGCTGCTTTTCCAGAATTTCGCGCTGCGCTTGTGCCAAGAGCAAGTTGCCGGGGTCGTAGTTGCGAAAGACGTCGTAGAGCAGGGAGGCCGAGGTCTGCAGCTCGCGCCCAGTCTTGCGTTTGCCGGGGTATTGCGCGACCACCAGTCCGGCCACGCGGGCGATATCGCGGAACTGGCGGCGGGCGAGTTCGGTGGCGTTGAGGCAGGAGAGGAGGTCCTCGATGAGGTTGGTGATGGTGAAGAGGGGCCGCCAATCGGCAGCGGTGAAGGGGAGGGGACTGCCGCTGGCGAGGGCGCAGCCGTAGTCATTCTGGGTCGCTTCCACGGTCGCTCCCGTATCCCGGGTGATGCGCCAGGCGAGGAGGGCGCCGAGGCCTTCGTTGGCGGAGCGCCCGGCGAAGGTGTAGAGAAAGAGATGATGGGTGCGCTCTTTGGGGAGATAAGTGTGCTCAATGAGAAGACTGGTGTCGTCGGGAAGGCGGGACCATTGTCCCTGAATCTTCAGGAGGGGAGCCAGCGAGCGGGTCTCGGGCGTTTCCGCCGGGTCGCGATGGAGCCGATGGGCGATGGCGTGGGTGAGCTCGGTGGAGAGCGACATCTTGGCCCCGGTCCAGGTGGTGATCTGGCCTTGGTGCTTCTTGCGCGCCGCGCGCACGGTGGCGGTGTGGGCGTGGAGACGCACGAATTCCAGGCGACGTCCGGCGAAGACGAGCTGTTGCCCGGGTTTGAGCTTGGAGATGAAGCCTTCTTCCACGGTGCCGAGGAGCTTGCCATTGCCCATCTTGACGAGGACGTTTTGGTCGCTGGTGATGGTGCCGATGGAGAGGCGGTGGAGCTGAATCTTGCGCCGGTCGGTGACGGTGAGGCGGCCGTCGGGCAGGGCTTCCGCCTTCCGATAGCCGGGATAGGCTTTGAGGGCTTCGCCTCCATGGGTGATGAAGCCGAGGGCCCAGTTCCATTCTTCATCTGTTAGATTCTGATAGGCATAACTGCTCATCACCTCCCGGCGGAGATCTTCGGGCTGGGCGGGCTCGCTGATGAGGAGGGTGACGAGGTGCTGCACGAGGAGATCGAGGGGTTTGGGGAGCGGGGGACGAGATTCGCAATGGAGGTGCGGGCCGGGAGGGCTCGCCGGACCCTCCGAATCGATGGGGGATGGAGGCCTCGGCGAGGCGTCCCGACCGAGGTCCTGGATGGCATCGCGGGCGGCGGCGAATTCCAGCAACTCGAGCGCGTTGGTGGGCACGCAAAGGAGCTTGGAAGTCTGGCCCGGGGCATGGCCGGAACGTCCCGCGCGCTGGCGGAGACGGGCGATGCCCTTGGGCGAACCGACCTGCACCACCAGGTCGACGGGGGAGAAGTCCACCCCGAGGTCGAGGCTGGAGGTGCAGACGACACACTTGAGGCGGCCGGTGCGCAGGCCGTCTTCCACGTCCTCGCGGTCCTCCCGATCCAGCGAGCCGTGGTGCATGGCGAGGGTGTCTTCCCACTCCGGGCGGATTTTGCGTAATTCCTGGAACCAGATCTCGGTCTGGGAGCGGGTGTTGGTGAAGAGTAGGGTGGAATTGTGTTTGTCGACCTCGGTGGCCACCTGGCGCACGAGGCGGGTGCCGAGGTGGCCGGCCCAGGGAAAGCGGTCGATGTCCCGGGGGAGCAGGGTGGTGATGACGAGGGGTTTTTGTTCGTTGGAATGGATGAGGGTGGGGGAAGAGTCGTTTTCGCGGATGCCTCGGCGAGGCCTCCCTACCGGGGCGAGGACTTGGGCGGCTTCCTCGAGATTGCCGAGGGTGGCGGAGAGGCCCCAGGTGCGGAGAGTGGGGCTGAAGGCCCGCAAGCGGGCGAGGCAGAGCTCGGTCTGGGAGCCGCGTTTGCTGCCCAGCAGCTCGTGCCACTCGTCGCAGATGACGGCCTGAAGGTTTTCGAAATAGCTACGGGAGTCTTCATAGCTCAGGAGAAGGGAGAGGGACTCGGGGGTGGTGACGAGGGCGAAGGGGGGCTTTTCGCGGATCTTTTTTTTGCGGTAGCCGGAGGTGTCGCCGGTGCGGGCCTCCACGTTCAGATGGGGGGCGAGTTCGGCCACGGGTTCGCGCAGGGAGGCGAGGGTATCGGCGGCGAGGGCGCGCAGGGGGGTGAGCCAGAGCACGCGCAGTTGGCCGGGAGGGGTGGGGCTTTCCAGCTCGGCAGAGAGGGGGCCGAGGAAGGCGGCGAGGGTTTTCCCCAGTCCGGTGGGCGCGTGCACGAGGCCGCTTTCGCCCCGGGCAAAGGCTTCCCAAGTCTCTTCCTGGTAGCGGAAGGGAGTCCATTGCCGGGTGGCGAAGAAGGGCTGGAGCAGGGGGGACAAGCGGGCCTTCAATGAATCACCTCTGCGCCCCGCTGCACGGAATTTTCTTCATAAAAAAGCCCCGGAGTCCTTGCGAACTCCGGGGCCTTTGTGGATTGCCCGGGAAAGGGGGTTAGTTCGCGCTGATGGCGAGACGGGCAAAGAGTTTGTCAAACGCGCTGGTCGACAGCGTCAGCGTGATCAGCTGGCTCTCGGCGTCTTCCTCGCTGCCTTCACGGGTCGGCATCACGGTGTCGTCCCAAGTCACGAGGTTTTGGGAGACTTCGAGGCCTTCCGCGCCAGGGGGCACGATGTTCTGGCGGGGATAGCTGAAGGTCAGCTCGTCACCATCGGCGCTGAAGACGATGGGGCAGGCTTCCGCGGTCTCGGGATCGAGGCCGGTGAGCCACTCGAGGGCATTGCTGTTGCCATCGCCATCGGCATCATCCTCCGGGTCGCGTTGATTGAGCGGTGTGGCTTCGGTGAAGTTGTCAGCCGCCCAGCTCTCGTAGTTGAGAAGGAAGACTTCCACCGCGCCGATATCCACCGCGTTGCCAAGGAGACGGGCAAAGCCATCGCCCCGCTGGTCGTTCATGAGGGCCATGGCAGGGGCCACCGAACCGGCGTCAACGACCGGGCTGGTGGTTGCGGGCAGGTGGGTCGCGGTCGCGCCCCCATTGTCGGCCAAGGCTCCCAGCGCGGGGTCCACTCCGGTCACGCTGGCGGAATCGAGCCCGCTGGTGGCAGAGTTGTCTTCCACGAGATTGGTCGTCGATTGGGCAAAGGCTCCCACCACGTCCGGTCCATCATGGTCGGCGAAGAGGCTGTTGGCAGCATTCAGGTTGCCTGTGACGACATTGACCCCGCTGGCGCTGGGGGCCGAGTTGTTGGCGAGGGTGACGTGGAGGAAGGTCATTGCTCCTCCTTCGATTTGGGCTCCACCGCCGGCATTGCTGGCCATGTTGCCAGAGACCGTGGAGTTGGTCACCGTGGTCACGCCACTGCCTGCTTGGTTGAAAAGTCCGCCGCCATCGGGAGCGGAGTTTCCGTTGATGGTGGAATCGCTCACTTCCAGGGTGCCCGCTCCGGAGTTCCAGAGACCACCGCCTTCGTTGCCGGCCATATTGCCGCTGTAGGTGCTCATTGACGTGCTGACGCTGCCCGAGCCGCTGATGTGGATGGCTCCGCCGTTGCCGGGGGCTGCCATTCCTTCGGGGCCGGTTTCGTTGTCTGTCACCAGGCAGTTTGTGAGGGTGGATAGGGTGTCGCCGGTGACTTCGAGGGCTCCGCCCGCACGGTTGGAGATGTTTCCACTCAGGATGGAGCCGGTCACGGTGAGGGTGCCCATGGCGTCGTTCAGGATGCCGCCGCCGCTGCCGGATGCGCCGTCCGCGACGTTGTCGGTGATTTCACTGTCACTCACTTGCAGGGTGCCACCGGCATTGAAGAGGCCGCCTCCGCCCTGGTCGGCGGCCGCTCCACTGGCGATATTCATGGTCACTTCCACCTCCGAAATCGTCATCGTTCCGGTGCCGTTCCAGAGGGCGCCACCTTCCGCCGCCGCGAGGTTGCCGGAGTAAACGCCGCCGGTGATGGTGGCCATTCCGGGACCGCTGATGTGCATCGCTCCGCCGCTGCCGGGGGCAGCCATCGCAGGCTCAGCTCCCGCGTTGTTGGCGGTGAAGGTCGTGTTGGTGAGGGTCACCGATCCTACCGCATCGCGGGCGTTGTCCTCGATGCCACCACCGGCGCGATTGGCGCGGTTGTTTTGCAAAGTGGAGTTCGTCACGGTCAGGATGCCGCCGTTGTTGTTGAGGATGCCGCCGCCGCTGCCGGAGGTGCCGTCCGCGATGTTGCCGTCGAGCACCGAGCTGTTGCGCACCTCGATGGAGCCCGCTTCGTTGAAGAGACCGCCGCCGCCTTGGTCGGAGTCATTACCGCTGGCGATGTTGTTGGAAACGGTCACTCCGTCTACAATGAGGAGGCCGGTATTGATCCACAGGCCGCCGCCTTCCGCCGCCGCCACATTGGCATCGACCAGACCACCCATGACGGTGACGTTGCCGGGGCCGCTGACGTGGAGAGCACCGCCATTGCCGGGAGCGGCGGTGGCCGGGGCCACACCCGCGTTGTTCTCGGTTAGCGTGACTCCCTCCAGGAGGATGGCCACGCCTTCGGTGAGTCCCGATTGGTCCTCGATGCCTCCACCCGCGCGATTGGCCACATTGCCACGGAGGGTGGAGTTCCGCACAGTCACGGTGCCGCCGGAGACATTCAGGATGCCGCCTCCGCTACCCGCTGCGCCGGTGGCCAGATTGGCGGTGAGCATGGCCTCGTCTTTCACTTCGACAGTGCCGCCGTTGTTGAAAATGGCCCCGCCGCCGTCATGGAGTTCGGGGCCCTGGCCCTCGTTGCCGGAGAGAGTCGAGCCCGAAACGGTGAGGAGTCCGGAGCCGTTCCAGAGTCCGCCCCCTTCCTGGGCCGCCACGTTGTCCGCGATGGTGCCTCCAGTGAAGGTGGCGTTGCCCGCACCGGTGATGTGGAGGCCTCCGCCATTGCCGGGAGCCGCCGTTGCCGGAACCGCCCCCGCGTTGTTGCTGGAAAGTATAGTGTCGGTCACGGTCAGTTCTCCGTCCGCACCCGCATTGTCCTCGATGCCTCCGCCCGCGCGGTTGGCCACGTTGTTGGTGATGGTGGCCCCGGTGATGGTCACCTTGCCGCCGACATCGTTCAGGAGGCCGCCGCCACTGCCAGCAGATCCGTCCGCCACATTGGCATCGATGAGGGTCCCGGTCTGAATGTCGATGGTTCCCCCGGCATTGAAGACGCCGCCGCCCCCTTGATCCGCACCCGCGCCGCTGGCGGTATTACTGGTGATAGAGGGGCCCACGAGAGTCATCAACCCAGTGCCGTTCCAGAGGCCTCCGCCTTCTGCGGCTGCCACGTTGTTGGTGATGCTGCCGCCCGTGATGGTGAGGTCGCCGGGGCCGGTGACGTGAAGACCGCCGCCGCTGCCGGGATTGCCCGTAGCCGGGGCCGCGCCCGCGTTGTTTCCATCCAAAGTGACGTTGGTCAGGGTGAGGCCGAGGCCCGCGCCAGAGGCGTCCTCGATGCCGCCCCCCGCGCGATTGGCCTGGTTTTCTGAAAAGCTCGCGCCGGTGATGGTCACTGTGCCGCCGATGGTTTGGAGGCCGCCGCCGCTGCCAGAGGTTCCGTTCGCCATGTTGCGGGAGATGTCCACCGCTCCATCGGTGTCTTCAATGATGAGCTCGCCGCTGTTGTTGAAAATGCCGCCCCCGCCATCATCGGCCGCGTCGCCGCTGGCAATATTGTCGGTGATCACGAGGCCGCCGTTCAGGGTCATGGTCGAGTTGACTTGGTTCCAAAGTCCGCCGCCTTCGCGGGCCGCTTGGTTGAACTGCACCAGACCACCGGAGATGAGGGTCGTCGTGCTGCCCGAGATGTGAATGCCGCCACCGTTGCCGGGGGCCGCGCTGCCATCGGGTCCCGCAATGTTGCCATCGGCCACCTCCGGCCCTCCGAGGGTCACGTTGGTGAGAGTCAGCTCGCCGTCAATAGTCTCAATGGCTCCGCCCGCGCGGTTGGCCACGTTGGCTGCCAGGGTCGAGTTGGTGAGAAGCAAGGCTCCGTCCAGACTGAGAACTCCGCCTCCGCTGCCCGCCGCTCCATCGGCGATGTTGCCGCGAAGGGTGCTGTCCGCGAGGGTGAGGTCGCCCCCGTTGTTGAAGATGCCGCCGCCCCCGTCATTCGCTTCCGCGCCGCTGGCGACGTTGGCGGTGATGCTGGAGCCGCTCACCGTCATAAGCCCGGCACCGTTCCAGTAGGCTCCCCCTTCTTTAGCGGCCACGTTGCCCGTGGCAGAGCCCCCGATGATTTCGATGGAGCCCGTTCCGGTGATGTGGATGGCCCCGCCATTGCCGGGAGCCGCCGTGGCCGGGGCGACCCCGGCATTGTTGTTGGTGAAGACAACCTCATCCAGCGAGATATCGAAGCCTGCGCTGCCTCCTGACTGGTCTTCGATGGCTCCGCCCGCGCGGTTGGCGATGTTGCTGTCGAAGGTGGAACTCGCCACTGTGAGCTTGGCTCCGGCCGCATTGAAGATGGCCCCGCCGCTACCTGAGTCGGCGGTGGCGATGTTGCCGGTCAGGGTCGCCTCGCTCAGGGTGGCGACTCCCTGGTTGTAGAGCGCCCCGCCATTGGCCGCCTGGTTGTTGGAGAGGGTGACGTTGGTTAGCTCCAGCTCATCGCCCTCCGCGGTGAGAAGGGCCCCGCCGTTCTCCGGAGTGGACGCATTTTGTAAAGTGAGATTGGTCAGACTGACCAAGTCGCTGGTCCCGACTGACACGGTGGTGTCGGTGGCGATGAGCCGCACGGCCCCGCCGCCATCGAGGGTCACTTGCCCGAGTGCTCCCCCGGCCAGAGCCAGGGAGCCATCGATGGCCAGATCGTCGGTGATGGTGAGCTCGCTGCTCAGGGTGAAGACCGGCGGATCAATGACTGAGAGGAGGCCGAAGTTGAAGGAAATGGTATCCCCATCCGCTTCCCCGCTATCGGGCGCCCCCGCATTCTGGTTGGCGAGGGCGACCGCTTCCCGCAGGGACAGCCCGTCGCCATCCATGGATTCGGCACCCAGGGTGCCGCCATTGTAGGGCTCGTCAACGGCAGTATCGACGACGAAGTCTGTGGCGAAGGCCTGCGAAGTCAGTAGGCAGAGCGGGAGGGCCAGCCCAAGGGAGTAGGCGGGCGAGTGGGCCCGCAGCTGGAAGGGAGTGCTTCCGTAGAGGGAAGGTTTTCGGGAGGAAGTTGATTGTTTCATGGCAATTCACAAGGGGTTTGGGGAGCTCACTGAGCCACCCTTTCCAGCAACGCCTGCCGCCCGTTCTTGGATGCCATTTTTTGAGAAAAGTGTTCGCTTACTTTTCCGAAGAAGAGTTAATGGTTTTCTCTGAGGGTTTTGTGCACAAAAAAGGCTCCCGGAGACCAATCCGGGAGCCCAGTGGATTGCCTGCGGATGAGAAAACGTCGCCGTTCCCTCTTCCAACATTTTTAGCAACCGGATACTTGTCTCGCCTTTTTCAGAAATCAAACAATCTTCTCTGGAGAGGCCATTTTCCTGCTTTTTCTACAAATTGAGTGACGCTTTTTTCCAGAATCTTGTGCTCGTTCTCCTCCGCAAGGCACGTAAACTGGGCCTGATGATGAAAATGGGACTGATTCTCTTGTTCGTGGGGTGGACTGCCTGGCTTTCCGCTGAAGAGGAAGCCGTCGCCTGGACCTCTCTCTTTGATGGCGAGACCCTCGCCGGCTGGACCAAAGCCGATGGGAAAGAGGTGGCAGAGGGCCGCTGGCTGGCGGAAAAAGGTGTGCTCACCCGCCAATCCCTCCTGGCGGGCGATCTCTACAGTGCCAAGGAATATGGCGACTTCGAGTTCGCCTTCGAGTGGCGCATCAGCGAGGGCGGCAATTCGGGGGTGAAATACCGTGTTGCTCGCTTTGGCAAGGCCCTCCTCGGCCTGGAGTATCAGCTCCTCGATGATGACAAGCATCCCGATGGCAAGAACGGAGGCAACCGGCAGACCGCCGCACTCTATGATCTCAAGCCTGCCCGGGCCGACAAGCCATTGAAGCCAGTCGGCGAATGGAACCAATCCCGCATCATGGTCAAGGAGGGGGTGGTGCGGCATTTCCTCAACGGCGAGGAAGTGATGACGCTCGAGATTCCTTCAGCCGAGTGGAAAGAGCGCTTCCAGAAGAGCAAATATGCGAAGAACGCCGGCTTTGGGGTCAACGCGAAAGGCCGCCTGATGTTGCAAGACCATGGCGACCGGGTGTCCTTCCGCAAGCTGCAGATCCGCGAGTTTTAACCGGGTGTCGACTTTGGCCCAATCCTTCCGCTCCCGGAGTCTTTCCGAATGGCGCGGTCTTTTTTTGCAAATCGCTCTCCTGGGCTGGGTCACCGGCTATTGGTGGTGCCGGGGGCGCTGGGAGCATGATCTGTGGCTGCAGTGGGTCCTGCTGCCCGCCTTTGCTTGCAATGCCGACCGGGTCTGGGCCCTGTGGCAGGAGTGGTATCGGGGAGGCTGGCGGGAGAATGGCTGTCTGCTCGTTCTGCTCGGCCTCCTCGAGTGGCAATTCTGGATCACTGGCATTCGAGGCGGCGACTGGTGGGGCGGTCCGGGGAGCGGACGCGATTTCGTGCTGGCCCTCATCCTCCTCACCAGCTTCGCCCTCTTCCAGCGCGAGCCCGGGGCCCTGCGCCGTCTCGGCTGCGCCGTCATCTTCGTGGCGACCCTTGCCATCGCCTGCAGTCTCGTCCTATTTTACCTCGACTACGGTTTCTCCGAGCAGCGCTTTCGCCTCGTCTGGCGCTACGAACCCGGCTTCAATGCCGTCACCACCGGCCTCCTCGCTGGCTATGCCCTCGTCGTCACCGCTCTCGTCCCTTGGGGAGAAAACGGGTTTTTGCGCGGGGCAAAAGCCCTCGCTCTGCTCACCCTGTCCTTCGCCCTGTCCGCCACCGAGTCGCGGGGAGCGCTCCTGGCCGGCCTCGCCGCCGGGTGCGCGGCCCTGGGGCGGGGGCCTCTCCACCCCTTGCGGGAGCGCGCCGTTGTTACCGGACCCACCCTCATCCTGATGGGGGGCGGGTTTTTCTTCTACTGGGCCTTGGCGGCTGCTGCCGGGCAGAGCGAGGGTGAGATGGTCGCCCGTGGTTCGGCGGGACGTCTCACGATTTACGAGACTTATCTGTCCCAACTAAAGGGCTGGGACTGGTGGGTCGGGCAGGGGACGGTGGGGCAGCTGCCTCCGGAGATTCTGGGCTGGCTGGTGCATCATCCCCACAATGCCTATCTGGGGCAGCTCGTGGGCTACGGCCTTCCGGCCAGCCTTGTCTTCGGCGGACTTCTTCTCGTCGTCGGGTGGCGGCACTGTCGGGCGCGGGAGTGGCCCCTCTTCATCTTTGGTCTCACCGCCTGCCTCTTCGACGGGGGGCAGATCCTCAGCCTCTTCACCCTCGCCCGCTGGGAAACCCTTCTCGTCTTCCTTCCCCTCATGCTTTTTTGCGGGCGGGGGAAACAGGCTACTTAGCCTCATCCCGGCTTGGCAAAGGATCCGGGCGGCCCTCTCTTGTCGGGCAATTTCGTCACGCGACGGCGCTGTCTGAAATTGCGGGGGCTGCGGGCGCCCTGGGTAATGCAGACGGTCCTGCTAAGTGACCCGTCTGAAGCTTTTTGAAATCGCGGGGGCTGCGCGAGCGGGTGCTCGCGACGATTGCATTCCAAAGGTTTGTGCCGCAGGTTGCGAGCGTGGCTCGATTAGCGTTGCAGGCAATGGCCTCCCGAGCCGCGATAAGGCAATTTTTGCCTTGGGCTGGTTGGTCTGCGAGCGCGCCCTCGGGTTCGGGGCGGCACCACAGCACTCGCGATTTCAAAGAACAGCTTACCCCAAAGACGGAAGGATAAGGACGGTGCCACTTGGGCTGAAAAGTTTTAGAGCATTTTCCAAAAGTTTGTTCGTAAAAACGCAGAAAAGACTGGTACTGATTTCAAGCTTATTAGAGACTCTGTAATCGGAAGGTCACGACAACTCCCCGCAATCGAAAGCTGCTCACTCGAAGAGTTGAGAGTCGCCATTGATTGCTGCCCGGATCAGAAGGCCCAAAAGCGTCTGAACGCCATTCACCTGCTTCTTTGTGGGGCCAGTTTTGAACTCGCCCTCGCGCACAATGCCGTCAGCGAGCGCTGCTTGCAAAAATGGATCAAAACCTTCAACGAACGAGGAATTGATGGCATCACCTACAAGCCTCGATCGGGCCGGCCCCGTGTTCTTCCGCCCGAGTCCGTGCGACAACAAATCATCCCGCTCATTGATGAGCCCCAGAAAGCCGGGCAGGATCACTGGACCGCAGTGAAGCTCTGCGGCTATTTACGCGACGAGAAGGCGCTTGAGCTCAGCTACTCCACCCTCGTGCGCTACCTTCACGAGCATGACTATGCTCGTCGGATTCCACGGCCAATGCCCGAACCTCCGGACCGAGAACAGTGGCAAAACCAGCGTGAAGCCTTTGCAAACGAACTTCTTGAGTTGCTTGAAGCCCCACATACCCGGGTCTTTTTCGGAGATGAAGCCGGATTCGAAGGCGACCCTCGCCCCCGGCAACGTTGGGTCAAAAGAGGGTCCCGTCCCACCCAGGGATACTATGGAGGGCACATCCGGCAGAACGTTGTGGGAGCTGTCGAGCCCGCCACCGGACAGCTCGTCAGCCTGATTGTGCCGCACAACGATACTAAGGTCTTTCAGGCGTTTCTCGACACCATGGCCCGCGAAGTTCCCGACGAGGAGAAAGACGTTTGGCTAGTCCTCGACAACGCCAGTTGGCACAAATCCAAGTCGCTGAACTGGCACCATATCAAACCAAGATTTCTCCCTCCCTATAGCCCCGACTTCAATCCCATCGAAAGACTCTGGCAACACCTCAAAAGCCACTATCTCGCGGGATTTCTAACAAAGAGCGGCCTCGAACTAGCCGACAAGCTTGAGGCCTCAATCCGAAGCCTCCTCAGCACACCAGAAACTCTTCAGTCAGTCTGCAACACCCACTCCCCATAAACGAACGGACTTTTGAAAAACGGTCTATCCGATGAGCTCGGGGATGACTTTGCCACCGAATTGGCTGAGCTGCTTGTAGCGGCCGGCGTGGAAGTAGGTGAGCTTGTTGTCATCGAGCCCGAGGAGGTGGAGGAGGGTGACGTGGAAGTCGCGGATGGGGTGTTTGACATCGACGGCTTCGGCGCCCAGTTCGTCGGTGGCTCCTACGATGCTGCCGGCTTTCACCCCGCCTCCGGCGAGCATCATGGTCATGGCATTGGCGTTGTGGCCACGGCCGAGGGAGTAGACGCCGCCGCGTTTGTTGTTGTCGGGAGTGCGGCCGAATTCCCCTGTCCAAATGACGAGGGTGTCTTCCAGCATGCCGCGTTGCTTGAGGTCCTTGATGAGGGCGGCCATGGGTTTGTCCACAGCCCGGATGCGGGAGCGGTGGCCGCGCTCGAGGTAGTCGTGGCTATCCCATCCGCCGGAGAAAATTTGCACGAAGCGGGTGCCCTTCTCGACGAGGCGGCGGGCCAGGAGGCACTGGCGGCCGAAGTCCGCTGTCTCCTTGTCATCAAGGCCATACATCTCGCGCATGTATTGGGGCTCGCCCTCGATATCGACCACCTCGGGCACTTCCATTTGCATGCGATAGGCGAGCTCGTAGGACTCAATGCGGGCGGCGAGGTCGGCATGTTGTTGGTGCTGCAGGGCGTGCTCCTTGTTGAGGTAGCCGAGGGCGTCGAGAGCGGCGCGTTGGTGGGCCCGGTTCTTGTAATCTTGCGATTGCAGGTCGAGGATGGGGGCGCCTACGGGCCGCAGGGTGGTGCCCTGGTGATAGGCGGGCAGGAAGCCGTTGGACCAGTTCCGCGATCCGCCCTGGGGGAGGGCGTTCTCGGTGAGGACCACGTAACCGGGCAGATTGGCATTGCTACTACCTAGACCGTAGGTGGCCCAGGCGCCGAGAGCGGGATCGGCTCCCAGTCGGCTGCCGGTATTCATATGGAAAAGGGCTTCCGGGTGGTTGAGGGATTCGGCCTGACAGCCACGGTAGTTGCAGAATTCATCCACGATTTCGGGGTCGCGCAGATAGTGGAATTCGTCGCACATCTCGATACCGGATTGGCCGACTTTGCTAAATCCGAAGGGGCTGCCGACGAAGAATTTGAAGCCGGTCTCGAGGCCGGCGGTGAGTTTGGATTCGCTTTTATGGAGTTCCTGTAGCTTTGGCTTGGGATCGAAGGTGTCCATGTGGCCGGGTCCGCCTTCCATGAAGAGCATGATGACGTTTTTGGCCTTGGGGGTGGACATGGCGGGTTGGGGGGCGAGGGGATTGATGCCTTTAGCGGCTTCCTTGGCCAGGAGGTCGGTCATGGCGACGGAGCCGAGGCTGGCACCGAGGCCGTAGAGGAACTCTCGGCGGCTGAAGGGGGTGGCGATGGGGCGGGAGCAAAGGGGAGTGATCATGATGGAGTGGGAGTTGTGGGTTTAGTAAACGTGCACGAATTCGTTGCTATTAAAGAGGACCAAGCAGAAGTCGGCGAGGGCACGGGTCTCGGCGCTCACCTCGTGGGCTTTGGTGTCCGGGGTGTAATCTTCGAAGACGGGGAGGATTTCCTCATATTGGAAGGGTTGTCCTGAAAATTCCTCGATGAGGGTGCGGGTGATGGCGGTGGGATAGACCTTTTCTGCGGGAAGAGAGGTCTGGTGGTAGGCGCGCATCTCTTGGAGATAACTTTTCATCATCTCCAGCTCTTCCTTGCGGGGGGAGCGGCCGAGGGCGAGCTCGAAGCCGCGCTCGATTTGGCCGACCGGGTTGCTAGCTTCGCGCTCGAGGCGGAGGGCGAAGGCGATGGAGCGATCGGTCATCAGGTCGCTATTCATGAGGGTGAAGGCTTGCGGGGAAACCGAGGCCGAATCCCGCATTTCGCAGGAGTCATTGGGATTGGGCTGGTTGAAGGTTTCCAGGAAGGGATCGGCCATGCCGCGCACACGGTAGCTGTAGATGCTGCGGCGGTTGCGTTGCTCGGGGGTGGGCGAGGGCAGGTAGGCCGGGGCCAGCGAGAACTGGATCATGCGCGGCTGCAGGGCGACTTCCATATTGATTTCGGGCATCACGGGCAGTCCGCCTTGGGTGGGGTTCAGTTCGCCGGTGATCTTCAGCATACCATCGCGCAGCTCCTCGGCAGTGAGCCGCCGCACGGGGTAGTAGGCGAAAAGATCGTTGTTGGGATCGATGGTCTCCAGTTCCTCGTAGTGGGGGTGGCTGAAGGCCTGGCGGTAGGTCTCGGAAGACATGATGAGGCGGTGGAGGCGTTTGAATTGCCAGCCATTTTCCACGAAGTCGGCGGCCAGCCAGTCGAGGAGCTCGGGGTGGGTGGGCTTGGCTCCTTTCACGCCGAAGTTATTGGGGTTTCCGGCGATGGGCTTGCCAAAGTGTTGTTGCCAGATGCGGTTGACGATGGAACGGACGGTGAGGGGATTGTCTTCGTGGGCGATCCACTGGGCGAGGGCGAGGCGGCGGCCGTCGATGCTCTCTGGGATTTTGTAGGGATCTTCCGCATTTCCCGTGGGGGTGGGCAGGCCGAGGGGGCTCAGCACGCCGGGGGTGACCTTCTCGCCGGGGGCCTGGTAGGCGCCACCGCTGAAGATGAAGTGCTCGGGTTTCCAGTCCTTGGGCTTGTTGTTGGGCTTGAGGCGCAGCTTGCGGGCATTGAGGAAGCCGGGGTCGGGGCCGTTGTAGACGGATTGCACCATGGGCTGGTAGCGCTCCTGGCGGCGCTCCCAAATCCAGACATCCTGCTCGCGCACTTTCAGTTTGCCCTGTTCGTCGTAGTCGAGCCCGACGTGGCGGGGCGGCTTGACCTCGTCAGCCATGTCCTTGCGTTCTTCCAGGCTGACATAGGGGAGCTTGTTTTCCTGATACCACTGGCGGGCGGCCTCTTCCTGCTTGGCGAGGATTTCGTCGCGCTTTTCGGTGGCGTAGTTCAGGAGCCGGGTGACCAATTGCTTGCCTTCCTCGAAGCCCGCACGGTTTTCCGAGGAGAGGAAGGGGGCTCGGCGTTCGGCGAGCTGGGTGGCGGCGAAGACGGCGTAGAAGCGGTAGTAGTCGCGGGTGGGGAGGGGGTCGAACTTGTGGTCGTGGCACTTGAAGCAGCGCATGGTGGTGGCGAGGAAGGTCTGCCCCACCGAGTTCACGACATCGTCGACGTAGAGCTGGCGGGCCTCGGGGGCCATCACCATGGCGGGATCCCAGGGGCCGGAGCGGAGGAAGGAGCTGGCGACGAGCCATTCGCTCTCCTGCTCGTTGTAGAGGCCTTCGCGGCGGGCTTTTTCGAATTCCTTCTCGTTGGCCACGCGCTTGCGCAGGGAGTTGTCGGCCAGTTCATCTCCGGCGATTTGTTCCACGATGAACTCGTTGTAGGGCTTGTCCTCGTTGAAGGCCCGGATCACGTAGTCACGATAGCGCCAGGCGTTGGAGCGCTCGAAGTCATTGGACATGCCGCCGGTGTCGGCATAGCGCGCCACATCCAGCCAGTGCTGGGCCCAGCGTTCCCCGTAGTGGGGGCTGGCGAGGAGGCGGTCGATGAGGTCGTCCCAAGCCTTGGTGGGGTTTTTCTCCGAGGCGGCGAGGAAATCTGCGATTTCCTCCGGCGTGGGGGGCAGACCGGTGAGGTCGTAGCTCGCCCGGCGGATCAGGGTGCGCAGATCAGCGGGCGGGGCTTTCTCGACGCCGGCTTCCGTCAGTTTTTCCTGAATGAAGGAATCGATGGGATGGGGGGATTCGGGGGAGGGGGTGATGCTGCGGTCGAGGGGCAAGAAGGCCCAGATGTCCTGGGGATTGTAGCGACGGTAGGTCCAGGTATCGGCGAGGCCTCCGGAGTTTTCAATGAGCACCCCAGCAGCGGTTACTTTGCGTTCCCGTTCAGCGAGAAAGATTTCCTCCTGCACACTCTCTTCGGGCCAGGGCGCGCCGTCCGCGATCCACTGTTCCAGGTCCGCGATCTGCCGGTCGTCGAGCCGATCGTTCTCTTTGGGTGGCATCTCATAGTCGGGGTCCTCCCAGCGCACTGTCTTCATGAGGAAGCTGGCGGCGGGATCGCCGGGCACGAGCACGTCGGTGAAGTTGTCACCTCCGTGAAGGAGTTTTTCGAGGGAGCTCATATCGAGTCCGCCCTTAATCTTTTGATTGGGGTCGCCGTGACAGCCGAAGCACTTCTCGCTGAGGACGGGAAGGACATTGATGGTGAAGTGGCGTTCCTGCTCGGTGAACTCTCCGTGCACGCTGGAGGAGAGGGCTAGGAGGGCCAGGAGGGCGGAAAGGGGGTGCTTTTTCATGGAATGGATTAGGGTTTGCCGATTTCGTAGAGATTTTTGATTTCCTCCGCGCTGAGGGCGGTGGCGAAGAGAGCGAATTCGTCAATGGCGCCGTTGAGATTGCGGACTGCAAAGTCGGGGTCCTGACTGTAGGGCTCGCTCCAGTTGCCGATGGAGGCGGCTCCGATTTTGACGGCTTTGACGACCATTTCCTCCGGCAGATGGTCTTCGCTGATGGCCTGGCCATTGAGGTAGTGGGTGGTGGTCTGGCGATGGCTGTCGTAGACGGTGGCGATTTGCATCCACTGGCCACTCTGGGCCGGGGTCCAGATGGGCGGGGAGTGGGCGATGTGCTTGTGGGCCTTGGCCGGGGGATCGTAGGCCTTGACGGAAAAGAACAAGCGTCCGTCGGCGAGAATTTGCCAATGGGGCTCATGCAGCTCGTGGCCGTCGGTGAGGAAAAGGGAATTGTAATGGCGGTCCAGGCTATCGATGCGCAGCCAACAAAAAAGAGTGAGGGCTTCGTGCTGGCCGGGGACCTGCAGGCGCACGCGGCTGCCGGTGGGGCCGAAGTCGAGGGCACGATCGCTTTCCCCCCAACGGTTGGGAACCCGGGAGGCGCGCACGATGGTGCCATGGCGTCCGTGGGGAGATTGGTCGGGGAGCTGGCGATTGCCGCGCTCGCTGCCTGGTCTGGTGAAGTAGGCGAGGAGGCGGGGGTCATTCCGCAGCCCGTCGCTGTGTTCTTCCCACGCTTGGCGGCGCCGTTCGCTGCCCTGCTCGAAGTCGACGATTTTTGCAAAGAGGTCCACGGTCCGGGGTAGCTCGCCCCGTTGCCCGCCCGTCCAGCGCAGGGCTTCGCCATCAAGGAGATTCTCCATTGGCGCGGCGTGGGGGTGCCACTCCACTTCCCCCTCCAGCACCTGCAAATCATGGTGCTCGGGGGTGATGTTCATTGCGAAGCGGGTGCCGAGGTCGACCACTTCCCCCGAGGCCGTGCGCACGCGGAAGCCCTGCGCGGGCTCGGGCACGTGGGCCTGCAATCTGCCACGGTGAACGGTCATCTCCATCGCGGAGTGAATCTCGAATTCGGCCTCGCCCTCCAGGATCACTTGCACCCCGCTGAAAAGCTCCAGCTTGGCGAGCCCGGAAGTGAGCTGGAGGGGGCCGGTGGGGAGAAGTTCGCCGCGGGCAAGAACCCGGCTGGCCCAGACCGCGTCAGAGGATTCCGCCAACACGCCGAAGCCACTGGCCACGGCCTCATCGTGCGCGCGGGCCAGACCGGGGTCGGCGGGGGGCTCGCCAAGGGGGAGGAGAAGGAGAGCCAGGGAGGCTGCGGCGGCTGCCCCCACGCCACCCCAAAGCCAGCGGCGCGGATTGGCTCGCGAGGGTAGGGCCACGACCTTGTCCGTCGCCGGACGGGATTCCTCGTGCCCGGCCTGCTGGGTGAGCGCTTCGTGCAATTGCAGGCGTTCGTAGTAGAGCTGCCGGGCGCGGGCATCGACGTGCAGCTCGGCTTCCAGGCGCAGGAAGTCGGCTTCGCTACAAGCGCCATCGAGGACGCTGTCGATGAGGGCGGTCAATTCGCTGGGGGTCATGATTGGGTGGGGGGCTGGGTGAGTTTTTTCTCGATGCAGAGCTGCAGCTTGGAGCGCACCCGGTGCAGTGAGACCTTGAGGCCGCCTACGCTGCGTCCGATGCGGGCCGCGTATTCGGCGAGGGTGCCCTGCTCGTAATACCGGCTCGTAATGAGCTCGCGCTCGGTGCTTTTCAGGCGTCGCAGGCAGTCCTGGAGGGCTAGTTGCCGCTCTTGCAAATCATCGTTTTTTTCCGCGATTTCTTCCGCGAAGACTTCTTCCAGTTCTTCACTGAAGACGAGGCGGGAATCGCGGGCTTGTTTCTTGCGAAAATTGAGCACCTCGTAGCGGGCGATGGCAAAGGCCCAGGCCTTGAAGTTGGTGCCGCTGGCAAAGTCTCCCTGGCGCTTCCAGATGGTGGCATTGGCCTGCTGGGCGACATCGGCAGCCTGGCTCTGCCCCGGCATCAGCGAGGACACATAGAGCCGCAGGGCGTTCTGGTGTTCGGTGAGCAGGGCCACGAACTCCGCGCTGTCGGGATGAGGTTCTGGAGACGACTTTTCCATCAGGGCTGACAAGGGGAAATGTCGTTCGGCGGCGCGAGGTTAACATTTTTTGGAAAGTTTTTCCCTCCCGGGAGCCCGGGAAGGGAAATTGTGGCAAAAAAGAGGCCCGCAGGATTGACTAAAGGGCGCATTCCTTCGTCCAATCCAGACCAGCGATGAGGATGAGAGTAAAATGGATACTGATGCCAGTGGCGACCGGGGTGATTGTTTCGTGTGCTCCGGTGGCTCCTTACTCCGGGAATGGCCCGCTGGGGGTGCGCGAGCCTCTTGCTCCTCAGAGCGGGCCTCGTCAGTCCCAGACGTCGGATCCCCGGTTGACCAGCGGGCAGATGCGCACCATTCGTGAGCGACAGGCGGCCCAGGCGGCCGGCTCGGTGGGACAGGTGCCCTCCGCGCCGCTTCAGCGCCGGGGGCCTGCGGGGGTCGGTTCGGGAGGTAGTGCGCCGGGCAATCCGGCGGCCGCTGGTAGTGAGGTGTCGGCAGCCGATCTGCCGGGGCTGAGCTCCACCCAGGTGGACTATCGCTATGCCATCCCGGTGCCCGGTCGTGAGGGCCATGTCCTGGAGCCCTTCAACCACCGCATGGTGGATGTGCGGGGAGTGGAATCGGGGCGCTTGGTCTACGATGAGCGCGATCCGGCCAATCAGCGTCCGGATGGTTCTCTCCTGCCCGTGGCGGAGATGCCCCACAAGTTCCGGGTTCCCTGAAGAATCCCGGAACTTGTCAGAGGTGGTTGTGGTAAACAATTACAAGCCGAATTCCTTCAGCTTGGGCTCAATCGCTTCTGCCCAGCGCTGGTAGCCTTCCTCGTTGAGGTGGAGGGAGTCCGGCATGATGCTCTTGGGCAAGTGGCCGTCCTCTGCTAGAAAAACCTCGCCGATGTCGAGGAAATGGACGTTCTTCCCTTCGCCCAGCGCGGCGATTTTTTTGTTAATCGCTTCGTTGATCTTCCGCATCTCGCCCTCGGGGTGCTCGTCGCGCGGGAAGACCCCGAGAAGAAGAATCCGGGCTTGAGGGCAGCGGGCCCGCACATCGGAGACGATGCGGGAAATGCCGTCGGCGGTTTCCACCGGGTCCTGCTTGTTGTGGCCCGTGTTGTTGGTGCCGATCATGATGACGGCTGCCTTGGCATTCTGTTGGTTGCGGAGATTGCCATTGTTGAGCCGGTATTGCACGTGCTCGGTGCGGTCGCCGGAGAATCCGAGGTTGAGAGCCTTGCGGGGTCCGTAGAATTTCTCCCAAGTGGCCTGACCCACTCCTTCCCAGCCCTGGGTGATGGAGTCGCCGATGAAAATCAAATCGTGGCCTCCCTGGGCCGCTTGCTTGTTCTTGGCGGCGTGCCGCTTCTTCCACCAATCTTGCTCCAGCCGGTGGGTGGGAATGACGGCCGAGCTGGCCCGGTATTGATCCCGCACTTTCGCGAGCCGGGTCTTCAACTTGCCAAGGATTTCCGCGTAGGCGGGCTCGTCATGCAGTGATTTCATCTCCTGGGGATCATTCACGAGGTCGAAGAGGTTGTATTGATCGTTGTCGGGAAAATACATAAGCTTGAAGTGCTCGGTGCGGATGCCGTCGTGGGCCGCGACCTGATGGGTGCGCTCTCCGTAGTAGCGGTAGTAAATGTCCTCGCGCCAGCCCTCGGGAGCCTGCCCCTGGTTTTTCAGCACCGGCACCAGCGAGCGGCCTTGCATATCGGCGGGAATCTCGGCCCCCGCCCAGTCGAGGAAGGTCGGGCCGTAGTCGATATTCTGAATGAGAGTCTGGCTGATCTGGCCGGGCTGGATCACACCGGGCCAGCGGATGAGGAAAGGCATTTCAAGAGATTCCTCAAACATCCAGCGCTTGTCATACCAACCGTGCTCGCCGAGGTAGAATCCCTGGTCGGAGGAGTAGATGACGATGGTGTTCTCGGCCAAACCCTTGGCTTCCAGCTCGTCCAGAATGCGTCCGATGCCTTCGTCCATGCTGCGAATGGAGCGAAGATAGTCCTTGAGATAGCGTTGATACTTCCAACGCAGAATGTCTTCGTCGCTGAGCTCGCCCGCCTCCATTTTGGCCAAGAAGGCCTCATTCTTGGGCCCATAAGCCGCATCCCAGGCCTTCTTCTGCTCCTCGGTCATGCGGCGGTATTCGCCATTGGGAATGCCATCCGCAAAATACTTGGGAAAGCGGTTTTCGCCATGAAACTTCATGTCGTGACCCCAATACATGTCATTCTTGAGACTCATGGTCTGCTCCTTGAGGCTTTCATGACGGTTGGCGTAGTCGTCGAACAAGGTGTCGGGCTCGGGCAGGGTGACGTCGTCAAAAAGAGTGAGATGCCGCTCCGCCGGGGCCCAGTTGCGGTGGGGGGCCTTGTATTGCGCCATCATCAGGAAGGGCTTTCCGGACTCGCTGGCCTTGCCCAGTTGGTCGAGCGCGATCTCGGTGACCACGTCGTTGCAGTGGCCGGGATAGCGCTTCATCTTCCCGTCCATCTGCTTGAGGTCGGGATTGTAGTAAGAGCCCTGGCCGGGCAGGACTTCCCAGTGGTCGAAGCCCACCGGATCGGTGCCCAGGTGCCATTTGCCGACCATCACCGTGCGGTAGCCCGCTTCCTGCAAGAGGACGGGGAAGGTCTGCTGGTGACCGTCGAAGCGGGAGGTGTTGTTATCGAGATAGCCGTTGAGGTGGGAATGCTTTCCGGTGAGAATGCAGGCGCGCGAAGGGCCACAGATGGAGTTGGCGCAGAAACTGTTTTCGAAGAGCAGGCCTTCTTTGGCTAAGCGATCAATCTGGGGAGTGGGAGCGATTTCGTCCAGCCGTCCGCCCGGATAGGCCGAGATGGCCTCGGTGGCGTGGTCGTCGGAGAAGAGGAAGAGAATGTTCGGGCGTTCGGCAGCGAGTAGGGAACCCGCCGAGAGAGCCAGAGCCGCGAGGGATAGAATCGTTTTTGGCATCATTAGGAGGTTACGGAAAAATCGCTCATTTCCTAGCAGCTTTTTCGTTTGCCAAGTTGCGGGGAAAAGAGAGAGTGCTTCTTGTGAAAACCTTGCTGTTCTTCCTTCTGTGCGGTTATGCCTTTCTGTCAACGGTTTCCGCTGAACGCGCCCAGCTGTCGGAGACCGGGGTTTCAGTGGAGTTGCCTGCCGATTTCAAAACCAATGGGGTGGTGGAGGCTTACTTGCATCATTCGCAATCCCTGTTGGGTGGTCTGGCTATTGAGGGGGGCTTCGAAGAGGTCTATGCGGCGCGATTTGCCCCCACCGCTCCCCGGGTGGGCATTACCGAACGCATTTCGGCAGAAGTGGTCAAAATGGGAGAGTGGGAAGGGCGGCTTCTCCTCGAAAGCTCGGAATTGCTCGGACTCCACACCGAAGTGTGGCGCTGGGTTTTCGGCAATGAGGAGGAAACGCGCCTCGTTTACGGCAGCTACCCCGCCGATCGTCGCAAGGAAATGAGCGAGGTCCTCCGTGAGGCCGTGCTCAGTGCCTCTTGGCAAGGGCGCAAGGCGGTGACGGCTGCTTCCCAAAAGCGACTGGGGACCCCGCCTCCTTTCACGGTGACGGAGAGCGAGTTCCTCAAGCGCGTGCCCGTGCCCTTCGAGTTGGTGGTCCTGACCAAGGATGGCGGGATGCCTGATCCTGCCGCTCCCGGGAACCCTTTCGTCTCCATTTCCCAACGCCAGGAGCCCGAGTGGCAGGCACCCGGGGACTGGGTCGGGCTGAGCCAACGCACCCTGGCCCGGCGTGATGACTTGACCTTGGCGGCGGTGCCGGAAGCTCGCGCCGTGCTCGTCGGGGGGCAGGCGGTGGTGGTGCTGGATGCTCTCGCCAATCGGGCTGGGACGGACCTTTACCACCAACAGGCACTCATCCCGGCTGCGGACGGGTATTATCACTTTTCTGCGACCGTGGCGGCTGCGGATCGCGATCCTTGGCAGCAACGCTTCGAGGAGGTTCTCAAGACCTTCCAAACCCTTCCCGTTGAGAGTGATGACTAAGATTCCTGTTGGCGGAGAAACGGAACTCCCGCCGGAAGGGGAGGCTCTGCTGGAGGCCGCCCGGGCGGTGCAGTCCCGGGCCTACGCGCCTTATTCCCGCTTCCTGGTCGCGGCCGCCCTGCGTGACGAAAACGGCATGATCCATGTTGGGGTCAATGTCGAGAATGCGGCTTATCCCAACGGCACCTGTGCCGAGACCGCTGCCATTACCGCCATGGTCACTGCGGGGGCTCGCGAAATCGCGGCCATAGCTATCGTGGGCGGGAAGGGGGACTTCTGCCCTCCCTGCGGAGCCTGTCGCCAGCGGATTCGCGAATTTGCCCGGCCTTCTGCTCTTATTTTCCTGTCGGATGAGAATTCACAGCGACGGGTTCACACTTTGGGTGAATTACTGCCGGAGAGTTTCGGACCCGCCCACTTGTTGTCGAACTCGTGAGGCGGCTTGGGTTGGTGGCGATTGATTCTGCCTTCAGGGCCGACGACGAACGGCCAAGGCGAATGCTGAAAGTCCCAGGAGGGTTAGGGAGCTGGGTTCAGGCACTGCGCTCAGCACATAACCGTTCAAAATGCCGGCTCCTCCTCCGGGGCCGCTGCGTTTCGCCATGAAAACGACCGGGTTGGTGTCGGTGACTGTGAAGCTTACGGAATAAATGCCCGCTAGAATCTGGCCGTCCCCGCCGCCAAACACCCTTGCGGCTTCTTCCGCTCCTCCGAGGCGGTTGTTGATGTCGCTTCCGTCGTTTATCATGACCAGGTTCGTGCGTTGGGCATCTGCCCCTCCAAAAAGAAATTGCACCGTGTAGGTCTGACTCGGGTCTAGAGTGGTGAAGGTTAACCTCACTTCGTTGCCTCCGGAAGTGGCTCCGTTGGTTGTCCGACCGTTGAAAAGGTCATTGAACTCGGGAACCGATCCCGAGTGGTCGCTGTAGTTGGCTGTCGCAGTTTCAAAACTGATCGAGCCTGCATTGCTCGAGAGGGAGCCTCCCGTGAAGAGAGAGGAGGAAACATTGGTGAAAGGGATCCCGTTCACGGTAGTCCCTCCGATGGCTTCGCTCGTAAAGTTATGGGCTGCAATGAGATTGGCTCCCGGATTCCTGAGGTCCGAAGCCGAGGTGACTTCCCGAAATTGGTAGGAACCCTCCACCAGCGTGATCGCTGATTGCAAGGGGGCCGCCGTGATGAGAAAAAAGGAGCTGAGAATTGCGAGGGGTTTACGAGTGCTCTGCAAGGAGTTGTTTGTGGTGAATTTCATGGTTTATGGACAACGGGTTCTCTGGATTCTGCGATTATTTTAAATCCTGATGGAATTATTTTCATAAACAAAATCGCTAAAGTCAATACTTCGTATTGATTTATTGTTCCGAAGTCCGCCGCCAAGGGCGAGAGCAGAGAAAGTGGGGTTGGCGAATGGGAACCTTTTCGCCTGTTTGTAATCGCCAAAGGACCGTTTTTCGGACAGCTTTCATGCCATGGATCCTCTCATCATTCTTCTCATTCTGATCGTCCTCGTGGTCGTCGTGGGCCTGTGGTTGATGTCGCAATACAATGGCCTCGTGAAGGCGCGAAACCGCTACCGCAATGGGTTTGCCCAGATCGATGTCCAGCTCAAGCGTCGCCACGACCTCATTCCCAATCTGGTGGAAACGGCCAAGAGCTTCATGAAACATGAGCGCGAAACTCTCGAAGCGGTCATTGCGGCGCGCAATGCGGCGGAAAGCGCGCGTTCGGGGGCCTCTCCCGAGAAGCCCGAAAGCGTGCAGAGCCTGGGAGCCGCTGAAGGCAGTCTGGGCGGCACTCTGGGGCGGCTTTTCGCTCTCAGCGAGAGTTACCCGGAGCTGGGTTCCAATCAAAATATGCTGCAATTGCAGGAGGAACTCACCAGCACTGAAAACAAAGTCGGTTTCTCGCGCCAAGCTTACAATGACGCGGTGACGGCCTACAACACCAAGCGGGAGAGTTTTCCCACCAACATCTTCGCCAATCTTTTCAACTTTGGTCCTGCCGCTCTCTTTGAGGTCAGCGAACCCGGCGAACGGGACCGGGTCGACGTGAAGTTCGATTAAGCGATTCGCCGCCATGGACTTTTTTCAAGCCCAGGACGAGGCCCGCAAGAAGACCGGTTGGCTTCTCTTCGCTTTTCTCTTCTGCGTGGTCGGGGTGGTGGTCTCCATAGCCCTGCTCTCGTGGGGGCTCTCCATTCTCATCGGGGAAAATCTGCCCCTGCCCTTCACCGCTTCCATCGGGGCGGGCGTGGGTGGGCTCATCCTACTCGCCAGCGGGTTCAAGGCCCTCCAGCTGCGGGGTGGGGGGGGAGTGGTGGCCCGCGACCTCGGCGGGCGACTGGTTGATCCCTCGACCACCGAGACCCATGAGCGACGCCTTCTCAATGTGGTGGAGGAAATGGCCATCGCCTCTGGGGTGCCTGTGCCGCAGGTCTATGTGATGGACGAGGAGGGCGATATCAATGCCTTCGCGGCTGGCACCGAACCCGGCAATGCCGCCATCGGGGTCACTCGCGGTTGTCTCACGCTCCTGAACCGTGCCGAGCTGCAAGGAGTCATCGCCCACGAGTTTTCTCATATTCTCAATGGCGACATGAAGCTCAACATGAGGCTGATTGGCTGGATATTCGGCTTGGTCGTGCTCACCATCATGGGGCGGGGGATTCTCCACAGTCTGCGCTTTGTCCGTGTCAATGGCAGCAATCGCGAGGGCAATAGC
Source organism: Roseibacillus ishigakijimensis (assembly GCF_016595415.1). Lineage (GTDB taxonomy): Bacteria > Verrucomicrobiota > Verrucomicrobiia > Verrucomicrobiales > Akkermansiaceae > Roseibacillus > Roseibacillus ishigakijimensis. The sequence goes on from NZ_JAENIO010000011.1 coordinate 39,819, forward strand.
ACGGGGGCCATCCTCTTGGCCATTCTTGCCGTCGGCCTGGGGCTGCTTGTCATCGGGGGCATCGGCACCTTTTTTGCCCGCGTTCTCCAGGCGGCGGTCTCACGGCAACGCGAATTCCTGGCCGATGCCTCGGCGGTGCAGTTCACCCGCGAGCCCGAGGGATTGGCCGGAGCCCTGAAAAAAATCGGGGGAGCGGGCTCCAAGATTCAATCTGCCAAGGCGGCGGAGGCCAGTCACTGCTTTTTCGCCAATGGTGGGCTCTTTGCCTTTGGCTTCGCCACCCACCCTCCTCTGGAGGTGCGCATTCGTCGTTTGCAGAAGGACTGGGACGGTCACTTTTCCGCCAGTTCCCTCGCCCCCATCGCGGCCAGAGAGTCTTCCCCAAGCCGCGAACGCGATGCTCGCCTGGCGGGTTTTGCCGATGCCAGTCGTCTGGGGGACAGCGCCCGGGTCCATCTGGCCCAAGGTCACCGCCTCCGGGAGGAGTTGCCGCGCGAATGGCAGGAGGCCGTCCACCACCGGGAAGAGGCGCAAGCTCTCGTCTTCGGCCTCTTGCTCGCAGAAGACCAAGCCCTCCGTGCGGAAGAAGTCGCGACCCTGCGGGAGAAAGCCGGACCCGATGCCGCCGAGCTGGCCCTGCGCTGGCAAGGCGCTCTCGGAGAAGCCCATTCCGCCAACAAGATTGCCCTCATCGACCTTGCGGTGCCCACTTTGCGCAATCTTTCCCGCCCGGAATACGAGCGCTTTGTTGGCTTGTCCCGAGACCTCATCGCGAGCGATGGCCGGGTCGACATCTTCGAGTTCATGCTGCAGCGCCTCATCGAGCACCACCTCGCGGGTCATTTTGCCCACCGGGGAAGCCCGCGCATTCGCTATCATCAGATCAGCGACCTCAGTTCCGAGGCCGAGCTTTTGCTCTCCGCCTTTGCCCATCTCAATCCCGAACCCGCACAAGCCTTCGAGCAGGGATGGCGCGAGCTTGCTCTCGCTTCCGGTCAGTTGCGGCCGGCTGGCGAAATTGACTTGAGCAAGATCAACCGCCATCTGGAGCGTTTCGAGGAGGCCTCCCCCCTTCTCAAGCGCACCTTCCTGCAGGCCTGCACCCGCACCGTCGCCAGCGACGGCCAATTGTCCAGCCGCGAGGCCGAGCTGCTGCGAGCCATGGCCGATAGCATTGGCTGCCCGCTGGCCCCTTGGGTGGAGGAGCTGGAGCATGGCGAGCGCTGAGAAAACCATCTCGCCGTCCAGTTGCCCGGTAGTGACTTGACGAAAGAGTGACCCGTTTTTGCTTGTTCTCCCGGGGGGGCGGGCGGGTCTCTTTGTCCCCCCGAGCACTCCGCACTTGAGTTTCTTTTCGTTGTGGCGACATTGGGCCCGCGTGGAAAGAAGCCGGACACCTTGGTGGCAATGGCCCAACCTGCTGAGCCTCGATGCTCCGCTGGTTGCGGTGGCGTGGCTCTGGATGTTTTCACGCTTCTACTTCATTGAGGTTCAGGATCCGGCTGTCTATGGTGTCTTGGCTGGTTTGGTCTGGGTCATCTACGTCGTGGACCGCATCCGCGATGCCTCCTCCTCCACCCCGGAGCTCCGGGACCGGCATCATTTTCACGACCGTCACCGCCGGGTCTTGCTGTCCCTGGCTGCCCTCGTTTTTCTGGCCTCCATCGTCGGCTTCTTTCTGGGAGTGCCCTTCAGCATGCTCTGGGACTGGCCCCGGGGCTACCCGGCCTCTTTTGCCGCCTTTCTCCAGGCGAGCCTCACCCACGGGATGGTTGTTCTGGGGATGGCGATTCTCTTTTTCTTCCTCGGCTTCCGTTCCAACCGGGGAATGGACTTTGCGCTCTTCAAAAACGGGTGGGTCGCCCTCACTTTCGCTTTCGGCACCGCCGCCGGCGCTCATTTCTACTCCTATGCGAGCGTGCTGGACATGATCACCTCCTTCGAGGCTCTCGGTTTCGCCTTCCTCTGCCTCATGAATCTCAATGCCATCGAGCTCTGGGAGCGGGAAGAGGCCGCCGGAGAAGATTATCCCCAGCGAGATTTTCTTCTCAGCTTGCCACTTTTACTCATCGGCGGGACCTCGCTGTGGGCTGCTCTCTATTGGCATGACTATCACAAGCCCTTCTACTATTCCATGTTGGTCGCCTCGGCAGCCTTGCTGATGCTCGATCACTTCCGGGTCACCCTTTCGGCCCGGCTTCTCCGCGTTCTCGCCGATCTCGCCCTCCTTCTCCCGCTCCCCATCTTCTGGTTCTGGTTCTGAGGTAAGAACGCGGCCGGAGGTGAAACCTCCATTGGCGGAGTAAGTCTCAAGATTCTTATCGTGAGTTCTCCACGTCATTTTTTGGAGTCCTCCCGACGCCCTTGCGTAAACCTTAGTCGTAGTTGAATTAGTAATCAAATTTTATAATTATTAGCAAAATTTTCCCGGTAATCATTGATGAAATTATTGCAAAGTTGTTGATATAAATAGAAAAGTTCCTAATGTAGCTTGACAAATAGTGGTTAAAAACAGATGAAGCCGCGTCCTCCGATGGCACGCATAATGACCTTGCGATTCCATAGTTTGCTTTTTCTGCCGCTCTGCCTCACACAGGTTTGGGGTCAAGACGAGAACCCGGTCGACGGGCAGCAGGCCGGTTTGCCGATTGAAGAAGTGGCTGTCGTTTCCTCTTCCGCTCAGGCAGAAGGGGTGGAGCTGCCTCTGGAGGAGTATCTCCAAATTTCATCATTGCAGAGCGAGTCAGGCGAGCTTGCCACCCATGCAGTGCCGCCGCCCTCCGTTTTGCCCGAGGAGGTTTCCGTTCAAGAGGCTCTTGCTGGAGAAGAAACCTCAGGGGAGGGCGGGCGTCTCCCGGAACCGGTGCACAGCCTTGATTCGGAAGTTATTCTTCCCCTTGAAGGCGGGCCAGTCAGTCAGAAAAGGCCTCTCACCTTCGAAGAGGCCGAGCGAGCCGAGGAAGATTTTTCTTTCGATGAGTTTGAAAAGGTGGAGGTGAGCTTGGCCACGGTCTTTGAGTACGACACGAATCTGCTCTTGAGTGAAGAGGATGAAGTGCAGGCTACTTCCTTTTCTATTAGCCCGACTCTTCGTTATCTTTCCGCTCCCGAGGGAGGGGCATTGTGGATTGGGAAGTTTACTTATACTCCCACTGCGCAGTTATTCTTTGAGGACTCCGATTATAACAGCGTGGATCATCTTGCGGGCGTGGGGCTGTCCTATAGCGGCGCGGTGATCGAGTTGAATACTCTCGCTGGTTACCGGGAAAAAACAGATAGCGATCGGTTTGAGGGGGGACGGGTTGAAGACCGTTTGCTCACCTTCGCTCTCGATACGGAATATTATCTCTCCGAGAAGACCGCTTTGGTGGCGGAGTTTGCTTACGGAAGCTTTCGCGACGATCGCGCCAATTCGCGCGAAGCCGATAGTGTGATCGCGTCATTGACCGGCTATTGGAGCTTCACCCCACTCGTGCGCTTGGGACCTTCCATTCGCTACGGCTCGAGCGATTCCGATAATTTTGGTCGCACCACGGCAGTGGCGGCTTTGTTGCGCGGCCAGTATGAATTGAGCGAAGTGGTGCGACTGGGCTCCTTCCTTGGAGTCGAGCGCAGTGACAAGGATTTCGACGATTCCAGTGACACTGCTTTCACCTTTGGGGTTGATTTTCTCTACGAAGATCCTCTCTTGCCTTGGTCGCTCTCAGGAGAGTGGGCCCTCCAGTCGGTGCAGCGCTTGAATTCGCTCAGCACCCGGCTCGGCGGCGGCGAGTCCCGTTGGGGAGGTCGCTTGCAGGCCAACTACCAGTGGACCGACTTCACTCGCTTCTCTCTTTCTCTTCTCTATCAGCCCATCCCCGACCCCGGAGGAAGCCGCTATTCGGTCAACGATTTGTCTTTCTCCATTGGGGGGCAACACGATTTCGGCGATTCCCTCGTTGGCCTTCGCTACTACCACACTCTCTCCCAGTATGAAGCCTTGCAGGGTTTCGGTCCGACTCCTGACGACCAGTCCCTTTCGGGGGTTCGCTTTTCCTACGAACGGAAAATGTTCGACGATCTCTTCCGACTTGGCAGCTATCTTGCTTATAGCTCTGGTGATGGTCAAACCTCCTGGAGTCGTAATCAAATTGGTGTAACTTTCGATTATGCCTTTTAGTCTTTATCGGTTGATTAGTGGTAATAAAAAATATGAAGACTCTTATTTTCTTTTTCAGTTTTATGATGGGTCTCCCGCTTAGCTTGCTTGGCCAGGACTCCAATGGTGAAGCCTATCTTCTGAAAGGGAATGATGAAGTCCGGCTCAACGTCTTCGGCGAGCCCGACATGAGCCGTGAAGTGCGCCTCACGGCCACCGGAGAAGCTTCCCTCCCCTTGTTGGGCTCGGTCAAACTGGGCGGGATGAGCCTAGGGGCTGCAGAGGAGCGTGTGGCCGAGCTTTATCGCGGCGATTACCTGGTCGAGCCACGAATCAGCATCAACCTTCTCAATGCGGCCAGTGAGCGCGTGATGGTGATGGGTGCCGTTCTCAACCCCGGCTCGGTGGAAATCCCCGCCAATACCACTCTGGACCTCGTCAGCGCCCTGGGTTCGGCCGGTGGCTTCACCGCCCAAGCGCAGCCCGAAAAGATCGAGCTCGTCCGGGGCTCGCAATCCTTCGTCTATGGCTTTGCCCAACTGGGAGCGGCTGATTCCAATCCCATCATGCTCAAGCATGGCGACATCATCAACGTTCCCACCAACCCCTTTGTGAACAAGTCCGTGACCATCGTGGGCGAGGTGGAGGCTCCCGGCGAACGCCCTTACCCGACTTCCGGCACCCTCGAACTCCAGACCCTCATTGGCTTGGCACAAGGAGTCACCGAAGAGGCCGATGTCAATCTGATCAAACTCAAGCGCGCCGATCGCGTCATCCGTCTCAGCCTTCCTTCCGATTCCGCCTTCCCCATCCTCCCTGGCGACGTCGTGACCGTGGCCGAAAGCCAGTATGTCGATGAGTTCGTCACCATCCTCGGCGAAGTGGGCCGACCCGGTCCGGTGGCCTTCCCCAAGGACGGCAAGCTCGACCTTCTCACCGCACTTTCGCTGGCCGGTGGATTCGACCGCCTCGCCAATAAGAAACGCGTCGTGGTCAGCCGTCAGGTCAATGGCGTCAGCAAGGCGGTCCGCCTCGATGTCGCCGAGATGGAAGAAGGGCAGACCGGCCTCTTCTTCCTGCAGCCCGGCGATACCGTCACCATCCCTGTCCGGCGCTTCTAAGCCTCCCTTCTTCCCGTCGCTCCCTTCCCAACAACCCCCTCCCAATCCATCCCAATGTCAAATCGCAGCCGCGCCCGCCAGTTTGAAAATCGTAAAGAGCTCCTCGATGATTCTCGCGAGGCTTACGAAGACGAATTCACTGGTGGAGAAGGTATTCTTAATCTCCGTGACTTGGTCGAACGCCTCTTGGTTCGTTGGCCCTGGATTCTCCTCTGCACTCTGATTGGGCTTTCCATCGGCTTCTTTCTCATCTGGCGCGCCAGCCCCCAATTCGAATCAACCACCACCGTCCTCGTTCGCGACAACAATGCCGGATTGCTGGGCGATCGCGATAGTGCGGACTTCGATTTGCAAAAGGAGGAGGCCCTCGAGACCATTCGCGCCAGTTTCACTACCCTTGAGCTCTGCCAGGCCGTGATGACGGCTCCCGAAATCCAAAAGGAACGCAATCTCATCCCCGCCGGTCCCAAGGAGCTCCCCCTCATTGGCAATCCCGACGCTGAGCCTCCCTCCATTTCCGATTTCACCGAGGAAGAATTGGCTGAAATGCTGCAGGATTGGCTCACGGTGGAAGTGCGCCGCAACACCCGCCTCATCGATATCACCATCAACCACGAAGACCCGGATGTCGCCCGCCACCTCGCCAACGAGTTCGTGACCCAGTATCTCGCCATGCGTTCCGATAAGAAGGCGAGCCGCTCCCAGGACAACCTCACCTATCTCATGGGCGAGTCCAACCGCGTCAAGAGCGACCTCCAGCAAGCCCAGAACGTCCTCGCCAGTTACAATACCCCTCTCGAATATGAGGAAGCCCTGCGCGAGGCCGAGACCGAGGTGGCGACCCTGGCCCTCCGCTACGGCCCCCTCCATCCCAAAATGAAGGAAGCCCAGGGCAACTTGGAGAATTCCCGCCTCAAGCTCCGTGCCGCCCTCCTCAAAGCCATCAACAACCCCATCGATGCCGAATACTGGCAACCCTACCTTGTGGGCGACAAAAGCGAACTCGCCGATACCGAGTCTCTCAACGAATTCCGCGACCTTTTCGTGGCGCGCCGCACCGTCTTGGAAAGCGAAATTGCCAGCCAGAACTCTCTCTACTCGACTCTCCTGGCCCAGATGGAAACTCTCGAACTCGGCGTTGATACCAGCGAGGCAGAGGTCTCCGTCCACTCCGTTGCCCGCGAGGGTGTGCAAGTCGCTCCCCGCAAAAGCCTCATGCTTGCCGGAGGACTCATGTTCGGTGGTGCCATGGGCCTGGCCTTGGCTTTCCTCCTCCAGTTGCTCGACAACAAATTTCACAAGCCCGATGACCTCGAGTCCCAATTCGGGGTTCCCGTCATCGCCGCCATCACCAAGCTCGAGGACAAGATGGTCGCCGACAAAGCCACTGCCGGGCATTCCCTCCAGGATGGTCTCGACAAGCGCCTCCTCTTCCTCAACGACGACACCAAAGAGAACTACCTCGAGATGTTCCGCGTGCTGCGGGCCTCCATCCTCTTGCTGGGCTCGGGTGATCAGCGTAAAATCACCAGCGTGCTCTCGGCCGGTCCCTCTGAGGGAAAAAGCTTCGTCGCTGCCAACCTCGCCAGCGCTTTCGCCCAGCAGGGCCAAAAGACCCTCCTGGTGGACTTCGACCTTCGCAAGCCCTCCCTCCACAAACTGTTCCGCCAGGATCGCAAAGAGCATCCTGGCCTGGTCGACTATCTCGCCGAGGTCAACTCCCTCGAAGAGTCGATTCAAGAAGCTCCTATTCACCCCAATCTCGACCTCCTCCTCACTGGCTCCAAGGCCCCCAGTCCGGGCGAACTCCTGAGCCAGGACAAACTCAAGAAGTTTTTGGCCGAAATCGGCTCTCGCTACGACCGCATCGTCATCGATACCGCCCCCATTCTCCCCGTTCCCGATACCCGCCTGCTCGCTCCCCTCGTGGACAACCGCCTCTTCGTGGTGCGTGCCGACCAGGCCACCCGTGGCGGCGTTTCCAGCGCCCTCAAGACTCTCGAACAAACCGGCTCCACCCCCCACGGCTTCGTCCTCAACGGCTACGAAGAACGTCGTGGATTCGGTAAAAAAGGTTACTACGGCTACTACGCCTACGGCTATGGATCCAGCTACGGCGAGGTCTATGGAGAAGGGGAGTGATTCCTTCTATACAGGTGTCCGAGCAGTACAAATTTTTTGGACAGAATCCGAATTTATCGGTAAGTGGAGGATGGGCTTAGTTACTGGTAGGTTTAATCAAGCTATACCACTGGCGGACGCGTGGAATTTGAGCATATTGAGGAAGAAATTCTTCGCAACTAAGAATACAGAGTATACTGAAGGTGAGAAAAATACGCCTTATTACGGATAGGAATTTTACGTTCCTAGCTGTTGCCCTAGGTAAGCTAATCTTAGCTATACGTCAGTTTTTAACAGTGCCGCTTCTAATCTCAGCATGGGGTGCCGAGAAATATGGAGAATGGCTTGTGATTTCAGCAATACCAACATTTATTCAATTATCAAATGTAGGTATTGGCACATCGGCGGCTACAAGTATTGCGATTAGATCAACAAAGGAAGATGAAAAAAATGCTGTGACATTCACAACATCCGTCTTCAGCATTCTAATTGTTTTTACTGCAGTTATTTTACTAGTGTTAATAGTTTGTCCGTTTTTCCAATCAAAGGAAGATGACAGCTCAGAGAATATCGTAATAATCTGTTGTCTCTTATTTGCTGCTTTCGTAAGAATCCTTACACAGCCTATCCAAGGGTGGTGGAATTCTAAAAGAAAAGCCTACATCGGAATCATTCTAACACAAATATTCTTCATTGGGGAAATTGGTTTATATTTGTTTGTCTGGCAAAATCAAACCACATCTGTGGATCTTGCAATCTATATTTTTTTATGGTCCATTATTTGGCTTTTCAGCTATTGTTCATTGCTGAAGAAACAAAAGTTCAAGTTGTTCAATGTTAAATCATTTAGGTTGAAGGAAGTTAGAGCTTTAGTTGGAATCGGGGCTGGATATCAATTAAGTTCAGTTTGGCAAGCAGTGTTCTTTCAGGGTTCAATTCTAATGGCTAACGGACTATATGGGCCAATTGGAGCTTCAATGTGGGGTTCGTTACGTATTTTTATTAGAGCAGGGCATCAAGCGATAGAGCTAATTAGCCAAACAATAAATCCTGAGATTCAAGTTATGACGTCGAATGGACAAAATGCCAAAGTTAAAAGATTAGTATTACGGTCTGCATATTTAGCATTTGCAGTGTCTCTAGTTATGTCTTTAATGTTTATCTTCGGTGGGCATCAATTATTTATTTATTGGACAGGAGGAAAATTTTATTTAGATAAGGTGACTTGGAATGTATTTGTCCTGTCACTTGTCCCTTTTTCAATTTGGTGGGTGATTGCTGAGTTTCAGAGGTCTATAGGGAAACCCTGGTTTGTAAATGTAACTGCTTCAATATGCTCTATCATTTTTCTTGTCTCGAGTGCAGCGTTTGAATTCTGGCTATTTGATGGTTTGATATCACTTTGCTATGGCGTGCTACTTTTTGAAATTTTGATGACTATTACTATAGTTTCATCAACGAGAAAATTATTCAGAGGTATGGTTTGATACTGATGTTTGCGTGGTTTGACATTTTCTCGAATACCGCATAAAAATTATTATGATTATTCTAAAATTGTTCCTAGTGTTCCTACCTTGGAAGATTAGATGTTTTCTGCTAAATAGGTTGTTTGGATATACGGTAAGCTACAATGCTCGCATAGGCTTCTCATGGGTTTATCCAAGAAATGCCGTTTTGGCTGAGGGTGCGACTATTGGACATCTAAATTTTGTTGGGAATCTTGATCAGCTGAAAATGGATACCCGCTCTAGAATTGGGAGGGCGAATTGGATAACAGGATATTCAGTGGAGAAAAAAGAACATTTTCAGCACGTATTGAAACGCAAGTCCCAGCTTATAATGGAAGAAGAATCGACTATTACTCGTAGTCATCACATTGACTGCACAGATCAAGTGAAATTGGGCAAGTATGCAACCATTGCTGGATATAGGAGTCAAATTCTTACGCATTCTATTTGCTTAAGGGAAAACCGTCAGGATTGTGCGCCGGTGGAAATTGGATCCTATAGCTTTGTGGGCACAAATTGTGTGATCCTTGGGGGAGCCAAACTACCAAATAAATCAGCGCTTGGCGCAAGCAGTTTACTTAGGAAAAGCGAGCAGGGGCAACCCGGATTATACTCTGGTGTTCCCGCTATCAGAGTTACAGAATTAGACAGAGAATTTAAATATTTTAACAGAAGCAAAGGACGAGTAGATTAAATTTATAAACGGAAATTAATTAAATTAAATTATCATCTATAAATCCGTAATGTGTTCGATAAAATATTATATATGTATATAGGTCCCTAACGGAAAGCAAGTGTAAAATCAATCGTTCTGTCAGCTCTAATAGTCTAAAATTCTACTTTATTGGATAAAATGATTGGTTTTGATATGGCAAGGCACTTTTTTGCGGTATGTGTAATTATCATGCATATGAATAGCTCGCATTTCAGTCATGATGCTAATACACTGCTTCGAGCGATCCAGGCCTACCTAGACGGCTGTGTTTTCGGATTCTTTATCATCTCTGGAATTTTTACCAAGTTCGACGGTAGATTCACAGATTTTTTCTGCACACAAATGCGGCGCTTACTGATCCCTTACTTTCTATTCGCTTGGTTTTATGGCCTCATTTTCGCACTGTTGGGGGAAACATCGATCCTGCGCGCTTTTATCGACGCGGTTCGGTTGGAGTCGATTGCAATGCAATTGTACTTTCTGCCTTTATTATTCTTCAGTCAATTGCTAGGATTTTTTTTGATGGTATTCAGGCAGAGGGCTCCTTATTTAAATTACATCGTGATCGTTATCTTGGCATTCGCGTCAGTAATTACAGATAGCGACTACTCTACAGGGTTTCATTACAATCTTTTACCTATGTATGGTCTATCATTTTTTTTAGGAGTGTCTCTATCTCGCTTTCGGAATAATCTACGGAAATCTAAAGAGATGAAAATAGCTATTCTGATTTCTTTGGTAATAGGGTTCTTGGATGAAAGATTCTTCGACCTTGCATTTGCCGCAGTTGTCGTTCTCCTTTTCTCAGAGATCACAAATTTGTTCGGCAGGAAACGGTTACCTGGTTCGGGAGTGGTCTATCTTGCACACACGCCTTTGGTGAATTTTTCCATCGTAATTGTTTTGTTTAGATTTGGATTAGAAGAAGAGCTTGTTTTGTCCTTCTCGATCGTTTTGACTTATATCTTCTGCTGTCTTTGTGCGTATGTCGTTCTGAAGACGTTAGGCCCAATGAAATGGCTGGCCCTGGAATAATAAATATATTGTATTTTTAATTGATTGTGAGCATATGTATTGTAATAAAGTTAATATGTGTTGAAATTTCCGCCGAATCAGTGAGCAGATGAAAAGTATTTGTAACCATTTTTAAAGGACACGTAGTGTCTCGTCTTTACTAATCGCTGATACATAAATTGCATGGAATGCGTCATCTTAATTTGTGACCAAACGACCTAAAAATTATGCTACATAAATATTTACAAGGAGCGCAACTGTGAAATCGAAAAAAAAACACATCATAGTCTATACTGCGCCGACAGTCGCACATCACTACCAATATGCTTCATCATTTGCAGAGTTAAATCTTCTAAAAGACTTTGTAACAGGGGCAACGAGGTTTAGCAGCAAGCAAAAAAATATAGACAGCAAGATTATTCCCTACAAGAGATCTCATAATATCTTCTCCGCTCTCAACGCCCTCGTTTTCCGATACGGTCTAGATTTCCTGAAGCCTTATACAAGATATTTAATGAGTCTTGAATTAGATATTGCAACAAGAAAATACTTGAAGGATGCTAAAATAGTAATGATGTATTCTGGTTGTGGTGTGTATTCGATTCGTGAAGCTCGCAGAATGGGATGTAAATCTGTAGTCGAGGTAGTTTCCACGCACGTTAATGATTATCTTGAGTGTTTGGAGAAGGAAGCAGACAGTTGTGGTATAAAACCTATCGGTATGCTAACCGCTCTGAAAGAGCGCATGATACTCGAATACCGAGAAGCGGATTATATTTTATGCGCTTCAAATGCAGTGAGAGATTCGTTGATCAACAATGGCATATCAGCTGAAAAAATTAGAATGGTGTCCTATCCAATGCCGCAATTCAAGAGGAAGAAAGTTGCGAATTTGGATGAAGATTCGAGAGGAAGTCAATTTAATGTATTATTCGTCGGTCAGATACATTATAGAAAAGGAATAAAGTATTTACTCGAGGGGTTTGTTGAAGCTCGGATTCAAAGTTCGTTGCTCAGGCTCGTTGGTCCACCAAGCAAAAGCTCAGGTGTCAATTTAAACCAGTTACCGACCAATGTCGAATATCTCGGCAAGATGGGAGCAACGAAATTACAAGCTCAGTATGAATGGGCAGACGTTCTAGTTTTGCCGTCCGTAGAAGATGGATTTGGTTTAGTTGTACTAGAGGCGATCTCCTATGGAGTTGTTCCTGTTGTCTCACGTGCAGCGGGATCGGCCGAAATTATAACTGACCGTGAAAACGGGATCTTGATTGAACCTAGGTCCTCAGTTTCGATTGCGGTTGCATTAAAACTATTGGAAAATAAAGAATGCAGGAAAAGTCTGCAAAGAAATATAGATAGTCTAATTGACCAAATAAATGGCAAACCAAGTTTGTCTAAATCTCTTTCTGACTTAGTCGACAGCATCCTATAGTCTCGTGGAATAATACCAGGACAACTGAATTAAATTACTGAGAGAATTCCCACATAGCCACGATGTTCATTTTATCTGCTTTCCTAAACTTCTCGATTTGTGTAACCATTTTTCTTGTTTTTCTCAAATATGAAAAGTCGTTCTCGGTTTATTCCCCGTTGTTTGCTTATTTAGCGTTTCACCTTTTTGTTTTCATACTATGGCCTTTGATTTCAGGTGCTTATGGCTACTCCAAAATATACGATAAGATGGGGATTTCCCCGAATAATAGCCTGCTAATAAGGACACATTGTGCAACATTAGTTGGCTTGTTATTTTTCACAATTGGGTATTATCTTGTCACGGCGGGAAGAAATTGGACTCGAGGAAGTTTTGAGAAGAAGTTCCCACTAGATAATTCGTTTAGTTTACTTGTCATTGTTCTCTCTCTTTGTTTTCCATTGATTCTATACAGTATTGTTTATTCGGTTCGTGCTGGTCACAATGTATCCTTTGTGGATGGAAAGGGAATAGTAGAGCAGGGTTCAGGGTACTTGTTGGATGCTCAGAATATGGCTATTGGCATGTCTTTGTTGCTTTTGTTATGCAGGTCCAGTTTCAAGATCGGAGTTTCTCTTTTGGTTGTATTTATTATTGGGAGGATGCTGCAAGGTTACGGTAGGCAAATGTTGCTTTTTGCTATTCTGGTTCCCATTGTGTTCTACTTTCTGCGGAAGAGAATACGATTTCCATCTACTAGAGTCGGATTGGTAATCGTGCTTTCGGTTCTTCTCGTCTATCCTGCTTTCGTCGCTCTTGGTGCTTTCCGAGATGGAGGAAAGGTTCTTTTAGGTTTAAAAGATGAGTCGTCTTACGCAGAATTCAGAAGAAAAGATGGTGTAGACTATAGGGATAATCAAGATTTCGCGAACTTTCAATATTTAACGTATATCATAGATACTGTTCCTGATCTGAGTGGCGATTACTCGTATGGCATACAACATCTAATGGTCTTTTTGGAGCCTGTTCCGCGTAAAATCTGGCCCGAAAAGCCAACAAGTCTGGTGGAATGGAACTTGAATGATTATGGAAATTTCCTCGGATTGACTCCATCAATGGTTGGAGATGGATGGATGTCGGGTGGGTTTATCGGTGTTTCTGTGACAATGTTAATTTGGGGCGCGTTTTCTGGTATGATCTATCGTCATTGGTGCCTCGACAACGGTAATTTGCTGCAGTTAATTCTTTATTCGATATTTATCACAGTGTCGATTATTTGGTATAGGGATGGCGAGGTTACCTCTCTCGTTAAAAAGTTTCTTATTCTTTCTCTGCCAGTTTTCATATTTGTCCTATTAAGATGTGGGTGGAAGCTGTTAAAAGTAGATGTTAAGTTGTAAGTGATGAGCGATAAATTATATCCAGATGTTACGGTTGTAGGATTCCCCAAGTGTGGCTCGACTTCCTTTGTTAGGTGGTTATCTCAGTCTGACTCCGTGAATATTCCCTCTAGAAAAGAACCCAATTACCTCATCAACAGTGAATTTCATCCCGAATTGGCAAAGATATTGCGGAATGCTACAACTGAATTAGAATACGAATGCGCGCTTTCCAGCAGTGAATGCGGTCTTTCTATTGACGGTTCAGTGAATTATTGTTGGAGTTCGGAGGCTCGCGATAGATTATTCGCGCTGAATCCTAAGACGAAAATTGTTTTTATTGTGCGGAATCCAATAGATAGGCTAATTTCTCACTATTTGGCAGATGTGAGCAATGGAAGGCAATGTCTCAGTTTCAGAGATGCGGTCTTGTCCTCTCAGAAGCGAGAGGGTAGAAATTTTGATGATTGGAAGCCTTATATTTATTGTTCAAATTTTCGAACTGCCATTGAAATGTGGTTGGAAAAGTTTCCATTGGATAACATCTATGTTTTAAATTTCGAGGATTTGTTGTTAGAACCTCATAGCGCAGCCCAAGATCTGCTAACAGACTTGAGTGTCTCCTGTGATACCTTGCCGTCAAATATGTCCTTCGAGAACGTAGGAAGTGTTGCTCGTAACTCTATTGTTAAAACGTTGTTTTCTGAGCGTAGTGGACAACTATGGGGAATCTATAAATACTATGGCCTATTACCAGAGGCGGTGCGGCGGTCTGTGCGCACTGTATGCTTCCGCCGCCGTAGTAGTAACGATCTCTCGATCGAAATGGAGGATCGAATTTGGGTGGATTCGTTTATTGAGAGCTCTGGAGATTGGTTGAATTCTAAATTCGATTTAAATTGCTCTTGGAGGTAGTATCTTTTAGGTTAAGGTCCGATTTTATTCTATTTGAGAAGTGTTTTTCTTAGTCTATTGTTTAGTTTATAAATGTCCTAGCGTTAATGGCTTATAATCATCTCCATTTCGTGCAATCGCTTGAAACTATGGAAGGGGGGGGGCTTGGGGTATCTGCCCGGCAATTACACGGTGCCATGCTCTCCTGTGCCTCCTCTCGCTTGGTGGCTACTACTTCACAGAAGTCTTTTGCTGAAGAGAATGGAATCCATCAGTTCCAGCGTGTTCAGCCAAATTCCTTTTATTACTCTCCCTATTTAGCCAATGTTGCCCGCGATTTTGTGAGCGAGGCCGACTACATTCATGGTCACGGACTCTATGTTTATCCGAATTTCGTCTTTGGAAGAGAGGCGCGACGGCAAGGAAAGTCTCTCATCTATCATATCCACGGCTTCTTTGATCCCTGGATACTAGGGCGTTCCAAGATCAAGAAGGGACTCGTTAATCTGCTCTTCGAAAAAAGAAATTTGGATTCCGTGAGCTTTATTCGTGCTCTCACAAACAAGGAGGAACTGCAGGTGCGGGGCTTTGGCTACCGCGGTCCCATCGAAGTGATACCCAACGGTGTTGATCTCGAAGAAATTGATGCGGTCTCTCCTGAGGAGGCTTTACATGCACGATTTGATAAGAAGCGTCCGAAGCGGGCTTTGTTTCTCTCCAGGCTTCATCCAAAGAAGGGGTTGGATATCCTTATTGAATCTTGGGCAGGACTGGGAGAGGTTGGCAAGGACTGGGAGCTTCTCATTGTGGGCCCGAACGAGGGAGGGTATCAGAGTGAAATCGAAAAGATGATAAAAGAGCGCAATCTGGGCGAGCAATGTCGGATAATGCCCCCGGTAAGAGGGCTTGAGAAGCATCGGGTTTTTCAGAGTGCGGATCTCTTCGTGTTGCCTAGTTATTCCGAGGGTTTTCCGATGGCGGTTTTAGAAGCTTTAGCGAATCGCAAACCTTGTGTGGTGACTTCAGAGTGCAATGTTCCTGAAATGTATGAAGAGGGTGCGGTTTGGCAGTGCTTGCCTAATGCAGAGTCATTTCGTGCGTCATTACAGGAAGCTCTGGGTTGTGGGGATAGCGAGAGGCAAGAGCGGGGAGCGATTGGCCGGAAAATGATGGAGGAGTCTTACAGTTGGCAGAGTGTTGCTCGTCAGCTCGACTCTGCCTGCCGGTCTCACCGCTAGTTAAAGATACTAATTAAAACGTTAGCATGAAAGCAGCAAATTTAGCTCTTTTCGACTCAGAGAGAGGACTGGATCGGGGGCGTGACAAAGGGGTTGAGGTCGTCTGGTATCTTCTCAAATGCCTCTTCTTTCTTTCTCCTCTTCCTTGGCCAAGTTCTTGGAAAGTCAAGATCCTCCGAAGTTTCGGGGCCAAGGTGGGTGACGGTGTGGTGATTAAACCTCGGGTGAATATTCATTTCCCTTGGAAGTTGATCGTTGGGGATCATGTTTGGTTGGGGGAGGAGTTGTTTATTCTTAATTTCGAACCGATAACCATTGGTTCGAATTCTTGTCTTTCCCAACGAGCTTTTTTGTGTGCTGGCAATCACGACTTCCGCGATGAGGCTTTCAGTTACCGGAATGCTCCTATCACGATCTCGGAAGGAGTTTGGGTGGGCGCGCAATGTTTTGTTGGCCCTGGAGTGACTGTCGGGGCGGAGACAGTTCTTACTGCGGGTTCTATTGTCACCAAAGATATTCCCGAGAACCGCATTTTTGGAGGCAATCCTGCTATTGAACTAGGTGTTCGATGGAAAGAAGCCGGGCGACCTCAATGAGTAGGCCCAAACTACGGTCGGGTTTGTGGTCGGGACAGTTGGCGGCCTTCCTCTCCCTGCTCTGGCTCTTTGGGGTGGTGCCATTGATGGCGCTTTTTTTGCTGCGGGGAGATCCGCGGAGCGCTTCTTTGACTTGGATGCCGGATATTTGTGCCCGTTGGCTCGATGGCCACGACGATTTGCGCACTCTGTTGATGGCTTTCGGGGCCGCGATTGTCCCGGCTCTCCTCCTGGCGCGATGGACGAGTCTGCGACTGTTCCTGTTGGGCATCGTCCTGGCTGCTCTTCTTGTGGGAGAGTTTGCCCAGCTGGCTGTCCCCACTCGCACCTTTTCCGGCGTCGATCTGGCTTTCTCCCTGCTAGGGGTGGGAGCGGCCGAGCTGCTTGCCCGGGTTGGCGGCTGGCTTTGGCTAAACTATTTTTTCCGGATGGGCGGCCGACTCGGGGGAAGCGAGGAAAGGGTGTTTGCGGGACGAGGGCCGGGAGAGGAACGCGATCTAGAAAATAGGATGAAGGTTTTAATATACGGTTTGAACTATGCCCCGGAGTTGACGGGAATTGGGCGTTACACGGGGGAGATGGGTCCTTGGCTGCAGCAGCAGGGAGTGGAGGTGCGGGTGGTCACCACGCCGCCTTATTATCCTCATTGGAAGATTGCGGAGGGCTACCGCAAGTTCTGGTTCCAGAAGGAAGTGGTGGAGGGGGTTCCGGTGTGGCGGTGTCCTTTTTATGTCCCGGCCCAGCCCACTACTCTCAAGCGTCTCCTTCACTTGGGGAGTTTTGCGGTGACCGGGTTTGTGGCGCTTTGGCGCCATTTGCTTTGGCGGCCGGACTGGGTGTTTATGGTGGAGCCTGCCAGTATGACGGTTCCGGGCGGTCTGATTTTCGCCAAGGTCGCAGGAGCGAAGTCGTGGTTGCATGTGCAGGATTTTG
The DNA here is from genome assembly GCF_016595415.1 of Roseibacillus ishigakijimensis. Classification (GTDB taxonomy): domain Bacteria; phylum Verrucomicrobiota; class Verrucomicrobiia; order Verrucomicrobiales; family Akkermansiaceae; genus Roseibacillus; species Roseibacillus ishigakijimensis. Next base: position 56,890 of record NZ_JAENIO010000011.1, read on the forward strand.
AAATGGAGGCGATGTTGGGCTTGTCCAAGGAGTTGGATAGCAAGACACGAGAAAAAAGAGGAGAGAATGAAGTGGTTGCCAGTGTCGCTTCCTTGGAATCAGGGAGGGCGAGCCTCAGCTCTCCTCAGAGCAAAGGGGAGTCAGTCGGTTCGTTGGGGCGGACTGAAGTCCGCGCTCCAGGGGAAGGGGCGAAGGCTTCCGGGCTAAAAGGGAAGGCGCTTTCTTGGGCTGCAGGTTGGGAGGCTTGGTTGAAGCGGCGCTTCGACCGGACTTCGTCCATCTCGCAGGTGATGATGGGCAAATTGGCGGAGCGGGGAATTCCCGAGGAGAAGATATCGTTTTTTCCCAATTGGGTGGATATCGATTTCATGTCGCCCGGAAAGCCTCAGCGTGATTTTCGCCAGGAGTGGGGGATGGGCGAGGACGACTGTTTTGTGCTTTATTCCGGCAACATCGGTCGCAAGCAAGGTCTGGAGATGGTTCTGGAAGTGGCGGAGGGGCTTGCCGAGGGTTCTGGAGAGCGGTCTGGTTCCGAGGTCGTGGTTGGGGAGGAAGAGGTTAAAGATGGCCACTGGAAACGGGCTAAGTTCACCTTTATCATCGTGGGGGAGGGGGCCGCTAAGGAGGAGCTGATGGCGGAAGCCACGCGACGGGGCCTGGCGAATGTGCACTTTCACCCTCTGCAACCCTATGAGGATTTGCCGGATTTGCTGCGCTCGGCGGATGTGCATCTTGTCATTCAAAAGAAGGGCGCGGCGGACGCGGTTCTTCCTTCCAAGTTGACCTCTATTTTGGCGGTCGGAGGGGAGGCCATCATCACCGCCGAAAGCGAGACCGAGCTCGGTCGCCTGGGCCAGAACTACCCTGGCATGGTCACCGTCATCGAACCGGAGGAACCGGAAGCGTTGCAAAAGGCCCTCCTGGCCCATCGCGATCAGAAAGCGCCGGGCGTGGTCAACGAAAGGGCGAGGGACTATTGCGTGCGGAATCTGGAGCGGGATGCGGTCTTGTCGGCTGTCTGCCGTCAGATGAAGGAGTTGTCCCAAGAGTGAAAAAGCGGCCTTTAGGCGCATCACTTGACTTCAAGGAAAAACAAGCGGGTTCGATTCCTACGAATCGGTGCAGGAGGGGAGTTTTTTCAATCCTCTCAGGATGTTCAGATTCAATTGTCTAGTTAAAATGGTAGAAAAATCACTGGTCCTCGCTTGACTTGGTTTGCGAAATGCTTATTACGCCCCTGACTAGCCAATTCTCTATATCAAAATGAAAACCATCGCTATCACCACGTTGTTCTCAGCCCTCGCCATCCAAGGCGCTCTGGCTGAATCCTCTCCCCTGATGGGGAAGACCTTCACCGCTGGAAGCCTCGGGCAACAGCCGGTTCTTAACATGGAGAACGCCAAGGGTCCCTTGGTCACTCCTGCCGAGCCTTATGAGGAGGATGCTCCTCAAGAGGTTCTGGTGAAGAAAGCGCTTGAGTCTGCCCAGGCGACCCAAGTTTATAATCAAGTCATGGAATCCTTGGGCAACACCATTCGCGAAGGCGGCGAAGTTCCGCTCGAAGTTTTCCGCACCTCGTTGCGTGATGCTCTCAACAACTTCTTCTTCGGTTCCTAACCCAAGTCAGTCCAAAAAGTTAATTCTTGAGCGGTGACTTTTCGCCTGTCCGGTTTCTCAAGCTTTTTTTGCTTGAACCGGGCGGGCTCACTCTCCTCGCGTCTTTGCGAGCGAAAGTCCTCGATTTTTCGAATCAACGGCCTGCTGCGCTCCCAGCTGGAAGAGCCATTCCAAGTGGATCCCCGCCCTTGGTCCGGATTGCTCTGAAGCTCGCAGGCGATTTTCTTTCATCTTTTTTTAGCGCCTTGGGTCGCCCCCGCCTGGGGTATTGCCATATCCAATTGCATTATGGTCTCTACTCGCGAATCCAATCTTTACCAAGCTCATGCCCTTGTGCAAGGAGCACTGCTCTTACTGAGCTACCTTCTCGTTTTATTTTTAGTGCTAGGTCTTCTTTATGGGCAGGAGATTCCCTTCATTCCCTATTTGAAGTGTCTGGCGATTATCATGGCGGCCTTCACTCTGGAGGTGAGCACCCGGCCTGAGCATCTGCGCTTTGCCATGAGCCAATCCCGGCGGGTGGCTTGGCGGGTGACAATGCGGCAGGCCTCGGTGATGACGATTGCCTTGCTGGTTTTTCTCGTTTTTTCGCGAGATCAGCGGATTGCGCGGGGATTTCTGCTGGGCTACTCCGTCTTTTCCTTTTTTCTTCTCCTCCTCTCAAATCGATTCTGGTTTCGCGAGTTGATTGCTCTCCTGCGGAAGCGGTCGGATTCTTGGGCTCTCCGCACGGTGGTGGTGGGCCCCCAGGATTGGACCTCTTCGGTGATCGCCAAGATGACGACTTCAAGTGCCGCCTTCTCGGTAGATGAGATCATCACCATCGAGAGCGATGCCACCATTGCGGAAGTGGAAGCTGCCTTGCAGGGACTGGAGATCGATCTCCTTGTTGTCTCGGCCTACTACTACCGCATGGAGGTGAGCAATTACCTCATTGAGCGTGGCGAACGGCGTGGGCACCGCACCTGGATTCCGCTCGAGCTTTCGCGTTGTAAAGGGCGTCGGTTTGTGGTGGAGCGGGTTGGCGAGATCGAAATGCTCACCCCGCCTCCCAGCCCATTGGAAAACACCTTCAATACCTTTGTCAAAGCCGTGTTTGACCGCTCGGTGGCGCTGATTGCGATTACCTTGGTTCTTCCGCCGATGATGGTTTTTGTCTGGTTCCTTCACCGTCGCTATTCTCCCGGGCCCATGTTCTTCGTGCAAGAGCGGATGGGGGCCAACAACCGCACCTTCAAGATTTTCAAATTTCGCACGATGAAAGTGGCCAATGACGATGAGTCCCGGCAGGCCACGGCCGATGACGATCGCTTCTTTCCGGGGTCCGGGCTTCTCCGGAAGACAAGCATTGATGAGTTTCCCCAGTTTATCAATGTGCTTTTGGGCCACATGAGCGTGGTGGGACCGAGACCTCACATGGCTGCTCACGAAGACGACTTCCAAGTCTATTTCGAGCGTTATGGCACCCGCCGGTTCGTCAAGCCGGGAGTGACGGGGCTCGCCCAAGTGAGAGGATTCCGGGGTGAGGTGAAGAGTGCTCGTGATATCCGGAACCGTGCGCGTCACGATGTGCTCTACATCCGGAGTTGGAGTCTTTTACTGGATATCCGAATCATCCTGCGCACCGCCTTGGCTGTCTTTAAGCCTCACTCAACTGCCTATTAATTCCCAATCTCCCTTAAACTAGTAAAATCTATGAAACAACAATTCATGAAAAAAGGAGGATTCAGTTCGCTCCGTTTATTCACTGCGGCTTCCCTTGCAATGGGCGCGGCAGTGACCAGTGAGGCCGCTTTGGTGACGATCGCTGGTCCGAGCCTGGTCAGTAATGATACGACTACCAGCTCTACAGGCCTTGATATCGACAATGATGGCAACAATGAATTCATTGCCACTTTCGTCGGCCAGGGGTCTTTGATTTTGTTCGGAGAGGGTGATTCCGCGGTTGTGGGCGCCCTCAATGGCGGCTCATTCGAAGCGACCGCTTATGGCCTGAACTCCAACTTCACGATTGGTTCCGGTTTGACCTACGGCGGGGTTGAGCCCGGCTTCAGCAATCTTGCTGAGGAAGCTTCCACTCCGACCATCGGGGACTGGGCTGGTGGCAATGATGCCTACTTCGGCCTGTCCTTTGTCGTTGGTGGCGAGACTTATTACGGTTACGCCCGTTTGAACTACATTCCTGATATCGGTGGCGGTATTAGCTCCGCGAACTTCATCGAGCTGACCTACGAAGATGTGGCGGGCGATCCGGCGGTGCACATTCCCGAACCCTCGGCAGCACTCTTGGCTTGTTCCGCTTTGTTCGGTCTCGCTCTTCGCCGTCGCCAGCGCTAACAGTCTCGCGCACGAACCGCAAATTATCCAAGAATCGTCAGGCAGGTCCGCTTTTCTTCTGAAGAGCGGGCTTTTTTCGTCCTCCATGCTGAAAGGCAGGCGATTACGGGACGATAAAGGGGCTGAAGTAGGATGGGTTAGATTTTCATTAGGTTTGTTTTGAAGGGTAAATTAAAGAATCGCATTTGTTTCTCCGCCGTGGTGCTTTCACTGCTCTGGACCATTCTGGTCTTTGGTTCCGTATCGGGCAGCTACCGCACCGTGGCGGCTACTTTGGCGGGCTTGACCGGTTTGATTTGTCTTTTTCTCCTGGAGAGGCGGCGGGTGCTACCCCGTGCTCCCCTGGGCCTTTGGGTCTCAGCTGGAATTATTTTTCTCTTCGGGTGGTATATGACGATCAACGCCCGCACGGATCATTCTATGGATCTGTGGTTGTTCTCTACCGTGGAGGGAAGGCCCTTACCCTTGGACTCGGCCCCCGGCACCTTGACCTTGTCCTCCAGTTTGCGCGTGATGGTCGAGGTCACCCTGACTCTCTTGGCTCTCTTCGCCGCCGTCCGCGCCAGTGAATTCGGTGGTTGGAAGGTTTTCCTCAAGATAGTGGCCGTCTCGGGCGCAGTGGTGGCCTTGATTGGCTTTTTTCATAAAGCGTTGGGCGCAGAGACGGTCTGGTGGATCGACGATCCCTATTCGCGAGCTTCCTATTTCTTCGCCCCTTTTATCTATCATGCCAATGCAGGCGCTTTTTTAAATCTTTGCCTGCCTCTCGCCATGGGGCTGATGTTTGCCGAAATGGGGGACCCCGCAAGACGATCCTTCCAGATGGTCTGGACCATCGTTTCCGTCATCATCCTGGCCGGTGTTCTGGCGACTGCTTCGAAGGGAGCGGTTTTGGTCACCCTGCTCCTCATCCCGTTGATGCTGATCTGGAACGGGAAGCGGGTGCTCTTTGCTCTGAATGAATTCTTTTCCGACAAAAGAAGAAGGCTGGAAAGAATGATCTTCACTGTCTTCGTCTGGCTCTTTGCGACCACTCTGGTGATATTGGGAATCGAGAATTCGATCAAAAGGTGGGAGGGCTTCTTGATGGCCTTTGCCGAGAATTCTGAAACCTCGATGACCTCCCGGCAGGAGATGATGGCCTTGATGGTGCGGATGTCAGGTCCCGAGGAGGGGAGTTGGCATGGTTTCGGCCCTGGTTCGTTTCCTCATCTCGTGCCTTACTTCACCGTCACTCCTGAGGGAGAAGAAAATCCGATTGCAAAAGGCCGGTGGCATCACGGTCATTCCGACCCGTTGCAGACCTTGGTTGAGTGGGGCTATCTAGGCGCCGCCGGTTGGTTTCTTCTGGGGGTGGGAGCACTTGCTTGCGGGTTGTGGATCATTTTTCGCTATAAGTTGCCCCGTCATGAGCAACCCTTGGTCCGGGGAATGATGGTTTCCATTCTCATGGTTGGTTTCCATTCCACCGTCGACTTTCCCCTTTCCGTTTATTCGATTCACCTTGTGACCATCGTTCTATGCGGATTTTGCTGGGGACTGTTTGCGAGAGGCAGGGAGCCCAAGCCCGCAATCTCAACCTGATGTTTTCCCCGTTCCGGTCAATTGAATCTTATTCCTCTATTCCTCTAGCCATGAAAAAAGCTGAGTTTCTGTTTCTTGTCGCCTGTGGCAGTGGCTCTCTCGGAGCCCAGTATGTCGTCGATTCCAATCTAGGCACTCTTGCTCCTTCGGGGGTGAAAAACGTGCAGGGGAACACCTCGGGCAGCGGTGGTCCTGTTCGCAATCGAGCTGACTTCCACACTGGCAATCGTTATTTCGAGAATGGCTTTCAATGGAATTTTGAAGGAAACTGGGGACACGAGCGGGTTTATCGCTTCGAGTTGACCGCACCTGCCAAGCTCTATCTTTCGAGTAGTAGTTTGACGGGCGATCCGGACTTTTTTCTCCTCGAAGTTCCAGATGTCGTGGAGGAGCCGCTTAACGGGAAAAAGAAGGCGATCGCGACCCTTGCGATGGCGCCTCAGGATTTCGGGCTGAACACTGAGGAATATCTGGGAGGATACCCGCCGGGGATTTATTACCTGGTTGCCGAGAGCTTCGACGGCTTTGACCATCCTGAGAACGAGCCTGTTCGCAATGACGTCCAGTTTTCCTCCACTTTGGCGGCTAGAAGTGCCTCCGCTTTGGATTTGGCCGAGCATTTGGGAACCCTTTCCACTCCCAACCAGTTTGTGCGGTTCAGCACGATCAGTTCTACCGGTAATGAGAATGCCGCCATCTTGGGTTTGTATCGCGAGAGTGGCGAATTCCTAGCGGCCACGGTTGGCGGGGATGACGTGCTGGCGAGCGAAGGACTCGAGGCCGGCGATTACTTTCTGGCAGTCGCCAACGAGGGCTCGACCTTTGGCGAGGATTTCGCGGTGGTGGCAGCCGGAAGCAATGGGCCATTCCAGCTGAATGTCTCGCAGGGCAGGCACACGGAGCCGCTTTTCCGCTTCGGATTCTTTGATTTTTCTTTCGCCGCCACTTCGGTCAAATTCTATCGCTTCACCATTGCGGAGCCACCGGCCTATACCGATTTGGGAGTTTTGGTCCGGCAGGGAGAGCCGCTGGAGTTGAGTTTTCTCGCCTCCAATTTCGACACTGAGATTGCGGTTTACGATCAACATGGCTTCTTTTTTGATCGCAATGATGATTATCAACCGGGTGTCACCCAGAGCCTGTTGCAATATTCGCAAGGTGGAGTGGGCGCTCTTCCGGTGGGGGTGTGGTATCTGACCGTGGGAGGCTACGATCTCGTTTTTCGTGAGCACTTCGTCACCGATATCGTCAATGGGGCCACCACGGAGGGGGAGTATGTGCTGAACTACAATGGCCAAACGGAATCTGGCGTGCTCGCCCCTGTTGAGCAGGCTTGGTTCCGCTTCGAAGTCGGCCCTCCGGTGTTAGAGCTTGCTGATTTTTCTTTTGATAGCGGCCAACAGAAAGTGCAGCTCTCTTGGGAGGAAGGGTCGCCCAACTCGACTTATAGTATCTACCGCTCGGTGGATGGGGTCGAGTTCACCCTCGTGCCGGGGCAGGAGGGGATGCAGAGCTTGTCGACAAGCTTTCATGTCGATCTCAGTAATGAACCCAAGCAGTTCTTTCAGGTGCGGGAGGACTGATTGCTTTCTGTTCGCTGACGGCTTCCCGAACGAAAAAAGGCTCCCTGCTTGGGGAGCCTTTTTCGTTTGGAAGGGGGGAGGAGGGGGCCGGCTTCAGCCTGCTGAGCCGGTGCCGGGGAGAAAGCGGTAGTAAACTTCCAGCATGAGGGTGGCGAGAGCGACCGAGTAAACGGGGTCGCCGTGGTTGCCGGGGCCAGTGTTGCCGGGCCAGCTACCGTCTTCCCGTTGGCTCTTGAGGAGTTCGTCTCTCACGAGTTCGTTATACTTTTTCCAAGCGTTCCCGCCGTGGTTGATCATGGCCTGGGAGTTGTAGTAGTGCTCGTAGAGATTGTTGTCGCGCTGAGCGAAGCTGAAGGTGGCATTGTCCTCGATATAGCCGACGCCTTTGCGGGCATTGGAGTTCGAGACCCCTTTGTGCTGTTGGAAGCAGAGGGCACCGGCTCCGGTGAGAGTGAAGTGGCCGTTCGCGCTGCCGACGGGTTGCTTGCCGGTGTAGCCGAAGCCGCCGTTTTTGGCCTGGGTGGCTTCCAGGAAGTCGAGGCCGCCGTTGATGGTGCGGCGCATTTTGCTGAAGTCCAGCCCGGTCGAGCTAGCGGCCTTCAAGGCTTGCATGTGCCAGGCGACGATGGAGGAGTCCGCACGTTCGTAGTAGCTGTAGCCCCAGCCTCCTTTGTCGTTGGCGTTGTCGATGATCCAGTTGGTGCCGGCTTCGACTGCTTCTTTCATTTGGGGAACCACGTTTTCGATACCCAGTTGTTTGCAGAAGGTGTAGGATTCGCTGAGGGCATACATGGCGATGGCGTGCTCGTAGCACCAGTGTTTGTCCTGGAGGTCGGAAGCGGAACGGCCGTTCTGTTTCATGTTGTTGTCAACCAGGTAGACCATGGCTTTGGTGACCGCGTCGCCGAATTCTTCCGAGAGGGGGGTTTCGCAGTGGCCCAGATAGGCGAGGAGGGCGAGACCGGTCATCCCCACCGGCTTTTGGCCTCCCCAGCTGCCGTCGGGTTTCTGCTTATCCTTCAGCCAGCGCAGGGCCTTCATGACGGCCTCTTCACACTGTTCGTTGCCGCCGTTTTCAGCCAAGCGCTGGAGGCGGTCGCTCAGGGAGCAGCGCTTGCGCATTTCGGCAGGGATATTGCCAAAGCCACCGCCGCCGCCGTCTCCTCCGGAGCCCCACCCGGCACCAAAGTCGTCGCCATCACCGAAGTCGGTGGACGGCAGGGGAATGTCAACATCCGGGACTGGGATGGCTGTCGGGCTGGTGGTGTTGGCCGCAATGACCTTGGCCATCGCTGAGGAGGGGGCGGAGGGTTTGCGCTGGATGGAGGGGTTGATTTCCTTTTGCTCCAAGTCGTCGTTGTTACTCGCCGAGGCCTTGTAGGTCACGATGTCCGGTTGCTCGAGATTGATGCCTTTCATCAGGACAAAGGCCAAAATGAGGCCAACCAAAACGATGGAGAGAATGGAAATGAGGAGACTGGCCAAGGTCGAATTGCGCTTTTGAATGCGCAGACGCTCGGCCGCTTCGGGCGAAAGTTGGGCGTGCAGGCTCATGGTGCTTGGATTGGGTGAATCAAATAGGTTAGCCCAATTGCTGGCAAGAAGCAATCAAGCGAGACTCCGACAATAGCAACGGATGAAAGGGGGTAACTCTTAGTAAAAGAGAGCCGTAAGCGAAAGAAAAGTGCCTATTTTTCTTTTTCGACAGGAGAAAGGATGGGGGGCGCTCCTTCTTCCAAGCGGCCGAGGATGTCGATAAAGGCGTCTTCGAGATTGCGCTCTTCGCGATGGTATTCAACGACTTCCAATCCCTCTTTCACCATCCGGCGCAAGGCTTCAGCGGCTTTCGCCGGTTCGGCAGAGGCCAGGCGGATGCGGCCTCCCTGCTTGCGCTCCTCCACGAATTCCACTTCGGGATTGAGCAGGGCCCAGTCCTGCAGCGCCTCCGGGCGGCTGGCGAGACGGACATCATAGTAGACCCCGCCAGTGGCGTCGGAGCCCAGCTTGAGGGAATCGGCATCGCCGTGGTGGACGATGCGTCCGCCGTTGACGAAGAGCAGGCTGTCGCACATCTCGCCCAGTTCGGAGAGGATGTGGGAGCTGATGAAGATGGTCTTGCCCTCCTCGGCCAGGATGCGGATGAGGTGCTTCAGCTCCACCCGGGCCTTGGGATCGAGCCCGGCGGCGGGCTCGTCCATGATGAGGATTTGCGGGTCGTGGAGAAGGGCACGGCCGAGGCCGAGGCGCTGGGTTTGGCCCTTGGAAAGCTTGTTGGAAAGCCGGTCCGCGAGGGGCTCGAGGTCGGTGAAGTCCATCACTTCCTGAATGCGCTCGCGCCGTTCCGTCCCGCGGTAGCCAAGAGCGCGGGCGTAGAAGTCGAGGTATTCCAGCACCGTCATGTGCTCGTAGTTGCCGAAGTGATCGGGCATCCAGCCGATGAGCTCGCGCACCTTGTCGGGGTGGTGGACGACATTGATGCCGCAGACCTCGGCCGTGCCCATGGTGGGGTAGTCGAGGGTGGCGAGAATGCGCATGGTGGTCGTTTTTCCCGCGCCATTGGCTCCCACAAAGCCGCAGACCGAGCCGTGGGGGACTTCGAAGCTGATGCCGTCGACGGCTTTCAAGGGACCGAAGTAGCGATAGAGATTTTGGACACGAATGGCGGACACTGGTGGTGTTATCGGCCAAAGGGCGGAACTTGTCAGGCTAAATTCCCCGGCGGAAATTTCTCGTTCATTTTCGAGCCGATGCGAGTAGGCTGGCGGTGATGACTGCTGCTACTTCTCTCGTTGAGCTGACCCATCTGTTTGTATCGCCGGGGCACGATTTCAAGGGGCGCCATGGACTCGGGCGCGAGAACTACGAGATCGTGGACCAAGAACAGATCGAGCTGGTGGCGGGCAAGGGCATCGCGGGAGACCGCTATTTCGACTACAAGCCGGATTTCAAAGGGCAGATCACTTTCTTTGACGAGGCGGTCTGGCTGGCGGTGCGGGAGCAGTTTGCCCTGCCCGAGCTGCCGCCCAGTGTCTTTCGGCGCAACGTCATCGTGCGCGGAATGGACCTCAATGCGCTCATCGGCAAGCGCTTTGCTCTCGGAGAATTAGAGCTCACCGGGAGCGAGGAGGCTAAGCCCTGCTACTGGATGGACGAGGCCTGTGCCCCCGGGGTGGAGGAGTTTTTGAAAGGGAAGGGGGGCTTGCGCTGCCGCATCGTGAAGGGAGGCCTGCTCTCCAAGGGGCCGCAGGAATTGCGGGTTCTTGCGAACTCGTGACTTTTCCCCGCTCGTTCTCGCCAAGGCGGCCTCTTTGCGCTAGCACCTCGCCCCATGATTTCGCAAGACCCCAGTCAACCCGAGCCCATGAAGTATGCCATGCTCGGAGAAGATACCGCCACCGATGCCGAGAAGCTGGCCAAGTTCCAGGGGGAGGTCGATTGGAGCTACCTCAAGCCCCACTACGAGCGCGATTGCCTCTACTTCGTCGATCCCGAGCTGGACATGACGACGGTGGGCGAGGCCATGGCGAAGGACGATTCCGCAGCGGTGAAGGGCTGGCTCAAGAGCGGCGATTTGGTGAAAATCGAGGCTCTGCACGTTTTTCAATGGGAAGAGAGCGATACCCGCTTCGAGGCCCTCGTCATTTCACCCTTCGTCCTCTGTCGTCCCCTGTAGGTTGCTGGCCACCGCCGAGCCGACGAGATAGCCGGTGGTCCAGGCGTTCTGGAAGTTGAAACCGCCTGTGATGCCATCGACATCGAGGACTTCGCCCGCGAAGTAAAGGCCCGGGCTGCTTTTGCTGGCCATGGTCTGGGGCACCAGGTCCTTGAGCGGCACCCCGCCGCAAGTCACGAATTCGTCTTTGTTCGTGCTCTTGCCCGTGACCGCAAAGCGCGCCGCGGTGAGGTTCCCGACCAGCTGACGGCTTTGTTCCTTGGTCAAATTGGCCCAGGTTTGCCCTTCGGAAATGCCTGAAACCGCGCAGAGGCGGTCCCAGAAGCGGGCCGTGATGCCCTCCACCAGCGAGCGCTTGCGGATGGTGCGCTTGCCGTGGGCCTGGCGTTCCCGGGTGAGGAGGGCGGCGATGGCTTCCGGTTTTTGTGAGCCCGTCCAGTTGACAGTGAGCTCGCAGCGGTAATCGCAATCGGCCAGCTCCCGGGCCCCCCAGGCCGAGAGCCGCAGAATCCCCGGCCCGCTCAGCCCCCAATGGGTGATGAGCACTGGTCCGGATTCCGTAATTCCGCAGGCCTTCACGGTGGCGTCGGGCACGCTCACCCCCTGCAGGTCGCGCAAGCGCTCGTCATCGATGTGAAAGGTGAAAAGCGAAGGCACCGGGGCGGTGAACCCGTGCCCTGCTTCCTCCACCAGGCGACGTCCCTCCGCGCCGCGTAGCCCCCCGGTGGCGATGAGCACTTGCGCGCTGCGTAGGGTCGAGCCATCGGCCAGGCTGAGCTCGTAACCGCCCTCGGGGAGGGCTTGGAGACCGGTCACTTTGCAGCGGGTGCGGACCTCGACTCCGGCCTCCTCGGCGGCATGGGTGAGGCAATCGATGATGGTTTGGGAAGAATCGGTGGTGGGGAACATGCGGCCATCGGCCTCGGTCTTCAGCTCGACGCCGCGGGCCTCGAACCAGCGCATGGTATGTCGGGCATTGAAGCGGTGGAAGGGCCCTTGCAAGCTGCGCCAGCCACGCGGGTAATGCCGCACCAGTTCCCGCGGGTGGGGGGCGGCGTGGGTGACATTGCAGCGGCCCCCGCCGGAGATGCGGACTTTCCCAAGCACCTCCTTGCCTTTTTCCAGAATGAGAACGCGCTCCGCTCCTTGTTCGGCGGCGGCGATGGCGGCAAAGAAGCCGGCGGCCCCTCCGCCGATGACGATGAAATTGAGCGGATCTGCAGGCATGATTGGGCTAGGGTGGCGCGCGATGGATTTGCAAGACGCGATCGAGCACTGTTTGTCCCTTCCCGCGACCGAAGAGACAAGCCCCTTTGGCCCCGATGTCCTCGTTTATAAGGTGGCGGGCAAGATGTTCGCCACCGCGGGCTTGGAAAACGAGGAAGGACGGATGAATCTGAAATGTGACCCGGAGCGCGCGGTTGATCTCCGCGATCAATGGGAAGCCATTGACCCGGGCTATCACATGAACAAAAAGCACTGGAACACCCTTCGCTTCGATGGCTCCCTCCCGCCCAAGCTCGTCCGCGAGCTCATTGATCATTCCTACCAGCTCGTCGTCGCTGGCCTGTCGAAGAAGGTGAGGGAGGAGCTAGGGGTGTGATTGGGGTCCTATCTTGTAATGGGCATCTCCAGGGAGCGAAAATAGCTTGGCTCAAGTGAAACTGCTTTTTCCTCCCGTCACTCGATCTTTGGTTTTGCGGCGTCAATGTTTCCCCCGAGAACACGAGCCGTCGCCATACCGCTATCGCGAAGCCATGTTGATGTGGGTGAACTGTGGGATGCTGTGGTGGTTCACTTGGATTCAGTTCGTCCTGTGGATTGTGACCCATAGCTCTAGTGGCTTGGATGTGGTGTTCTGGATTGAGAAGACTCCTCTCTTTGGTCTGAACTTTCGGGAAGTCTTTATTTTGGTGGCCATTCCCTTGAGCCTCTTTTGCTTGTTGGCAGTATATTTTGGCACACGGTCCCAAAAGGGATTGCTCAAAAGGATGTTCGTGACCTTGCTGTTTGCCCTGATCTGCACGGGTTTTTCAGTGGGGCGCGATCAAATGAAGTGGCAACAGCGGGCACGACTGGACACACATCTTGTCGAACCCGAAGAGACAAGAGCCTGGTTTATTCTAAGGCACGATCCACGGGATTCGGGTTTCGATTGGGAAAGTGAAATTGGCTACTGGGAGGAGCAAATCGAGCGGGCGGAGACCTTGGGGGAGGCCTTCGATGCAAAGTTCGGAAAACAGTGAGTCATTGCCTCTGCGGCTGGGAAGTCGCAGCGACGGATGGCCGCAGGAGGCGTCAGCAACCCTATTCTAGGCCGGTTGCAGGAATTTCTCGCGCTCTTTTTGCTCGGTGGATTTGACCTCGTTGTCAGCGCTGGTTTCGGCGAGCAGCTCGTCGCGGAACTTGGCGATGATCGCTTCCACCGGCCAGGAGGAGGCTTCGCCAAAGGCACAAATGGTGCGGCCGTCGATTTGGTAGGCGATGGACTCGAGGGTGTCGATGTCGTTGGGGGTGCCTTGACCGGAGGCGATGCGGTCGGAGACCTTTTTCATCCAGCCATTTCCTTCCCGGCAGGGCGTGCACTGGCCGCAGCTCTCGTGGGCGTAGAAGTGATTGATGTTGTTGAGGACCCAGGAGATTTTGCGCGAATCGTCCATCACGATGACGCCGCCGGAACCGGCCATGGAGCCGCAGGCGGCGAGGGTGTCGAAGTCCATGGGGATGTCCCAGAAGTCGAGGTCCTTGGCCTCGTCACCGCGACCGATTTTGAAGGTCTCGTCGCAGCGGAGAATTTTCGCTGAGGAGCCGCCGGGGATGACGGCCTTGAACTCGCGGCCGTCTTTGGGTCCGCCGCACATCTCGTAGAGGAGCTCGCGCATGGTCACCTTGCCGACCTCGACTTCGAAGTAGCCGGGCTTTTTCACGTCGCCGGAGACGCAGAGGATGCGGGTGCCGGTGTTGCGGGGGACGCCCAGCTTGGCGTATTCCTCGCCACCCATCTCGAGGATGTGCTTCACGTGGCAGAGCGATTCCACGTTGTTCACGATGGTAGGAGCCATGTAGAGGCCAAGGGCGGCGGGGAAGTAGGGAGGCTTGATGCGCGGGTAGGGGCGCTTGCCTTCGAGGGACTCGATGAGGCCGGTTTCTTCCCCGCAGATGTAGGCCCCGGCGCCGCGGTGCACGTAGATCTCGAGGTCGAAGTCGCTGCCGAAGATGCCTTTGCCGAGAAAGCCTTTTTCGCGGCATTCCGCGATTGCTTTCTCCATGATTTGGGCCGCCTCGGGGAATTCCTCCCGCATGTAGATGTAGGCGGTGTGGGCCCCGACCGCGAAGCAGGAGATGATCATGCCCTCGAGGAGCTGATGGGGGTCTTGATGAACGATGTAGCGGTCCTTGAAGGTGCCGGGCTCGGATTCGTCGCAGTTGCAGATCAGGTAAACGGGCTTGGTGTTGTTGGGGGGAATGAAGCCCCACTTGACTCCGGTGGGGAAGCCGGCCCCACCGCGTCCGCGCAAGCCCGAGGTCTTGACCTCGTTGGTGATGTCCTTGGGGTCCATCTGGAGGGCCTTTTTGGCCATCTCGTAGTAATTCTCTTCCAAGGCGCGCGCCATGGAGGGATTCCAGCCCTCGCGATCGATGTTGCGGAAAATGAGACGATGCTCTTGGGCGAGCGGTTCTTTACCGGATTTGTATGTGATGGACATGGGAAAAGAGGTGGATGGGAAACGTCTGGTGCTAGGCTAGCAGGGTTTTCAGAAAAGTGAGATTGGCCTCGCGTTCGAAAATCGCGGCGAGGGGGATGGTGAGGTCGGGAAAGCTGAGGGGCGTGATATCGCCGTGGGAGAGCTTTTCGTGGAGGTGATACTCGCCGTCTCCCAGTCGGTATTGTTCGATGAAGCGCTCGTAGGGCTCGATGAGCCAGTACTCGGCCACCCCATGGGCGGCGTAGTCCTCGAACTTTACGCCCCGGTCTCGTTTCTCCGTGCTATCGGAGAGCACTTCCACGATGAAGTCCGGCACGGGGTGAATGAGGGTGCGGGGCTCGATGGAGGCTGCTTTTTCGGGGCCAAACCAAAGGATGTCGGGCTCGTAGTCGTTGCGGGTAAAGGCGCAGAGGGCTTTCTCGGAGGTGAGAAAGCCTTCCTGTTGGTCCGTTTTGATACTGAGAATCCTTTCCAGCAAATGCCGGACTTGGTTGTGTTGGGAGCGAGCAGGGGAATGCATGATCACTTCGCCGTTGATGAACTCGGCCTTGTCGTGGGGCTGGATGTCGTCGCGAAACTTCTCGCGGGCAGTGGCTTCGGTGGCCAAAGCCTCGTTGGCCCGCTGGATGTGCAGGGGCGCGCTGGGGGAGGCGAGGATTTGGTCCAGAATGGCTGCCATGGCAAAAAATTAAGACGATTTCGGGTAGTTCGCGAGGAGTTTTGCGACCTCGGCCGGGTCGACCGCTTCGTGGAAATCGTCGTTGACCATGCAGACCGGGCCGGTGCCGCAGGAGGCGAGGCATTCCGCGAATTCCACCGAGTAATTGCCACAGGGCGAAACCGCGATGGGGTTTGCGTGGCTAACGGTGCTGCGATCAATCTGAGTCGCCTCGGCCAGCTTTTCCATCAATTCGTAGGAGCCCGCCATGGCACAGGAAAGGGTGCGGCAGACGCGGATGTGGAACTTGCCAGGCGCTGCTTGTCGCAGACCGGGGTAGAAGGTGACCACTTCGACCACTTTGATGGGCTCGATGCCGAGCTGTTGGGCCACCCAGTCGATGGCGGGCGCGGAGATGTAGCCGAAGCGGTGCTGCACGAGGTGGAGCAGGGGCAGCACGGCCGAGCGCTTCTGGTCCTCGGGATAATGGGAAATCGCTTCCGCTGCTGCCGAGTTCAGAGCGTCGTCGGCGTTGAAGGGCGGGAAGTGCTTCGTGCCCGGGGTCTCCGGAGAAGCAATGGTTTTATCGAGAATGCTTTGGGACATGGCTGTGAAGTTGTGTTTAGCCGCAAAAAGGACGCAGAATCCACAAAAAGGACGGACCGGAGCGGGAAAAATCAGAGGTCTTTGGAGAGGATATACTTTTTGATTTGAAGCTTTGGGTTTCCAAAGTTGATGAGGAGCCCGTGTTCCTTACGGGTGGCTCGCAAGTAGCCAAGCAGTTGGGCCACATGTTCGTTCGTAAGGTTCTTAACGGCCTTGAGTTCAATGATGATTTCGTTTTCAACCACAAGGTCCATCTCGAGGGTGCCCAATAGAAAATGATCTTCGTCAAAGACTTGGAGCTGGCTTTGCTGGGTGACAGCGTAGCCTTGCTTGGTAAGTCGATGAGCGAGTCCATTTTCATAAATTTTTCTTTGAGCCCGTGCCTAAGGAAAACGGTGAAGAGCGAAGGAAGTTTCTCTGATTTGGTCGCAAAGCTGAAAGATTTCCCGTTCCGTCATTTTTGCGTTTTCTGAGCATTTTTGCGGCTGAAATGCTAGCGGTCACATTCTCCCATCACGAAATCCAGCGAGCCGAGGATGGCTGGGATGTCGGAGACCATGTGGCCGGGGAGGAGTTCGTCGAGGAGGGAAAGATTGATGAAAGAAGGGCTGCGAATCTTGAGGCGATAGGGGACCCCTCCGCCTTTGGAGCAGAGGTAAAAGCCCAGTTCGCCCTTCGGATTCTCGGCTCCGAAGTAGACCTCGCCTTTCGGGGCATCGAGGCCCTGGGTGGAGACGATGAAGTGGTGGATGAGCTCCTCCATGCTCATGAGCACGCGCTCTTTGGCGGGCAGCATGTTCTTGGGGTCGACCAAGTTGATGGGGCCCTCGGGCATGGTGTCGAGGACTTGCCGGATGATGCGCACGGACTGGCGCATCTCTTCCATGCGCACCTGATAACGTGCGTAGCAATCGCCTTCTTCCGCAATGGGGACATCGAAGTCGTATTGCTCGTAACCCAAGTAAGGATTGTCTTTGCGGAGGTCACGGGCCACGCCGGAGCCGCGCAGGTTCGGTCCCGTGATGCCGTAGGCAATGGCGTCTTCCTTGGAAATGACGCCCACATCGGCCATCCGGTTGATGAAAATCGTGTTCTTGTCGAGCAGCTTGGAAATCTCGTCAATGGACTCCTCGAACTCGTCGAGGTTCTTGCGCAGCTGGGCTTCGAAGCCCTCCGGCATGTCGCGCAACTGTCCGCCCACGCGGGTGTAGGAGGTGGTGAAACGGGCCCCGGTGAGCTGTTCGCAGAGGTTGTAAATCTTTTCGCGTTCGGTGAAGGTGTAGAGGAACACGGTCATCGCGCCCACGTCCATGGCGCAGACGCCGACTCCCAGCATGTGGGCGGAGATGCGGGCCAGCTCGCAGCAGAGCACGCGCAGGGCTTGACCCCGGGGCGGCAGTTCCCAGCCCATGAGCTTTTCCACCGTGCAGGCATAGGCCACGTTGTTGGCCAAGGGGGCAAGGTAGTCGAGTCGGTCGGTGTAGGGCACGAACTGGTTGTAGTGCATGTTCTCCGCGATCTTTTCATCGCCGCGATGGAGAAAGCCCACGTCCGGATCAGCCTTGGTAATGACCTCGCCATCAAGCTCGAGGATGAGCCGCAAGACGCCGTGGGTCGCCGGGTGGGAGGGACCCATGTTCAATACCATTTTCTCGCCGAGGAGGTCAGTGGTCTCGGCCTGATAATCCTCAATGCCAGCGGCCGCCCGGGCTGCTGAATCAGGGGCCTCATAAGTAGTGGTCGCGGAATCGCTCATGCCTAATTTGCCGCCGAATTAAGGCCGCAAGTGCCCCCATCCGGCAAGGAGATTGTGAAATTTTTCACAAAGTCTGCCCCTTATACTCGCAGCGTTGGGTTGGTCGATTATCAAGATGGCTCCTGACCAACAATGAAATCGAAGGGGTAGAGTTTGCCATCACTTTCGGCCAGGATCACATTTTCCGGGCGCACGTCGGTGGCGAGCTGGTGACCCTTCTTCCAGCTCAAGTTCAGGAGGGTCGAGAGTTGACTCGACGGTCGGTGGGGTTCCCAGCCTCGAGTCTGCATTTCAGCGGCAAGTTGACTGGGCTCTGGATGGCTGCCGACAAAAAAGGGTTGGCTCAGGAGTAGGAAGCTGCATCCGGCCCCGATCGCTTCGATTTCCAAGCCAGAGGGGAAAAGTTGTTCAGCTAAGTGGTAACGTCGCAGGGCCGCAGCGAGGGCTCCTTTGCGGAGTCCCCATTGTTGGTCCCTGTCCTGGTCAAGGACCCAGCCAAACCTCGCGCGACCCGCCGGGGAGAGCAGTTTGAGTACCCGCTGATGGGTGGGATCGCCGAAAACAACAGATTCGCCTCCCGCTCCGATGAGGGACCAAGCTCCTTGGCTTTGCTCGTCATGAAAAGGCACGAGCCGTTCGGCCACCGAGCGACCGAAATCCGGAGTTTCGCGGAAAATGTCACTCAGCTCGCTTTCAATTTGGGCTCCGTCGAGGCGGGCTCCGAGCTCTCCTTCCGTAAGGCATCTTCCGGCAGCACGGGCCCAGTTCTCAATTCGAGTTTGGCTGCTTCGCGACGATTGCGGCGGGTTTGCGCGAGCATCTCTTCTGCCGAGACCCAACGCTGTCCTTTCGGTTTCATCATCAAATTCTAGCACAGCGGGGACTTGGTTCAATCGGAATTCAGGCAGGGACATGATCTTGAGGGTGAGAGTAAACCGTACCCTTCCCTGTGGCCATCTCTTTGCGGTCGTTCCAATGGGAAAAGAAATTCTCAGTACAAAGGTGGACTTTTGCTAAAAAACAAGGCAGACAGCGCCCCCGACATCCCTATGAGCGCTCTCGAAACTCTCCGCAACGTGGCCATTATCGCCCACGTTGACCATGGCAAGACCACCCTTGTTGACGAACTCCTCAAGGCCGGTGGGGCTGTGGAAGCCCACCAGCAACTTGCCGAACGCGCCATGGATTCCATGGACTTGGAGAAGGAAAAGGGCATCACCATCAAGGCGAAGAACACCGCCGTGCAGTGGCGCGACTACACCATCAACATCGTGGACACTCCCGGCCACGCCGACTTCGGGGGCGAGGTGGAGCGCGTGATGCGCATGGTCGATGGCGTGCTCGTGGTGGTCGATGCTTACGAGGGACCGCAGGCGCAGACCCGTTTCGTGCTGCGCAAGGCGCTCGAAGCCGGCCTCTGGCCCATCGTGGTGATCAATAAGATCGATCGCGATGCCGCTGATCCCGAGGGCGTGGAAGAGCGTGTGCTGGAGCTGCTTCTCGAGCTGGGAGCCAGCGAAGAGCAGTTCGAGAGCCCGGTCGTTTACGGCTCCGCCAAAAATGGCTTCTTCGTGCGCAACCTCGATGACCCCCGCGAATCGGTGGAGCCCCTCCTTGAGGTGCTCGTCGATCGCGTTCCGGCCCCGACGGCCGAGCCCGAGGGTGATTTCCAGATGCTCGTCAGCAACATCGACTGGGACGACTACGTCGGTCGGGTGGCGCTGGGCAAGATTCAGGCCGGCAGCGTGCGCAAGGGCGACAGCGTCTTTCGCGTGCTCAAGGATGGCACCCGCCAGCGGGCCAAGGTGACCAAGGTTTTTGAATACACCAAGCTCGGTAACATCGAGGCGGAAGTGGGTGAGGCAGGCAACATCATCGGGATTGCCGGCTTTGAAGACGTTGACATTGGCGAGACCCTCGTTGCCAACGAGAGCGTGGAAGCGCTCCCCTTTGTGGCGATCGACCCGCCTACCGTTCAGATGCAATTCGCGGTCAATGACGGTCCTTTCGCCGGTTTGGACGGCAAAAAAGTGACTTCCCGCGCGATTTGGGATCGTCTTCAGCGCGAGATCAAAACGAACATTTCCATTGAAGTCTCCGAGTCCGATGAAGGGGGGGTGTTCAACGTTTCCGCCCGGGGGGCGATGCAAATCTCCGTTCTCGTCGAGACCATGCGTCGCGAAGGTTACGAGGTGCTTGTTTCCCGCCCGATGGTGATTTTGAAGGAAGTCGACGGTCAGATGATGGAGCCCTACGAGACGCTCTACCTCGAGCTGCCCGAAGGCACCCAGGGTGGCGTCATTCAGGCTCTCGCCAACCGCAAAGGCACCGTGGAGATGATGGAACCCCGGGGTTCCATGACCTACCTCGAGGTCGTCATTCCCACCCGCGGTCTCATCGGTTTCGAGTTCGAGCTCATGAACCTGACCAGCGGTCACGGAGTGATGTCCCACCTCTTCAAAGAGTATCGCCCCGAGATTGGACGGATTCGCACCCGCCAGAACGGCACCCTCGTCTCCATGGCGCAGGGCAAGGCCATGGCGCACTCGCTGGAAGCTCTCGAAGAGCGCGGCATCCTCTTCGTCGGTCCTTCCGAAGACATTTATGAAGGCATGATCGTGGGGCAGAACTCCCGCGATGGCGACCTCCCGGTCAACCCGGTGAAAGCCAAGAACCTGACCAACCACCGTTCTGCCAACAAGTCCATCGACGCTGGTCTCAAGCCGCCGCTCAAGATGAGCCTTGAGCGCGCCATCGAATACATCGAGAGCGACGAGTTCGTGGAAGCGACCCCGAATTTCATCCGTCTGCGCAAGCGCATCCTCGATCCGAACGTGCGCAAGCGTTTGGAAAAGGCGGAGAAGGAGAAAGAAAAAGTCTCCTAAGCCGCTTTATCAGCGGTAGGGATGTCTCGCCGAGACATTCGCCGGGGGACCGGTGGTCAGCGATAGTCCGGCTTTGTGGTGCTCTGCGGTTGTAGTCTTCAACCCGGCGGTAGCACGATGGGGCTTTGAGGCATGCGTGACGCTTATGCTCCTTGGTCCTGCATTCGAGGGTTGATGTCTCTATGCGAGGGGTGCAGGTGTATTCGCGGAGGCCTCGGCGAGGCCTCCCTACCGGGTCTGCTCTCTCGAGGTGCGGATTTGATACGGCGGTAGGGATGTCTCGCCGAGACATCCGCCGGGGGGCAAATTTAGTGGGCACCGCGAAATGCTAAAGCTGGGGGACGCCAGCAAGGCGGCTGTGAGCCTTGAGGCTGGCGCGAAAGGCTTCTCTTTCTTTCTCCAGTCGGGCGACGACCTCAGGGTGTTTCTTGAGGAGGTTGGTGCGTTCCTTCAAGTCGGTTTCCAGGTTGTAAAGAGCGGCCTGTTTGCCACGCCCGAGCAGTTTCCATGGGCCGACCCGCACACCCAAGGGGCCGTGGGTGTAGAAATAGGCGCGGTAGGGCGACTGGGCGCTGGCGGGGTTTTCCAGCAAGGGGAGAATGTTGTGTCCGTCCAGAACGCGATCGTCAGGGAGTTTGACGCCGAGCAAGTGGGCCATGGTCGGCAGGAGGTCCATCGTGGTCGCGATCTCGTCTGTGGTGCTGCCCGCTGGGATGCGGTCTGGCCAACGCATGATGCCTGGGACGCGGTGCCCTCCTTCGTAATTGCTGCCTTTGAGACCGCGCAAGGGGCCGGCGGATCCCACTTTGGGGCCATTGTCGGAGGTGAAAAGGATGAGAGTGTTGGATTCCAGCTCGACCTCGGCCAGTTTGGTGAGGATTTGGCCCGCACTCCAGTCGATCTCCTCCACGGCAGCGGGATAGAGGAAGTCGCGGGAGGCTTTGTCCTCACCGGGCTTGATTTGTGCGAGTTGCTCTTTGCTGAAACGCTTGGTGAAGGGCTCGGAGGCATGGCAGGGGCGGTGGGGCATGCTGTGGGAAAGAAAGAGGAAAAAGGGCTGGTCCTTGTTTTCCTCAATGAAGCGCAGGGACTCCTCGGTGTAGCGGCGGGTGATGAGGTCTTGGTCGGGATTGACCGCGATGACTTCCTCGT
The DNA here is from genome assembly GCF_016595415.1 of Roseibacillus ishigakijimensis. GTDB lineage: Bacteria > Verrucomicrobiota > Verrucomicrobiia > Verrucomicrobiales > Akkermansiaceae > Roseibacillus > Roseibacillus ishigakijimensis. The sequence continues at coordinate 78,448 of NZ_JAENIO010000011.1, forward strand.
TGCGCATAAGAGGGAGGTCGACGAAGCGGGGCGGCACCATGTCGTTGCTGTAGGGCAGGCCAAAGAAGTGCTCGAAGCCGTGATTGGTGGGGAGGAATTCCGGGTGATCGCCGAGATGCCATTTCCCGACCAGGGCCGTGGCGTAACCCTGGTCGCGAAGAATTTCTGCTAGCGTAATTTCGGAGGGATTCAGACCGAGGTGTTTGCCGGTCTTCTTGTCCTTGCTCTCGGGCATAAGGACATTGTTCAGGCCCACCCGGCCGGGGTAGCTGGCCGTCATCAGAGCCGCTCGCGAGGGGGTGCAGGAGGCGCTGGTGGCGTAGAAGTCGGTGAAGCGCAGCCCTTCACTCGCCAAGCGGTCGAGGTGCGGCGAGTGAATTTCCTCCGAACCATAACAGCCCAAATCGCCGTAGCCGAGGTCATCGGCATAAATCAGTATAAGGTTGGGAGCCTTGGCCAAGGCAGGGATAATCGCCCCAAGAAACAGGAGCCAGATGGCAAGGGTTGGGCGCAGCGAGGAGTGAGGGGCAGAGGGAGGGTTGAACGAGGGCATGGTGATGAGTTCTAGAACGTCCCAGCGAGGGTCGGGCTTGCAAAATAGGCGGATCCGCGGAGGCCTCGGCGAGGCCTCCCTACCGGGGCTGTGCTCTCGAGGTGCAGCTTTGATACGGCGGTAGGGATGTCTCGCCGAGACATCCGGTGGTGGACCGGTGGTCAGCGATAGTCCGGGGCAGAAGCTCGCTTCACAGCAGCTTGGCCCGGATGGCGTCGGTGACGAGCTTGGGGTTGGCTTTGCCTTTGCTGGCTTTCATCACCTGTCCAGTCAGGAAGTTGATGAGCTTTTCGTTGCCGCCTTGGATTTCCGCCACCTGCTTGGGGTTGTTGGCGATGGCTTCCTCGATGAAGGCGTCCATGGCGGAATTGTCGGCGGGCTCGAAGCCCATTTCTTTGGCAAGGGCGGCGGGCGCGGTGTCTGGCTTGTCCCAGAGAGCGGTGAAGAGGTCTTTGGCCTGATTGTTGGAAATGGTGCCGGCTTCCACTAGGGAGAGGACTTCTGCGGTCATCGCGGGCGTGATGGGGGACTCCGTGATGGCGGTGTTTTTTTCCTTCAGCAAGGCCAGCAGGTTGTTGATGACCCAGTTGGCGGCCTTTTTGGCGGGCGCTTTCGTCGCGGTGGCGACGGCTTCGAAGTAGTCGGAGAGCGGGCGCTCGGCGGTGAGCACCGAGGCGTCGTAGGTGGTCAGCTTGAAGTCGTTCTCGAAGCGCGCGGCCTTGTCGTGGGGAAGCTCGGGGACCTGGGGGCGCACTTTTTCCAAAAGGGCCTCGGTGCGCACGGGCAAGAGGTCGGGGCAGGGGAAGTAACGGTAGTCGTGGGCGTCCTCCTTGGAGCGCATCATCTGCGATTCGCCGAGGTCATCATCCCAGCGCCAGGTCGATTGCTGTTGGGTGATGCCTTGGTCGAGATCGGCGGACTGGCGCTCGATCTCGTAGTTGATGGCCCGGCGCACGGCGGAGATGGAGTTGAGGTTCTTGAGCTCGATGCGTTCGCCGAGCGGATCGTCCTCGTGTTTGCGGATGGAGATGTTCACGTCGCAGCGGAGCTGGCCCTTTTCCATGTCGGCGTCGGAGATATCGCCGTAGATGAGGATTTGCTGGAGGGTCTTGATGTAGGCAAAGGTCTCCTCCGCCGAGCTGAGGTCGGGCTCGGAGACGATCTCCATCAGGGGCGTGCCCGCGCGGTTGAAGTCGATGAGGGAAGAGTTGGCGAGGTGGGTGGACTTGGCGACATCCTCCTCGAGGTGGATGCGGTTCAGGCGGACCACCTTACCGGGATGGGCGATCTTTTTCTGATAGTCCTTGGGGTAGTTGTGGTCGTAGAGGGGCACGCCGCCGCCCAGGCAGAGGGGGAAGTCCATCTGGGTGGTCTGGTAGTTCTTCGGCATGTCGGGGTAGAAGTAGTTTTTGCGGTCCCAGACGGAGATTTCCGGCGAGCCACAGCCCAGCATGAGACCGGCGAGGAGGGTCTTCTCGATGGCGCGCTCGTTGAGCACCGGCAGGGCCCCCGGGAGTCCGAGACAGGTGGGGCAGGTGTTCGTATTGGGCTCGTCCCCAAAGGAGGTGGGGCAAGCACAGAACATCTTCGAGTCGGTTTTGACCTGACAGTGGACCTCCAGTCCGATGGTGGGAATATACTTCATCGCGCGGCCCCCTTTTGGCCCTGAATCGCGGGCAAGGCACGAAATTTTTTTGAGAACTTGGTCTCGAGAGGGGACGCAATGCACGCTTGCGCAAAAGGGGGCGGGGTGATGCCATGGCTGCCGCATGTTTGCTGAGTTCCGGCCGCTTTTTCCCCACCTCAAGCCTCTCATTCCGAAGTTTCTTTTGGGCTTGGCGGCGGGGGTGCTCTATGGGGTGGCAACTGGCGCGGGCTTGCCCTTGCTCTCGGATACCGCTTTGCCTCTGATTTTTCAAAATGAGGAGAAGATGGCCGAGGTTCCTCAGTGGTTTCTGAGTTTCAACGAATTTGTCTTTGGTGGCGACCTCAACCGTCTGCTTGTGGCGAGTTGTTTCTTTATTCCTTTCGTTTTTCTTCTCCGTGCCGTGGGAGGATACTTTAGCGGCTATTTTATGAACGAGGTGGGCATTCGCGCTATTGAGAACTTCCGCTGTGAAGTGTTCGAGCGCTTGTTGAAGTTGCCTTTGCGTTTTTATGGAGAGCACGCTTCGGGGGATTTATTGTCGCGTGTCCTGGGTGACACTCGGGCGATGCAGACCGCGGTGACCAAATCGGCGGGCGATACCATCAAGCAGCCCATGGTGCTGGTGTTTGCCTTCAGTTATTTGGTGTCGAAGGCTATTGAGGAAGAGGGGGTTTTCTTTGCCTTGGTGGGTGGCATTACAGTGCCTCTCCTCGTTTTTCCCATTCGCATTCTCGGGAAACGTCTCAAGAAGCGCTCTCTCGCGATGCAGGAAAAGACGGGAGTCATCAGTGGAATCACTTCGGAGGTGATTCAAAACCCTCTGGAGGTGCGGGCTTACAATTTGGAAAGTCAACTGGGGGGCACCTTCGGCAAGCTCTCCGCGCAACGGCGCAATCTCGAGCTTCGCCTAGTGCGTTATCGTTCCTTGCTCTCGCCCATTGTGGAGGTGGTGGCCGCTATCGGGTTTGCTTTCTCTCTCTACCTCGGAGCTCAGAAGGGGATGGGTTTGGAGGACTTTCTCGGCATGGCGACGGCCCTCTTCATGACCTACGAGCCCATCAAAAAGCTCGGTCAACTGCATGGAGTGCTGGAGCAGGCCAAGGCTTCCATGAACCGGGTGCGGCTGATACTGGATAGCGAGGACGAGCTGCCCGACCCGGTCCATCCCCAGGCCCTTGAGAAGCTGCGGGGGGAGGTGCGTTTCGAGGAGGTGCGCTTTTCCTATGGGGCGGAGGAAATCCTCAAGGGCGTCTCGCTGAGCATTTCGCCGGGTGAGACGGTGGCCCTGGTGGGGGAAAGCGGAGGGGGCAAGACCACCTTCGTGAATCTCATTCCGCGCTTTTTTGAGGCCACCAGCGGGGCGGTGCGGGTTGACGGATACGATGTGCGCACCTTGCGCAAACAGGATCTGAGAGCCCAGATTGCTCTCGTGCCTCAGATGCCGGTGCTCTTTCGGGGCACCATTCGCGAGAACATTCTCATGGGCCGTCCCGGGGCCACTGAGGCGGAGGTAGAAGAGGCCGCGCGCCTGGCCTTTGCCCACGATTTCATTCTTCGCCAAGAGAAAGGCTACGACACCGAGGTTTCGGAGAAAGGGAGCACTCTCTCCGGTGGACAGCGCCAGCGCATTGCCATTGCGCGGGCCTTTCTGAAAGATGCTCCGATTTTGATCATGGACGAGGCTACCAGCGCGCTGGATGCCGAGAGCGAGGAGAAGGTGCGCGAAGCTCTGGCCGAGTTGAGCAAAGGCCGCACCACCATCGTCATCACCCACCGCGAGAGCACCCTGCAGGCGGCGGATCGGGTCTTTGTTTTTGAAAAAGGAGTGGTGCGCGAGGGCGGGGCGGATCAGCATTGACAGCATGAAGGTTTTTCTCGTGAACGACACTTCCCGGTGGGAAAACCATTTCGGGTGTCAACTGGTGGGAGCTTCCTACCGCGAGTGGTTTGCCCGCACTGGGGTGCAGCTTCTCGGCAGCGTGGGGCGGGATTTCGGGGAGGAAATTTATCCTGCTCTGGAGAAGGCGGATCTGGTGGTGGTGAATGGGGAAGGGAGCGTGCATCACAATAAAAACCAGCATCTTTTGAAGCTGGCGGAACGCTGGCCCACGGTTTTACTCAACAGCGTGTGGCAGGATAACGTGCGGCAGGACTTTCACCGCCACCTCAAGCTGGTCACCTTTCGGGAAAGCCGGAGTTTGCAGTCTTGGCAGGCGACAGGACCGGAGGAAGTGCCCGCTCGGCGTGTGCCCGATCTTGTTTTTGGCTCCAGTCTGGTAGCCGAATGGGCTCATGCGGCTCCGGTCGAGCGCCAGGGCATGCTCAGGACCGATGATGTGCGCTATGCGGCCAAGGCCAAGAGGCCGGTGAAGGGGATTTTTAAGAGGCTGGCCTATCGACGGGGAGTTTTGACACGATGCGAAACCCCTCCCGCCTTCATGTTGGACCGGATCATGCGCAGCGAGCGGGTGGTGACGGGGCGGTTCCATGCCGTGGCCTTGGCCATTGCCAGCGAAAGTGACTTTGTATGCTGGCCCTCGAATACCCATAAGATCGAGGGAATGCTGGAGGACGCGGGATTGAGCGAGCGCTTGGTGCCCCAGGCCGAAGCGGAGGCCTTCGCGGCTGAAGCCCCTCCTCTGGCGGTTGAAAAGGCCCGGAGCTACACGCGGGAGGCGAGGAAGCGGATCGCGGCTTTGTTCGAGAGTCTGCATGAATTCGCAGGGTGAGGTGACGATGAGAGAACTTTCCCGAGATTGGGCCTTGGCCCGGCGGAGGCAGCAGTGGCGGGGGAGGCTGGCTCGGATAGGGCTAAACCTGGAGAAAATCATTTGGCGCGGCCCGTGGAAGGGGATGCGGCGTTTTCCTGCCGGAATGTGGTTTGAGCGGGGAGAAGACGGGGGCTGGGAGCTCTTTCCCGAGGGCGAAAACAGTCAGCCGCTGGCGCAATTGCGTGTTGGTCTCCGGAGCACGCGTCTCCGCATTGTGGCGAGTGGACCGAGTTTGCGCGATTACGCGGGATGGGGCGAGGATCGGGTGACCCTGGCGGTCAATGGAGCTGCTGCCTGGATGGAGGAAGAGGGGAAAACCCCGGATTTCCTCGTGGTGTCCGACCGACGTTTTGCGCGGGAAAAAGGGGAGCTGATTGCGCGGGGTTTGTCGAGAGGAGGGCACCTCCTGGCCACTCCCCAGGTTCTGGCCACCCTGAAGGCATCGGGCCAGCCCTTGCCGCCGGCCTTTTCTCTCTTCGAGATTGTCAACGAGTGGTATGGGGCGCCCGCGCTTTCGCGGGAGGGGGTGCGGGCCTTGGGGATGGTCCTTCCGGAGAGCGGACAGCTCTCGCGAGTGGGCTGGAGCGATGACCCCGAGCGAGGTCTTTTCTCCGGGGCCACGGTGGCTTATCCCGCGTTGCAGTTGGCGGTCTGGATGGGAGGGCGCGACATCGAGTTCGCGGGTCTCGACCTCGGAGGGAGCCAACGGGTTTACGAGGAAAAAGAAGCCCAGCCTTCGCAGTTGGACGTTCACTTCGAACGTTTCATCCGCCCGGCCTTCGAGCTTGCCAAGTCTGTTCTCGCGGAACGCCCCATCCGCTTGCACAACCCCTCGCCCGTCTGTCCCATCGACCTCAATCTCGCTCCGGACGCGGGACAGCAGACTCCTCGATGAGGTCGGCTTCCCAAGCGGCGCGCTCTTGCCAGGTTTGCAAAGTGGCAAGGGCTTTCCGGGCGGCTCCCTGGCGGAGATCGCGGTAACGGGATGCGGCGTCCGGGGCGGAGAGAAGACGGTGAAACGCCTCCGCCGCTTCCTCCACCGAGGGGGCGATGAGGGCTTCTTCCGGGCCGCAGACCCCCTCCAGCGAGCCATCATCGAGGGTGACGAGCAGGGCCCCCAGGGAGAGGGCTTCCAGCGAGACGTTGCTGAGATTACTGAAGCGGTAGAAGCTGAGCACCGCCAGGGAGCCACACGCGCGGGCGGTGACTTCCTCGCGCGAGAGAGTGCCGAGTTCTACCACCTGCTCGCTCAGCTCGAGCCGTTCTTTTTCCTTTTGAAAAAGAGTGTATTCCTCGGCCTTGGAGTGCTGGCCGGCCACCACGAGCCGGAGTTCGCGATGACCGAGGGCGTGCATGCGGGCGAGAAACTGGAGGGTGCGCTCCTTGGCCTTCATAGTGGCAAAGCGGGCGGGGCAAAAGAGGTAGGGGCGGTCCGCGAGCAAACGGGGGAGAGTGCTCTCGTCGGTCGCCGGCGGCTCAGGAGGACGCTCGACGCCATTGAGACGGTGGAAAAAGCGGTAAGCGGGTCGAGGGGCGAGGTGTTCTTGCAGGCGATCACCGCGCGAGCCGTCGCGGGTGACGATGACGAAGGCCTTGCGCCCGGTGAAGGAGGCGTGGAGCTGGGGTTTCTTGATTCGAGCCCACAGGCGCGGGGTGCCGGGCAGCGAGCGGGCGGCATTGTCGACGCCATAAACGCGCTGACCGACTGGCAGCCCGAATTCCTCGCCCAATTTCCAGAGATGCGACCCTTTTTCACCCTGCAGGTAGAGAAAATCGTAGTCCTCGGCGGTCAATTCCTCCCGCACACGCGTGCCCACCGCTTTCTTTCGCAAAAAGGAGCGGCTCTGATTGGTGACCGCGATTTCGAGGCGACAGCGCCGTAGCCATTCGGGCCCGATGCGAAGCTCGGGTTGGGCTCGTTTGGCGAGGAAGAGCAAAGTCACCTCATGCCCACGGGCGACGATTTCTTTGAGAGGAAAGACGAAGGCGGGCATGCCGCTCTCTTTCTCCTGACCCTCGAAGAGAAGGGGTCGGATGCCGGCCCAGATGCCAGAGACGTAGAGAATTTTCATGGCTAGGGGCGGTGGAGGAATCTCACTTCCAATACTCCGCGATCCACTTTGCGGGTTTGGTGAAGTGATGGATTTTTTTGCCGCGATAGCCCTCGAGCGCTTGGTCGGGGTTGGGGCGGCCGTGGAAGGCGATGATGGAGGGCTCGCCGAGGTCGCTGGGCTTTTTGGGATCGAGGAGGTAGTTGAGGGGGAAGGGCTGGCGGCAGTGGAACTTGAAGCTCTTGACCCATTCCTCGGGCCAGTAGGTCAACTGCGGGCGAATGCGCTCGGTGAGGTAGGTTTGCGGCGGCCACCAGGTCTCCACTGCCTGTTCTTTTTCGGCCTGAAACTCCTCGATGAGGTGTCCGCATTCGTTGACGGGGAAGCGGAAAACGGAGGAATTGCCAATCTCGGGTCGGGGGCGGAAGAGGGTTTTCCACGGCGAGATCCAGTTGTGAATGATGCCGATTTTTTCGGGCTCGTAGTCGAAGAATTTGTCGAGCGGCCCGCAGACGATGAGGTCGAGGTCGAGGAAGAGGGCGGGGCCAGTGAGGTCGCCGAGGGTGGGGGAAAAGACGCCCAGCTTTTGCCAAGTGGTTTTGCCACGGCGGCCCTCGATCCCGAGGTCGGGGATGGGGAGGGTTTCGATGGGGGCGGGGAGGTCGAGCTTGCGGTCGCTGAGGCAGACGAAGCGGAAGGGGCGCTGGAGATTTTTGGCCACCATTCCGTAGAGCTGCACGACATACTCCGGGCCGTATTTGTCGCCCCAGCGCATGCAGAGAATATTAACCGGTGATTCGCTCATCGTTGGTGCCAGCAGTAAGGGTGGGAGGGCGGGAGGTCGAGGGAAGTTTCCAAAATGTCGCTCGCGTGCAGGCGATTGTTCATTTCGGTGAGGAAGAACCGCCGCGTGGCTGCCCCCCGGGCCTGTCGCTCGGCGTCATCCTCTTGCAGGCGGCTGGCTTCTTTGATCAGCTCTCCGGCATCGCGGAAGTAGACCAGCGTGTCCTCGGGAAAGAGGCTGGCGAGCTCGTTGGCGGCATGGGTCAGGACGGCGAGTCCATTGCCTCCCATCTGCGCGATGCGCGCGGAGGAATACCAGTGATGACCCTCCTGGCGATTGAGGTTGAGACCCATCGCGGATTGGGAAAGCGCCTCGTCGTAGGCCAGACCCCAGACCGGCGGGGTGCCGAAGCAGCCGAAGGTGTCGAAGCGGAAGCTCGCGGGCAGCTCCTTGCGCAGGGTTTCCAGCAGGCGCTGGCGCTCGGTGTGGTCGGTGGAATTGCCGCAAAAAATGAGGTCGCGCGCTAGCTCGGAGGCCGCCTTTTGAGAGGCATCGAAGCGCTCCACCGCCGGGTCGGCGGCATTGGGCATGAAGTGGACGCGGCCTTTTTCTTTGGGAAAAAAGTCTTCCAGCACAGACTGCCCGGTGGAGATGAAGGCGCGGTCGCAGACCGTCAGGCGGCGCTCGATGCGGGTCACGTTCTCCGGCACGAAGAGAGGGTCGTTGTTGCAATGGACAAGGGCGCAATCGGCTTCCTTCTTGGCCTGGCGCAGGGTGTCTTCGCTGAGAATATCGGCGTGGCCGATGAGGATGAGGTCGGGCTGAAAGGCGCGCGCGGTTTCCAGAAAACGCTGGTTGGCTTTCTTTTTGCCCAAATCCCGCAGGCCAAAAGGGGCTTCGAAGGCGGCGGTGTCGCGATCGCTGAAGAAGTGCACGAGGTGACCCTCCTGGATGAGCCCGCGGAAGAGCTTGTGGGTCCAGCTCACCCGGGTGTCGCCATAGCGGCGGAGCTGGCCGTAACCGGCGAGGAGAATGCGGCGGGGCGTGGTCGTCATGAGGCGTTTTCCTGGAATTTGGGGTGGTTGCGCCGCCAGCTGCCATCGCGGCGCTCGTGGGTGAAGAGCCCGGTGCCCACCCCGATGCGGAAGCGCTGCTCCCGCCACCAGGCACTATTGAGGGGACGCTCGGGGGACTGAAAGCCATTGCTGGTGCGCTTGCTCGGGTGCTCGTCCACGTAGCGCATCAGGGTCTCGAGGAAAAAATCGCGTCGCACCACCACCGACTGATTGGTCCAGTTGAGAGAGCGCGAGTCGGTCACGAACCACTCGTCGGGCTCGTCGGCCATCTTGGTGAAAACGTCGGGGAAGCGCTGCTCGGGGTGCCTCTCGACGTAAACGGCCCGCCCCCGCAGCTGGCGGGCATGGCGGGGTTTGAGAAAACGGCGCAGCGGGGAGGGCGGGTATTGGGCGAGTAAGTCCGGTTGGGCAAAAGAGGGATGGACCTCGGCCACGGGGTGGCAGGAGAGGTGCTTGCGCAGGGCGAACATTTCGCCCACCTGCCAGCGGTGGCGCAGGCGGAAGATATCCACCTGGTCGTCGGCGAAGGCGCGGCGAACGAGTTCGAGCCGCTCGCGCAGGACGGGCTCGGGCTCGATGAGGGGGCAGTCGTTTTCTAACAATAGAACGAGGTCGGTGGAGAGGCTTTGTGCGATGGTGCGCATGCTCTCCGCGATGCCCTGGTTTTTTCCTTCGCGATGGCGGAAATCGAAGGCCGACAGGACTTCTCTATCCTCCTCGGAGGCATCAAGGATATGGAGAAGGTGTTCGTCGAAGTATGCGGCAAAGTTTGCTTGGCGATAGCTGTCGAGGGTTGCGCCCAGGGTCTCGGGCGAGCGCCAACTGGTCACCCCGAACCCGATCGTGGGCAGGGTAGGGGGAGAAGCGGAGGGCGAAGGCATGGCGAAGCGCCCTGCACTATGTCGATCCCCCAGCCTCGCTGTCGAGTGTAATCAGGGAGAATGGTGGAGCGCGCTTCCAGCGGGCTGTCTTTGGCATCTTGCCAAAGGCCTGCAGAGGCTGGGTCAGGGTAGGGGAGCTTTTCCGCAGGATGCGAAAAAGGGCCCGCTGGAAGCGCGCTCCACCAGAGGGGAAGGGCTCGAAGCGGATCCGCAGGATATCGCCTCATTCCTGATTTCTCATCTCTCTCAAATCCCCCTTTCCTTTACAGATGACGCTAAACGTGCAAAGATTTTTGGATTTTCTTTTCATGTCGAAACCATCTTGTCAAAAAAATCGTCCTTCTCTGGTTATTTCATGGAGCCGCTTCAACAACTTGATTTCAATCGTTTTGAGACCATCCCGGTTCTCAAACAGCTGAACGCGGCCACCCGCCAGTTGGCTGAACTGAAAGGAAAGGCAGCCAGCATCCCCAATCAGGCCATTCTCATCAATACCCTTGCCATTCAGGAGGCGAAAGACAGCTCGGAGATAGAGAACATCATCACCACTCACGACGAGCTCTTCCAAGAGGACCTCAGTCCCAAAAGTCGGCTCAAGCCCGCCGCCAAGGAGGTCTTGCGCTACCGCGAAGCCCTCTGGCAAGGCTACCACGCCATCCGGCGAGACGAGCTTCTCACCAACCACACCATTCTCCACATCCAAGGCTTGCTGGAGCAAAACAACGCCGGATTCCGCCGCGTCCCCGGCACCGCACTGAAGAACGACCTCACCGGCGAGACCATCTACACCCCGCCGCAGGACAAGCGGGAGATCGAACGGCTCATGCAGGAGCTGGAGGCCTTCATCAACGATCCCGAGCTTTCCGCCGTCGATCCGCTCATCAAAATGGCGCTCATTCACCATCGCTTCGAGTCCATCCATCCCTTCTACGACGGCAATGGACGCACCGGTCGCCTCCTCAATGTGCTCTACCTCGTCAAAGAGCGCCTCCTCGAGATCCCCACCCTCTACCTGAGCCGTTACATTCTGCACACCAAACAGGACTACTATCGTCTCCTGCAACTTGTCCGCACGGAGGACGCTTGGGAGGAGTGGATCGTTTATCTTCTCACCGCCGTCGAGAAAACCTCCGTCCACACCATCGACACGATCACCCGGATCAAAGCCGCTTTTCAGGACTACAAGCAGCGCATCCGGGCGGAGCATAAGTTCTACAGTCAAGACCTGATCAACAACCTCTTCACGCACCCCTACACTAAAATCGAGTTCATCCAGCAGGACCTCAAAGTGTCCCGCGTCACCGCCACCCGCTATCTTGATGAACTCTGTGCCACTGGCTTTCTCGTCAAACACAAGGTTGGCCGCACCAATTACTACATCAATCCCCCGCTGGCTGAAATTCTTTCCCAACCTCCCCATTTCTCATGACCTGGCATAGCTAGGCCCAGAGGGGGAAGCCGCTCGCCATGTCAGGGAAAGGGCTCTGTGTGGGAGACCGGATGGGGGAGGATGAGCCGATGCGGCTGCTACAAATCATGTTGGCACGGGGGAATGGCGGGGCGGAGGCGTTCTTTGAGCGCTTGGCTCTCGCTTTTGCCCGGCAGGGGGTGTCGCAGCGACTCGTCATTGCCGAGAATCCAGCCCGCGCGGAGCGCCTGCGGGCGGGCGGCGGTGAGGTGGTGACGGTGCCGGCCAACGGGTGGCGCAAGTTTCTGGTGCACCGTGCAGTGCAGGCCCAGGCCGATCGCTTTCAGCCCACTCACGCCTTGGCGTGGATGAATCGGGCGGCGGGCGCGATGCCGACGGGGAATTTTGTCAAAATGGCCCGGCTCGGGGGCTGCTACAAGCTGAAGTATTATCAGCGTTGCGAGCATCTGGTGGCCAATACGCCGGGCATTGTGGAGTATCTCGTGGGGGCGGGTTGGCCGGAGGAGGCGGTCTCTCTCATTAGCAATTTCGGCGAGCGGGCGGGGGCGGAGGCGCGTTCGCTGCGGGAGGAGCTGGGCTTGGCAGCCGAGGTTCCGGTCCTCCTTTCGCCGGGACGTTTCCATGAAGTCAAGGCCCAGGAAGTGGCCATCCGGGCGCTGGCCCAGATTCCGGAGGCGGTGCTGTTGCTGGCGGGGGAAGGGGAGCGGCGGGCTTTTTACGAAGAGGTGGCGGCGGAAGCGGGGGTCAGCGAGCGGGTGCGTTTTCTGGGGTGGCGCGATGATATGGCCAATCTCTATGCCACCGCCGACTTGTGTGTGTTTCCCTCCCGTTACGAGCCTCTGGGCAATGTCGTGCTGGAGGCCTGGGTCTCGGGCACGCCCATCGTGGCGGCCAAGTCCGATGGGCCGAGTTGGCTCATCGAGGAGGGGGTCAATGGGCGGCTCTTTGAGATCGATGATTCCGCGCAGTTGGCTGAGCAAGTGAACGAGTTGCTGGCGGACCCGACACAGCGCGAGGCCTTGGCAAAAGCGGGGCGGGAGAAATGGCTGGCCGCTTTCTCAGAGGAAAAAATCGTGGCCCAGTATCTGGCGCTCTTTGAAAAGTTAGCCGCTCAGTCTGCGAGCAAGTCCTCGTAGACGCCCAGCGTGGCGTTCAGCATGGCGGGGAGGGTGAAGGTGGAGTTCGCGCCGGGGGGCGGTGGGGGCGTGGTGAGGAAGTCCCGCGTGCGAGATTCGACTGCCGCGAGGTCATCGATTCCGACCGCTCCGGCGGGGAAAAGGGCGTCCATTTGTTCGGCCACCCCGCCGTGGTGGTAGGCGATGACGGGCTTGCCGAGGGAGAGGGCTTCCAGCGAGACCCGGCCAAAGGCTTCCGGGTCTTTGGAAAGAGAAAAGACGAGGTCGCTGCTGGCGAGCACCTCGCGCAGGTCGCTGCGGTGACCGAGGAAAGTGACGCTGTCGTTGAGTCCCAGTTCCTGGGTTTTCTCCTGCAGCTCGTCCCAGAAGGCTTGCTTGCGGGGGTGGGGGCCGCCTGCGATGAGTCCATGGATCCGGGGGAAGTCGTTTTTGAGAGCGGCGAGAAGGGTGAGAAAGTCCTCCTGCCCTTTCCAGCGCGTCACGCGACCGGGGAGGGTGAGGAGGGTCTTCCCGGCCAGCTGGGGCTGCTCCTCGTGCCAGCGGGCAGTCCATTCCGGGGAGGGGCGGTAAGCGGGAAAATACTCTGCGGGCTCGATACCGCGATGAATGACCGTCAGCTTGGTGGCATCGGTTTGGGGGTAATTTTTCAAGACGTAATCTTGCACCGCGTGCGAGACGCAGATCACACTCTCGCCCCGGGTCATCACCGCCGAGTAGGCGTTGACCGAGTAGAAGCCGTGCACGGTGGTGACCAGGCGCGGGCGTTCCTTGGGCGGGAGATTTTTCCAAGCCAAGTAGCAGAGCCAGGCCGGGGCGCGCGAGCGCAGGTGGAGAATGTCGGGGCGGTGCTCCAGCAAGAGCCGCCGGATGGCCCCCACATGGCGAAGGGCGAGGAGGGATTTTTTATGGACCGGATAGGTCAGATGCGTAGACCCTTCTCGTTCGAGTGGCTCGACGAGGCGGCCGCCGTGGGAAAGGACGATGGATTGGTGGCCCAGTGCAACGAGATGGCGGGCGACCTCCAGGGTGCCGCGCTCGACACCCCCGGAGTTCAGCTCGGGCAGGACTTGCAGGACTTTCATGGCTCAGGTGCGGCTTTTGAGAAAGCCCAGCTCGCCGGGCAGTTTGTTCTCCTCGCGGGCTTTGAGGGCCTTGTCGATGTAGCGATACATGTCCTTGATCTGTCGCTGCGATTTGCCGAGGGCGTAGCGGTGGCTCAGGCGCACGAGGGAGTAGACTGGTTTCTTGAGAAAGCCATCGATGAGCTGGAGGCGGTATTTGCCGGGCTCATATTCTTGGGCGGCGAGATTGAAGAGAGCGAGCTTGCGGTTGGGGATGGTGTGTGTTTTCCAGAATTCGGCGAATTCCGTGAGGGCGGGCTGGAAGGGCGCCGGGTCGCCGGTTTCCCAGAGGTAATCGAAGAGGGAGCGTGAGATGAGCCCGTCGTGATCGCGCACGAGGTCGACCACCAG
>NZ_JAENIO010000120.1 GCF_016595415.1 Roseibacillus ishigakijimensis
ACCGCCGCTGGAAAAGTGAACCAACTCGCTGGCGGGATTTCCCCATGTGCAGTATTCCACATCCAGCGAGAGGAGAAGGCAGCTCGCGCCGCTGGGGACGAAGGTGAGCATCCCTTCTTGCGCGAGGCGAGGATAGGCGGCCACGTTCAGGAAGTATTCGTCGAAGCCGTAGCTTGGCCAGCGATGATTGCCAAGGGGCACCGGGCCGCAGCCGGGCATGATCACACTGGGGTCTAGCCGATCCTTTATCGCGTGCCAGGTGAAGGCGTCGAGTAGCAGTCGCACGTCTTCCAGCAGACCGCCCTGCACGCCGAATTGGCAACCCACGAAGGGTTGGTAGCAGACGCGGTAGTCATCGGTGTAGTCGCGGGGATTGGGCACTCGCCAGGCTCCCACCCCGCTCTGCTGCATGGTGCGGGTGCGGGTCAGATCGCTCTCCAGGTCTCGCAGCCGGTCGATGTCGGTGACGACGACCAGCTTGTCTTTTTCTGCAAAAGGCAGGAAGCGCCACAGGCCGCCGGGGGCGAAGTTGAGGGAAGAACTCTTCATCTCGTAGACTTCGCAACCCGCCTCAGCCAGCTCGTCGGCGAGAAAGCCCAGATCCTTGGCCAGATAGACTCGGATGGCGGTCTGGGGAAATTTTTGCCGCAGCTCAGGGACCAGCTCCAGCAGCGGCTGCACGTAGTGGTCCCAGGGGTTGTAGCGATCGGCCAGGCCCAGCGCGACCGCGTTCTGGAGCCGTTCGCGAGTGGGCGGAGGAAGCTCGGGCGAACCGGTATGGACCGGC
>NZ_JAENIO010000121.1 GCF_016595415.1 Roseibacillus ishigakijimensis
ACCGCCGCTGGAAAAGTGAACCAACTCGCTGGCGGGATTTCCCCATGTGCAGTATTCCACATCCAGCGAGAGGAGAAGGCAGCTCGCGCCGCTGGAGACGAAGGTGAGCATCCCTTCTTGCGCGAGGCGAGGATAGGCGGCCACGTTCAGGAAGTATTCGTCGAAGCCATAGCTTGGCCAGCGATGATTGCCAAGGGGCACCGGGCCGCAGCCGGGCATGATCACACTCGGGTCCAGCCGACCCTTCATCGCGTGCCAGGTGAAGGCATCCAACAAGAGCCGCACATCGTCCAGCAAACCACCCTGCACGCCAAATTGACAGCCCACGAAGGGTTGATAGCAGATGCGGTAGTCATCGGTGTAGTCGCGGGGATTGGGCACTCGCCAGGCTCCCACCCCGCTCTGTTGCATCGTGCGGGTGCGGGTCAGATCACTCTCCAGGTCTCGCAGTCGGTCGATGTCGGTGACGACGACCAGCTTGTTTTTTTCTGCAAAAGGCAGGAAGCGCCACAGGCCGCCGGGGGCGAAGTTGAGGGACGAGCTCTTCATCTCATAGACTTCGCAACCCGCCTCAGCCAGCTCGTCGGCGAGAAAGTCTAAATCTTTCGCGAGATAGACCCGGATGGCGGTCTGGGGAAATTTTTGCCGCAGCTCAGGGACCAGCTCCAGCAGGGGCTGCACGTAGTGGTCCTAGGGGTTGTAGCGATCGGCCAGGCCCAGCGCGACCGCGTTCTGGAGCCGTTCGCGAGTGGGCGGAGGAAGCTCGGGCGAACCGGTATGGACCGGC
>NZ_JAENIO010000122.1 GCF_016595415.1 Roseibacillus ishigakijimensis
AATACGACGAAAGGCGCTACCTCAAAGCCCTGGAAAAATCAAACAGCCCACTACTTAAAACCATTGAGACAATCAAGAAAACCCACCCCAAACTCGGTGAACAGTTTTCCTAAAAATCACTTGTCAGTTGGCCTCAGTGGTTTGTTGTTCTGCCTTGGTTAGTCGAAGTAAGTCCATTCTCGGCTGGAGCTGTCGAAGTAGTATCCATCCATCATACCTGCCGCATCCCTATACTCAAAACGAAAATAATCAGCCTCTGCTAAGTAGCTGTGCGAGTCCTGCAACAGGTTCGGTGGAGTGGACGCGGTGAGAGTAGCTAAATCCTTCGGATACTCTCCGTGCTTCTGTCGGTAGTCCTCCAGCATCGGAATCATCTCGGCCACGAATGCTCGAGCTTCGCGAATCTCCCAGTAGTGAATCACCGTCCCGGTTCCGAGCGAAAGAAGCAGTGACCCTCCAGTGATGAGTGAGATGAGAAAAGTAGCCCTGAGTCCATTCGGGATTCCTCCCGTGTGCTTAAGACTGATCGCCAACCAAAAAGCCATGAACATTGCAAGCGGGACACCGAGATACATCCCTGCCGCAATCACGATGATCCAATGCCCGAACGTTCCTTTCAGCAGGATGCCTGATATGAGAGCAATCATGGCTGCAACTATCGCGAATCGCTTCATATTTTTTGGCAGAGATTATATGGTTGATGATTTGCCAGACCAGCACCTTTTCAAGGAAAAATGGCGTGCTTAGGATTTTCGTGGGCTATCCCGCAGCCACTTG
>NZ_JAENIO010000123.1 GCF_016595415.1 Roseibacillus ishigakijimensis
TGATCTGAGCCGTGAGATCGACGATCTGAACTCTGAGATCGATGATCTGAGCCGTGAGATCGATGATCTGAAGACTGAAATCACCGATTTCGGCGCTCCGTTCAGCAATCAAAGTCGTCCAATCGTGCGCCTCAGTGTCGGCTTCATTCGGCGGTAGGGATGTCTCGCCGAGACATCCGCCGACATCGCTGACGCTTCCTGCGGAAGACCGTCCCTGTGGCACCCTGCCGCCGGACCATCCATTCTCTCAAGTCGCGACAAAGGAGCGCCGACGCCTCGTCGGCCCCAGGGACTTCATCCCTCACTTCCAGAATCCAGAATCCAGAATTCAAACTGAAAAACTGAAAAACTGAAAAACTGAAAAACTGAAAAACTGAAAAACTACCTCCCCGCATCCAGCGGACTGCGCACCCCCCGGCTATTGCCTACCTGGGCCGCATGGGCGTAGAGCTCTGTCGTCGTCACCTGGGCGTGGCCGAGCAGCTCCTGTAGGGTCCGGATGTCCGTCCCCGCAGCCAGCAAGTGGGTGGCGAAGCTATGCCGCAGAGCATGGGAGGTCACTCGCTTGGGAATCCGCGCCTTCCTCGCCGCCCGCCCAATCGCGCGCTGATAGACCTCGGGATGGAGATGATGCCGCCGCATCGCCTTCGAGACCGGATCCTCCGAAAGCTCCCGTGCGGGAAAGACCCACATCCACTCCCAGGACTTCGCCGCGCGGGAAAATTTCCGTCCCAAGGCCCCGCCCATCTCCACCCCGGGACGACCCTCCGCCCG
>NZ_JAENIO010000124.1 GCF_016595415.1 Roseibacillus ishigakijimensis
AATATGGGTGATGTCACCGGCAAGGACTTGGTTTGGTTGAGTAGGAAGACCCTCTTCAACAACGAGATTGGTCGAGGGGGAGTCGGCCCTTCCGTCACTGGTGCGGGGGACGTAGGTCTTGGGCTGGATGGCAACAAGGCCACGTTCTTTCATGAGACGGCGCACTCTTTCATCCGAACAAGCCAGGCCGAGTTCACTCAATTCCCGGGCAATGCGGCGGTAGCCATAACGGCGTTTGTGACGTCGAAAGATGCGCTCAATTTCGTCGCCGAGGATGGCGTCTTCCCGTTGCCGCGCGGTCTCGATTTGAGAGGTGTAGTAGCTGCTGCGGGGCAGGCCGAGGACGGCGCAAATCCGGCGAATGGAGTGCCCCGATTCTTGCTGGATGTCGTCGATCATTTGGTGGGGCGGCCGGGGTTCTTGGTCCCGAGGAGCACGGCAGCCTTTTTTAAAATGTCATTGTCGATGCGGAGTTCGGCGACCTCCCGGCGCAGCCGGGCCAGCTCCTGCGCTCCGTCCTCGTCGCTTTCAGCTCCTCGTCCTTCGCTACGGAGCTGGCCCGACCCGTGGGCTTTGCGTCGCCAAGCGTAGATCAAGTCCTTACTGATGCAGAGGTCCTCGGCGACTTCGGCGACCGGCTTTCCTGCCGCACAGAGTTCGAGAGCCTGGGTTTTGAATTCCTTGGTATAACGCTTACGGCCTTTCATGGCTTCAGTCTTCATTTGGTTAAGGCGTGGTCCAAGAAATTACCGCACCTCA
>NZ_JAENIO010000125.1 GCF_016595415.1 Roseibacillus ishigakijimensis
CGTCGATCTCAGAGCTCAGATCGTCGATCTCAGAGCTCAGATCGTCGATCTCAGAGCTCAGATCGTCGATCTCAGAGCTCAGATCGTCGATCTCACGGCTCAGATCATCGATCTCACAGCTCAGATCATCGATCTCAGAGTTCAGATCATTGCTTTCCCGCCGACCTTTCTTCGAAGCACAGGAAACAAAACATGTTTTACCTGAGAATGTTACACACCCGACTTTTCTCGCTCTTCCGAGGAAAGAAACTTTTTCTCGCCGTCAATAATGTCAAAAGCCCAAGTTCTGGTCCCAGAGCGGTGCCCTGGGCGGGTATGGGATAACCCGTTCGGGCTCGGGAAGGAAGCGGGGGCGTGACGTTGGAAAAAATCGTCAGGAAAGGCATGGTGCACCGGCGTATCGTGGGTGGACGAAGCTGCGGCTGCTTTCGTGATCATGGGAGGCAGCTGCGAGAATGGTTATTGGTGCGGCGAGATCTCAACCTTGCTGGGACGAGGGCTGGGCGACCATCCCAGGGCCTTGCCCTGGGCTGGTATGGGATGCCCCGTTGGGGCGTGGGGTGGCCGTGGCCGAACGGCTGAAGGCGGCGGTGTGGCGCATGGGCGGGCGGATGGAAAGCAGGGCGTGATGCATCGCCGTTTCGGGGGTGGACGATGCTGCGGCTGCTTTCGTGATCATGGGAGGCAGCGGCGAGAATGGTTATTGGTGTGGCAAGATCCCAGC
>NZ_JAENIO010000126.1 GCF_016595415.1 Roseibacillus ishigakijimensis
AAATTCGGAGGCTCGCCCTCTTGAAAGCGAAAAACATTCTCATCACCGGGGGCGCGGGCTTCATCGGCTCGCACTTGGCCGAGCAACTGGTGGACAGCTAGGGCATGGAGGTCGGGACCGCCAATGCTCCGAAATTTTACCCAGAAAATGGAAGCGCTCAAACAGTTCGAAAAGGAACTGATTAAAACGATGCTCAAGCGTCCCGATTCACAAGAATCAGGCCACACAGCTGACGACATCGCGAAGCTCGAACCGTTTCTGCATGACATCGATCGAGCGACTCAGGTTGAATACAAATATACCGGAAGCGGATATTTCGAAACGGTCGCGCACGAAAAAATTCCAAGCGAGCGAATCATTGTCCACCCTCTAGGTATTTATGGTGAGATCGATGGGTTCCACCTTGGATTTGTCCTATTCTTCGAACAAGGAGAGCTCACCATAGACTGCCACACTCTCTCGCAAGACGACTGCCCCTCTGATGCTCGGGAACGAGGAATTTCGATAATCGATAACCAATCCTCCAAACGGCCAGAGTCAGGCCACTAACAGTTTCCACCTGATGCCACCGGACGTGGCATCGAGCGATTCCCATCTGCGCTACCTCTCCCGTCCTGCCGCAAGGCAGGCTTGCTTCTTGGGCGGAAAATTCGGAGGCTCGCCCTCTTGAAAGCGAAAAACATTCTCATCACCGGGGGCGCGGGCTTCATCGGCTCGCACTTGG
>NZ_JAENIO010000127.1 GCF_016595415.1 Roseibacillus ishigakijimensis
TCCAGAGAGCTTCCAAATGAACCGACTTCGTGCAGGCGTTCGCGAAGTCGTCGAGGAGTTTTTCTAGGCTGATTCGTTGGTGCTTTTTGAGCCTTCTTCGCACGAAGGAGACTGCTTTCAAGCTCAGGGCCTGATAGATCATTGCGGCGAGAATGAGCACCTGAAAGTGGTTCTCGTTGCTCTTGCGATTGAGGGCGGGGCCGAGGTTCGCGGACTGCTTCCAGGCGCGGAAAATGATCTCAATCCTCCAGCGGCATCGGTAGAGTTCGCTGACCTCCGCTGCTTTCATCATGGTCTGCGCAATATTGGTCACCACGATGTGCCAGCCGCAGCGAAGAAGGCGGGACCGGGTCGGCGTTTTGCCAGTTTTAGAGGCGGCTTCCCGAACCTCCCGACGCGCTTTTTCGGCCACTTGAGGAAGGGCTTTGATGGCCACGAGACGGGCGCTATGTCCGGCTGCTCCGAGTTGAACCGCGATATCCACTGTATCCGTAGTAGACGACTCCAGATGTTCATCGAGCGAAGTCCCGTCCTTGGGTGCAATGAGCAGATTTGATGGCACCCGGCTTAACCAGAAGGCCTGTTTTTGCTCAACGCGTTGGAACTCCGCGAGGCTGAAATAACCCCTGTCCCGGAGCACGAGGTCGCGCTTTTGCACGAGGTCGATGGTGCTTTTTCCAATCTCCCGATCCTGCTCGGTGGCGAGGTGAAGTTGGCT
>NZ_JAENIO010000128.1 GCF_016595415.1 Roseibacillus ishigakijimensis
CAATTCAGTCCTTCACGAACTTGACTTCTGATCATTGAAAAATGATGAGCCCGGACCATTTTATGCCCTTGACAAATCATCAACCATATCAACGTTGAAGGCCACCTACCGCTGACTGGCAGCGTACCTTCGACTGGGGTTTAATGGTGTAACTTTTGATTCAGAGTGAAACTCATCACGGGTCAGCGGTTAGGTGCGCCGCCTTGTTCGGCTCTACTCATTTACTCCCCACTTTTGAACAACTCGACTTCCAACTTTAACGGCTAAACCAGATGTGAATGTGCCGTCATCTTCAGCGTGAGTTAATCTCGGGAAGAATATCCACTGTCCAAATCGCCCAGCGCGCTTTAACGGAACAAAGTTAATCTCGCGCCCAACGAGGTCAATCGCGTGATTTAAGTCCTTCACTGGTTGAGACAGTGTCAAGATGGGCGAGTCAGCATGAAGGTGTGTCATCGCAAAAGTGTAGTCGGCTTTCTCTATCTCGATGACGTGGAAATTCCTGATCTTCTTTAGTTCTTCCGATTGCACATGCGCACAGAGAAAAACGATAGCGATAACTAATGCGTGGTGGATTATTTTCATTTTGCCGAGATTATATGGTTGATGATTTGCCAGACCAGCACCTTTTCAAGGAAAAATGGCGTGCTTAGGATTTTCGTGGGCTATCCCGCAGCCACTTGGA
>NZ_JAENIO010000129.1 GCF_016595415.1 Roseibacillus ishigakijimensis
AAGTCGGGACAGAGCAGGCTGCGGGCTGCTTGATCGGGGGCGGTGGCCAGGTAGAAGGCCATCTCCCCTTCGACCGAGCAAAACCAGACCTCCTCCGCCCCGGCCTCGAAGTAGAGGGCTTTCTTTTCCAGCATCTCGTTGGTGGTGTTGGAGGGAGAGAGGACTTCCACGCAGATTTCTGGGGCTCTGGTGAAGACGTGTGGAGATCGGCTGGCTGCTTCCCTTTCTTGGGAAATCCAAGCGGTGTCAATGGCCCGGATCCCTTGGGAGGTCGAGACCGGGCATTCGGTGACCACGGCCCCCCCTTCCATCAGAGAGTGGAGCAGATAGCCAATGGAGAATTGTTCTTTGCCGTGACGAGAAGAGGGGGGCGGGGACATGAGGACTTGGCCGTGGGCATTGGTCTCGATGCGGTGCTCTAAGCGGGCATAGAAGGGATCGGCCAGAATCTTTTCCCAGACCGCCAGATTGAAGGTGGTCTGGTTCTGGAACTCGGGTCGATTGGCCACTTCGAGAACGGCGGACATGAGGGCACTCTAGCGCAAAAGGGAGGTGGTGAAAAGAGCTCCCTCAATCGCCGGTGATGACAAGGGGAAAGTCGGGACAGAGCAGGCTGCGGGCTGCTTGATCGGGGGCGGTGGCCAGGTAGAAGGCCATC
>NZ_JAENIO010000012.1 GCF_016595415.1 Roseibacillus ishigakijimensis
ATTTTGGGCGGCCACCGACATTGCAAGCCTTTTTTGCGTATTTTTTCCTTATTTTCAGTGCGTTACGTGCTCGATTTTTGTCGTGTAGTGTGAACCGAAATAAACATTCCGGAAAGCACGACTCGAATCTTTCCTTGTGCCTTCTGGGGTTGTTCTAGCCTGAAGGAAGCCGTGTTACCAAACTCGGTGCGCTGGCTAGGAGATTGTGTTTTCATGGATTGCGTAGGCTTGGAGAGGGTGAAGCTTCCCGATTCTATAAACATAATACAATCCCAATTTTTCAACGGGTGTTCTTCTTTGAAGACGATTGAAATTCCAAAATCTGTAACTAAAGTTGAATCTGCGGCCTTCTTTGGTTGCTCAGAGCTACAGCGAATTAATCTTCCACCTCATCTTGAATTAATCGAGGTATCTGCGTTCTCATGGTGCAGTGCTCTTAGTCGAATTATATTCACCGGCCCTCCACCGATCATAGAAGGTTCGGTGTTTCGTGGTGCCCCCGAAAACATCAAAGCTCTGGTTCCTTTTGCACAGATGGAATCCTATCTGCACGAAGAATCATTTGAAGACAGATTTAATTTCGAGGGCTACGACCCTCCTAAAATATTGAATTTCGGATTTGTCAATGATGCTGCTTTCTTTATCGAACATTCTCCCGGAGAAACCAATTATCAGGTAGTGGCTAGCGATGATATGGTATTTGGTAACTGGATTACAGTTGAGGAATATTCTGTTTCGAAGATCGGTTCAATCGAGAGGATTGAGTTTCCCTTTTCTGCATCTCGTAAATTTTTTCGTATTGAAGTCAAATGACTATCCCCTGATCCTGTTTGGGATAAATTGTTTATTTGAGTGGCCAACCGCATCGATGATGCGAAGTATACAAAGGAGAGGAAGCTGTCCGTTCTTCGTTCGTAGCGAGTAATGAAAGTTACCTGATCTTATTCAGTTAAGCCGACAGCTTTCACTTGTTGAGATGACTCAGTCAAGTTTGCGAGTTCCAAGATCAGAGCGATCAAGGAGTCTTCAAGACTCCCTCACCAAATGCTCTTTCCGAGAACTTCGGACCTCTCGAGTGGATTGTCCCTGACAGCGGGGGATTTTCTCACAAGATACCGCCGTGAGGAGGGAGAAACGGAGTGCTCGTGAGGTCTATCAACCGCCCGGAGGAGAAAGCATCGGGGCGAGGGCTTCCGCGATGCGGTCAGCCTTCGTGCGCTCTCTGATCCCCAATGTCCCGCCCTCCGAGAGCGAATTGGCCGAGGCCTTTTCCCTCCTCAAGCTTGATGCCGATGATCTTCGCTGCGTCTATTGCGGAGACCGCTCCACCGAGTGGGATCATTTTCATCCCGTGATGCGGAACGGTCGGCCCACCGGCTACCTCACCCGGATCCAAAATCTCGTCCCCGCCTGTGGAAAGTGCAATCAATCCAAAGGCAATCGAGACTGGAGAGATTGGATGACGAGCAATGCGCCACGGAGCCCGACCACCCGCGGAGTGAGAAAACTGAGTCAAAGAATGAAACGGTTGCAGTCTTTCGAAGCCTGGGGCGCAGAGGCCACCGTCGATTTTGAAACCGTCCTAGGCAGGGATGCCATCAAGCAGCACAACGACTATCTGAAACAAATTCTCAGCCTGATGCGCGAGGCCGAAGCTCACTCCAAGGCTCTTCGCTCCGCCCTGCTCGACGAACTCCCCTACGTCTTGCAGGAAAAGAAGCCCTCGCTCTGGAGGAGGCTCTGGCGACTCCTCTTTGGTGGCCGTTGAACGAATTGGCCCGTCAGAGCACTTCTAGAAACAAAAAACGGCGGGCTCTTTCGAGGCCGCCGTTTGGGAGTGAAAGGTGGTTGGGAGCTTATTTGCCCCAGGCTTCCATGAGGGCTTTGCCCATTTCGGCGGGGGTTTCGGCGACGGTGATGCCGCAGCTTTTGAGGATTTCCTTCTTCGCTTCGGCGGTGTCTTCTGCGCCACCGACGATGGCACCGGCGTGACCCATGCGGCGGCCGGGAGGGGCGGTGGCGCCGGCGATGAAGGCCGCGACGGGCTTTTTGCAGTGCTCCTTCACCCAGCGGCCGGCTTCGACCTCGGCGGTGCCGCCGATTTCACCAATCATGATGATGGCTTCGGTCTCTTCGTCGTCGTTGAACATTTGGAGGATGTCGAGATGGGAGGTGCCGTTGATGGGGTCGCCACCGATGCCGACGCAGGTGCTCTGGCCTTCGCCGAGTTGGCTGACCTGCCAGACTGCTTCGTAGGTGAGGGTGCCGGAGCGGGAGACGATGCCGACTTTACCACGCTTGTGAATGTGTCCGGGGGCGATGCCGATGCGGCAACCGCCGTGGGAGCCTTCGCCAAGGCCGGGAGTGACGAGGCCGGGGCAGTTGGGGCCGATGAGACGGGTCTTGCTGCCCTCAGCCATGATGGACTTGACCTTCATCATGTCCATGACGGGGATGCCTTCGGTGATGGCGACGGCGAGCTCGAGCTCGGCATCGACCGCTTCCAAAATCGCGTCAGCGGCGAAGGGAGGGGGCACGAAGATGGCCGTGGCGGTGGCTCCGGTCTCCTTGGCGGCTTCGGCCACGGTGTCGAAGATGGGCACGGAGTGGCCGTTGTGTTCAAAGGTTTGTCCCCCTTTGCCAGGAGTGACGCCGGCGACGAGCTGGGTGCCGTAGTCGAGGCTGAGCCCCGCGTGGCGACCACCAAAGCCGCCGGTGATTCCTTGCACCATCACCTTGGTGTTTTCGTCTACTAGAATAGCCATAAAAGTTTGTGAGTTAGAAGTTTTTCAGTTTGTCAGGGTTGGACTTAGGCGGCTTGGGTGGAGGCGACCACTTTCTGGGCGGCGTCGAGGATGTCGTCGCCGGTGATGAGGTTGAGTCCGCTTTCTTGCAGGGTCTTTTTGCCCGCTTCCACGTTGTTGCCTTCGAGGCGAACGACGAGGGGGATGTTGAGGCCCACTTCCTTGGAGGCCGCGACCACGCCCTCGGCGATGACGTTGCAGTCCATGATGCCACCGAAGATATTGATGAGGATGGCTTCCACGTTGGGGTCGCCGGTGATGATTTTGAAGGCCGCGGCGACCTGCTCCTTGGAGGCTCCGCCCCCGACGTCGAGGAAGTTGGCAGGCTCGCCGCCAGCGAACTTGATGATGTCCATGGTGGCCATGGCGAGACCGGCTCCGTTGACGAGGCAAGCGATGTTGCCGTCGAGGCCGATGTAGTTGAGGTCGTATTTGCCGGCTTCCACTTCGCGGGGATCCTCTTCGTCGAGGTCGCGGTATTCCTGGATGTCGGGGTGGCGGTAGAGGGCGTTGTCGTCGAAGCCGAACTTGGCATCGAGGGCGAGGACGCGGCCGTCGGTGGTTTCGACGAGGGGGTTGATCTCCACCATCGCGCAGTCGCACTCAATAAAGAGTTTGTAAAGATTGCTGAGGAGTTTGGCGAATTGCTTGCCTTCGTCCTTGCCGAGGCCGAGGCCTTTGACGAGAGAGCGCACCTCGTAGGCTTGTAGGCCGGCGAGGGGGTGGACGAATTGCTTGAGAATCTTCTCGGGGCGATTTTCAGCCACTTCCTCAATGTCCATGCCGCCTTCCACCGAGGCCACAATGACGGGGCGGGAGGTGGCGCGGTCCATGAGGATGGAGAGGTAATACTCGTGCTTGATGTCGACGGATTCGGCGACCATGACCTTGCGGACGAGCTTGCCCTCTTCGCCGGTTTGCTTGGTGACGAGGGTCTGGCCGATCATTTGGCCCGCGATTTCGCCGATTTTGGCCGGGTCGCTGTCGAGGTGGACCCCGCCTTGGAAGCCGTTCTTGAAGGTTCCTTTGCCGCGGCCACCGGCGTGGACCTGGGCTTTGACGACGTAGTTGCCGCCGCCGATTTCTTCAGCTGCGGCTTGGGCTTCGGCTGCGGTTTCAGCGACTTTTCCGTTCGGGCTCGGCACGCCGAACTTTTCGAACAACTCCTTGGCTTGGTATTCGTGAATATTCATTTCTCTCGCGGACACGGGAGGCTAGCGGCTGGACGACAAGGCGCAACCTTGAACTCCCGGGGTGACTTTTTTCCGAATGATGAGGGAGATTCATTCGGTTTCCTTGGCGGATTGTGGAGTCCGGCTCTTTCTGTTAACAAATTTGTGATGAGAGACGAGCGGGATGGTGAGAGGTTTCGGGATTTGGTGTGGACCCTGAGTCATCCCGAGGGCTGTTCTCTGCGTGTGCAGGTGTTGGCGGGATGGTTGTTGCCGGGGGGGGCTTTGTTGGTATGCCCGGCGGTGCTGGGTGACGATGGAAGCGGGGTTTGGCTGGCACCACGATGCGCTGGTGATCTATGGGGACGGGGCCCGCGCCTTGGCGGTGGCGATGCTGGCGGGAGCGGCCTTTCTTCACCTGACTTTCTGGTGGGGGGCGAGGGGGCATGCAGGAGTGCACCGGCCCTTTGCGATCACCGCGCTGCTGGTGTTTCTCACGGCGATGTTCAATGTTTTCCTCATGGGGATGGATGGCGGCTTTGGTTTTAGATAATCGCTTCGAGGGGGAATTTGTAGCGGGTGCCGGCCTCGTTCTCACCGATGACGGGATACTTGCGGTTGCGGGGTTTGAAGGCCACGAGCTGAAAGGCCTGCCCTTCGTAGTGGAAGGGGCGGCGAAAGTCGTCTTCGCTGAGGCCGAAGAGGGGGGCGAGCTCGGCAAATTGTTTGGCTTCGGGATCGCGGCCGTCATGGGTTTCCACTGCCAGTTGGATGCCGATGGTGCCCTCGGTGGCGGTGAAGCGGCTCTTGCCCGGGGACAGGTGCAGGCCCATCTCCTCGGCCAGCGGGGCCAGCTGGGCGAGCATTTTTTCCTGCAAGGCCAGCACGGTGGCGCGGTCGAGATAGGCCACCGGGCCTGAGGTGAACTCGGGATTGGCCCGCACCTCCAGTTGACCCAGGGTTTCCTTTTTGCGGCCCCGGATGAAGGTTTGCGACAGGTCTTTCTTGGGACGCTGTTGATGGTAGGAAAAGATTTCCCCCGTCTCGCGATGGATCAGCACCCAGGGAGCTTGTGGGGAGGTGACCTCGTCGTCGTCATAGCAGCGTTCCGGGCGCGCGCCGATGCGGCGGCAAATGGTTTTCCAGCGCTCGTCGTGGCCGCAGTTCTCCCCGGTCTCGTGGTAGGCGAGGGCGTGGGCTATCTCGTGCAAAATCGTGTCGAGGACTTCTTCGTCGGTATTCAGGGCGCAAAGGGTGCGGCTGAGGGAAATTTCTTTTTGCGCGGGCCGACAGACTCCGAAACGGCGTTCGGCCTGGTCGAGAGCGCCCGTCCAGCCAATTTGGGCCAAGCCGTGTTCGGAGAGCTTCTGCTCGAGAATGGTGAGGGCTTCCTGAGGGTTCATAGCTCGTGGCCCTCACCATGGATTTTTTCGCCGGATTTGCCAACCCGGTCTTGGGTCGGGGGGAGAAAGGCCGGAAAAGTAGCATCAGTTTGCTTTAACCGCTCGCATTCCCGGTGAAAGGGTGGCACAGTCATTTCCCTGAAATGAAGCGACTCCTCCTCACTTTGCTCGCCGGTCTCCCTCTGAATGGCCCGGCCCAAGAAGACTCTCCTGCGGCGGGGATGAGCCCCGGCGATCTTGAGCTCAAGGAGCAGGCCTTGCTCATTGCCGACTTCGATGGCCAGCAGCGCAGGCGTCCCGAGGATGCCTCCGTGCTCACCCGGACCAATGCGCGGGCCATCACACGGGTGGTGCCGGCTCCCCGCGGCCTCATCACTGATCGGGACGGGAGGGCGATGGCGCGCAACAAGGTGGCCTACTATTTTGCGGTCCAGTTTCCGCAATTTGTGGCTGGGGTGGGGGATGACGAGGTCGTGGCCTGGGCCCGGCGTCGTCTCGGGCAGGTCGCGGAATTGACAGAGAAGGAGGTTAGCATCAGCGATGCCGAGCTGCTGGCCCACTACCGGGATCGGCGTTGGGTTCCTCTACTTTTGCCGCATCTGGCGGAGGAGTCCGAGCGTGCTAGTTGGGAGCCCCGGTTGATGCGGGGGCTGGCGCTGCAAGCGGTCTATTTGCGGGAGTATCCCGCCCAGGAAACGGCAGCCCATGTCATTGGTTATGTGCGCAGCAAGGGCAAGTTGCCCACTGGTCCGATTTTTCCCAATGAGCCAATGTGGGAAGAGACCTATGGGGAGGAAGGGTTGGAAAATACCCTGGACGCCGAGTTGACGGGCACGCCGGGTGAATGGCGGCTCTTGGTGGATGAGAATGGCGACCGCCTGCAGGACGAACTCATCGAGGCTCCGGTGATTGGGAATACCGTGGTCACTACCATTGATCTAGAGTGGCAGCGGCATGCCGAGTCGGTTCTGCGCAGCCACAGCCGTCGTGGGGCCTTGGTGGTGGTCGATATCCAGACGGGAGAGATTCTCGTGTTAGCCTCGCGCCCGAGCTACGATATCAACAAGTGGATTCCCTTTATCTCCACGGAAGATTACGACGAATTGAGAGAGGATGAATCCGACCCCATGTTCGCGCGGGCCTTCCAAGGCGGGTATCCCCCTGCTTCCACTTTCAAGCCGGTGGTGGCCGCTACCGCTCTCACCAATGGAGATATCGAAGAGTGGACCAAGTTCAACTGCCCTCCCTTCATCACCATCGGGTCGCGGAAATTCCACAACCACACCCGCAAGCACGCCGGGATGGTGGATGTGAAGATGGCCTTGGCGATTTCCAACAATCCCTGGTTCTATCAGGTCGGGATGAAAGTGGGGCCGAGCTCTTTTCTCTCGGTGGCGCGTCGCATGGGCTACGGGACCCGCACCGGGGTGCCTTTGTTCAATGAGAATCCAGGCTTGATCCCGACAGAGGAATTCGTGCGCAAGAAATGGAACCGCCCCTTTACTGATGGCGATACCGCCAACTCGGCCATTGGCCAGGGTGATGTGCAAGCGACTCCGCTACAGGTTGCCCAGGCGATGGCGGCCTTGGGCAATGGCGAGCTGCTGCCCCAGCTGCGGTTGATTCGGCAGATTCAGGATCACAAGGGCGGGGTCCTGGAGGCGACCGTGCCAGCGAAAAGAAACGAACTCGGCATCACCCCGGAAGCGGCCCGCATTGTGCGCACGGGCATGATGCAAGTGGTCAATGCCGACTATGGCACGGGGAAAAATGGGGGAACGAACTTCTGCCGCGTGGCGGGCAAGACGGGCACCGCCCAGTGGCGAGGAGCCGGGCGCACCAAACAAGAGTTGGCTTGGTTTGCGGGCTTTTTGCCCTACGAGAATCCGCGCTTCGCCTTCGCCATTCTCTATGAAGGCGCGCCTGGACAATCGGTGAGTGGTGGTCGCCGGGCGGCCCCTATGGTGGGCCGCTTTTTCAACCGCTTCGGTGATGAAATCATGGCCAAGGCCGCTACCAAAATCGCCCTACCGGAGGAATTGACTGAGGCGGATGAGGGCGAGGAGGTGCCGGAGCCCTCCTTCGAGCGCAACCAGCATCGCGATCTGATTCTGCGCGCCTTACCCATCGAGGGGTCGGGTGGGATGTTGCCGACGGCACCGATGACTCCGCAGCAAGAGGAAGAGGCCCCGGCAGAAGAAGCGCCCCCTTTGCGGCCCTTGGAAACAACCCCTGGTAACGAGGGATTGCTCCGCGCGGTGCCCGTGCCTGACGACCAGTAAAGGCTCTTCCCGGGCGGGGGAAAGTCCCTTGAGGTCAAGCTATCAAGCTAATCTCGCAAAAAAAGGGCTGGACCTCCGGAGGGCAGACAGGCAGTTAAAGGGCTCAGTTATGGATTTTCAAATTGCCACCCTCTGTGATTACGCTGCCGACCACCAAGGAAAAATGACCGTGGTCGCTCCGTTCGATGCTCTTGCCGCTCGCGAGCTCCCCGTCCGCCACCCCCAGTGCGCGTTGGCCATGCGGGTTTGCATGACTCCCGACGACAACGGCGATCACACCATGCTCATCAGCCTCATCGACGAGGATGGCGATGCAGTGAACCCCCAAATGCCCATCAAAGCGGATTTGCCCGTGAAGATGCCCGAAGACGTTGCCTTCGTGACTCGCAACCTCATCGTCAATTTTCAAGGTCTTGAGTTCAAAAAAGCGGGCGTCTACTCCGTGGACATCACCCTCGACGGCGAGTTGGCCGTGCGCATCCCCCTTCGCGTGGTGAAGGTCGACCAGAAAGGTCAGCCGGCTGCCAACTAAGAGAGCATTTTTCTTCTTTTTTTGATCGCCTGCCCTCGTCGCCGGGGGCCAGGCGATTTTTTTTGCGGGTGGGGGCAATCGTCTGCTCGGGGCTTGCAAAGCGGTCGAGGCCGGGCAAGTTGAAGCGATGAGCACAACCTACGAAACGGGATTGATTACGGGGGCCTCTGCCGGATTGGGCGAGGAATTCGCCAGCCAATTGGCGCAGCGGTTGGATCGGCTCATTCTGGTCGCGCGCCGCGGCGATCGTTTGCAAGAGTTGGCGGAGGACTTGCGGGCCCGTTATCGCATTGAGGTGCTTGTCATCGCGGCGGACCTTTCCCAATCGGCCGAGCGCGAGCGCGTTTTCCAAGAGGTTTCCCAACATGGATGGCGGGTGGATGTCCTGGTCAACAATGCGGGGTTGGGTGATTATGGCGAATTCCGTTCTTCGCAATGGGAGCGCAACGAGGCGATGTTGCGGGTCAATATCGAGGCTCTCACCCATCTTTCGCACCTGTTTCTTCCGGTCATGATGGCCAGCGAGGGGGGCGCGATCGTCAATGTCAGCTCCTTGGCGAGCACCTTGCCCATTCCGGATTTCGCCGTTTACGCGGCCAGCAAAGCCTACGTCAGCAGCTTTTCAGAGGCCCTGCGGTTGGAAGTGAGGGAGCATGGCATCGACGTCCTCGCCGTCTGTCCCGGACCGGTCAAGACCGAGTTCGGCAGCATTGCGGCCCGGGTGGAGGGTGGCCCCGGCATGCCTGGCGGGCGCAAGAATTTCTACGTTTCCCGCCAGCAGGTGGTGGCCGAATCCCTTGCCGCTCTCGAGGCCGGACGGGCCCGGGTTTATCCGGGCTGGAAGGTTTCCCTCGCTGCTGCCGGAATCTCTCTTTTACCTTTGGCCGCGCTCCGCCTAATCATGGGCTCGCGTCCCCGTCGTCAGCAATTGCTCGAATAAGCCATGACCCTTTCCCCAAAACACCTCTTCTGGCCTCTCCTTTGCGGAATCCTTGCCGTAGCTACCCTCGTGATCGCCCTGCGCCCACCGAAGGTGAAAGTGGTCGAAAAGACCATCGAGGTTCCCGTGGAAAAAGAGGTCGTCAAAGTCGTCGAGAAAATCGTGGAAGTGGAGAAGGAACCCGAGCCACGTCTCGGGATTTCTTCCGACCTCGATCTGAGAGAGACCTCCAAGGGCTTCTCCTTCAGCTCGCGGCTCGAGGTGGAGAATGGCGGTCTGGCCAGCGTGGAGCGGCGGGATGTGAGGGCCTATCGCTCCGAGCACATTCTTCGCGTCCGCATTCCCCGCGCGGCGCACACCATGGAGGAATTGGAGAAAGCCTCTCCTCAGCTGGGGTCGCTGCTCCCGGGGCTGGAGCCTCTGCTGGCCTCGGCCTCGGTTTCAGGGTTCTTTGAAAAACTCTATGCCAATAAGACGGGCCGCTTGCGCGAGAAAGCCGGCCAGCTGGGCTCTCTCCTGACCTCGCACAACTTTTTCGATTGTCAGACCATGCTCGATATCACCGCGGAGAATGGGAGGAAAATCTTTCTGCTCCAGGGGGATATGGATGTGGTGAGCGATGGTTCCGACGGGGATCGCCTTCCGACCATGCCGAGCGAGATCGTGAACTCTACCCACTACCAACCCACCACCAGCTATGGTTGGGCCAAGGTGGGGCGAACCCCGAATCCTCTCATTGCTGGTTACGAGCGTCGTCTCGAGGTTGCCCGCAGCGAGTTGCAAGACTCCAGTGTCTCCGCAGAGCGCAAGGATTGGGTTCGCTCCCGCATCGATGGTGTGCTGTTGCCTGGGATTGAGGAAATGAAGCGGCGCAGTTTTCTCATCGCGGAGTATGATCCTTTTATCGTTATCCCCATGAATATCATCCTTGATCGACGGGACCCCTTCGGCCCTAAGGTCGGGGACTATGCCGTCGTGGTGCACAAGGGCGTGCTCTACCCGGCCATCGTGGGGGATGCCGGGCCCACCTTCAAAGTGGGGGAAGCCTCCCTGCGCATGGCGCGTCAGATTGACCCCAAGTCCAGTCCCTACTGGCGTCCGGTCAGTGACCTTACGGTGACTTATCTTTGTTTCCCCGGCACGGCCGAGAAGCCTCACCGCCCGCCAGATTATGAATTCTGGCGGCAACGGTGCGCCGAATTGTTGGAGGAGATCGGAGGGGTGGCTGCGGGCACGGAGCTCTTCCGCTGGGAAAATACCCTACCTCCTCCGCCGGAAGCCTGAACATTGGGGGAAAAATCGTCATGAAACTCGCGCAAGGACAAGTTTGGAAAGTTGGGGACGAGCGTTACCGCATCGTCACCTGGCAGCGGCTCGCCATTGAATACAAGCACTTCACCGATTGGGAAGAGCGGGAGGGGACTTTTCACAAGGTCAGCAAGAAGGAGTTCTGCCGCTTGATTCGGCACGGGGAACTGGTGGAGGGGGAGTGAGATGGCGGCTTCCCCTTCCAACGATCCTTTGCATGGGCTCACTCTGGAGACCATGCTGAAAAAGCTGGTGGCGGAATATGGTTGGGCAGAGTTGGGCTATCGCATCCGCATCAATTGCTTCCTCTCCGATCCCTCGTTCAAATCCAGCCTCAAGTTCTTGCGGCGCACCCCTTGGGCTCGCAAGAAGGTGGAAGAGCTTTACCTCGATACCTTTTGGGAAAGTTGATGCTGGCAGGGAAAGGAGGTGCGTTACCGTCTCTTTTCCTCTAAGGGTGCCACCTTGTCTCGTCCTTGGATAGCTCGTCTCGTGCTCGCCGCTCTCACGCTGGAGATCGGACTGCTCTGCCGTCTCTACACCGGTGACCTTCCCTTTCTGCAGCGGGCGGAAGAACTCGTCTTCCGATTCTTGCTGCAGGAGTTTCAGGAGGTGGATAGCGCCCAAGCCATTCTCGAGCCCCAGCCGGATTCGCAGGGGTGGAGCCTGCGTCGTCTCCAGGAGGCCCGGCCTGGCCCGGAAGAGGATTGGACGCGGGTGGAAATCCTCGAGTCGCCCGAGCTTTTCGATGAGGATGAACCTTCGCCTTCCGAGATGGCTCTCATTCTTAGCAAACTGCACCAGGCGGGCGTCAGGGATCTGGCCCTCACCGCCTACCTCTCCTGGTCGCAGGCCGAGCAACTGGAGCTCTTGGCCCTCGAGAGCTCCCTGCAACCATTCGAGACGGTTTTGCTGCCGGTTGCGGCCAGCGAGGTTCCCCAGCCGGATGACTCTCCACTTTGGCTTGCCGATTCCCTGCTCTCGCGGGAGAACCTCCGGGGCGACACCTCGGGCTTGCCATTGCTCAATCAAGTGGTTGCCCCGCCCTCGCTGGAGGTCAACCCACGCATTCGATTCGCTTTTCCCGATTTTGGCAGTCGCGATTTTCAGTACCGCCGGGAGGGGCGGGTGCCCTTGCTGGCTCGCTGGCACGAGGGCTTTCTGCCATCCTGGCCTCTGGCCCTCGCCATGCGTCTGGAGGGGGTCTCTGCGGCGGACTTGGTTATCGAACCGGGTCGCCATTTGCGATTGGGAGCGGACGGCCCGGTGATTCCTCTCGATGACTTCGGCCGGGCCCGGATGGAGGGAAATCAGCCGGGAGCGAAGGAGTGGCCCAGCATCAAGGCGCGGGAGCTTTTTCCTCTTGGCGAAGTTGATTTGCCCCAGCTGACCCGGCGGGTGGTGGTGCTGGAGAAGTTGGACGAGCGGCGGGCTGCACGCAGTGAGGAATTGCTGGCCGAGGCCCGGGCCCTCCTGAGTTTTCCCCGCCCGGGTCCCCAGCAGGTCTTTGCTCGCATCGGTTGGCAATGGGAGGTTTTCCTCTTCGCTGAGGTCCTTCTGGTGGCCTTGTATGCCCTTTTCCTCCGTCCTTGGGGACAGTTTCTGGCTCTGGCGGGCCTCTGCTTGTTGTTCGTGGCCTCCGCCGGGGGGCTCTTTCTCTGGCAGGGGCTTTGGACTCCGGTCTTTCCCTTTGTGATTGCGACCACGGTGGCCTGGTGCCTCGTCGGCTACCTGCAGCAAATCGCCCATCCTTTGCCCCAAAAGAGGAAAGCGCCCTCGCAGAGCTGACGATTTCCACGAATGCGATTGCCCTGAAGGCCGCAAATTGCTGCACTAGTGAGGATGAAGAACCTCCTTTCTCTCTCCCTGTTTTTGGCGATTTCGGCGCAAATCGCCTCCGCGCAAAGAGTTTATCTGGCCTGTGGAAATGCCGGGGTGCGCTATGCGGAATTCGACGCCAGCACGGGAACGCTGAGCGCGAGCAAAGAGGGCATCAGCCTCGCCGGGGCCGGCTTTCTCGCTTTGCACAGCGAGGGCACGCACCTCTATTCCACCTACTGGAAAAAGGATGAGGAGGGGCATAGCGGGGCGGTGGCCAGCTTGCGCATCGGGGAAGACGGGGACTTGGAGTTGGTGAATTCCGTCTCCACCAAGGGTTCGGGGGCCTGCCATGTCTCCCTCGACGACACCTCCCAAGTGGCCTTTGCTGCCAACTACGGCAGTGGTTCGGTGGCCAGTTTTCAGGTGCAGGAGGATGGTTCTCTCTCGGAAGCCGTCTCCAGCATCCTGCACGAGGGCTCCAGCAAGCATCCCCAGCGGCAGAAGGGGCCTCATGCCCATTATTTTGCCGTCGGTCCGCAAAACAGCTTTGCCTATGCGCCCGACCTCGGTCTCGACCAAGTGGTGATCTATCGCTTCGATCCCGCCACCGCCGCGCTGAGCCCTGCGGGGGAAGGAAAGCTGGCGGCAGGAGCCGGACCCAGGCACATGAAGTTCTCCCGCGACGGGAGCTACGCCTACGTTCTCAATGAGCTGGACCTCACCGTGACCACTTTCCGGGTCGATGCTCGTGACGGCTCTCTCACCGCCATCGATACCATCTCTACCGTCGAGCTGGAGGACAAGGAGGAGATGAGCTGTGCGGAAATCCGCGTTCATCCCAATGGACGCCTGGTCTATACCTCTCAGCGCGACCTCCGCACGCGGGAGGGGGAGGAGATTGGTCGCAATAGTCTCTCGACCTTTTTTGTCACCGATGAAGGGACGCTGCGCCGGGTGCAGACCATCTCCGCCGGCGTGCGCATTCCGCGCAATTTCAATCTTGATCCCAGTGGACGGTGGCTTTTGGCGGGAGGGCAGTCCTCCGAGGATATCCAGATATTCTCCGTCGCGGAGGACAGCGGCAAGCTGACCCCCCACGGCGAGCCCGTCGCCTGTCCGGGCGGGCCCATCTGCTTCCAGTTCGTGCCCGAGGATTGAGGACCGGTTCGGCGCGCCGGCTCTTCAGCGCACGATTCCGCGGTCCGAGCTTTCGATGAAGTCGAGCACACGGGCCGCTCGCTCGTTCTGCGCCTCGGGCAGGGCCCGGAAAGCTTTCACTTGTTCCCCCAGATTCAGGTCCTTTTTCAGGAAGAGTTTTTTGTAGACCATTTTGAGGGCCCGGATGTCTTCTTCGGAGAAACCCCGGCGCTGCAAGCCCACGATATTGAGTCCCCGGGTGGAAGAGGGATTGCCGTCCACGATCATGAAGGGAGGCACGTCTTGCACCACCCGGGCCAGTCCTGCCGTCATGGAATGCTCGCCCACGCGGCAGAATTGATGCACGGCGCTGAGGCCGGAGATGATGGCGTGGTCACCAACCGTCACGTGTCCGGCGATGGTGGCATTGTTAGAGAAAATGGTGTGGTCGCCGACGATGCACTCGTGGGCCACGTGGGAATAGCAAAGAAAGTAATTGTGGCTGCCGATCCGGGTCGGAGTGTCTGGAGTCGTTCCCCGGTGGATGGTCGAGTTTTCGCGGAAGGTGTTGTCGTCGCCGATGACGAGCTGGGTGCGTTCGCCCTTATATTTGAGGTCCTGGGTCCGGCCCCCGAGGGCCGCGAAGGGGAAAGCCTCGCAGCGCTCGCCAATGATGGTGTCGCTCTCGATGACGACATGGGAATGGAGCCGGGCTCCCGCCCCCAGAACCACGCGGTCACCAATCACACAATAGGGGCCAATTTCGCAGTCAGCGGCGATCTCGGCTTGGGGGGAGATAATGGCAGTAGGATGAATGGCCATGGGACAGCCATTTCAGCAGGGCGGGACCCCGCTGCAAAGCGGTGATTGTGGCGTATTTCTTCCGAAAAAGGTGGCCATTGAAACTATTTTATAAAAAATGTGACGTTCTGACAATTGGAAGAGTCTTCCTTTGGGCAGTTTAACAACGAACCAACCTCAACTCACAATGCTAAAAGAATTCAAAGAATTTGCCTTCAAAGGCAACTTGGTGGACATGGCCGTCGGTTTCATCCTGGGCGGGGCTTTCTCCACGGTCGTCAAGTCTCTGGTCGATAACGTCATCATGCCTCCCATTGGCTTTCTATTGGGGAAAGTGCAATTCGCGGACCTTTCCTGGAACATGCCGGTGCCCGATGGAGATCCGGTCAAGATTTCTTACGGTCAATTTCTGCAGGATTTTGTCTCCTTCACCATCTTGGCCTTCGTGGTCTTTATCGTGGTGAAGAAGGTCATCGCTTCTTTTGAGAAGGCGAAGGAGGAAGAAACGGTCGAGCCGCCGGCCCAGGAGAAGTTGCTTGCGGAGATCCGCGACCTTCTCAAGAAGGATGTGGCAAACTGATTTCCCGGGCCACGTCCCCCCCGAAGACGTGATTTGGTGAGCAGTCCCGTGCTTTGTGCGCGCGCGGGGCTGCTTTTTTTTTAGCGGGGTTGGTAGGCGGCTTCCAGATCGACCCGGAAGGACCAGCGCATGGGCAGTTCGTATTCGCGCTTGTCTGTGCGGCGCCACTGCACGGTGACCTCGCAGACCGGAATGCGGAGGGGACGGTTGACTTGCCAGCTGAAGGTTTTTTCTTCCTCATTCCAGAGGCCAGGCACTTTGCCAAAACCTGCCACCCGCATCACGATGGACTCGGCATCGAGGTCTTCTTCCTCTCCCAATTGGGCGCTGATGAGGGGAAGGCGCTCGGCGATGAGTTCGCCCGGCTCGGGAGTCACCGGGTGCCGGGTGGTCTGCACCGTCAGGCCGGCGGCTGCCGCACTGGCGCTGGTAGCGCGGAAGGTGGTGGCTTGCTCGAAGACGCCATCCTGGTTTCCCAAGATGATGTAGCGGGGAATGAGCAGGTTGTCGGTGTCACTACGGGTCATCCCCGGATCCACGGTGAAGAGATATTCGTAGCCATGCTCCTTCGCCACCGGGAACATGTCCTCGGTGTAGTAGCCGCCGGGATAGGCGAAGGTGGTGATGGGGCGCTCAAATTTCTTCTCCAGAAAGACCTTGGAAGCCCCGAATTCCTCGTCGAGGAAGTTCTGGTAAGCCTCTTCTCCCTTGCGGGCGGCGGCCTTGAACTTGGAGGGGAAAGGGTGACTGACGGAGTGGGAGCCGATGGTGCAGAGGCCGGACGCCATCATTTCCTCAATCATGGCGGTGGTCAGGGCGCGCCCTCCTCCATCGACATAGTTTTTGTAGAGGAAAATGGTGAAGGGCATCTCGAATTCCTTCAGGATAGGGTAGGCATCGGTGTAGACCGACTTCCAGCCATCATCGATGGTGATGAGGAAGGATTGCGGGGGAATGGTGTCTTCTCCTTTCCGCCATTTGATGAATTGCTCCAGGGAGATGACCGGTTTGCCGAGATTGTGCAGGGCCTCGATTTGTTGGCGGAACTTGTCGGTCTTGATGCGCATCTGGGTGTTGGGCAAATCGGGCGAGAACTCGTGATACCCGAGCACGGAGACGCGGATGCCGTCATCGACGACCTCTTTCTCGGGTTCGGGGAGGGCTTCATCGGGGGACGTCTCTTCCGGCTCTTCCGCCTGCTCGTCTACAGCTCCTTCTGGTTCGTGGGGAGGGGCTTGTTCCTCAGCGGCGGGCCGTTCTAGGGCACGTTCTGGGGCAGAAAGGGGTTCTTCTTCGCGGCTGTCGTTCTCGGTCCCGGGGAGGGGAGGCGCAGGGGACTCGGCTTGCAGGACCAGGAGAGGGCAGAGAACCAGGAAGAGCAGGGAACGCATTGCCGAAGACTCCCGAAAAATAGCTCTCGAAGCAAGCCGGAGTCTGCCCCGGGGGGAGATTTCCTGGTGGAGACCTTAGTTCGCGGGGAAGGGATTGGCGCGCAGACGGAGCTCTGCCTCCTGCAGCAGCGGGAGCGACTCCGGGGAAAAGGCCGCTCTGGCGCTGGGACGCAAGGTGGAAAGGGCGATAGCCGTGCCTGCGGTGAGAATCAAGGTGATCCCGATGGCGGGCCAAGTGAGTGGGCGCCGGGGGCTCAGCAGGTGCTCCACCCGGTCGCGCAGGGTGGACTGGGTTGCCATCGTCATCGCCAGCGCAGGGGAGGGGGCATGGCGGGGGAGGGCCAGATCGCAGAGGGTGTGGGCGTAACGCTTGGCATCGATCCCTGTGGCCAAAACGCGGCGATCACAGGCGAATTCGCACTGGGTCAAGAGCTGGCGGCGCAGGAACCAGGCCAGGGGATTGAACCAGTGGAGGATGCAGGCCAGGCGGGCGGCGAGGGCGCACCAGAGGTCGCGGCGCTGATGATGGCCCAGCTCGTGCAGGAGGACGGCTTCTGCTGTCGGGCCCTGCCAGCTTTGCGCGCAGGAGGGAAGGATGACGCGGCGATGCCAGAGCCCGACGGCGACCGGAGAGGCCAGCTGCGGGTGGAGGCTCAGGGTCACGCGGGGAGAGAATTGCAGGCGCCCTTGCGCCCGCTCGAGGGCTGTCAGCAGAGAGAGCTCGGAGCAGGGGACTGTTTGTTGAAGCCAGCGGCGCAAAGCGAGCCCGTCGAGTAGCAGGCGCAGCAAGAGGAGGCCGACACCGAGAAGATAGGCGGGGGCCACCAGAGTGAGATAGGTCGCGCCATTGCTGGCGGGGAGCCCCGTCGGCAGGGGGAGGGCCACCTTGGGCAAAAGGTCCAGGAGAGGGAGCGCCAGCAAGGTCGCCAAGGTGATGCCGGTCAGCAGGGGCGAGCGACGGCCACCCAGCTGCATGGCCAGGAGGCCGAGGGCGGCGATGAGAATGCTGACTAGGGGCGAGGGCATGGGCGGTCGATCTACTTATCGTCGATGAGGCTGCGAATATTCTCGATTTCTTCCGGCGAGAGTTTTTGATCCTTGGGATCGAGAAGAGCGGCGACGAGATTCTCCGGCTTCCCTTGGAAAAAGGTCCCGAGCAGGTTTTTCAAAGCCGAGCGCTTGGCCGAGTCCTCGCCAATCACGGGCTGATAAAGATAGCGTCGGCCGACCCGGATATGTTTCACCAGCTCCTTGTTTTCCAGATTCACGAGAAGAGCCCGCACTGCGGAATAGCTGGGCGGGTCGGGCAAATTGTCCTGTACTTCCTGCGCCGTCGCTTCTCCCAAGCGATAAATGATGTCCAGAATCTGTCGCTCCCGGCGCGAAATCTGACCTTTCTCCAATCGGTTCATGCCCGCGAAATTACTCGATGCTGCATTTTTGGCAATTGAAATGTTGTTTTTTTGGCAGAAAAGACTTTCTTCCCGGCTTGCACCCTACGGGCAAGCGGCTAGTGTGGAAGGATGTTCAAACTGATGTTGATGCTTTTGTTTGGCGGGCTTCTCGCGCTGGGGGCTTATGAGATCCCAACCGGGGTGGTTGGGCTCAGTGGTCTGGAGCAGGCACAGAAGAAAGCGAAGGCCGCGCAGAAGCCGGTGGTGCTGGTGGTCGCGATCAAGACCCAGCCCGAGACATGAGACACTTGCCCCGGGACCATCAGTTCGTTGGTCAGCAAGCATCTTCTCACTTGGTCGGAGCCGGTCGCGGTTGATCCTTCGGAAATACTGGCTTTGCCCGAGGGCGCCCGCGAGGTGGTCAAAGCCAAGTCGGGGGTGACTCCCAAGGTCTTCGTCATGAACCCTGACTTGACGGCGAGTTTCGGCGAGTTTTCGCACTCCGAGATGACGAGCAAGAATTGGAACACCATCTTCAAGGACGCCAAGACGGCGGTGGGGACGGCTGTGCGGGATGGCTCCTTCCTGAAAGCTGCCGAGGTGGTCACCATTACGGGATCGGCATTGGAGAAGTGGGAGAGTTCGGCTGGCACGGCGATCGAAGCCAAGCTGGTCGCGATTGAGGACGAGTCGGTTTTTGTTTTTGAGACTGCGGCGGGCAAAACCATTCGAGCTTCGGCTGATCAGCTCAGCGAGGCCTCCGTGGCCCGGGCAAAGGCTTTGGGCGAGAAATAGCGCGGCAGCGATGAAGAACCGGCGCCAAGAGCGGCTGATGGGCGGAGCGGTGGGCGCGCGACAAGGCGGGAGGACGGAGTGAAGAGGTCTCCCCGCCTCGCCTACTGGCTCTATCGGGCGGCGCGGCTCCTTGTCCTGGCCTATGGCACGGTGCTCCTTTTTGCCTGGGTGATGGGCGATCGGCTGCTTTTTCAGCCCCCTCCCGCGAGCTATCGTTCCGGGGCAGAGGGATTGGTTCGATTCGGGCCCGGGGATGAGTTTGCGGGAATTTATCTCCCTCCGTCTCAGCCGGAAGGGCCGATTCTGCTGTGGTCCCATGGCAATGCGGAGGATGCCGGGCAAGTCCGCGAGCTGGCTCCTTGGTTGGAAGAAAGAGGCCTGGGGGCTTTTTTCTATGATTATCCCGGATACGGCTTGTCGCGAGGGCGGGCCGACGAAGAGGGAGTCTACCGTTCTGCCGAGGCCGCCTGGCTCTTTCTTCGGGAAAAGGGGCATGCGGAGGAGGAGATCGTGCTTTTGGGCCAGTCTCTGGGCAGCGGAGCGGCGTCCTTTTTGGCCCGGGAAAAAAAGGCAGGCGGCTTGATCCTCGTCTCGCCTTTCAAGTCGGCCTTCCGGGTGGTGACCCGGAGAAAGATTGTGCCGTGGGATCGGTTTGACAATTGGGCCCACTTGCAGGGAGTCGAGATGCCGCTTCTCGTGATTCACGGCGAGGAGGATGAGGTAGTCCCTTTTTCCCACGGAGAGGCGCTCGTCGGTCGCCATGAGGGGAGGAAGCGATTCCTCGCACTCCCGGGGGTGGGGCATAACGACCTCTGGGGGCAAGCGGGGGAAGAGGTGCTGGATGCTCTCCACGAGTTTGTGACCCGGCCGGAAAGTTGATCCCAACCCCCGGTTCATTCGGGTTCAGGGAGGCCCTCTTTTCTGCAGGAAAAGTGCGCGACGGGGCGCGGCTTACCTCTTCTTGGAATCTCTCCTTGGGAGAAAAGAAAGGCCCGGGACGTTTCCGCCCCGGGCTGCACATTCACCTATACGAGTGACGGAAGCGGCCAGACTCCGCTCCCGCCAGGAAAAGCTGAGTTACCAGCGATAGCGGGTGGTGAGGAGGGCTCCGAAGCCGGCGCCATTGACCCCCGAGCCATGCACGCGGTAGTCTTCGTCAAAAAGGTTTTGCAGGGCGATGCTGACGTCGAGGTTCTCGCTCACCTGCCAGCCGCCGGAGAGACTGGCGGTGAGGTAGGCCGGGGTGCCCCCGGGCGGGATGCGCTGGGTGTCGTCTTTATCGTCTTCGGAGAGGCGGTTGGCGCGAGCCGCCGCGATGAGGCGGGCTTCTGCCCACCAATTGCCGGGCTCATAGCGCAGGGCCAGAGAACCACGCAAGGGTGAGAGCCGAGAGAGGGGTTCGGTGATTTCGCGGTTGCTGTTGGTGGCCTCCACGCGGTCGGCATCGCCGTATTGATAGGTCAAAAAGCCCGATAGAGTGAGGCAGTCGGTCAAGCGGTAGCTGGCTTCCGCTTCCGCACCCACCAGCCAGGCTTCTGAACCATTGGTGGTGATGGTCGTGCTACTACCCGGGGTCTCCGGAACACTGGTGATGATGTCGTCGATGAGGGTGTAGAAGACTGCCGACTCCATGGCGAAGCGATCGGCCCGGGCCCGCGTCCCCAGCTCGAAGGTCCAGGTCTTTTCAGGGTCCAGATCAAGACTCCCCAAGGCATTGTTATCGTTGCGGGTGGTCAGGTTGCCGGAAAGATCGTTCACATTGGGGGCCCGGAAGCCCTGTGAGACGCCGCCGAAAGCCGTCCAAGTCTCGTTGAAGTGATAGAGGGCCCGCACATTGAAGACGAGTGAATTCCAGTCATCGTCAGCAGAGATGTCCTCCGAGCCGGTCCAGACCTTGCCCAGCTCGGCCTCGGAATAGGTGTAGCGCAGGCCTGCGGTGGTCTCGAATTGGTCGTTCCAGGGAGTGCGGGCTTGCGCAAAGATGCCCAGCGAGCGGTATTCGGAATCGTCGGCGAGGGGGCGCATGGAGCGGGGATCCCGTCCGGTGCGGCGACCACGGGATTCGATTTCGTCTTCATAGTAGTCGAGCCCGTAGAGGAGTTGACTGCCCACGAGCTCGGACTCCGCCACTAGACTGACTCCGTAGGTTTCGGTCTCGATGACTTGGTTGCGAATGTCGCTGGGTCCCCGGTTTTGGAACTCGGAGTCTTGGGCGGTTTGGTAGGAAAAGGTGGCGGTGTAGCTATCCACCGGTCCCTTGGCGAGGTCGTGCTCGACCTTGAGATAGGTCAGGCTGCGCTCCTGGTCGTAGACCCGGGCGGGGAAGGTGCCGGGGGAAAGCCCTTCCCAGTTGCCGGGATTGTTCTCCGTGGAGTGCCAGCGGTTGACCTCGTCCTGGTTGAGCTGTTGGTGGGCGAGGGTCAGGTGGAAGTCCGCGCTCGGCGACCATTCGAACTTGAGGTCGAGGTTTTGTTCCGGATAGCCGGTTCCCTTCATCTTGCCGAAGGCGTTGGATTCGATGTCGCCGAAGTCTTTCCAGGTGCCTCCGAGAGTCAGCCCCCAGATGCCGCCTTCCCCGATACTTTGTTGCACGCGGGCAATTTGCGAGTTGGAATTGGTGTCGAAGCGATAGAGTGCGCTGCCATGCTGGAAGAAGCCTGCTTCGGCTTCGCGATAGCCCGAGCCGATGGTGATGGAGTTCACGGTGCCGCCCAGGGCATCACTGCCATAGAGCACCGAACCTTGGCTTTTGATCAGCTCCAGTCGATCGAGAGCGAAGCCGTCGATGGTATTGGCATACTGCACGGGCCCCGAGCGGAAGGTGGAGTTATTCAGGCGCACCCCGTCGATAAGGTAGAGGTTCTGGCGCCCGGTGAAGCCGCGGATAAAGGGCGAGCCGTGCCCGTGGGTCGTCTTTTGCACCGAGACTCCTGGGGTGAGCTCGAAGGCTTCGGGCAGAGTGCGGAAGCCTTGATCCAGATATTCTCCGGAAGT
The DNA here is from genome assembly GCF_016595415.1 of Roseibacillus ishigakijimensis. Lineage (GTDB taxonomy): Bacteria > Verrucomicrobiota > Verrucomicrobiia > Verrucomicrobiales > Akkermansiaceae > Roseibacillus > Roseibacillus ishigakijimensis. Next base: position 21,355 of record NZ_JAENIO010000012.1, read on the forward strand.
GATGACCTCCGTGCTGTAGGGGGTGTCGCGGGAGTCTTCGGCAACGCGGGAGGCGGTGACGACGGTGTCCCGGAGGACATCCTGGGCAGTCAGGCTGGCGGGAATGCAAAAAAGCAAAGGTGTGTATCGCATGTGTGGAGAGAGAAACGCGGCCACAGAAGGATTCTTTGAAGAAAATCGCCCTTTGGACTCCCGGAGAATTGGCAGTTGGTTTTTTGGCAAGCTTTGCCAACTTGGGGGACTTGCCAGCTATGTCCGACTCATCCGATTCTACGAAAATGCATCATCTGGGCGAAGAGGAAATCGTGCGCCGTCTGGTGGCCGGGCTGTCTCAGGGGGAGCGCGTGCTGGTCGGTCCGGGGGACGATTGCGCGGTGATCGATGCCGGGGGGGAAGACCTTTTGTTGCTCAAGACCGATGCGGTCGTGGCGGGGGTGCATTTTTTATCGGAAACGGATCCGGCGCGGGTGGGATGGAAGGCTGCGGCCCGCGTGGTGAGCGACTTTGCGGCCATGGGGGGAAGGGCGGAGGAATTGCTAGTGACCGTTGCCGTGCCGGAAGATTGTGCGATGGCCTGGCTGGAAGGCCTTTACCGAGGTCTGACCTGTTGTGCGCAGGAGTATGGAGCCAGTATCGTGGGGGGCGAGACAGTAGGGCTCCCGGCGGGAGCGGCGGCCATGATCAGCGTGGCGGGCACGGGGCGGGTGGAGCGGGGACGGGTGGTGACCCGGGCCGGGGGGCAGGTGGGCGATGGCATTTGGGTCACCGGGCGCCTGGGTGGCAGCTTTGCCAGCGAGCGGCATCTGGACTTTCTGCCCCGGGTGGCGGAGGGGCAGTGGCTGGCTGCCCATGCGACGGCCATGATGGATCTTTCCGATGGAATTCGGCGGGATCTTCCCCGCCTTGCCGATGCCAGCGGCTGGGGTTTCGAGCTCTGGCGGGAGATGCTTCCGCGTCAGGCGGGTTGCTCGGTGGAGCAGGCCTTGTCCGAGGGGGAGGATATGGAGTTGATTTTTACCGCTGCGGAGGGGGCTTGGGAGGACGAATTTCGGCGCACTTTTCCCTCGCTGGAACTGACCCGCATCGGCACTCTCACCCCGGGAGAGCGCAGTGACCTCGGCTCCGGGGGCTGGCAACATTTCACCACCCAATCAGCATGAAAGACGGACGCGAACGATTGCAACGCATGCGGGCCTTTGCCACCGGGCTCCTCGTGCTCATGGCCTTGACCTATGGGCTTTCTCGTAGTTTGGAGGAATCTCTGGCAGGATGGGGATGGGTGCGGGCTTTCGCCGAGGCCGCGATGGTGGGCGCGCTTGCGGATTGGTTCGCGGTGACGGCTCTCTTTCGCCATCCGCTGGGATTGCCCATTCCCCACACGGCGATTGTGCGGGAGGAGAAGGAGCGCATCGGGGCTCTCGTCGGTCAGTTTGTGCGGGGCAGTTTCTTTACTCGCGAGGAAGTCAGTCGCCAGTGGCGCGACTGGCAGCCGGCGGAGAAGATCACGGCCTGGTTGGCTCGGGCCGAGAATGCCGAAGCTGCGGTGCGGCGGGTGGCGGGCACTTTGCCGGGATTGCTGGCGAAAGCGGACGGGCTGGAGCTTTCCCGCCTGGGGGGAGAAAAGGTGAGGGAGGCCCTGCAGGGGCTTCCCGTGGGGCGCTTGGTCTCCGTGTTGTTGGAGGGTTTTTTGCGGAGTCCCACCCGGCGCGAGGTCCTTGCTCCCATCCTGGGGCGTTTGGGCGAAACAGTGGCTCAGAATCGGGATTGGGTGATGGACGAGGCCCGCAAGGGAGCCCCCATGCGCAAAGCCAAAATTCTCGGCGCGGTGACCGAAGTGGCCGCCATGATGATGTCGGGCAAGGCCATCGAGAAGCTTTCCGGCGAGCTCGCGGCCGCGAGCCAGGACCAGGAGCATGCGCTTTATGAAAAAATCGAGGAGGCTCTCCGCCAGACGCTGCGCGAGCTGCAGGAGGGAGGCGGTGGCGAGTGGGAAGCCTTCAAAGAGCGCGTCCTCGCGGATCCGGAAACCCAGGCCGTGCTTGAGGAAGTCATTCGTGGTGCCGGGCGATACGTGCTGAGCGAGGCCGAGAACTTGGAAAGCGGCAGCGATGGCGGCCGGTGGGCGCAGGTGATTGCCTCCTCGGCTACCCGTCTGCAGGAGAATCCCGAAAAGTTGGCTCACTTTGAGGAGACTCTCGAAAATGCGGTGGCGGGCTTTTTTGAACGCTACGGGAGTGGCATCGAGACCGTCATCAGCCGCACGGTCGATAGCTGGGAGGCGGATGATCTCATTGAAAAGTTGGAGAATCAGGTCGGCCCCGATCTGCAGTTCATCCGCATCAATGGCACCCTCATCGGAGGTTGCGTGGGACTTCTCCTACATGGGGTGGAAATCCTGATTTGGTAAAGCCGGGAGCTATTCCCGGGACCCGGTGCTGGTCCGGGGGGTGCAGGAGGCGGGCTTGGGAGGCCCGGTCGGGGAGAGGCGTTGGGCGGCGAGGAGGGAGAGAATGACGAGGGTGCCGCCCACAAGGAGGCCCCAGGTGGCCTTTTCCCCGGGAATGAGCAGGAGGGACTCGCTCACTCCGCATATGGGGATGAGAAAGCGGTAGCTGGCGAGCAAATTCACCGGATGCTGGGTCGAGAGGTGGTTCCAAAGGGTGAAGGCGAAAGCTGAGACGAAGGCCAGCCAGAGGGTGAGGGCGAGGACCTTGGGGGTCAGGATTTCCGCGCTCTGGGGGGCGGCGGGGCTGCCGGCCGCGAGGAGGACGAGCCCACCGAGGAAGAGGGAAAAGCCCGTTGCCGCCCGGGGACCCATGGTGGGCCGGATTTTGGAAAAAGTGATGATGCCCAGCGCCCCCATCAGGGTCGCGGTGAGGAGACAGAGGAGACCGGGAAGGGAGAAGGGGCGGCCGTCAGCCGGAGTGCTGGTGGCCAGGCTCACACCCACGGCACCGAGGAAGAGTGCGGCCCATTGGCCGCGACTGGGCCAGGGGGTGCGCAGGATGAGGGGAGCCAGCAGCATCCACCAGAAGGAACCGGTGGCGACCATGAGGCTGCCCAGACTGCCGCTGGAGAGATTGAGGCCCAAGTAGAAGAAGAGATATTGACCGATGGTCTGGGTGGCTGCAAAGGCGAGAGTGAGCTTGATGGGGGTGGCGCGGAAGTCCCGCAGTGCTTGACGGGAAAGGAGGAGTAGGACGCCTCCGGCCAGGGTGAAGCGGAGGCCGGCGAACCAATACATTTCGGCTAGGCCGATGGAGAGCCCCTGCTGCTCCCACTCGAGATAGGCGAGCTTGATGCCGGGAAAGGCGCTGCCCCAGAGGACGGCACAAAGGAGGACGGGCGGCAGGATGCGCAGCCAGTGGTGCTCGGCTCGTTCAGGCATGTGCTGGCTATGGAGCGGCAGGCTGTCCTTGGCAAGCGCGGGTTGGCTGAAGGCGGGGGGGAATTTAACACAAGGCCGCGAAAGGTTTCCCAATTGCGGATCGTCTCATAGGCTGGCACCCGCCCGACATCATCTCGTCATGACTTCTCTTTCCTGCTCCCTTTCTCTCTCGACCACTCTTTGCACGACTCTCCTCGCCGCTGACCTGGGTCACGTCCCGGCGGAGGAAAATGCCTCCATTCAAGTGCCCCGGGGATTGACTCTGAAGCTTTTCGCCGATGAGTCGCAGGTGACCAATCCGACGACCCTCTGCTTGGATGATGAGAACCGGGTCTACGTGGGCGAGTCCCACCGTTGGCGCATTCAGGTGCAGGACATTCGGGACGGGGGCAAGTTTCTCAAGGAGCGGGTGGAGGACGACATCCGCTGTTGGACCACCGATGATCGCATGGCCTATCACAAAAAATGGTCCAGCCCGCAGTTCCTGGAGTGGAAGGATTTCACGCGCGAAGCGGAGAAAATTCGCCTCTTGACTGATCATGATGGCGATGGCCGGGCGGATGAATCCGGCTACTTTCGCGATGACTTCAATGATCCGCTGTCCGGCACGGCGGGGGGCCTCATGGAGCGCGATGGCACGGTCTATTTTGCCAATATTCCGGGAATCTATGCCCTCCGCGACCTTGATGGCGATGGTCAGGCTGAGGAGGTCAAGACCCTGGTGGATGGTTTTGGCTGCCGGGTGAGCTTCTCCGGGCATGATCTCAATGGCTTTGCCTTTGGTCCCGATGGCAAGCTCTACTGGACCATCGGGGACCGGGGCTATCATGTGGAGCAAGAGGGGCGGGTCTTTGCCGGAGGGGATACCGGGGCGGTTTTCCGGGCCTTCCCCGATGGCTCGCACTTCGAGGTTGTGCACAAGCGGCTGCGCAATCCCAAGGAGATTGTTTTTGATGCTTTTGGCAACCTTTTCACGGCGGATAACGACTACGATCAAGGGGACAGCGAGCGTATTGTCTACGTCGTGCCCCATGGCGACTCGGGCTGGCACATGGGGCATCAGACGCAGACTTCCTTTGGCACGGCGGTCTTCAAGCATCGCAAACCCCAGTCCAATGATTTGGCCCAGCGAGAGGATCCCTGGATGGCGGAGGGGCTTTGGAAGCCCCGTCACGAGGGGCAACCCGCCTACTTGCTGCCTCCGGTAGCGCTCACGGTCAATGGGCCCGGGGGCTTGGCTTACAACCCCGGGGGGGTCGCTTTGCCCAAACAATTCGACCGCTCGTTCTTCCTGACCAGTTATGTGGGAAGCACCGCGAACTGCAAGGTGGAGACCTTCCGGTTGAACGCCGCCGGCGGGGGCTTTGCCCTCGAGTCCAGTGAACCTTTTGTGAAAAGTCTCGCCGCCACCGATCTCGACTGGGGCACTGACGGGCGGCTCTACCTCTGCGACTACATCGGGGGGTGGGGACAGCCCGAAAAGGGACGAATCTGGACTCTCGCCGATGAGGATGTGCGTCAGAGCAGTCATGTGCAGGAGACTGCCCGCCTGCTGCAGGGCGACTTTTCCGCTCTTTCCCCGGCCCGCTTGCTGGAACTCCTTGCCTTTGACGATCAACGGGTGCGCCAGCGGGCCCAGTTCGCTCTTGCCCAGCTTCCGGCGGCCGAAGCTCGCAAACGGTTTGCGCAAGGGATTCAAGCGGAGGAGCCTTTTTTCCGGCGTCTCCATTCGCTCTGGGGCTTGGGGCAGCTGGCCTTTGCCGAGCCGGAGGCCCTCGCCGACCTGGCCGGGCTCCTGCATGATGAGGAGGAGGAAATGCGCGCCAATGCCGCCCGGGCCCTGGGCTGGCATCCCCGGGGAATGGCTCCCCATCGGGTGCGGTTGCAGCAGCTTTTGCAAGCGGACTCACCCCGGGTCGCTTCGCTGGCGGCCTTTGCCCTCGCCAATGAGGGGCATCCCTCTTCGCTGGCTCCAGCGCTGGCTCTGCTGAGGAAAAATGCGGATCAAGACCTTTACCTCCGCCATGGAGGCATCGTTATTTTGGCCGAAAGCGCCACTCCGGATCAGCTCGCCAAGCTAGCAAATGATGAATCCCGGTCCGTGCGCTTGGCTGCCGTGGTGGCCTTGCGCCGACAAGGGGCGGGCGAGATTGCCCACTTTTTCGAGGACTCCGATCAGGCCGTGCGGCAGGAGGCGATTCGTGGAGCCTACGATGAGCATATCGTCGCCGCCCTTCCCGCCCTGGCCGACCGGGTGGGGGAGGTGGTCGGCCGGGTGGGTTCCGGGGACCATTTCTACCCCCTCACTGCCAAGCGGGCCATTTATGCAGCCTGGCGCACGGGACGAGCTCAGGATGTGGCGGCCTTGGCAAGAATCGCGGCCGATTGGGGCTTGGATGCTCGCCCGCGGCGCGATGCCCTGGTGGCACTGTTGGATTGGAACGAGCCTCCCGTGGCTGATCCCGTGACGGGGACAGCGGTCCCCTTGGGCGAGCAACGTGAGCCCCTGACTGCGGAACAGCTGGCCTTTTTGCCGGATTATTTGGCCCGGGCGGCGAAGGATCCGGCGGGGGAAGAGATGCTGCCACTGGCTCTCCTCCTCGCCGAGGAGACCGGCCGGATCATCGCTGGCGAGGTCCTGCAGAATATCCTCCAGAAGGCGGACTATGGTCTTCGTGCCCGCTTGACAGCGGGCCGCCTCCTGGTGGCTCAGTCAGAGGAAGAGGCTCAAATCCAGAACACGCTGGCCGCTTTGCTGGCGTCGCCGCATTCCGAGCTGCGGAGCTTTGCGCGGGAGTCTCTGCTGAAAACAGATCGGGAGACTGCGCTGGGCCTTCTCGCCGAGGCCTTGACCAACGAGAGCAGCACCGTGCCCGAACAGCAGATGACCTTGCGCATCCTCGGGGAGGAGAAAGGAGCGGCGGCGGCCCAGGCTCTGACCCAGACCATCGCTCGTCTGCAGGCTGGGACTTTGCCCAAAGCTCTCGTCCTCGATGTCCTGCAAGCGGCAGAAAAGTCCTCTGAGCCGACCGTGGCGCAGGCCCTCGCCGCTTACCGGGCCAGCCTGCCCACCGACGATCCCTGGGCCGAATGGTTTGCCGCTTGCGAGGAAGGGGGCGATCGACAGCGGGGGGAGGAGATTTATCTCAATCACGGCGCGGCCCAGTGCGCCCGCTGCCACGTCATGGATGGCATCGGGGGGCAGGTCGGCCCCGAACTTTCTACCATTGGCAAAAGCCGCGACCGGGCCTATCTCCTGCGCTCCCTGCTCACGCCGGGCAGCGAGGTGGCGGAGGGCTTCGGCGTGGTGACGGTGACTCTGCAGGATGGTTCCACGGTGAGTGGCATCAAGCTCGCCGGGAATGAGGACGGGGCAGTTGTGATTCAGGTGGGAGAAGAGAAAAAAGTGATCCCCCGGGAGAAAGTGGCTGGCGAGACGGAGCCGGTTTCCGCCATGCCGCCCATGGGGGGACTCCTCGATCAAGGTCAGATTCGTGATGTGGTGGCTTATCTCGCCAGTCGGCAGGAGGATCAGGCGGACGAAAAGAACAAGTAGCAGCGGTGAGCTGCGTGGAGAAAGGGACCCGGCCAGCGCGGGTGCCCCCGGTCGCGATGAGCGCCGGGCTCAGGGCTTCTTCTCTTCCGCAGGGCTTGCTTCGCCGATCTCGCCAGAGGTCTTGCCTGCGGTAGTGGAGGCGCTCGGCGATTCCTCCGCTGTGGAGACGAGAATGAGCGCACTGAAAAATCCGCTAATCGCGAGAAGAATAATTAATTTCATGATGGGGAGGGGAACGGGCGGGGGGTAGCAGGTGTTAGGCCAGCCTGCAAGGGGGGAGTAAAGCTTTTCAGTGAAAATATCGTCACAAAAAGGCTATATTGATGAGCTATCTTAATCGTTGTTACTTGTTACCTTTTCTTTTTCTTCTTCCGCTAAAAGCTCAGACAGGGCATTGGCTTTTCGTAAGCGATTGATTCGAACCAATCCCGTGGCAAGGATCAGGGGACAGAAGATCCAGACCGCAACATGGTAGGGGGCACCCCCGCCCGGCTGGGCTTGCTCGGCGAGGGTGGCGGCCGCCCGCAGATTGATGGCCGAAAGGGCTGCCCCTCCCACCGTGACATAGGTTAAGGGCCAAATGCCGGTCACCCGGAAGACGGCCACCGCGAATCCGAGAGGAAAGAGGAGGAGAAGCAGTTGCGGAAGGTCGAGAATCATCTTTTTGGCAGGAATCAGGCAGGCCCGGGCGGACCATGACGGGCAGCGGGGGAAAAATGAAGGGCAAAGCTCGTCCTCCGGGAGCGAAGAAGCTCGCCTTTTCCTACCCCGTCCCTTCCTTTGAGGGAGTGACGTCCCCCGGTCCCAGGATTTTGGCCCAGCTCTTCGAGTGGTCTTTCCGTGAGGTGGAGCAGGCCCTCCCGCGGCTCGCCCGCACGGGCTACACCCACCTGCAGCTTTCCCCCGTGCAAAAAAGCCTCGAAAACGGGCATTGGTGGGGCAAATACCAGCCCGTCGACTACCGCCTCATCGAAGGCCCCCTCGGCACGCGCGAGGACCTCATGCGCTTGGCCCGGGCCACGCGGGAACACGGACTCACCCTGGTGGTGGATGTGGTCCTTAATCACCTCGCTGCTGCTCCCTTCGTGAGGGTGGAGCGGGGGAGGCTGCGGGAGGTGGATTTCCCGGACTTCACGGTGGCGGACTTTCACCCCTACGCCCCCATTCGCGATTGGAGCGATGAACGCCAAGTGCGCAATCGCTGGCTCTTCGGAGGGTTGCCCGACCTGAAAACGGAGTCGCCCCGGGTGCGGACCAAGCTGGCCAATCACCTGCGTGACTTGCAATGCTGCGGGGTCGGGGGCTTCCGGCTCGATTCCGCCCGCCACATTCCCCCTGCGGATCTGGCGGCTATTCTGGCTGAGGCCGGGGTCGCCGGGCTCCTCGTGGGCGAGATTGCCGATACCTCGCTCGCCACCTTTGCGCCCTATCTTTCGGCCTTGCCGGGCGTGCATTATTTCGACTTCCCCCATCTCGCCTCCCTGGCGGCGTGCTTGCGGGGGGAACGAGCGATGAGCTCTCTTTTGCCAGAAAACGGCGCGGCCCCCGCCCTGCCTCCCCAGGCGGCGGTGCGCTTCCTCACCAACCATGATTTGGTCAAGGGCGCCAGCAGCCGCAGTGAGGGGATTCGCGATGAGCGCTTCCACCTGCCCGCCGCGATGCACCAGCTGGCGGAGACTTTTCTTTTCGGGTGGGGGGAAGGGGTTCCCTCGGTGTTTGTGGGCGAGCCCGGCGCGGGGCTCTACCCTCCCGAAAGCCCTTCCCTCCAGGCTGGGATCTCCTTTTTTCGTCGCACCCATGGCTTGGCCCGCCAGGTCTGGCTCTCGGAGGAAGCCCGCCTTGCCTGGAATCTCGGGGACCAAGCTTGCGTGTTCGCCAATCGCGGGGGTGCGTTTGCCGGAGGGTGTTTTCCCAGCACTCTCCCAGCCGGAAAGTATCGTGACCTGCTTTCCGGGCAAATGGCGGAGGTCGCCGCAGGAGAAATCCGCTTGCCCTTGCTCGCCGGGGCCCGGGGCTACGCTTTTCTCCGCACGTAGCGCCGGATCTCAAATTCCGCCCTCTCGGAGATTATTTCAGCGCATTCAAAATCCGCCTCATAGGGAGGGAGGTGGGTGTCGCCTTGATGAGTCGTCTTCACGAAAGTGACCAGCATCTCGGCGGTGAGGGGGAGAAAGAGGCGGTAGATTTCCGCTCCCCCAATGAGGTAAACCGGCCCGGGCAAGGTCAGGGGCAGGGAAGTCAGGTCCTCGGGGGCGTGAATCACGGAAACCCCTTCTGCCGTCCAGCTCGGGTCCCGGGTCAGCACGATGTTCTGGCGTCTGGGCAGGGGGCGGCCAATGGAGTCGTAGGTCTTTCGGCCCATCACGATGGGATGCCCGCTGGTCGTCTTTTTGAAAAAGGCGAGGTCGGCTGGCAAGTGCCAGGGCAGCTCTCCACCTGCCCCGATGAGGAGATTGGGGTCGTGGGCGACAATGGCGATCAGTTTCATCACGTTCAGACGGCCACCGGGGCCTTGATGGCAGGGTGAGGATCGTAGGCAAGAAGGGAAATATCGTCGAAGGTGAAGTCATCGAGATTTCGCACCGCCGGATTGAGCTCCAGACGGGGCAGCGGGCGCGGTTCGCGGCCCAGCTGCTTGCGCGCTTGCTCAAGGTGGTTGGAGTAAAGGTGCAAATCGCCGAAAGTGTGCACGAAGTCGCGGGCTTCATAGCCACAGACCTGGGCCATCATTTCCGTCAACAAGGCATAGGAAGCAATGTTGAAGGGGACCCCCAGAAAGAGGTCGGCCGAGCGCTGGTAGAGTTGGCAGGAGAGGCCCGGGCGCTCGCTATCAATATCGTGCACGTAGAATTGGAAGAGCAGGTGGCAGGGAGGAAGGGCCATCTCGTCAACCACTCCCACGTTCCAGGCCGAGACCACATGGCGGCGGGAGTGGGGATTGTTCTTGAGGGAGTCCACCACGCGCGCAATCTGGTCCACCACTCCTCCATTCGGCTTGGGCCAGGAGCGCCACTGCTGGCCATAGACGGGCCCGAGATTGCCCTCCGCATCCGCCCATTCGTCCCAAATGGTGACTCCGTTTTCCTTCAGGTAGGCAATATTGGTTTCCCCTTTGAGGAACCAAAGCAGTTCGTGAATGATGGAGCGCAAGTGCAGCTTCTTGGTCGTGAGACAAGGAAAACCCTCCCGCAAATCGTATCGGCTCTGGTGGCCAAAGACAGAAAGGGTCCCCGTCCCCGTGCGGTCGCTGCGGGCTTCTCCGTGTTCGAGGACGTGGTGGAGCAGGTCGAGGTAGGTGCGCATGGCTGGCGAGGGGGCAGAGTAGGCAGGCTTTCCCCTCCTCGAAAGCAAATTCATGCTCCGCCGCCGCAGGACGAGCTTGGGGCGTCATCTCCCGCCCTTGGGATGGACTTGGCTGCCCTTTTTCTTTAGCATGAATCCTCCAGCAAGCTTCCTCTCCTCCTTTTTCCGAATTTTCCCTCCATCGACAACCATGGCCGACCACATCGAGCGACGACCTCGCAAATCCTTTCTTTCCTATCTGGTGGAGATTTTTATCTTCCTCTGTGTGGTCGCCGTTTCCGCCGGGCTGGGTTGGTTCGTGGGTCGTTCCGACGTCAAGGACGTGCGAGCGATCAACCGCCAATTGCAAGAGGAGCGGGCCAAAAGCGCCGAGCTGCGGCAAGAGCGGACCGAATTGCGAGCCCAGCTGACCGCGGCCTTGGCAAGCGACGCCAACCGGCAGGAAACCGATGTCGACCAATTGCTCGCCCGCAAGGAGGCGGAGTGGAAGCGGGAATTCAACCGGGTGCGCATCGAGGCCGAGGTGGAAAAGGCCCGGCGCGTTGAAGAACTGGAACGGGAAATCCGTCAGCTCAAGATCGATCAGCGCATTCGCGAAGAAATGGCCTCCGGGGATGATTCCGCAGTGCCCGAGAGCGTGGCCCAGGGCCTCACCCCCCGGGCTCGCCAGGTTTGCGCGGACCTCCTCGCTTGGGAAGCCCTCGAGCCCGAGGCCCGGGAAGCCGCCCGGAGCAAGCTCGCCAACGACCTGGGGGCCCGCTCTCTGGTGCGGGTGAAGTTTGCCAGCGGCAGCGCCCATGTCGGCAATGACGACCTCGATGCCCTCCGCGTCGCGATGGCCGATACCAAGGACTATTCTCTCATCTTGGCCGTCGGCTTTGCTGATACCGGCGGAGATGAAGAACTCAATCGCGAACTCGGCAGCCTGCGCGCCAAACACACCGCCGACGCCCTGCGGGAACTCTTGCGGGGCAATCAACTGGTCGAATACGTTTATCTCGGGGAAACTGATCGCTTCGGCGAAAAGCGGGCCGACAACCGCGCGGTGGAAGTCTGGGAGCTGCAGCGCTGAGGCCCGCAATCCACCCTTTCCAAAAGTCCACTCGCCCTTCATTCTCCCTCTCATGTCCGACTACTCCGTCAATCTCCTTCGCCAATTGACCGAAGCTCACTCCGTCCCCGGCTACGAGGACGAGGTGCGTACCATTTTTCAGCAGGAATTGGCCGGCCAAGGTCAATTTGGCCGCGATCGCCTTGGTTCGACTTACTGCCAGAGTGAGGCCGACCAGCAGGGGCCCCGCATCCTCGTCGCCGGTCACATGGACGAAGTGGGTTTCCGCGTTCAGGCCGTCACCCAAGGCGGTTACCTCACCTTCGTCCCGGTCGGCGGCTGGTGGGGGCACAATTTGCTCGCTCAACGAGTGGAGGTGAAAACCCGCTCCGGGCGCAAGATCACCGGCGTCATCGCCTCCAAGCCTCCCCATTTTTTGAGCAAATCCGAGCGAGGCAAAGTGCAGGAACTCGACGATATGTTCATCGATATCGCGGCCAGCTCCGCCGAGGAAGTCGCCTCCTGGGGAGTGCGGATTGGCGATCCGGTCGCCCCCGTCAGCTCCTTCCAACCGACCGCCCATGAGCATCGCTACCTGGCCAAAGCCTTCGACAATCGGGTCGGCATGGCCGGAGCCATCGAGGTCGGACGCGAGTGCTTGGGGAAAGGGGCCAACCTCATCGTGGCCGGCACCGTGCAAGAGGAAGTCGGCCTCCGGGGCTCCCGCACCCTGGGTAACCGGCTCGCTCCCGATGTCGCCATCGTGCTCGAAGGGCCTCCTGCCGACGACACCCCCGGACAAGACCTCTCCCTCAGTCAGGGAATCTTGGGCGAAGGCGTGCAGATCCGCCTCCACGACCCCAGTGCCATCATGAACCCCCGGCTCGTGGACCGGGCTTTGGCTCTGGCTGAGAAAAACGGCATTCCCCATCAAGTGACCGTGCGGCGTAGTGGGGGAACAGACGCCGGCGGCTTTCACCAAACCCAAAGTGGCGTCCCTTGTATCGTCCTCGGTGTCCCCGCCCGCTACATCCATTCTCACAATGGTATCATCGACCTGCGTGATTATCAGGCCATGGTGTCCCTCACCAAAGCGCTCGTTGACGACCTCGCCACCGGCATTGACGACCTCTTTGCCTGAGTAAAACCAAGCCCTCCTTGGCGCCTCACGGGAAGCTACCGCCCCGGTAGTCACAGTGGGGGAGAGCGCGCTGTCCTCTGCCATCGCCTGGCCAACCTTCTCATCCCCGCTCGGTCAGCAAAGTCTCTCCGCCCTTCCGCCCGGCTCCGCAGCGGGCGGGAGATCGCTCGTCACAAAGGACATTTTTCCGAGAAAAACCTCCAAAAAGGCGCGGGGGAACTTTGTCAACATGTGTCACCTTTTTCCCCTCGAGAGGCCAAAAAACAGATTTCACTTCTCCGGGAACCTCCGCCTTCCCCGGTGGCAATAGCTTTCCCCGCGCTTCTAATTTCTTATTTTTAAGATTCTTGTGATTCTCGGGGCAGCTCCCTGGCGGAATGTGACAATCTTGAGATTCTCGTAAAAAAAAATTGACGGTTGCTCCTCCCGGTAGCTATCTTGTCCGTGGATTGCCTGCGGAATACAAATAAGACCACAAAGTCCAGGAATCATCCTGGCAACAAACTTACGAAAAAAAATCATGAAAATGACAACACTGAAATCAGTGGCCATCGCAGTGGGCCTTTGCTCCTCTGCCTTCGGTCAGGCAACTAGCCCTGTAGTGGGGTATGAGACCTTGGCGATTGAGCCTGGGCTGAATTTTGTTGGGTTGAGATTGCACGAAAAGCCGGTCGCATCAGGTCAGCTTGAGTCTGCCACGGCGTCGACTGTGACCGACGATGATGTGTTGCTGGGAGATTTAATTGTTTCGGGCACTTACATTTTGGAGCTTGAGGATGGCTCGGGAATTATCCAAGAGGTCGTAACTGGAGCTGGCAATTCTCTCGATGTTGCCGCTGATTTGACGAGTCTTTCTTTCCCTGTTTCATACACCTTGAGGCCGTCGGCTACTCTCGAAAGTGTTTTTGGCAGCGAAGTCGTGGGTGGTAATTTGACTTCTGGTCTTGCTGTAGGCGGTGCTAGTTCTGCTGGAGCTGACCAAATTTGGCTGTGGAATGGTTCTTCATTTGATAAATATTATTTTGATGAATTCGCTGAAAGTACCGGTTTTTCCAGTGCTGCGTGGGTGAATTTAGCTAATAGCGGTGCTCCTGTTGATGCTTCGGCGGTTAATCTCGTGTATGCGGACGGGTTTGTCATTTCCTCAGCCAGCGGTAACGATTTCACTGTGGCAGGAGATTTAAAAGCTGCGGCAACTGAGCTGAATTTGCAAAGTGGGCTAAATTTTGTATCAGCCGTGGCTCCTGTAGGAGTTGAGTCGATTGAAGACGCATTTGGTTCAAGTTATTCAAACGGGTTTCTTGATTCAGGTTTAGCAATAGGAGGAGCAAGTTCAGCTGGAGCTGATCAAGTCTGGGTTTGGAATGGAAGTGGATTTGATAAATATTATTTTGATGAATTTGCTCCTAGCACAGGTTTTGCCAGTGCTGCTTGGGTAAATTTGGCTGACACTAATGCGAGTGTGGATCCATCTGCTGTTAATCTCGGCAGCGGTTTCGTCATTTCCTCGGGTGGTGGAAACGCGACAGTTGCCACTCCAGAAATCTACGAAGGTCTATAAGCTTTTAAAATACACACAAATTAAATGAAAATAACGATTCAAAAACTAGTTTTTGCGGCATCAGTCTTCGCGATGCCAGCTTATGCCGTAACAACGTTTACTCCTACAAATGCTAGCACCACTCAGGGTTTTGCCTTTCAGGTGGTTGATAACACTGGAGAGCCTGTGACTGATGCTCAGGTTCAAGTCGGATACTTTAATGGTGAGGCCAATTCTCTTGCAAACTTCGTTTCGCTTGGATCTGCCAATTTTACGTCTAGTCCTTTGGGACCTGGGTTGTTCGGAGCTCTTGGTGGCGAGAGTATCGACATTAATTTGAAGCCCGGTGCAAATGATGCCGCGCTTGGGATGCTGGCATATGCAGTGGTAGTCAATCCGAACGATAGTGCCGACACTTCTTTTATAGCGTTTACAGATAATTCAACCCGTTTTACGGTTGAATCGGTAGATGTGGATGGTGCCGCTCAATCTATTTTTAGTAATGAGACGAACTTAGTTTGGGGAACCGTCCGGGAAGGGGAGACCAAAAACCTTGGTGGTCCCTTTGCTAGTCGCAATGGAGGTAACGCTGTGACTTTCTTCGTCATCCCCGAGCCTTCTTCGGCTCTGCTTGCTGGTCTTGCGCTCGTTGGTGGTCTTGTCCGCCGCCGTCGATAGTCCAGTAGCTATCATTAGAAACTGATTTCAGTGCCGCCTGCTTCTTCGGAAGCAGGCGGTTTTCTTTTTTCTCCTTCTTTTTTCTCCTAGTTCGGCGGGATTGACGTCATGGCGGCCTTTGCCCGGCGCCGAGTTCTTGTCTCTCTTGGTAACCGGACAAAGGAGGCGTGGATAGGAGGGCCAAGAGGAAGCTGGCACTTCCTTCCAGGAGTCACTTCATGGAGATCCTGCCAGTGTGGCGGGCTCCTTCCTCGATCGAAAGGGTGGAGACGGTGAGATCGCCATCCAAGGTGGCTCTCTTTTTAAGAACCAGCTTCTGACAGGCCACCGCGCCCTTGACGTGACCATCGATGATCACCTCGCGGGCTTGCACCGGGCTCATGAACTCGACCTCGGCCCGGCGCTCGATGATGACGCGGTCGCCGCTGACGGGGCCGTTGATTTTTCCAGTCTTCCGCAGGATAAAGTCGCCCGAGCATTCCGCGCCTCCCTGGATCTGCCCTTCGATCGTCAGATTGTGGCACTGGATGGTGATGCCGCTGACGTGGCCTTTCTTGTGCACAAAAACGTCACCCCGGGTTTGGATCCGGGAGTTCTCGTTCTCCCGGATATCAAAGTGTTTCAGCCCGATGTAGGAGCCGCAGTGAGGACAGAGCGCGGAGGTGGAGTCGGCGAGGATTTCGTGCTCCCGTTCGCATTCGAAGCATTTCACCGAGCGCTTTTTCACGCTACGCAGTCGGGGCAGAGGTCCGTGCTTCTCTGGGGTCTTCGCCTCCAGAGGTGGTCGATAGCGGGAGGTTTCTGGAGGAGGGGTCTCCGGGGAAGGGTTCTTGGTTGGGCCCTCTTCCTTCGCGGTTTCCTCTGCGGGCTTCAAGGCCTTTTCCTCGCGCGGGAGGGGGGGCTCCGCTGTATTGCTTCTCTCCGGTGTTGCTGGTTTCGCTTTTTCGGTCGGAAGATCTTTGGGGGCCTCAGGGCTGGAGGGCTTGGGGGGTGGTGGCGGCGCTTTTGGCTTGGCCGGCTTTTGCGGAAGAGGATTCGGTCCCTTTCCTTCGGGAATGTGCGCGGGAGGGCGGGGCTCGGAGCGCTGCCACTTCTTCAGGGCAGGGAATTTCGCCTCGCCTTCCTCCTCCTCGTGGTTCTTCTCGTTCTTCTCCGTCGGCTTCACCTCTTTCACCTTCTTGGCGGGTGCCGTCTCTGGAGCGGGCGAGGGCTTCGCGGCCTCTTTCGTGACCGGAGGTTGGGAAGGTTTCTCTTCTTTCGCTACCGGTTTTGCGCTTGGTGGCTCGGCTGGCTCGTCCAAGGTGGAGCGGTAGCGTGGGCCTTCCTGGCCTTGCTGGGGGGCGATGACTTTTCCCTTCTCAATGCGGAGGTAGCCCCGGCATTGTTTGCAATTGGTGGAGACGACAAGGCTGGACTCACGCTGCGTGTATCCACAGAGGGGGCAGGTGAGGTCTTTGAAGTCAGGGTTGCGCCGTTTCCCGAACAGAGTGTTGAGAGCGTGAGAGGTTGACAGAAAAACGGAGGAGGTGCACTAGGCAGGCCTCCCCCGAGATGAATGAATACCGGGCCAGTTCAGCCTCAGGCTTTGGCCGGAGCTTTTTGCTGATTGTTCTGGTTGGCCTTGTTTTCCGAAGCGCTGCCTTTGTTGCTGCTGGTGTCCGCGCTCTTGGCGGGCTGGCTGGAAGGGGCGCCCACTTCGGATTTACCAACAAAGATTGCTCCGGCTTCCATGGTCAGGATGGCGGCCTTGATGTCGCCCACCACCTCGGAACCCGCGCGGAGCTCGACAGTCTGGGTGGCCGTGATGTTGCCATGCACTTTGCCCTGAATCACCACCGAACCAACTTTTACTTCGGCGCGGATGCGGGCGTTTTCTTGGATGGCCAGGGTGCCGGTGGAGGAAATTTCGCCTTCGACCTTGCCGTCGACGAGCAGTTCATCCTGGAAGCGGATCGTTCCTTTGATTTCGACATCGGAAGAAAGGCGGTTGCGGTGGCCTCCCCCGGAAGCGGGAGCCTGGGCCACGGGCTGCTGGGGTTGGGGGGCGGCTGCCGCTACTTGCGGCGGCGCCGGGGCCGGATTGTGCGTGGGCTGGGGAGCCTGGGGACGGTTGGGCACGTGCGGAGCCTTGTTGGCGTTGCCTTCTTCGGGATTGATGATCTTTTGAAACATTTGCGGGAGTGAATGAATTTAGATGGGGGGTGTCAACGAATTACTCGCCGTCCGGGAGGGATTCCCCGTTCTCGGGAAGAGCGTCGTCGTCGGAGGATTCTGTCGATTCTTTAGCGGGAGCTTCGGCCTCTTCTGGGGCCTTCTCGTCAGGGGCGGCGCTTTCTTGGTCTTCAGTAGACTCGATGGGCGTGGGGGAAGGAGTTTCTTCGGCGGGGGCCTCCTCGGGGATGACTTCCACTGCTGGAGCTGGAGTGGCGGTGGGTGCGGGCACGGGAGTGGTGAAGCTGGGAGAAATTTCCAGGTCGCTGGAGGTCTCGCCAGGGGCTTCGGCGGGAGGTTGCACGCGGAGGGGCTCATCGACTCCAACGAGAGTCAGGCGAGTGACGGCCAAGCCTTGGTCGGGATAGGCGGGGTAGTCATCCATCTTGCGCTGATAATATTGTTTGGCTTTCTCGTCTTCGCCGGCGGCTTTGGCCAAATCGCCGAGGGCGATGAGGGAGAGGGGATGCAGATAGGTGGCGTTGCTGTCCTTCACGATGGCCTCGTAAGCGGAGCGGGCTTCCGCTTCTTTGCCCTGGCGTTGGTAGATGCTGGCAAGGCTGAATTTGGCCTGCGCGGCTGCCGGGTGATCGGCTCCGGAGAGTTCTTGCAAGGCTTTGATGGCATCCGCTTCCTTGCCTTCTTGCCAAAGTTCGTCCGCGCGCAGGAGGCGGGCCGAGAAGGCCGCCGCGCTGTCGGGGTAGTCCTGTCCGACCTTGGCCAGCGCCTGGGCGTCATTGGCGGCAAAGAGATGGTTGCCGGCTTCCTGGGCCTTGGCGTCAGCCAGTTGGCTGGAAATGACGTAGGCCGCAATGGCGATGATGAGGGCGAGAGCACCCAGGATCACGAGCTTGAGATTTTTCTCCATGAATTGCTCGAACTTGGAGGGACCATGTTCGATTTCACCGAGGGGTGCGGGCGAGGGGGTTGCGTTGGACTTGGATTCTTCCGACATGCGAGGACCGGAATTAACGTGTCTTGCCGCCGGAGGCAAGCTCTTGTCGCAGCGGGAGGAAAGGTTATGGTGGCCGCGCATGGCATTAATTTATCTGGTGGCGGGCGAGGTGAGTGGCGATTTGCATGGAGCGGAGTTGATCTCGGCTCTGCGCGAAAGGGGCGGGCACCGCTTTGCGGGATGGGGGGGAGTGCGGATGGCTCAGGCCGGAGGCACCCGCGATTGGGTGGAGAAAGCGGGGGTGATGGGCGTGTGGGATGTTCTCAAGCAATACCCCTGGTTCCGGGCCCGTTTCCATGAAACCCTGGCCGAGATTGAACGCCTGCAGCCCGAGGTGCTGGTGCTGATCGATTACCCGGGCTTCAATCTCCGCTTGGCCAAAGCTGTGCGGGCTCGTTGTCCCCAGGTCCGTATTTTGCAGTATGTCTGTCCTCAGGTTTGGGCTTGGAAGCAGAGCCGCATTCCCAAAATGGCCCGGTGGCTCGATCAGGTGGTCTGCCTCTTTCCCTTTGAGGTCGAGGTTCTGGCTCGGGGTGGTTGTCCCGGAGTGTGCCTGGGGCATCCCATTGTCGACGAGTTGGCAGCAAAAAGAGAGGACCTTGCGCGGGAGAAAAATTTGATTGGTTTGTTCCCGGGGAGCCGTCGCCGCGAAGTGGAGCGGCTCTTCCCCGTGATGCGGGAAGCCGCCCGCGAGCTGCGGCAGCGTCATCCGGACTGGCTCTTCGAGGTCCCGGCTATCTCTCCGGCCTTGGCGGAGACTATGATGCTCATGCGGGGGGAAGACGACTTTATCACTATCAAGGTGGGCTCAAGTCAGGCGCTGATGCAGCGGGCGACCTGTGCGGTGATGGCCAGTGGCACCGCGACTCTGGAAGCCGCCTACTTTGGCTTGCCTTATTGTCTGGTATACAAAGTGGCTCCGCTCACCTGGGAAATTGGGAAGCGGGTGGTGAAAGTCGCGCACATCGGCATTGCCAATATCCTGGCTGGTCGCGAAGTGGTCCCGGAATATCTGCAGGAGGAACTCTCGGCCCCGCGTCTGGTGGAGTGGATCGAGGGGCAAATGGAGGATGAGGCTGCCCGGGAGCGATTGTCACAGGAGTTGCTTGCGGTGGCTGCCCGGCTCGGTGATGGAGGGGTGCACCAACGCGTGGCGGAAGAAGTGCTGAAACTGATCGAACACAAAACACAATGAGCGAAAACAGGGGGAAAGAAAAGAAGCCGTGGATTTGGAAGGCTGCCATCGTGGCTCTACCCGCGGGCCTGGGCTTGTCCGCAGCGATCGCGGTTTGGCTGAAAGTCTCGCGCGGTCCCGAGAATGGGATGCTTGGCCTGGATTATGCCGCTGCCGAGCTCAATATCGCCAACTTGCGTGATGCGGCGGGCAAGGCCGACGACTTGATTGGCGTGCGTGACTTCGATACCCCGGAGGGCCAACGCAGAATGCGGATGGTGACGTCTTTTATCTCCGGCTCTGTCGGGCCGAATAATCTGGGCTACGCTCTAGCCAGTGACAGTGGGGTGACCCGCAGTGGCCGGATTTGGAAGAATTACTGGATTGATAGTCGGGAAGAGGAAGGCCCGGGCACGGTGGTCGTTTGGGCGGTCTATAGCGATGATGACCAGTCAGGGTCGGTGGCTGCGTTATTGGCCTTGTCGGAGTGGATTCGAGGGCGCGAGTTCGAGCATCGAATCCGGGTGGCCTGGGTGCGCGATGAGGAGAGCTTGCTTCCGGTGACCAGCGATCTCGCGGAGCGAAAGGTCGAGATTCAGCTGCAAGTCACTGACCTCGGTCATGGCAGCCAAGGAGTGATGCTTCTGGGAGGGGAGACGGCAAACGAGTCCGAGAGTGCCATTTATCAGTTCACGGGCAAGGAAGGGGTGGCCAGCGGCACCGATTGGAAGCTCACTGCGGCTTGGGAAAGCTACGAGGCCCAGGTGCGGGAGCTGTGTGAGCGCGTGAGCGAATTGGCGGGCGAAAAAGTAGTTCTCGCGCCCTGAAAAGGCCCTTTCGGAAAAAAATCGCGAAAAATGAAAAACAAAGCTTGCACGTGAGGCCAGGGCCGGGTAACGCTCTGCGCCCGCAAGTGAAGGGGCATTAGCTCAGTTGGTAGAGCGCTTCAATGGCATTGAAGAGGTCAGCGGTTCGACTCCGCTATGCTCCACTTTTGCCCTTCTTTTTTCTGATTCCTGTTTGGCGAAAAGCGGCGTCTTGTGGCAAACTTAATTCCACCAGTGAAAGGCACCCAAGTCAAAGGCCTGGACCTCGCCATCGAGTGTGCGAAGGCCGCCCAAGAAATCAAAGCCGAGGATATTCGCATCCTCGATCTTCGCGGACTCTCCTCTCTGACCGACTTCATGGTTATTTGTTCGGGCAGTTCCATGCCCCACCTGAAGGCTATCCTGCGTGAGGTCAACAAGGGAGTTGCCGCGCGCACGGGGGATCTGCCCTCCCATTCCGAAGGCAAGGCCGTGACTCGTTGGGTTGTGCTCGATTACTTCGACGTGATGGTCCACATTCTCCACGAAGAGATGCGGGAAACTTATGCCTTGGAGGAGCTCTGGGGGGATGCCAAGGAAGTTCCCTGGAATGAAGAGGAAGTCGATGCTGACTCACAGTGAATGACTTTCGGGAGAGTGCTCGTCAAGCCGAGCAGGTGATGAGGGAGGTCTTTCCACCAACCCCTCTCCTGCGCAACGACCACCTCTCTGAACGCTTTGGCGCTGATATCTGGCTAAAACGGGAAGACCTCAGTCCCGTGCGCAGCTACAAGCTACGCGGGGCTTTGAATGCCATGCGCAAGCAGGAGGGGCGGGAGCTCTTTGTCTGCGCCAGCGCGGGCAACCATGCCCAGGGGGTGGCCTACATGTGTCGCCATTTCGCCTGTCGGGGGGTGATTTTCATGCCTGTGACTACGCCCCAGCAGAAGATCCAGAAGACCCGCATCTTTGGAGGGGACTTTGTGGAGATTCGCCTGGTGGGTGATTATTTTGATGAATGCCTGGCCGCCGCGCAGGAGTTTTGCCGGCAGGAGAAGGGCCATTTTCTATCGCCCTTTGATGACGATGACGTCATCGAGGGGCAGGCCACCTTGGGTGTCGAGGTCGAGCAACAGTTGGGCCGGGTGCCCGATCATCTGGTGGTGCCGGTGGGCGGAGGAGGGCTTTCTGCGGGCCTTCTCTCCTATTTTGGCAACCGGTGTTGGCAGACTTTTGTCGAGCCTGCGGGGGGCGCGTGTTTACAGGCCGCTTTGCAAGCGGGGCAGCCGGTCACTTTACCCAGCGTCAATACCTTTGCGGATGGCGCGGCAGTAGCCCGAATCGGCGAGCGCACCTTTGCCCGTCTGCGGCAGGTTGGCTTGGCCAATGTGCTGACTATTCGCGAGGACCGTCTCTGCGAGACCATCCTGGAGATGCTCAACGTCGAGGGCATTGTGCTCGAGCCCGCAGGGGCGCTGGCCGTGGATGCGCTGCGCGATCTGGGGCTTTCCATTGCTGGAAAGACCGTCGTTTGCGTCACTTCGGGGGGAAATTTTGATTTTGAGCGTTTGCCCGAGGTCAAGGAACGGGCCCAGCGGTCGGCGGGACAGAAGAAATACTTCATTCTCCGCATGCCCCAACGCCCGGGGGCGTTGAAGGACTTCCTCAATCTTCTCGGGCCCGAGGATGACATCGCTCGCTTCGAGTATCTCAAAAAGTCTGCCCGCAACTTTGGTTCCGTGCTCATTGGCATCGAGACTCCCGAGCCCGCCAACTTCGCCCGCTTGTTTTCTCTCCTCGCTGAGAACGGGTTCACCTACACCGATATCACCGACGACCAGACCTTGGCGGAATTCATCGTGTGAATCCGAGTGGGCCCTCTGGGCGAGCCGTTCGCAGGGGCACAGAAAAAGCGGGCTCGCAATGAGACCGCTTGTTGGGTAAATTTGAAAAAGAGGATTACTGGAAGGTGCTATTCTTTGGTCAGTTCCGCGATTTTGGCAAAGGCGGCGGCTTGTCCCTTCGCGAGGCTGTTGCCTTCTCCGTCGACGAGGTGGTATTCCGGCACCGCGTTGGTCGTCTTGTAATCTCTCATCGTGCTGCGGTCGACTTTATCGGGGAGCACGGTGAGCCAGGGGAATGATTCTTTCTCGGCCCATTCTTCCGCCGCATCGTCATCTTGGTCGAGGGAGACGTGAATCATCTCCACGTTAGCCAGGTCCGCGATTTCTTTTTTGTATTTCTCCACCAACTGTGGAGCAGAAGCCCGGCAAGGGCCTCACCAGGAGGCGGAGAAGTAGAGTAGGTAATACTCTGGCTTCTTCTCCATTTCGGCTCGCTTCATGCGCTTACCGTCCAAGCGGCTCAAGACCCGGTCCGTCAGCTCTTTGCCGACTTTCTGTTCTTCCAGGTTGACTTCGGAGGCCGGTGCCTCCGCTTCTTTTTCCGCCCATTCCTGGAGGAAAGTGATGTCTTCTGCCGACAGTTTGTCTTGGATGAAAATCAACTGGCGTCCATTGGTGAGGACAGTGACCTCGCCCGAAGTGGCGTCGTAGGCTTGTAGCTCGCCTTCAAAAGTGCGCTCGCCGTCCGAGCTGGTCCAAGTCCGGGCCGGGGCCCAGACCAAACCGGCGGCCAGACAGCTGGCAATGAGGAATTTCGTGCTCATATCTCTTAGCATAACGTTTCGTAAGAGAGTCTTCACTCAAAAAAATTCCGCGAATTTGTTGATTCTGCCGGAGAAAATGTTCCTGCCGAGAGTTCCCGGGGCTTGACTTCCTTTCCGGTGGGGCGCATCACCCCGCTGTTGTGATTCTCCTTCCTTTCCGTTCGATGCGACTTGCAGTGGCTAAGATTTGGCGCTCTGTGGCGAAGGATGTGATGGGATAGAGAGAATCGAAATCCATTCCTCCGGGGCCGTAAGCCAGACCGGAGGGAGGATGCTTCTTTCCCTGCGGTGGGCGAAGGCGCTCCGGTATGAGCGACTATGACCGAAGCTGTATCCACTCGCAAAGGCATCTTTCTGATGCTGATGTCCGTTATTTTCTTTTCCGCCAACTGCCTGATCATTCGTTGGGTCGGGTTGTATGCTGCGGTGGATGGATGGTTGTCCTCCTTTACGAGAGGCTTGGCGGGCACTCTCTTCGTGCTCGCCGTCTACTCGCGGGGACGGGGTCTCCAGTTGGCTCATCTCGTCCGCCCCATGCTTATTCTGCGGGGGGTTTTGGGGGTGGTGACCATCACCATGCTTTACTTCACCATCCATCATCTGGGGGCGGGGCGCGCGTTGGTGATCAATTTGACTTACCCGCTTTTTGCGGCCTTGCTGGCGGCGGTGGCACTGCGGGAGTTCCCCCGGCCGACCACCCTGGGGCTCCTGGTGGTGGCTCTGGGCGGGCTTTTGCTGTTTTTTTGGGAAAGTCTCCGGGGGGCCACTTTCGGCTTTTACGATTTCATTGGTTTGCTGGGAGCTGCTTTGGCGGGGGCGACAGTGGTGGTGATTCGCAAATTGACGGCTACCGAGACGGCCCCCACCATTTATTCCGGGCAATGTCTTGTTACTTTGGTGGCGACCTTCCCCCTCGCGGCCCCGGGTTTCGGGGACGCTTCCGCCCTGGCGTGGGGATTCCTCATGGCGGGTGGCGTGATGGTGGCCTACGGGCAAATTCTCATCACCCGGGGCTTTTATCACCTCAATGTTGCCCAGGGTTCGGCCATTCAAATGCTGATTCCCTTGCTCACGGGGGGAGGGGCTTTCTTTTTGTTCGGGGAACGCTTGAGCACGACCGAGCTGGCCGGGGCGGTTGTCACGCTCTTCGCCACCTGGCGGATTTCTCTCCAGCGTTGAACTCGGGGTCCGGTCCGGGCCTGGATATAGCAATCCCGCAGGATTCATGAAAAATCCTGCGGGATTACAGTTCCCCCCAAAAAGTTAGAAACCCAGAATAGGAACCAAAACGATTTCCGCAAGCACAAACTCTGCATTTTCCCTGTTCATTACCGCGATTCTCTCCAATAAACCCCTTTTCCAATCTGATTCATGAGCGCAGACGCCCCAAACAACCAGCCGAAGTCCACTGTGGAAGAATTGATCGCCGTGCGCCGGGAGAAACTCGGGAAACTCCGCGAGATGGGCCATGATCCTTATGGTCAGTCCTTTGCTGTGACCCATACTCCGGGCGAGTTGAAAGCGAAGTTCGAGAACGATCTCGCCGCCACGATTGCCGGTCGGGTGGTCGCCATCCGGGACTTTGGCAAAAGCGTCTTTTGCACCCTGGGCGACGCCGAGGGGCGCATCCAGATTTATCTGAACAAGAAGCAGCTCAGTGAGGAGCAGTGGGAGCTCTACCAGTGCCTTGATATGGGCGATTGGGTGGGAGTGAGCGGGACGACCTTTACGACTGGAAAGGGCGAGCCTTCCCTGCAAGTGGCCGAGCTGACCGTGCTCTCCAAGGCTCTGCGTCCCATGCCGGACAAATGGCAGGGCTTGACCGATCGGGAGACCAAGTATCGCAAGCGCCATCTGGACCTGATGTCCAATGAGGCCAGCGCGGAAATCTTCGTCACCCGCTCCCGCATGGTGGCCGAGATTCGCAATTTTCTTCACGAGCGCGGCTACCTCGAGGTGGAAACGCCCATGTTGCAGGCTGTGGCGGGCGGTGCGGCGGCCCGTCCCTTCGAGACCCATCACAACGCGCTCAGTATGGCCCTGACCCTGCGCATCGCACCCGAGCTCTTCCTCAAGCGTCTTTTGGTCGGTGGCTTTACCAAGATTTTCGAACTCAATCGAAACTTCCGCAATGAGGGCATTTCCCGGCGCCACAATCCCGAGTTCACCATGCTGGAGGCTTACCAGGCCTTCGCTGACTTCGAGATCATGGCCGAAATGGTGGAGGAGATGACCTGCCATCTGGCTGAGAAGTTCTGCGGTGGTCTCCAGATCGAGCACAAGGATGAGGAGGGGAATGTCACCCGCACTATCAATCTGGAGCGTCCTTGGAAGCGCGCCAATTACCACGATTTGGTCAAGGAAGTGGCGGGGGATGACTTCTTCGACCTCACGCCAGAAGAGCGGCGGGCCAAGTGCGATGAGCTGGGAGTGCAGATCTCTCCTGAGATGGAGGATTACGAGGTCATTCAGCAAGTCTTCGAGAAAAAGGTCGAGGAGCACACCTTCGATCCTTGTTTCGTCACGCGCGTCCCCAGCGAGCTGATTCCCTTGGCTAAAGTGACTCCAGGAGGAAAGACGGTGGAGGTTTACGAACTCATCATCAATGGTCAGGAGATTTCTCCCGGGTATTCTGAGCTGAATGATCCCGATGTCCAGCGCGAGCGCCTGGAGCACCAGGCCGGGGGCGAGGAGGAGCAGTTGGTGGACTATGATTTCATCGAGACCCTGGAGCACGGCATGCCTCCGGCGGGTGGCATCGGCATCGGTATTGATCGGCTCATCATGATGCTCACTGGGGCCCCGACCATTCGCGACGTGGTCCTTTTCCCTTTGCTCAAGAAAAAGGACTGATCCTGCGGGAGGGTCTCACCGGGAAATCTTCTTGAGGAAAGAGAGTCTCCCGGTGGGTTCAGGCGGGCCGCCGCCGCCAGCGAGGACCCCTTTGTCCGCCCATTCGCCAGCCAGGAAGGCCAGCAAATGGGAAGGCTGGGGAAGGCTCTTTAGAAGCGCCAGGAGCCTTCGAGTCCGAGGACGAGGCTGCCATCGAAATCGCGGCTGTCGAGCTGGTCGCCATCGGAGTCCTCTACTTCCAGTTCCCCGCCAAAGGTGTAGCCGAGGTGGCCGGTGAGGCTGAGGTTTTCGTGGAATTGATGAGTCGCGGCTAGAGCGATGCGGTGCTGCCGGAATTGCCCGATCCCGTCCGGGGCGGCGTCGGAATTCTCCGCGAGGCGATGGCGGTCGCTTTGATAGCTGTAGACGAGGGAGAGGGCGAGGTCGTCCCGTGCATCCCAGCGCAGGCTGGCGGCCGGGCCGACGCGGAAGCCTTCCGGTGGCAGGGTGCTGAAGGTGAGGTCGGGGCAAATCTTCCAATCGATCACGAGGATGGGGAAAACCTGCACGTCGTCTTCCAACTGGCTGCGCACACCCAGTCCGGCTCCGAGGGTGAGGCTGTCACTGACTTCGGTCCAGGCTGCGCCCATCCCGCCGTAGGTGAGGGCTTCCCCCCAATCGGCACCATCCTCGGCATCGGCCGCGACCCAGGGAATAGCCAGCCAGGTCCAGCCATTGGCGAGGGTGCCTTTGCTGACCACCGCCACTTGGGGGCGGTAGACGTCCTCCCAGGGGTTGACCAGAGTGTCGTCGAACTCGAAGTGTTCCCAGACGCCCCCGGCGGTGAGGCCCACGAAGTAGTCGTCGGTGAAGTGGAGGGGAGCGGAGACCCGGAAGCGGGCCGCCGAGCGGGAAAATTCCCCGCTGTCATCAATATCGGCCGCGAACTGGTGTTCGCCGCCGATGGCGAAGGGGGCGGGAATGAGCTGGGCTTGGGTGGCTGGAGCGAGGCCAGCCACCAGGCTGAGGGCGAGGGTGCTTTTTTTCATGAAAGGGTCGGGATGCGGGTGAGCAATGAGTGTGCGAAGGGCTAGTGGTCAGTCGACGATTTTCCAGACGGCGCCTCCGCCCATTTCGACCACGTAGAGTTCTTGGTCGGCATCGGTGCCGAAGGAGGCCAGTTGCTGGAACTTTTTACCATCGGGTCGGGAGAGCGTGTCGGTGAGGTCTTTTTCGTCCACGGCCTCCCCATTTTCGTAGCGGAAGGACCAGATGCGGGGGTTGAGGTGATCGCTGTAGAGGTAGTGGCCGACCAGCTCCTGGACCGAGCCGCGATAGACGTAGCCGCCATTGATGGAGAGGCCTTCCCCGTTGCCCATGCCGTGCTTGTAAACGACCACCGGGTCGATGGCTCCTTCGGGTTTTGGTCCGCCCACACCCTCCTTGGGAGTCTCGATAAAGCCCTCGCGCGGACGCCAGCCGAAGTTGGCTCCCAGCAACTCGGAGTGGCTCACCACGTTCACTTCCTCCCAGTGATTCTGGCCCACGTCGGCGATGTAGAGGTGGTCGCCATCCCAGCCGCAGCGCCAGGGATTGCGGAGTCCATAGGCGTAGATTTCGGGGCTGCCTCCGCCATTGGCGAAAGGATTGTCCTCGGGGATGGTGTAGCCCTCCTCGCCAGAGACATCGATGCGGAGAATTTTTCCGAGGAGATTGCTCAGGTTCTGGGCGTTGTCCTCGGGATCATTGGCCGAGCCGCCGTCCCCGGTGCCGATGTAGAGGCAGCCGTCGGGACCGAATTCCAGGTAGCCGCCGTTGTGATTGCCAAAGGGTTGCTTGAAGGTGAGGAGGAGCTCCTTGCTGGCGGGATCGCAGCGCAGGTCTTCCCCGGGATTGGTGACCGTGTAGCGGACAATCTCGTTGGTGCGATCGTGGTTGGAAAAGTTGACGTAGACCCGTCCGCTGGTGGCGTAGTCGGGGGCCAGGGCGAAGCCGAGGAGGCCTTCCTCATTGTGCTTGCGCGTCACTTCCTTGGAAATATCGAGAAATGGCTCCTCCAGGGTCTTCCCGGTGGCCTGATCGTGGAGATACACGGTGCCCGCTTGCTCCACGATGAAGAGGTGGTTGGCGTTGTCGGGCTTGGAAGTGACAAAAATGGGGCGTTCGAACTCGCCTCCCACGCGGGTGAGCTTGGGGTCGGCCTGCGCGAGGAGGGGAAAGAGGATGAGGGGTAGAAGTGTTCTCATAGTTTCGTTTGTTATTGGGCAGTAAAGCAGTCCTTTGCCCGCCCGCAATCATTCAGTTGCCGGAAGGGGACATTCCCTCCTCCAAATGGACCCGAATGGCGAAAAAACGTCCTTTTTCGTCCCAGGGAATGTTCAGGCGGGCTTCCTCTCCCGTGCCGGGGAGGCTGCTGGTGGACTCGAGGGCCCAAGGCTCGTCCCCGGCCAGCAGCTCATAGGTGCGCCCCGCGAGGGTGGGGAAGACCAGTTCGCCCTGATTCGCTTGCTGCGGGTTTCTCCGCAAAACGGCCACGAAGCGCGCGTTGGCATCGCCGGGGTCGGTTCCGACGATGAGGACCTCCGCGCCGTTGCTCTGGCCGTCGCCATCGCTGTCTTCCTCCCCATCGCTGATGCCGTCGCCGTCGCTATCGCTTTGCCCGGGGTCCAGCCCCAGCGCGAGCTCGACTTCATCAGGTAGGCCGTCCCCATCGCGATCAGTGGTTTCCACAGGGCGCACCTGCAGGTCATCCAGGGAAAAGGCCTGCGCGGGCAGGGGAGTGGCACCGGTGAAGCTCTGCCCCGCGTTGGCTGCTCCCGGGCTGTGGCTCACATCCTCCCCGAAGCGGGTCCAGCTCAGGCTGCTCTCATCCGCTCCGCTGCCGGTCAAGCCGAGTGCGCCGAAGCCTACCGGCGGGGGATCGTCCTGGGCGACCGCAATCTCCTGGGAAGCCATCCCTGCCGCCGGGCCTTCGAGGGCCACAAAGCTGCCTTCGTAAGAGAGAAACTGCCGCACTTGTCCCGCCACCAGCAGGGCCAGGCCGTCGGGAGACCCGTTCTGGATGTCGCTCGGGAAGTGGCTGTAGATGCGGTAGCCATTGCTTTCTCCTGGTTGGGCAAAAGATTCGAAATCGCGCAGGGCCACCGTGCGGTAGGGCCTTCGTTGGCTTTCGCTCCCGTTGTAAAAGACGACCTCCACCTCCTGTAGGTCTCCCCCGGCGGCCTCGAAGCCCGGGGCCACCACCACCTCGATGAATTCGCCGTTGTCGGCTCCTGCGTTGTCGTAGTGGACTTCATTGAAAAAGACGGCGCTGGAGACCTCCCCGCCCTGGTCCGGCCCCCGCGTGGCGGTGAAGGTCAGGGTGAAGGAGGCCCCGGCGGGAATCTCGACCGCGACCGTGGTGACGAGGGTTTCGCTACGGGGCAGGGTCTCCTCCGGGCCTGCGAGGAAGGTTAGCTCCGACAGGTTGTGAGGCTCCCCCTCCTCGAGGCTCCAAGTGACCTGCAGTTGATCGGTGGTCCCGGGCGAGCGAGCGCCCAGCTGGCGGGCGAGGTAGCCAATCTCCAGTGCGGAGATGGCCGCCCCGGTCAGATTGTCGAAGGTGGCGGAGAAAACGATGGCCTCCTCCCCCGGCACGAAGGCCACCGCTTCCTCGTGAGCGTAGCCTCCCGCAGCGGTGTCGTCGGCGAAATATCCCTGCCAGGTCGCGCCGCTGCTTTGCCAGGGCGGAGGAGCTTGTTGCCCGGCGAAGTCGGCGAAATCCTCGCTCACGGCGGGGGCCTCGGCGGTCAGCGGGTAGCTGGTGGCGGGCGGGATGGCGTCCGCGAGCGTGAAGTCGGCAAAGACCGCCCAGTGGTCGGAGGCGGTGCTGGAGGTTTCCGTGGGCAGAGGAGTTCCGCTTTTCGGGAGGCCCTGGGCATTGCTGGTATCGAGCGAGGAGCGATAGATTTCCGCCCCCAGGGTGGTCAGGGCGGGGCTGGGGAGGAGGAAGTCGAGGACGGCCCCGCCCAGCATGAAGGTGTCGGCCTCGCCATTGAGGGCGCGGGCATCGAGGGCGACCAGATTCTGGGGCGCGGGAAAGTAGAAGTCCGGGTCGTTGGAGTAGCTCAGTGGCAGAGGCAGGTCGGTGCCGCGATTCCAAGTCGAGGGCAGTCCGGCGGGCTCGTTGGTAAAGGTGGTGCTGCTTCCCGAGAGGTTGAAGTCCCCGGTCACGATGAGGTTGTCGTCCTCATTCAGGCCGTGGCGTTGGAAGTAGTCGCGCACCCGGGCGAGCTCCACCGCGCGGCGGAAGCGGTCGTCCAGCCCGGTGGAGGACTTGGCGTGCAGGGTGAGCACGGTCACGGGCTCGGCCGCCCCCGGCACCGCAATGACGGCGGCGGGAATCACCCGCGTCACGTCCTTGGCCCGGCTGCTGTCCTCCCCCACGGCCCCGATGTCGGCCAGGTAGTCACTGGAGCCGATCTCATCGGTGGTCTCGAAGGGGTGGCGGGAGAGGATGGCATTGCGCAGGGTGAAATCGAAGACCCCGCTGTTGGTGGGAATGAGGACGTGGGGCAGCCCAAGCTCCCCGGCAAGGGCGTGGACATCGGAGGTGGTCCCGCCATTGGTGCCTCCGGAGATGTCGGCATTGGCCAGTTCCTGCAGGCACACCACATCAGCATCGATGCGGGCGAGGATGGCCCTCACCGCTTCGTAATCCTCGCTGCCGGGCTCATTGAGGGACTCGGTAATGTCGCCGTTTTGATCGCGATTGGCCCCGATATTGAAGGTCACCACCCGCAGGGGCACGGCGGGGAGCGGGAGGAGGAGGCAGGTGAAGAGGGCAAGAAAAAGGCGGGGCACGCTCGCGAGCCTGCCACGCCTAAAGAGTTTCGGGTAGGATATTTACCGCTGGTCCGGTCACTATTTCGCCACAAAGTCGAGCACCAGAATCTTGTCGATCTGGGGCTTGAAGAGAGCGACAAATTCCTGATGGGCCTCATGGGGCAGGTAGGCTTCCAAGCCCGCTTTGTCGGCAAAGGTCACCACAAAGCAATGGGTGAATCCCTGAGCCATTCCGCGGCCATCGTCCACAGCGTGGCCCCATTCGTAATCGGTGATGGCCTCGATCTTGTCTTCCAGTTTGCCGAATTCCTCTTCGATCTTCTTGATTTGAGCCTCGGTGGTTTCTTCTTTGAACTTCACCATCACGATGTGGCGGAAGGGGGAGGAAGCGGCCTCACCATGGTGATCGGCGAACGCGAAGGTGGAGAAAAGGGCGAAAAGAGCGCAGAATAGGATGTGTTTCATCGCCGCCATCATCGCCTTGAAGGCTGGAGCCCGCAATGTCTCATTTCAGGAAATATGGCGAGGGGCGGGAGCGATGAGGGAGGTCAGCACCAGACCGACCAGAAATCCGCCGAGGTGGGCGCCGTGGGCAATGCCGGTGGCCGGGCCCACCATCCCCATGATGTCGAGGATGTAGCCGCCCACTGCGACGAGGGCCAGGCGCAGGGGCGGGATGGGATGGGCGATGGGCCAGATCTGGGGCCAGGGAAGCTGCCAGCGCACCGCCAGCCCGAGGTAGGCCCCCTCGAAGCCCATCACGGCACCCGAGGCGCCCAGCAGGGGAATGGTACTTTCCGGTCGGCTGAGGACATCCCCCAGAGAGCCCCCCACGGCGGAGAGGAGGAAAATCGCCAATAGCCAACGCCCGCCCAAGAGCTCGCCCACCAAGCCGGCAAAGACCCAGAGAAAAAGCATGTTGAAGAAGAGGTGGTCCCAGTCGGCATGGAGAAAGGCCGCGCTCAGTAGCGTGGTGAAGGCCCGGGCTTCCGCCTGCCCCGCCTGCCCATCCCGGAGAGCCTCCCAGCTGGCGGTGACCTCGGCGGGCACGGCCATGTAGGCCACGAGGCTGTTCGGAGAGAAGCGTTGCCCCACGAAGATCAGCAGCATGGCAAAGATGAGCAGAAGCAGGAGGCGATGGGGCAGTGGCATGAGGGCGGGAGTGTAGCCCGGGGGCGGGCCCCCTCGCAACCTCGCGGGCTGTCCCGCCGCCTCTTCTTGCTCCCCAGCCGGGTGGGATTGCCGCGAAGAAGGGAGCGCAGTTTTTTCTAAATTCCGCCAGCAGAGCGGGAAAGGAGGCCTGTCGGGGGAGGAAGGGCCGGGCTTTCTCGCACTCTGTGAAAGTCTGAATGGACAAAGCCACCATTTCTTTCCTAGCCTTGAAGTCGCACAACCAAATTCAATCCTATGAAGAATTCTCGCATTTCCCGCCGACAGGGTTTCACCCTGATCGAGCTCCTCGTTGTTATCGTCATTATCGTGACCCTGATGGCCATTCTCATCCCGGTAGTCGGCTCGGTGCGGAGAAAGGCCGTCAAGCTGCAGGCCAAGAACACGCTCACTACCTTGGTCACTTCGGTGGACACCTACTATTCTACTTACAATATTCTGCCCTCCAACACCCGTTCCGCCCCGTCCGAGGACACCGAGGTGCAGACCACTGAGCCCATCATGTCCGTTTTGGCCGGAATCAATATTGATGACATGAACAAGAAGGAGCAGGTCTTCTTCGACGGTGAGCAGGCTAAGGGTTCCTCCAAGAACAATGCCTTCAATGGTCTGTGGTTGACCAAGACCTCGGCCGAGCTCTACGACCCATGGCGCAAGCCCCCGGGCAAGATTCGCGGCTACATCCTTCTCCTCGACTACGGCTATGACGGCCGCTTGGATGATCCCTTCAAGAATGGCAAAGTCATTGCCCGCCGCGCCGTGGCGTGGTCCACAGGCAAGGACGGTCAGTGGAACCGTGGCTCGGCCAAGACCGGAGCCAACAAGGACAACGTTTATTCTTGGTTCTAAGACTGGCTGACCGATTTTATTTTTGCGAAAGGGCTCACTGCGGTGGGCCTTTTTTGTGCCCCGGGAGGGGACGAATTCCCTTTCCTGTCATTGACAAAACGCGCCCAGCCCCTTTCATCGCCGCTTCCATTTCTTTTCCCCATGGCTGCCGACCTTCTTCTGACTGCTATTCGCCAACACCTGGACCTCTACCCGACACACAAGGTGATTCTGGAGCCCATCGCGAGCGGAGCCTCCGGGCGCACCTTGGCCCGGCTGAAGCCAGAAGGCCATCCCACCTTCATCGGCCTCCATTATACCGATGAGCGTCCGGACAACGTTTTTTTCCTACCTCTAGCGGCTTTTCTCAAGTCGGCCCGCCTCAATGTGCCCATCGTTCTCTATGACAACCAGCCCAAGGGCCTCGCCATCGTCGAGGATCTGGGGGAGAAGGACCTGCTGAGCCTGAAGGACGAGCCCTACGAGGTTCGCGAGCCCTATTACCGCTCGGTCTTCACCCAGCTCGACAAGTTGGCCTACACCAAGGTGCCCAAGGACCTGGAGATGATGCCGCCCTTCACCACCGAGACTTATCAGTGGGAGCAAAATTATTTTTGCGATCACTTCGTGGAAAAGCACTTGGGGCGCGATGCCAGCGCCCTGCGCACGAGTGAGGCCTTGGAAAAACTGGCCACCCGCCTGGGCCGCAGCCACCGCCACCTCGTTCATCGCGATTTGCAGTCGCAGAATATCGTTCTCCACGATGACAAGGCCTACCTGATTGATTTCCAAGGAATGCGCTGGGGACACCAGGAGTATGACCTCGCCTCCCTCCTCTACGATCCCTACATGAACCACTCGGCCGAGGATAGGGAGCGGATGCTGGACCTCTGGGAGGACATCACCGAGGAGCGCCCCATCCCGCAACTGTTGCGCGAGTGCGCCATCCAGCGCCTGATGCAGGCCCTGGGAGCCTATGGCAACATTGTGGAGAATTATCACAACGAGTGGTATCGCCAGCACATCCCCACCGCGCAGGCTTTCCTGCGCGAGAATGTGGCGGATACCGAGTTCGAAGAACTTCTCGCGCCTTTTCTTTGAAAACCCCGGGCCCCGGGGCCTTCCGGGCTAGAGCTTCTTCCGGAGGGCGAGGAGTCCGCCGATGGAAGCCAGTGCGAGAAGGGAGCACACACAGGCGGGGGCGACTGCGCGGTAGAGCCAATAGCCCGTGCCGAGGAGAGTGCCCAGCACCGCCATCACCCCGAGGAGGGAGGCAAAGAGGGCGAGCGGCAGTTGACGCGAGGCGTCGGGCGAGGCGGAGCTTGCGGCGGCAAAAGGCTTCCAACCCGGTCCCGGCGGACGGATGCGCGCGACAAAGGCTCTGAGGTGATCGGGGTCGGTCCGCGGCCCGAAGCAAGCTCCCAGGATCCACGACACGGTCGTGATGGCCACCACGAGGGTATTTTGCCAGTAGTTCGCCATTTGCGCGCCCTCGGGAACGATCCGGGGATAGACGAGGACGAAAAAGGAGGCGGCCAGAAAAGAGACGGCCATGGCGATGATTTCCGCCGTGGCATTGACCCGCCACCAGAGCCAGCGCAGCAGGTAGATGAGCCCGCTGCCGGCCCCGACGAGCACGAGCAATTGGAAGGCTGTCGTCGAGCTGTCGAGCACGAGGCTAAGCAGCGCGGCGAGGAAGATGATGAGGAAAGTGAAGAGGCGCCCCACCCAGACGAGCTCCTTCTCCGAGGCCGCAGGCTTGAGGAAGCGGCGGTAGAAATCGTGCGTGAGGTAGGAGGAGCCGATATTGAGCTGGGTGGAAATGGTCGACATGTAAGCGGCAATGAGCGAGGCCATGACCAGGCCGAGGAGGCCAGCGGGAAGCTTGGTCAACATGAGGGGATAAGCGATGTCGTCCGCCGCCAATCCCTTGTGCCCGGCCGGGAGGGCCGCCGCCAAGTCCTCAGTCGAGGGGAAGAAAATCAGTGAGGTGAGAGCGACCAGAATCCAGGGCCAGGGGCGGAGGGCATAGTGGGCGATGTTGAAAAACAAGGTGGCCCCCAAGGCGTGATTCTCATTCTTGGCCGAGAGCATCCGCTGGGCGGTGTAGCCCCCTCCGCCGGGCTCGGCCCCGGGATAGTAGGAGGACCACCAGAGGACGAGGAGGGGCACGAGAAAGGTGCCCATCACGAGGTCCCAGTTAGAGAAATCGGGAAAAAGGGCGAGCTTGGGGAGCACGTTCTCGTGGGCCAGCATCGCGGTGAGCCCTCCGGCCTCCGGGAGATTGAGAAGATAGCAGCAGGCTCCCAGCGAGCCCGCCATCGCCAGCATGAACTGGAAGAAGTCGGTGGCGAGAATCCCGCGCAACCCGCCCAGCGAGCTGTAAATGACGGTGATTCCACAGCCCATCAGCAGCGTCTGCCATGGGGCTAGCCCGAGCAGCACGGTGCCGAACTTGATGGCCGCGAGATTGACGCTGGCCATCACCATGGTGTTGAAAATCACTCCCAGGTAAAGGGCGCGGAACCCCCGCAGGAAGCTGGCGGCCTTTCCGCTGTAGCGTAGCTCATAGAACTCGATATCGGTCATCACTGCCGAGCGGCGCCAGAGGCGGGCAAAGACAAAGGTGGTCAACATGGCCGAGAGAATGAAGGCCCACCAGACCCAGTTGCCGGCCACTCCATTTTCCCTCACGATCTGAGTCACCAGGTTGGGAGTATCGGCAGCGAAGGTGGTGGCCACCATGGAGACTCCCAGCAGCCACCAAGGCATGTTGCGGCCGGAGAGAAAGAAGTCCGAAGTGCTCTTCCCCGCCTTCTTCATCGTGACTAATCCGATGAGTAGGGAGATTGCCAGCACAGTGGCAATGATGAGCCAATCCCAGAAACTGAGCGAAACGAGTGAACTGTTGCAAAGCAGCATGGCAGAGATAGAAAGCGAAAAGGAGAGATAGAGGGAATACTAAACTTGAGTGCGGAGAGCGGGGAGATTTTTGCGCTTTCCCTCGACTCGCGCCGGCGAAGCTGTCTTTCCAGCTTGGCAGGTTGCAGTTCTTTCTCTTTGTGTGCTTTCTGAGAATTTTGTGCGGAGCGTGCAAGGTCGAGACCGGTGCCGGGAGAGCCGCCGGAGGGAAGGTGTTTATTTTGAGAACAATTGCCGCTGCCACCCGGGAAGGAGAGCTGGCGGGGAAAATGGGAAAGCTTTCAAGGAGAGATGAGCAGGCCGGTGGCATCGTCCGCAGGCTTGAGGCGGGGGAAGCGGGTGCAATCCGGATCCGCGTCCTCCAGCTGGCGCACCAGCGCAATGGCGGTGGCCACGCCTTGGCGGGCGATTCGCTGAAAAAATTCCTCTTGGGAAAAGTGGCCGAAGACATCACACAGCCGATAGAGGCCATCGGTGCAGAGGAGGATCTGCGCCAGAGAAGAGGTGGCCAGGGTGGTGCACACGAGCTCGGGAAGCCATCGTTCGCTGAGATCGGCCACCCAGAAGCCCCTTGCGCTGTTGCGCTCCCTTCGTTGCTGACTCAGAATAGGACGGAGCCGGGCAGAGAGTTCCGCCGGAGGGAGAGCGGGGCGGATCTTTTGCAAGCGGGTGAGGAGGGCGACGGACTCTTCCTCATGACGAGCGACCCGCTGATCGCCAATCTGCCGGAGGGTGCCGTCCTTTTCTCGGACCAAGTTGATGCAATCTCCAATGGACAGAAGAGTGGTCTCTTCCTCGCCGAGATGCACCAGCGAGAGCGAAGCCGCAGGCAGAAGGTGGGGAGGAAAGGTGCGCCAGCGGGGGTTCTCCTGGTCGGCCCGGGCGAGGACTAGGCGCAAGGCTGCCGCGAGCAGGTCGAGCGGATTCTCTTTCCCGGGAGCCAGGGCTTGCAGGGCATGGTCGAAGTTCTGGGCAAACCAAATGGCATCGCTTTTTTCCTCTGGAAAGAGACGCTCGGAGGTGATCCCGGTGACCCCATCCAGCATCCAGGCAAAGGCCCCGCCGGAGCCAGCCCGGTCTTCGTTGGATCGTCCGCCTGGCTCACTGGCTATCGCTTGGATTTGCATGGATGCGGGGAAAGGAAGAAGGCAAAAAGCCCTCCCCGCCTGGGGAGGGCCTGGTCGCGGGCAGGACTCTACTCGCCGAACACCATGATTTCGCAAAGACGCGAAAAGCTTGGGAAGGTGAGGTCTTCGCAGCCTGCGGTGCGCAGACGCACGTAGCGGGCCCGCACCTGGTCACCCGGGTGGACGACTTTGTTGCTGTCCCCCCGGCTGCCCTTCCGGGTTTCCCCGATGGTCCGGTAGCTCCGCCCATCCCGCGAAACCTGGACCTGGTAGCTCTCCCAGCTGCCATGGACGGCGGCTTCATAGACTTCGATGCGATCGATGGTGGTGACTTCTTCCAAGTCGATGGTGATCTCGAGGGCCTCCGGCTTGGTGGGGAAGCCGAGGAAGTGATCGAAGCGGTCCGTGGCACCATTGGTCAATCGCTGGGGACCAAAGTGGGGTTGGCTGGCTCCTGCCGAAACTGTGACCTCTTTGCCATAAGCCAGGTTGCCGGGCAGGGAGGGCTCGCGGCGGTCGGGCCAACCGCCGGTAGGAGTGGCTTTTTCTCCGGGATGGAGCCGGGCCAAGAGTCCGGCCAACTTTTGGTCGCGTTGCAAAAAGCTCTCAAAGGAGTCCTCACCCTGGTCGTTCCAGGCCCGGGCCGTGGCGGCAGTCAGCCGTTGGCGGCACAGGGGCAGGACGTTTTCCTCCCTCCCTTCCCACCAAGCCATGCAGAATCCGAGGAGTTGCTCGCTTTTCCGGATGGTGAGGGGCTTGTGAAAGGTCTCGAAGGCATGGTTGATGTGCTTGAAGCGGGTGAGGTCCAGCTCATAGCAATCCTGGGTCGGGACCGCAGTGAACATGGTGCGGGGATAGTGATCCACCACGTAGAGCGGATCCCAGTTGGCATTGATGAGGCGGTAGCCCGCCTCCACCATTTGGGGCGCTGGCATCTCGATCGAGCGCCAGTTCATGTGGATAACCTCTTCGTTGACCTTGTTTTCGCCTTCTCCCAGGCGCGGCCCTTCCCAGACGATGGTTTCGCGGCCGTGCTTTTTGAGAAAAGCGTGCAATCGGTTGACGAGGGCGCGTTGCAAGTGCTCGTCCACCCCGAAGGCTTCATCGCAACCGATGTGAATGTAGGGAGTGGCTTGGAAGACCGCCATCATCTCCTCCAAAATGGTGGTCAAGCCCTCGTAAGCCGAGTCCAGCGAGGCCAGCTCGGTAGGGGTTTTGCCAAAGACCTCCGGATACTCGTTGCGGAGGATGCCCGAGTGCCCGGGAGCCTCCAACTCGGGAATGATGGTCACTCCGCGAGCCTGGGAGTAAGCCTCCATCTCATGCCAATCCTGCAGGGTCCAGCCCGCCTGCTCGCTGAGCAACTTGGGAAAAGCGGTCGAAGGAAAGGAGAAAAGCTGGTCGTCAGTCAAGTGCAGGTGCAGGTAGCGGGTCTTGGCCAGCCACATGGCGTCAATGATCTCCCTGAGAGTCGCCGGAGAGTGGGGATTGCGACCCATGTCGACGAGAAAGGCGCGGAAGGCGTAGTCAGGTGAATCCGCCAGGGAGCCCCGGGGTAGGAACCACGCACCCTCCGCCCCGGCCTCGCCCAGCTGGAGAAGGGTGGCCGCC
This sequence comes from Roseibacillus ishigakijimensis, assembly GCF_016595415.1. Lineage (GTDB taxonomy): Bacteria > Verrucomicrobiota > Verrucomicrobiia > Verrucomicrobiales > Akkermansiaceae > Roseibacillus > Roseibacillus ishigakijimensis. The sequence goes on from NZ_JAENIO010000012.1 coordinate 59,140, forward strand.
GCGCGGGCGACTCCTTCTGTCTCCGTGGCAAAAATGCGCACGGAGTCCTGAATGTCGATCCGATAGCCTTCCGCGCCCAGCCCCTCGGCTTGCTGAATCTCGATGGTGGAGGAATTGGCGGAGTTCGCTCCACTCTGGGGGAACAATTGTCTGAGTGCTCCCTCCAAGGCTTGCGCTTGAGCGGAGAAAATTTCGGGAGCGGAGACGCTCAGAGGCAGGGCCGTGCCCCCCTTGGCCGTTTGCATTTGCTTGGGAGCCGGGAGAACCGTGGGCTCGACAGAGAGCGCCGTGGGAGTGCAGAAAAAGAGCGACAAAAGCAGTCGCAAAATAGTTTTTTTCATTAGGTTGTGTGTCGTTTGATACTTGTGGGAAAGGCGCGGGTTAACTGTCGAGTAACCAGTTCAAGGCTTGCAGCCAGAACTTCTGATACTCCGTCCAGTAGACAAAATTGCAGCCCCAGTGCGGCGCGGGATCGGAGGTGTAGGCGAGAACCCGGCCGTCTCCGAATTGCCCCGTGCAAACTGCCGGATGTCCCTCAGGCCACTCCAAGACCACCTCACAATTTTCTCTGGGCTGAACGATGTTGTATCCCAAAATAGGAGGCGCGCTGCTAAAGTCTACCCCTTCAAAGATGGACATTTTATGATCAACCGGCCGGGGCACGAAGCCCTCGGTGGATTCCCGCAGGTCCTCCACCTCGAGGCACTGGCAGGGCAGAATCTCGCGCAAACGTGTTCGCCCCCAGCCCCCTTTTCCCATTTCGCCGTTGAAGCTCAACCAGCCTCCGAGAAACATGAAATGAGTCCCCGCCTGGCAGGCTTCCACGGTCAATCTCACCCGATCCGGAAAGGTGAGAGGCTCTTTGCCAAACTTCGACCGATCAAAGAAGGAGGGATCGAGCTGGAAGTTCTTCGCCTCCACATCCGAGAAAATGATGACGTCGTATTCCGCCAGGATCCTTTCCCACTCGCCAGGCTTGTTGCGGTAGAAGTCCCAGGTCGGAACGCTGTCACACTGATGCTCGCCCGTCGATTCCAGCGCTTCTTTCAGCCAGACGCCATAGTTGAAAATTTCCGTCCCCTTGGGCGCATAATTAAAGGGAGTCTCCGCAAAAACGGGTCCAAGCATGACCGCCCAGTCTCCCACATAGTAGATTTTAGCCATAGTCTGATCGTTGCTGTCCATCTTTCGATGAATCTCTACCAGCGTGGACGACAGAGAGAAAATTCGCTGCGCTATTCGACGGGAAAAATGTCGCATTTTTGGCCAAGTGCCTGCTAGTTTTCTGCCGTGATGAAGCGATTGCCGGCTCCCCTTTCGAATCCAATCGAAAGCTTGTTCTTTGTCGCAGAGAGAGAGCGGGTCTCATCCGGGAGTTTTCGTTCGGAGAGCACGCCCCAGCATTTGGTTCATATCACTCTCTCAGGGGAAGTGCGCCAAACTGCCGGGGGCCTGCAGGAGCAGTTCAGGGAGGGCGATGTTGTCTGGTATCACGAGGCCGAACCCGTGACGGGCGAAGTGATTCGCGCTCCCTGGCGCTTTATAACCATCGGATTCTCAGCTCCCGGTCTCTCTCCTCCCTCTCTGGACTGCCGGGTCTTGCCCGGGGGAGCAAGGACCATGGGACTCGCTCACGAACTCTTGCAGATTTGGCAAGATGAAGAACGGCCTTCCTTGGAGCGGGCCCTCTTGGCCACTTCACGCTTGGCCGAACTCGTTCTCGATTTCGCACCCCTGGAAGCTTTCACCCCTTCGCTGGATAGGCAGGAAATGGGGCTTCCCCAACGGTGGTGGCAGGTGGAAAGACTTCTGCGGCAGCGTCTCGAGGAATCCTTCTCCCTACAGGATATCGCACATCTTGCCAGGATGAGCAACCGGACCCTCAACCGTGCTTGCCATCTGGCTACCGGCGACTCTCCGGCCCGACGATTGCGCGAAATCCGTTTGAGCTATGCGCGCGGACTCTTGGAGCACACTCCCATTCCCGTTACCGAAGTCGCGTTTCGGGTCGGTTTTGCCCGCGTGCAGGAGTTCTCGCGGGACTACAAAAAACAATACGGAATGAGTCCTTCTCAGGTTCGGAAAAGAGACCGCTGATTTGGAGCGGAAATATTCAATGGGTTGACAACTTGTCGTTTTCTTGTCGAGAGCCCGACCCATCCCTAGCTTCGCTTGCATGGTGCTCCTAGAGGAATTCTCTCTATTGTCGGAACCGTCTGCCGCAAGGGGTATTGTCCCCGCTGGCCGGGGCCGTAATCTGAGAGAATGCGCAAAAGTGGAGAAATTTTGTCCAAAAATGCTTCGTTGCTGCGGTGAACTATTGAATTTCCTCACTCCGCTCCGTCGTGCCGGTGGCACGAGACTCGAATTGCCTCAAATCATGAAACAAATCCCAACGCTCCCGCGACTGCTCGGATGGTCGATCTTCACTCTTCTTTCACCTCTGTCGCCGTTGTCTGGGGAGCCAAGCACAGGGGAGGCAATTTCAAGCTCAAAGCCCGAACAATGCTGGGAAATCGCGGCTCCCCGCCGCATCGAGTTGTCCTTGGATAAGGAGGGAGTCCTCCCCTACGAGGACAATATTGAAATGTCGGGCAAGAGGGTCTCTGGGATCATCTCTTATTCCGTGGACTCGGAGGGAAATCTCACCCTCCAGCGAGAGATCTTTTTTCCCCAGCTTCATGAGTTCAAGAACGAACAGGACTCTTGGTTTCACGACTACCGGGCTTATTTGCAGGATTCCTATGGAGATGATCTCTTGCCGAAGATCTATCTCAAGGACATGGAGTTTGTGCCCGGTCGGGTCAAAAAGGTGGCTATTGACGGCACCTTGACCATCGAACATGAGCCTTCAGCCTCGGGATTGGAGCTTTCGCGGTGCTTTTTTCCTTCCATGGACCAGCGCCTGTTCCTCGAGCAGTGGACTGTGCGGAATGTCACTGACGAACCTCTTCAGCTCCGTTCAGCAAACACCTCGCTTGAAATCGAAAACTTTGGAGCGAAAGGAAAGTTCACCCGCCGGATAGCAAGCAATGCCCCGGAAGGGGTGACGCTTCCGCCGGGAGGCCAAGCAGTCTTCGCATTCTCCGTGGCTGCCAAAATGGCCGAGGAAAAGTGGCCCGTCGTCGAGGCCGGGACCGAGCTGGCCAAGAGACGAGCCTTTTTGGACCGAGTGGCTGGGACTTTGCAGTTGGAAACCCCCGACCCTGTCCTGAATACTCTTTTCGAGTTTTCCAAAGTGCGCGCTTCAGATAGTCTTTTCGAATCTGAGTTGGGCTTGATTCACTCTCCCGGAGGGGGACGCTACTACGTCGGGATATGGGCTAATGATCAGGCTGAATACATCAATCCTTTTTTTGCCTATCTCGGCTATGAGGAGGGTAATGAGTCAGCAATGAATTGTTTCCGGGCTTTCGCGAAGGAAATCAATCCGGAGTTTGAACCTATCCGCTATTCCTTCGAGATCGAAGGTTTGGTCAAACCGTTCCCAAAAGATCGGGGTGACGCCGCTATGATTGCCTATGGGGCTTCCCACTATGCTCTCGCGCTGGGTGATGAAGAGATTGCCAGAGAGTTATGGCCCCTCGTCGCGTGGTGTTTGGAATACTGTCACCGGCAGTTGAATGACCAAGGAGTGGTTCTTTCGGAATCTGACGAGATGGAGGGTCGCATTGAGACGGGAAAGGCTAATCTTTCCACTTCTTCTCTCTATTATGGCGCGCTGGACCATGCGGTCGATTTGGCGAGGGAACTGGAGCTCGATGAGGGCAAGATTGCGACCTATCTTAAACAGAAGGAAGACTTGGGAACAGCGATCGAGTCCTACTTTGGGGCGAAGGTGGAAGGGTATCAAACTTACAAATACTACGAGGAGCACCAATACCTTCGCCATTGGATTTGTCTGCCATTGGTGGTTGGTATTTACAATCGCGCTGAGGAGACAACCCGGGCCCTCTTCGAAGGGCTTTGGTCGGAGAATGGCGTGCATGTGGAGAAGAACAGTGACAACGAAAAGATCTCCCGAATTTTCTGGGACCGGGGAACTCTCTATGCTCTGCGCGGAGCGCTTGCGGCGGGTGCGACCGGGCAGTCCCTTGAGAAATTAAGTGCTTTCTCCCGCAAACGACTCCTGGGCGACCGCGTCCCTTATGTAGTCGAGGCTTATCCTGAGGGAGATATGGCCCACCTTTCTGCCGAGAGTGCTCTCTATTGCCGCGTGTTTCTCGAGGGACTCTTCGGGATCAAGCCAACAGGGTTTAATCAGTTTGAGGTGACTCCCCGGCTGCCAGAGGGGTGGGAAAAGATGAGCCTGACGTCAATCCAATCTTTTGGGGAAGAGATTGATCTGGTCGTGGTCCGAGGGCAAAAAGGTAAACTTTTGGTCGAAGCCCAAGTTTCCGGAAAAGAGAAGCTTTCTATTCTTCTTGAGCCAGGAGAATCGCATCGGTTCTCTTGGTAGTCAGTCCCGTTCTGCAAGTTGTAAAAGGGCCGGGGCATCCCCTGTGCTCCCGGCCGGAGGCGATGGAGCCGAGGGACGAGGTGTTCCCTTCTCGAACGGCTGCGAAGGGCCTGGCTTGGCCTTTGAAACAGAGATCTCCTGAGGCCTTCCTCTGTTGAGACACCTTGTTCGACAAGTTGTTCATTTCGTGAACAAGATTGCAGGAAGGGGTCACGACCAGTAGGTGGTCTGTTTCTTGCTCAAAGTAGGATGAACGCTATCGAAGCTGTTTCTCGTTAGGCTAGTTCAGTGATCTCAGCGCCTGGTTTCCTATGTCAGGTTGGCTTGGAAAGCGGCCACTGCCTGACGGGAAGTCTCAAGGTGAATCCTTCCGCTTGCCCGATGGGAGGTGTTCACAATTGAAATACTTTCCCAGTTGTCTACTGGGTAGACAAGCTTCAATACGTTTGACGAACGATGACGGATGACCTGACATGATAAAGTATCACTCTCGAGAAATGTGCGGGCTTTCTGTCGAATTTGCCGACAATCGGAACGGCTGATTCTGCAGGATGGAAATCATTACAGAGGCCCAGGTTCTCGAGAGAACGTCGAACAGGAACATTCAACTCAGCACGGTGTCACATGGCCGTCGAAATGAAAAAGCAGGAAAATGAAAAGAGTTCATAAAAGATTAGCAATCGCAACTGCGATAACAACAATGATCCCAGGCCTCGGCTTGGCCAATATTCTCTTTCAGGAGGATTTTGATAGTTACAACTCTGGCTCCATAGACGGGCAGCCGGGTCTCGGTCTCGGCATGGAGGGAAATTGGGAGCAAACCGGTGATGCCGGGGATTTCACCCTTGCTCCAGGGTTGTCGGGAGGCAATGGACTCTTTATCCGGAGCACAGGGAACAGCAATCTTTACATCAGTCATACGGTCCCCGACTGGGGGTCGGGTAAGCTTTGGATGAGCTATCTTTACAATGAGTTGTCTTATGGAGGGCATTTTTATGTATCCGGTGGAGACAATTTTTCCGGTGCGGTGGGTCACGCGTGGACCAATTCATGGGGAATCAATAACGTCGGGGAAGGGGTCGCTTACGCTCCAAAGACAACCTATCGGGTTGTCGCTCTCTTGGATTGGGATGCCGGCACGACCACCATGTGGGTCGATCCGGACCCCAACACAGTCCCTATTCTCGACTCAAGTTCTCCTGAATTCAACGCCGTGGCCTTCAAAGAAGAAGCCCAGGGAGCCAATGCGAGATTTCGTATCGGTTCGTGGTGTTCCGGGCTCATCGATGATATCCGCATCGGGACTGAGTATGAGGATGTGGCGATCGCATATGCCGAAGACTTGGCAGTGGCACCCTTTGTAGATGCTCCTCTTGATGAGGAGAGCAACATTCTCCTCGACACCTCTTTGGCTTGGATACCCAACGGAGCAGTCACTTATGATGTCTATCTCTGGAAGGAAGGCGATCCGGTTCCCGAATCGCCCAATGGCACCACCGGGAGCTACAGCTTCCAGCCCGGGGGCCTGGAGGCCGGCACTCTGTATTATTGGAGAGTTGACTCGACCAATGGTGCGGGGACCTCGACCGGAGAGGTCTGGTCATTTGTTACTGGCGATGGAGTGGATGCCATTTTGCCGCCTGATGGCGCGGAAAGGGTGCCGCTGGACCTTCCTCTAGAGTGGTCATCCAGCGACGCGGAAACCTATGATCTTTATCTTTGGAAAGAGGGGGAAGAAAGGCCTGCCTCTCCCGTAGCCACCGTCGCGGAGGAAGGTTATCAATACCCCGCCTTCGAGGCCGACACCACCTATCACTGGGAAGTTGTTTCTAACTATTCTTCAGGATCGCCGACCACAAGCCTGCAATGGTCTTTTACCACTGGTTCGGGCGTCCCGGGAGAGCTTTTTCTCCACGAAGAATTCGAGGGCTATGCTTCAGGTTCCTTGATTGGCCAGCTCGGTAAAGGAATCGGACTCGATGGTACTGCTGCCTGGGAGTATCAAGGCAATGCTGGAACCTTCGAAATCGGCCCCGGGCTTTCAGGCTTGCAAGGGGTCATCGCCACAGCCGATGGCACAGGAGATCTGGATGCCAGAATCGGCCATACCGTGGAAAATTGGGGGGAGGGAGTGTTCTATCTGAGCTATCTCTACAATGAGATTGAATACGGCGGTCACTCCTATGTGTCGGCCGGAGGAAGTTATAGCGGTGCCTTGGGGCATGCTTGGACCTCCAATTTTGGTATCAACAATGAGGAGGGACCCTCTTTTCAGCCCTATACTCAGGAGCAGACCTATCGCATCGTAGCCCGGATTGATTTTACAGCCAATAAAACGACAATGTGGGTCGATCCCCAATATGAGTTTGATTCCCCTACCGTGGTGAAGCAGGAAGTGATGTCATCCACACCGAGGTTGATTTTCCGCTTCTACGGAACGGATGCCGTCATCGATGATGTTCGAATCGGTTCTGATTTCCAATCTGTGGTCGAAGAGATCGAGGTGCTCGGCCAGCGTCCGCAGCTGCAAATTGCTCGTGTAGGAGCGGAGCTTAAGCTCACATGGAACAATGAGTCCGGGATGCTCTACGATTTGCTTGCGAGTGAGGATCTTTCTCTTCCTACCAGCGATTGGGCAGCCGTCGCGGAGGAGTTTGTGGGCCTCGCTGCCGATGAGAGTGGCGTGAATGAAGTGAGTCTTTCCCTACCATCAGAAGAAAGAACTTTCTATGTGGTGCGAGCTTATCAACCCCCGCCGACTGTCCTCTTTTCGTCTGACTTCGAGAGCGATAATGGGGGATTCGAAGCCGTGGACCTGAGTGGAGGAGCGGGAACCACTTGGATGTGGGGCATGCCGGATTCCGATAATGGCTATGGAAGTGTCGTTTCCGGTGGAGCCGAGTCCTCCCAATCAAGCTGGGCCCTCGGACTCGGGGCGGCAAGTGAAGGAGGCGATTCTGGCTATTACAATGATAGCACTGATGCCGCACTGCGACTGTCCGTGGATTTGACCGCCGTGACGCAAGCCACTCTCCGCTATAGTCAGGCGCTGGATCTGGATGGCAGTGATTCGGCTTCCATCAACTTCTTGGATGCGGATGCTGGCAATGCCGTGCTCGGAACTTTTGCCGTTCTCGATAGTGATACCGCCATCTCTCCTTGGGAAAACCGGGAGATTCCAATTCCTGCCGCCGCGATTGGCAAGAATGTGATTATCGAATGGAAGTTGACGACCGCCGGCTTTGCGAGCGAGTATATTGGTTGGTATATTGACAATGTCTCGGTGACTGCGCCGTAAGGTTGGGTTTCCTTTCAGGAGCAGGTGACTGTTCCTGGCCAAATGTTGCTTGAAAGGGGTCGGTCTTCCCGCCTGTTGAACGAAGACCGGCCTGTTTCAATCTCCCTTCGAAGAGAAAACGGTTACTTGTCCCTTCCATATTCAATTTTAGCCCTCCCTCTGGAGGAGATAAACAGGAAGGTGTTCCATCGTTGAACATCTTTTCAATTTTCGATTTCAATAAGTCATGGCCTGCGCAGTGCTGTAGGATAGATGTAGAATCATGAGAACTCAATTATCAGAACAAAAGCAAGTGACGAAGAGTTTTCCTTTGCTGGTCCATCGCAGACGTCGTGGTATTCTGGCCGGTTTGGCAAAAAATGATGGTTTCAGTTTGATCGTCGTCGTTTTGATGATGCTCCTCTTGTCTTTGATCGCTACCGGGCTCCTTTCCCTGTCAGCGGTAACGATCCGCAGCGCGAACCAGTCCGAAGCCATTTCAGTGGCACGAGCCAATGCCCGGTTGGCGCTCGTTTTGGCCATTGGAGAATTGCAGGAGACCTTGGGGCGGGATCAGGCGATTACCGCACCTTCTGACATCCGGGGGGAGACCGTAGCCAAGCGCAACGTGGTGGGTGTTTGGGAGTCTTGGGACTACGATCCTAATAGCTCCCCTGATTACGACAGTGAAAAGGAGAATCGCTTTCAGCGGTGGCTTGTTTCTTCCCGGGAGCCACAAGATGTTGAAAGGGCCTCTTTCGTCGAAAGCGGTTGGACCGCTGACGCGGTGGAAATGGTCGGCGATGGCTCTCTTGGAGCAGGAACAGAAATCTCTTCCAAATCATATGCTGAGCGGGTGCTTATCGCAGCCGCCGATCAGGGCGAGTTGGGCGGGGCCTACGCCTGGCATGTCTCGGATGAGTCGGTGAAGGCCCGGCTCAATGTCTACCGCAATCCTGTCGCGCGGAACTTGAGTGAGGAACGGGCCTTGCTCGCCTCCCATCGGCCGGCTACCTCCTTGGTCGTAGGAGACCGGGAAGTGACTGCTGATTTTCTCCCCTCTGACTCCACGGAGGAGGAATACAGGGAGGCAGTAGCGCTGAGCGGCAAGCTGGTTGACTATGCTCAGTTTGATCTGGTTGCCGGTAAGGATGGCTTCTCCTCGTTCCGCAATCACCTCACTCCTTACTCCTTCGGCGTGCTAGCTGATGTTCGCAAGGGGGGGCTGAAAAGGGACCTCTCCAGTCTCTTCAATCGCAAAGATGGAATCCCCGACGAACTCGGAGGAAAAGATGGACGCCTTTACCAGTCCACCCATGGGCTTACTGGCCCCTCTGATCCTTACTGGAGCGCCTTGGCCAGTTACCATAATATTTACCAAGATCTGACGAACCCGGATGACAGTCCCACTCTTGGTCTCGCGCTAAAGGAGTCGAAAAAGATCAACGATTTGACTCCGGAGAAGAGCTTTTCTCCCGTTCCGGTGATTTCGAAAATTGAGATGCTTTACTCGTTTGTGAACCGCGATTCCCACTGGTGGGGGGACTATATGGGTCATCTCGTTTATACCCCATTGGTTACCCTGCACAACCCTTACAATACGAGTATTTCCTTCGAGCGCTTCAAGGTGGCGATTGGAAAGGTGCCGGTGGGGGTGAGGTTGAATATCAATCGCCAGGCACAGAGCCGGTCATTGGTGCCTTTAAGCGACATGTTTGTTCATGCAGGTCCAAGGCAGAAAGAGGGGAGATTCCTCTTGGATATTGCCAGGTGGCCGAGCCCTTTCTCTTCTCAGCCTCGTGGTTCAATCGTTCTCAAGCCGGGACAAAGCATGATCTGTGGCCCCTATCTCAATCCCAATTCTATTTTGGCCAACCAGATTGGCGATAGCAACCCTGGCGAGACCCAGTTCACCAACTGGGGCAATCAGCTGGTTGACAAAGAGATGAAGGCTCGTCCGGGATTCTATGGGCGCTGTGTGGGATTCGACTTGGATTGGATCACCCCCACCCACGCTCCCTACGACACTTCTCCTTCCATGCAGAGCGACGGACAAGGGGTGTGCCTTTTGAAGGCAACGGATCAAATGAGTATCGATTTTGGCTTCGTGGATCAGGCAGAAAACCCGATGGGAGAATTCAAGGTGGAAGCCGAGGTCTATTCCAACGGGGAGTGGCAGTCTTATGGCGGATTGAGCTTCCGGTTCAACGATGATGAAGACCTACAGGACCTGATGGGTAAGAAATCGTATCGATACCCCCAGTCCGGTTCTTTCTCGGTGTTGGAGGCTTATGTGCCCAACAGCGAACCTTTGAAGGATCACGCGCGAGCCAAAACCTTTGCGGTCTTTTCCGCTTATGCAAGAACGACTAATGGCGGAGTCTATGAGACTGGACGGAGAGATGAAGTGAAAGGCGCGCTCAATTCCCTCAAGGATGGCCGCTTGGCCGGAAAGCCGTTCCTCCACCATAATCCGGCTACTCCAGTAGTAAGCATTGATCTCGCTACTCGGAAGGCGGGTAGTCTTTCCCATGAGATGAATTTACAGGCGTTCGCCTCTAATGGTGACGCTGAAGATTATCTCATTTCCGATGCGGAATACCGGACTCCCTTTATTTATGGGAATACTTCCTTCACCGGGATCAAGAACGGCACTCTTTTCGAGATTCCCTCCGGGCCAATGCTTGCCATCTCCGATTTCCGTCGTTCCAATGCCTTAAGGTCTTCCTATTTGCCTGCCTTTGTGCAGCCTATTGGAAACTCTGGAGTTTCTCCTTTGATGAATACGGACCGGGTGATTGAGAGTAACGACCAGGTGTCTGGCTTTCCTCTCCTGGATCATTCCGTGTTGGCCAATCACGCTCTCTATGATGGCTTTTATTTCTCTTCAGTTGTAGATCATGGAGCCCGCACTTCCGAGGACATTTGGAGTGATTATGTCGAGAAGGGAGAACCCTTGCTGTCACAATCGTTAAAACTTCATTTGCCCAACGGGACCTCCCGGTCAGACGCGAAGGAAGTCTTTTCGGAGCAGGAAAGTGAACGCCATCTGTTGTTGGCCGAGTATCAGATGACGAGTGCACCCTTCAATGTGAATTCAACGAGTCGCGAAGCCTGGAAAGCGGTTTTGGGGACTCTGAAAGGGAGTGACCTCGTCACCCTCTGGGGGAAAAGTGCGGAACTCGCGAGAAGGCAGGCGAACGGAGTGCCCATTCTGGGGATGACACTTCCTAACGGAGAGGAAATTTCTCAACCAGTTGATTTCGAGCAAGCCGATGATGAGCGAACCAATGAGTGGAATGGCTATCAGGAACTTTCCGAGCAAGAGTTAGAAAGCCTGGCTGCAGAAATCGTGCAAGAAGTTCGCGCACGAGGTCCCTTTTTATCTCTGTCGGAATTTGTGAATCGTAGAGTCGAAGGACAATCCGAGCTTTCCCGCGGCGGTGCCCTAGATTCAGCGATTAGGAAGTCGGGAATTAATGAGAAGTTATTCATTGACCAAGTGCCGGTTGATATTCGCGATATCTCCGACCCCGAGGTGTATCCTTACACCACCCCAGAAGTTGCGACCGGAAATCCGGCTGAAGGGGCTCCTTCGTGGATCACTCAAGGAGATGTTCTCAAGCTCCTCGAGCCTGGAGCCACGGTGCGCTCCGACACTTTTGTCATCCGGACCATGGGCGAAGCTCGCGACAACAATGGCAATATCTTGGCGACGGTCTATGCAGAGGCTGTTGTGCAACGGTTCCCCGACTATGTGGACTCCAGTCTGCGGCCTTCCGATTGGTTGGATAGTCTTGATGAAGCGGTGGCTATCAACCGTCGCTTCGGGCGCAAGTTGAAAATGCTTTCCTTTCGTTGGTTGCACCCCAGTGAAGTTTAATTTATGATAACAAACCTAATGCCTCGTTTTGCAGTTCTTGTTCTCGGATTGGTGTCCCTCCTACTTCCTCAGGCGAATGCGCGTGAGGTAGGGTTGAGAGCAGTTGTTTACGATCCTCTCCGGAGAACTCCGGAGCTCTATCTCTCAGGAGAAGGGTCTGATCTCAATCGTCTCGCTTTTCGGGATGGAGAGCTTTCCGAATTGGTGCTGACCAAGGCGGTGGAAGGCGAAATTCGGCTCTATCGCGAGAAGACGATTGATCCCCAAAATCCGGTGGCCCATCTGGCGGTGAGCGTGAAAGTTGACGATCGCCTCTCCAAGGTCATCCTCGTTCTTTTCCCTGCGGAACGTGAGGGTGAGTATAGGAGCCTCCTGATCGATGATTCCCCCGGAGCCTTTCCCTATGGGGAGTCCCGCTTGATCAACGCGACTTCAGTGGACGTGGGCTTGGCCATTGGCGAACACAAACTTGCGGCCGAGCCCGGCGAAGTGAAGGTCGTTCCCGCCGTTAAGCATAAAGACGATTTCAATATGGCTCAGACCGATTTTGTCTATCGGCGGGAGAAGGAAGGCTCTTGGAAACCGTTTTCGCAAAGAAGGCTAAAGTATGTGGATCAACAGCGTCGGATTTTTGTGGCCGGGGTCAGCAAACGGGCAAGCGCTCCGACAGTGACCACCGTTATTGACCTCGCTCCCCTCGCCATTCCCGACTGATGGCCGCTGCCTGATAGTGCAGAATGCTCCTATCGAGAGACAGTTAGAGAAGGCAGGAAAAAACCGTCAAATTTGGCTGATTTTGTGCAGTAAATGAGTGTGGGGTGTCCCGGTTTCATCCGGTTCTTCCTAGCTCACCATCAACAACTATCTCCAATCCATGTCCCAATCTGAAATGTCCTTGCGTCCTGTTCGTGCCAATTTAGTTGATCAAGTTGTCAGCTGCTTGAGACAACGGATCGACGACGGCCAGTGGAAAAAGCATCTTCCCTCGGAAAGCGAGCTTTGCAAAGATTTGGGGGTCTCGCGAGGCACCCTGAGGCGGGCCCTGGGGACATTGTTCGATGAGGGCGTTTTGGTCCAGGGAGGACGGGGGGCTCATCACGAGGTTGCGGCCAATTATCTGCCCACCCAGTCCAAGGTCACGACAGTCCGGAAGGACTTGCAGTTGATTCGTGTGCTCAGTCCCCATCCGCGTTTCATCATTGGCGGGCAAACGCAGGTCATACTACAAGTGGTCAGCGAGGCGGTGGGTCGCGCAGGCTACCATTTGGAATTCGATTATCATCCCGGCTTGTGGGACCTCAATAGTCCCGCTTCCAACTTGAGTAGAATCACCCGGTGTGAAAAGACGGCTGCTTGGTTGCTCTATCGGCCGAACAAACAGATTCAGCAATGGTTTTCGAAATGCGGAATCCCGGCGGTTGCGATCGGTGATGTTTTTCCGGATGTGGTGTTGTCGCATGCCGGCTTCGATTTGCCGGCCGCGTGCCGCCATGCGGTCGGGCTCTTTTCGGCACGTGGTCGGAAGAATCTGGCCTTCCTGACGGTTACCAAATCCACGGCTGGGGATTTGGCCTGTGTGGATGCTTTTAGGAAAGCTTGTATGCAGGCCGGGTTGCGTCCCTTCTGTCTTGAATATGAGGATACTATTGAAAGTTTGTGTCGGGTTATTGATTCCTTACTGGAACAGAATCCTCGCCCTGACGGCTATCTGGTTGCTTTCGCGAATCACGTTCCAGCGACCATCGGTCACCTCAACCGCCGGGGGTGCCAGGTCCCTCAGGATGCAGCGGTGATTTCGCGGCTGGATGCCAGATTGTTGGCGGAAAGCATCCCAAGTATAGCCCGATACGAAGCGGATGAAGAACGATTGGGAAGATATTTGGGAAGATTGCTGGTTCAGGAAATTGAAAGTGAGCATAAGGGAGTGCCTCGATCGCACTGGGTGATGCCGGAGTTTGTTGATGGCGAGAGCGCCATATCATGCTGAAGCACTCTCGCTGAGGCGAGATGCACGCAGACGCTAAAAGGGAGTATAGAAATGTGCATTTTGTGAACAAGGGAGTATGGGCTGGATTCCTTACTCAAAGGTCATGTAGGTTGTTATGAGTGAGTTAACCGTAGGCTCCTTTTTTGTGAGTAGGTATGGCTCGCTTTCTGTTAGGACGAGAGATTATGAAGTTTAGAAAATATATTGAAATTGGTTGCCTGAACGGAGTTCTGTGTTCGCTTGTGGCAAGTTCGGGGGCGGCTGTCACTCTGGTCGATTTTCAGCAGCTTGAAGCTGGAGAAACTTTGGCTCCGCAAGCAGGAGCGATCATCCAATTGGCGGCTGATGGCGGAGCGCCCAGCTATTCTTTCTCAGCGGGAAGTCTGGATTTTACGCTGACGGCCGGAGGGGCTGGCGGGATTATAGTGGGGCGGAATGCAACTGATGGGAGAACCAATGTGTTGCCCGATTTGAGCATGCCGGACTTTTACGCAGATATGTGGGTGGGGCGTAACGGTGATGGCACCGTTCTTGTCAGTGTGGAGGGATTGATGGCTGGTGAAGAGGTGTCTTTTCTCTTTGGTCATAATGAATCCTATACGGTGAATCAAGGATTCAACGCCGGTCAAACCATCACGCCCACCTTACTTGGGGGGGGAGTCCTGGGGTTCGCAATGGCAGGGACCGTTACCGGCATCAATGGTTCCTCAACCGCGACAGATGCAGACCTAATGTCTTCCGAGATTTCTTTTGTCTCTGACGGGGGAACCGCCACGATTCTTCTGACCTCAACCGGTTCCGCCTTCGTTCCTCTAAATGGGATTCAGTTTGAGTCTGTTCCTGAGCCGGGTGTTCTTGGCTTGCTCATTTTCTCGGCGGCTGGTTTTGTCCGTCGTAAGAGGTGAACTGTCTGCGGTATTTGGGAGGCTGGTGGATTGGCCAGCCTTCTTTTTTCCTGCTCTTTTTCGGGATCCGGGTCGGAGAGACGGTTACGGCAACCTTGGTGGGAGAGAATTTTTGTTCCAGGGGAGGGATATTTTTTAATTTATTTTATTGATAATTTGATGATGCGTTTATTGCGATGTTCGGTTGTTTGTTGTTTTATTCTCGGGTCGGTTTTTACCGCTGGGGAAGAGATTGGAACTCGGGGGGAGGGGGAGATTCTGTCCTCTTCCCAATCGCCACAGTCTGATTTGCTGAGCAAAGGTCAGATGGCTGTCGATGGGCAGGGTGAGGTTACTTTCCTTCCTCGGCCAAGTGAACTGGAGCTCCACCGGGAACAGGCCGCTCTTCGCCTTTCGGACGCAACGCGAATTCTTTTTGAGACTCGGGAGGCCCCTCGCGAGAGGGAGCGCAGCCTAGAGCCGCTGGCTCGGGTTCTGGCGGGGGAACTCGAGATACTCACGGGTCGGGCCCCTGTTGTGGTCGAGTGGGATGGAGGGCAGGTCCCGCCAGGAAGTGATATTCTTCTCCGCTTTTCGAGTCCGGCAACTCCCTTTCCGGAGACGGAGGCGGAGGAGGTGCAGGGCTATCAATTGCGAACCACAGCGAAGGGGTGCGAAGTGAGAGCGCCCTACTACAAGGCGGTTGCCTATGGCACGGCGACCTTGCTGCAAGCCTTGGGGGAAGACGAAAGGGGGTTTTATCTCCCCGCGATGACGGTGAAGGACTCGCCGGCTGCGGCCTATCGAGGTATCTCGCTGGATGTCGCGAGGCAGCCCCATTCCATTGAGGTCATCCAGTCGGTAGTGGATATGGCTCGTCTGTATAAGATTCGCTATCTTCAGTTGCATTTGACTGATGATCAGCTTTTCACGTTCCCTTATCCGGGTATAACGGATCGGTTGGAGAGAAATATTTCCTATAGTAGGGAGGATCTGGTTCGTTTGGTCGAGTATGCCGATCATCGGGGGGTCACCTTGATTCCGGAGATGGACCTTCCGGGGCATTCCGCCCGTCTGAAAGAATCGGGTTATTTGGAACCGACGAAAAGTGATAGGGATGTGGCCGACCCTGCCAATTTTGCAAAGATACAGGCGGTTATGGATGAGATGTTGATCGTCTTTGCGAGTTCACCCTATTTTCATATTGGTGGAGATGAATCTTCAGCGGGTTCGGCCTTGGAACCCTTCCTGGCGGCAATGAATGAGCATCTGCGCGACGACCCGCCGGGAGGCAAGAGAAGGCTCTTGGTTTGGGAAGGGTTTGGGGGAGCCCCCGTGGAGGAGCTCCCGGCAACGGGAGAAGACCGAATCCTGGTGATGGCCTGGGAGTCGAGCTACAATGCGCCTTGGAATCTGCTACGGGCGGGTTACGAGGTCATTAACTGTTCTTGGAAGCCCATGTATGTCGTGGGCGGAGGGACTCTCTTCCATCCTGGATCGACGGGTGGCAGAAAGTTTTTTCCCGAGGAGATCCATCGTTGGCACAAGGACCTCTTCATGCACTGGGAGCCCGGTCGCCCGGTGTATGAAGATGCCGGTCCCCGGGACGCGGATCGCACAGACCATGAATGGGATGCTTCTGTTCTCGGCTTGGACGACCAGATTCTGGGAGGGCAGCTTCTCTTTTGGGAACAAGAGGAGAAGTCGGTAATGAACGAGTTGATTCCCCGCTTGCCGGTGATGGCTGAACGATTGTGGAATCCCGGGGTGGAGGAATCATTTGCGGCCGTGAAAAAGCGATCGCAGGAGGTTTCGGCGCGGCTTCTGCCAATCGTGCAACCGGTTGCCATCGTAGCTGGAGTTGAGGTGGAGAGCTTCCCAATTAATGACATTTATCAGCCGTATGAGGGTGCGCAGTTGGAAGTAAAACTTGAGAACCGGACTAGAATCGATGGTGAGATTCGCTATGAGCTCGGTGGCTTCAGTAATCAAATGACCGGGCCCTACTTTCCGGCCCCAGAGGCTCCGGGTGAATCCAGTTCTGAATACGAGGGGCCTTTTTCCCAATCAGGGGGATTCTCGGTGCGAGCACGACTCTTTCGTGAGGATGGTTCACTTGTGGGTGGAGACACGTTCCAGTTTTTCAATAACTGGGAGAACCGGGTTCAGGTTACCGAGTTTCAGCTTGAGGTGGAGCGTGGGGCTTCTGTTCCAGATATGGAGGAGATTTCAGAACGAGAACAGATACGAAGTTATCAACTACCATTTTTGAGGGGGCCTTTTCGCAATGTGGACTTGATTGGGCAGTTGCATGAAAGTCTGCTCATTCCCCCCGCCTCAGGAGATTATACGATTTCAGCGAAAACCCAAAGTGGTCACGCCAGTGTCTTTCTCGATCTCAATCAGGATGGAAAGTGGCAGGCCGGTGAGAAGTTGATTGTGAATACCCCGAACTCGGAGGAAGAGATAGCAGCTTCGCCGGTTCGTTTGGAGGCTGGCAAGCCCTATCGGCTGCGTGTGGATCACAAGACGGGGATTCCGCGGCCGGTTTTACTGGTCTATCTTGATGGGCCCGGAACCGAAGGGAAAAAAGAGATTTCACCATATCTTCATCTTGTCGAATAGAGGACTACTCTGGAAATTTGTTAATAGGAAATCATGATTGCTTTACCCGATTTTTCTTTTTCTTTGCGTCATCCGCCAAGCTTGGACCGGCACTTTTTACCTGCTTCCATGTGGGAACGGGAGTTCAGGCAGCTGGGAGAAGTCGTTGGCAGGCGGCCGATCGAGATTTACTTATCGAGGCCCGACGGAAGGGGGAGCCTTCATCGCGACTTTCTTCTTCCGCAAGATGAGCAGTTCGCGGAATGGAACAGTCGCTATCTTGAGAGAACGATTAAGTTTCTGCTTTGGAGTCGGGGGGGCAGCCGGATTTCTATTCAGGGAGCGCCGGAGGCCTTGACGGGCCTGGCGAAAATTTATGCCAGTGATGGGAGGAGGAGTTTTGATAATCATTTTGTTGAGCGCCTCTTCGGCGAGGGCATTTCCATCCGGGAGGGTGGAGTGGATGGAGCCGAGGAGGAGGAGTCTTGGCTGGATAGTCAGAGGGGCTTGCAAGATTCTCATCTGGAGGGGTGCCGGATCGGCTTTGATTTGGGTGGTTCTGACCGGAAATGCGCGGCGGTGATCGATGGAGAGGTCATTTTCTCGGCGGAGATTCCCTGGGATCCTTACTTTCAAAGTGATCCTCGGTATCACTACGAGGGGGTGATGGATAGTTTGCGGATGGCTGCCCGCCATTTGCCGCGGGTTGATGCGATCGGAGGCTCGGCTGCGGGAGTTTATGTGGATAATAGAGTCAAGGTGGCCTCGCTCTTTCGAGGCGTGCCGGACCGCGTTTTCCAGGATGAGGTGGAAGGGATGTTTTTGCGTATTGCCGATGAGTGGGATGGGGTTCCTTTCCGCATCGTCAATGATGGCGATGTCTCGGCGCTGGCGGGCTCGATGGCGGTGGGGGAAGGCTGTGTGATGGGGCTGGCGATGGGCACCAGCACTGCCGTCGGCTATGTGGACGGCGGGGGGCAAATCAATGGTTGGCTTTCCGAGTTGGCTTTTGCTCCGATCGATTTTCAGCGGGAGGCTCCCTTGGACGAGTGGTCGGGGGACAGCGGATGTGGAGTGCAGTATCTCAGTCAGCAGGCGGTGTCTCGGCTCATTCCGGCTTCGGGATTGAGTATTTCTCCCGCGTTATCGGCGGCAGAACAGCTGGTGGAGGTGCAGGAGGCGATGGAGCGGGGTGATGAACGGGCAGAAAGTATCTACGAGACCATTGGTAGCTATCTGGGCTACGCCATCCCGCAGATTTCCCGCTTTTACGAAGTGCGTCATTTGCAGTTGTTGGGCCGTGTTCTGAGCGGGAGGGGTGGGGATGTGTTGTTGGAGAAGGCGCGTGCGGTGGTGCGGGATGAGTTTCCGGTTCTGGCGGCGTCCCTTGCGATCAGCACTCCGGACGAGCAGATCAAGCGGCATGGGCAGGCGATTGCAGCGGCCAGTCTTCCCCAGATTTGAGGGAGGCGGCTCGTTGGCCGGAGGGCATTGGAATGGTCGGGTGGCCTGTGGGGCTCAGTCCGCCCAGAGCTGGTGCTCGAGTTGAATTTGTTCGGCGCGCACTTCGGCTTGTTCGGCGCCTGGTCCCGAGGTGGCGGCCAGCTTGCGGGCTAGGATGAGGGCGGCGCGGGCCCGGTCGGCGGCGAGGAGGATGTCGATGGCCTCGAATCCGCAGCGGTAGTAGTAGGTCCATTCGACGGCGGTTTCCCCGGGTTGGCGGTTTTCTCCATCGACGACGGCCAGGCAGGGCTCGATGGCTTGTTCGGGGCGTCCGCTTTCGCGAAAGGTCTGGGCGAGGAGGTAGTGGAGCTCGTTGGACTGGGGATAGCTGGTGGCCGGGTCGTGGAGCAGTTGGCGATAGAGGGAGATGGCCCGGTCGGCTACCACGGGGTCGCCGGCCGCTAGTTCGCGGTGGGCTTGGGCGGCGAGGAGGGTGGCTGCGCGGTGCTCTCCGGGTGGGCTGGGGAGGTCGCCGAGGGTTTCCAGGCAGGATTCGGCTTGGCCCAAGACGTGCAAGAGGGTGTGCGCTTTGCGCAAGCGGGCTTCATTGGCAAGGGGGCCTTGTTTGGCGATGAGTGTGTCTAGGATGTCGAGGGCCTCGCTGGTTGCTTCGCTGGTGGGGATGGCGAGATTGGCGCGGGCTTGAAAGAGAAGGGCGACCTCTGCGAGCTCGGTCCCGCTGGTGAGAGTGGCGATTTTTCCAAAGAGAAATTCGGCGCGGCTGAGTTCGCCTTCGCGAAAGCAGCTCTCGGCATGACGCAGGAGGAAGTGGGGATCTTTTTCGGCCTTGGGAAAACGCTTGAGGTGCTTTTCTCCCGCTTGCACGGCGGCTTCCCACTGCCCGGTGAGGGCGCCGAGGCGGTGACGAAGCCGGCAATCCTGGCGGGAAAGGGGCTGGGGCAGGTCGGGTGGCAGGAGGGCCAGCTCCTCGGTGGCAGCCTTGAGCTCATGGGAGTTCTCGGTGAGGAGGAGTTCGCAGAGTGCTAGGCGGGCTTGCGTGGCCGAGGGATGGTCGGGGAAGGAGGTGAGAGCTTGGCGGAGGGCCCGCCGGGCTGCGGGGCGTTGTTCGCGGGCGAGGGCCAGGGCGCGGGCGAACTCCAGGGCAGCGCGGGCGTCGGGGTCGTCTATGGCCAGGGAAATGTCGGTCGGTGATTGCTCGGGGGAGAGCGCGATGGTGAGGAGGGCCTGATTGAGGAGGGCTCTTTCCGCGAAGGCGGGATTGGGGTGCGCGCTGGCGGCGGCAAAAAGGGTGCGGGCGCTTTCGGGGTCTCCCTGATGAAGGGCGAGGCGGGCGGCCCACTCGGAGGCTTGGGCCGCATGGGGGCTGCTGGCGGGGGTGGTGGAAAGGAGGGTTTGGAGGGCTTCGGCGGCGGCCTCGGGGCGGGCTTCGGCGAGCGCGATCTCGGCAAGGCGCAGGAGGGCCTGGTTGGCAGGCGCGGTGCCGGGGGCGAGAGGGGCCATGCGGGCTAGAAGCGCTTGCTCCTGATCGGGGGGGGACATCCGAGCCAGGGAGTAGGCGGCGAGAAGTTTTGCCGGGGTGGCTTTGTTGGAATCGGTGCCGAGGGTGGCCGGTTGCACGAATTCTTGCAAGGAGCTGCGCAGTGGTGCGAGGTCGCGCGCGAGATGACGCAGGGTCTCGAAGCGGGATGGCAGGACGGAAAGCAGGGGAGAAGAGAGTTCGAGGGTCAGGAGGTCCAGCAATCGGGTGAGCGCCTCAGGGGCTTTCTCCTGGGCAAGGAGGGCGTCGCAAATGCCTAGCTTGGCAAGCGAGGCCAGGTGGCTGGGGCCTTGGCTTGCTTTTTCAAAGGCGGGGAGGGCTGCGGCTGGGTGGTTGGCTGCGAGCTCGATTTGACCGAGGAGGAGTTGACTCGTCGGATCGCTTTGTTGGGCGGCACCGAGGCGAGCGAGAGCGGCCCGGGCGGAGGCGGGGGTCCCGGCGGCGAGATGGAGGCGGGCTTCGAGGTGGGCCACTTCCCGGGGACGAAAATCAGGCTCCGTTGCACGTAGCGTTTCCAGAAGGGGAAGGGCTTTCTCCTCTTGATCGAGGGCGGCTCCGATTTGGGCAGCATTGAAGAGGGCCAGGGAGGAAAAGGGGGAGTCGACGGAGACGAGGGCGAACTCGTTCCGGGCGGCGGTGAACTGCTCTTCCCGGGCGAAGGCGATGCCCCGCCAGTAGTGTGTGGCCGGGGATTGCGCGGGGCTGACGGCAGCCAGAGCTTCCCGGGCGGGGGTGATCTCTCCGGCTCGAAGCCGGGCCTCCGCCAAGAGTAGGTAGGCCTGGTCTTTTTCCGCAGGGGCGAGATCGGGCTGGTCGCGCAATAGGCGCTCGACGCGGGCGGCGGCCACTTCCGGGAGGGACTCGGCGAGAGCTTGCCGGGCGGCGGCCAAGTCTGCTCCCAAGGAGATCGTCAGGGGTGACAGAGCCAAACTGCTGCCGAGAAGGAGGGTGAGCGCGCGCATGGCGGGAATTCGCGGATGGCTTCCCCTCCTCAAGCGCGCGGCAGGAGATAGGCGAGGATTTGGGCGAGCTTTTCCCGCAGCTTGGTGCGGGGGACAATGGCGTCCACGAGGCCGTGCTGGAGCATGAACTCCGCTGTCTGGAAGCCTTTGGGCAGGTCTTGGTGGGTGGTCTCCTTGATCACCCGAGGTCCGGCGAACCCAATCATGCAGCCGGGCTCGGCCAGATTGATGTCGCCAATGGTGGCAAAGGAAGCGGTGACCCCGCCGGTGGTCGGGTGGGTAAGGATTGAGAAATAAGGCAGCGACGCCTCCTGATGGCGGGAGAGGGCCCCACAGGTCTTGGCCATTTGCATGAGGGAGAGCATCCCTTCCTGCATCCGGGCCCCGGAAGAAGCGGAAACAATGATGACTGCCCGCTTTTCTTGGGTGGCCGTCTCAATAGCGCGGGTGATTTTTTCGCCCACCACGGAGCCCATGGAGCCAGCGAAAAACTTGAAGTCCATCACCGCCAGGGTCACGGGAAAGCCGTCGATGGTGGCCCGGCCGGTGACCACGGCATCGTTCATCTCCGTTTTTTCGCGCATGCTGGCGATTTTTTCGGGGTAGTTGGCAAAGCCGAGGGGGTTGGCGGAGAAGAGAGCGTGGTCCATCTCTGCGAAGGAACCTTCGTCGACGAGGAGCTCGATGCGCTCGCGTGCGGGCAGGAGAAAGTGTTGCTGGCAATGGGGGCAAACGTGATGATGCTGTTTCAGATCCAGAGTGTGGATCAACTCGTCACAATTGTGGCATTTGGTCCAGAGATCATCGGGGAGGTCCTGATTGCGCTTGCCGCCTCGCAAAGGTGGTTTTTTGAAGATGCCCATGTCGTTAGTGGGGAGAGAATAAGCCTTCCGGCCCTTGGGGACAATGGTTGATTTTGCCCATTGTGGCCTAAGCCCGCACGATGGTCAGGACGGCCAAGTGGCTCGGGCGGGCCTTGCGCAGGACCCGCGCGCATTCCCGGGCGGTGGAACCGGTGGTGAAGACGTCGTCGATGAGGATGAGGGCGCGTCCTTCCAAGGGGATGGGCGAGTTTCTCAGATGGAATGCTTTGCGGAGATTTTTCAGGCGTTCGCGACGAGTGAGGGTGGCTTGCCGCTGGGTGGCCCGCACTCTCGCGAGGGCGGAGAGAGAGCGCAAACCCAGGTCTCGGGCGAGGGCGGTGGCCAGGACTTCAGCCTGATTGAAGCGGCGCTCGCGGAGGCGGGTGCGGTGGAGAGGGACGGGGATGAGGAGGGGATCGTCGAGGTCGCGAAGACGCTGGTCGGAGGTGAAGACCGGTCCGGCCAAGCGGGCGAGGTCGGGGCCGAGCTCGGGGCGCTTGAGGAGCTTGAATTCGTGAATGAGCTGGATGGCTTCGTCGCTGGAGCGCAGCGCGGCGGTGGCAAAGTTGAAGAACTGGTCCTCTTGTCGACAGTTGGGGCAGCTTTCCGGGGCGGAGAGCGGGCCGTCGAAGTTTTGGCCGCAGCGGCGACAGGCGTTTTTCCCTTGTCGCGGCAGACGCCCGGCACAGTCCGCGCACAGGTGGCAGCCTCCCCGCAGGGCAGCACCGCAAAGGGTGCAGAGCGGCGGGTAGAGCCAATCGAGCGCGTGGACAAGCAGAGGGGAAAGCATCGCGGCGAGAATAGCGCGACTCCTGCCCCTCAGCCAGTTCGGAATCGGCGCGTCACTCGCGCACCCGCTCGACCCGGGCTCCCAGTTGAAGGAGCTTCTCGTCGATGTGCTCGTAGCCACGGTCGATGTGGTAAAGGCGGTTGATGGCGGTGGTGCCCTTGGCCGACAAGGCGGCCAGCACCAGAGCGGCGGAGGCTCGGAGGTCGGAGGCCATCACGGGGGCTCCGGAGAGCTTGTCCACGCCTTTGACCACGGCCGTTCCTTGGTCCACTTTGATATCGGCCCCCATGCGGGAGAGCTCCGCGCAGTGCATGAAGCGCTGGGGGAAAATGGTGTCTTCGATGACGGAGAGGCCCGGGGTGGTGGCGAAGAGCGCGCTGAACTGGGCCTGCATGTCGGTGGGGAATCCGGGATAGGGGGCGGTTGTGATTTGCGCGCCAACCGGATTTTCTCCCGGAGTGATGGTGACCGAGGTGCCATCATTGAAAAATTCCACCTGGTGTCCGCATTTGCGCAGCACCTCGGTGGCGGCAAGGAGGTGCTTTTCCACCACCCGGTGGAGGGTGACCCCTTCGGAGTAGGCTGCCGCCCCGGCCATGAAGGTGCCGGCTTCGATGCGGTCGGCGATGACGGTGTGCTCGGTGCCGCCGAGCTTCTCCACTCCTTCGATGGTGATGCGGCGGGTGCCCGCCCCTTCAATCCTGGCTCCCATGGAGTTGAGGAAGTTCGCAAGGTCAACGACTTCTGGTTCGCAGGCGGCCGACTCGATGATGGTGGTGCCCTTGGCCAGGCAGGCCGCCATCATGACGTTGTCTGTGCCCAGCACCGTGGGGCCGTGTTTCCCGCGCAAATCGAGCTCGCGACCGACGAGGCCGCCCGCCGGGGCCCGCAGGTCCATGTTGCCGCCTTCCACATCGCAGTCCGCTCCCAGGGCGGCCAAGCCCTTGAGGTGGAGGTCGACTGGGCGATCGCCGATCACGCATCCTCCCGGCAGGGAAACGGTGGCGCGATTGAGGCGGGCCAGCAGGGGGCCCATCACGCAAATGGAGGCGCGCATGCGCCGGACCAGTTCATAGGGCGCGTCGGGCACGATGTTGGCGCACTTAATGCGGACCGTGCCCGAGGAGCGCTCCACCTCCGCCCCCAGCGCGGACAGAATCTGCAGCATGTAATTGGTGTCCGAGACGTCTGGCACCCGGCTGATGACCACCGTTTCTTCCGTCAATAGAGTGGCGGCCAGAATGGGGAGGGAGGCATTTTTGGAGCCGGAAATGTTGATGGCGCCTTTCAAACGGGTGCCACCGTGAACGAGTAATGTGTCCATAGTCTGTGTGGAATGGGGGATTTGATGCTTAAGATCGCCGCGCGAACGGGAAACGGGACACTTTGGAGAGATCTGCCTTGGTGTCAATGTCGGTAAAGGGAAAGCGTGCCAGCAAGGCGGCGGTGGCCGCTCCCTGATCGTGGCCCACCTCCATGGCCAGAAGTCCTCCGGGATTCAGGTAGTCAGCGACTTCGGCGCAGAACTTGCGCACCAGGTCCATTCCGTCGGGTCCGCTGAAAAGCGCCAAGGCCGGATCGTGCTGGAGCTCGGGAGCAAGGCTTTCGCGGTCGCGCTCGGGCACGTAGGGCAGATTAGCCACGATCAGGTCGAAGGTCCCCTCGATTTCGGAAAAAAGATCACTCTCGCAGAAGGTGGCAGGGAGGTCGAGCGCCTGGGCATTCTCCCGGGCCAGGGAAAGGGCCTCGGGGGATAGGTCGGCCAGCACCACCTCGCTGACTGCGGGTAAATGATGGGCCAGCGAAAGCCCGATGACCCCGGAACCAGTCCCGACATCAAGCACGCGCGAGGGTCGGGCCAAGGTCTCTTTTTCCTGCAGAATGAGGCTCACCAACTCCTCGGTCTCTGGACGGGGAATGAGCGCCCGCGCATCGCACTTGAAGTCCAGTCCCATGAACTCGACTTCGCCGATAAGGTGTTGCAGGGGAATTCCCTGACCCCGCTGACGCAGGCTTTCCCGGATGGGTGCCAGCTCGTCTTCTTCCAAGGGGCGGTCGAACTCGAGGTAGAGTTGCACCCGGGAGAGGTCCAGATGGTGCCCCACCAGACGTTGCATATTCAGCCGCGCTTCTGCGACGCCTCGCTTCTCCAAGTAGGCCGTCCCCCCGTCAATCACCTCCAATACCGTCGTCACGCCCGCAAGCTGCCCGATGGCGGGAGGAAGATCGATGGCAAAATGTGCGGGATTGAGAGCTCTTTTTTCCCGAAAAATCACCTTGCTCCCGGACACCGGGAGTTTGAGAGTTCACCCATGCGCTTGTTTCCCCTGGTGTTTCTCTGGTCTTTTCTTTCGGCAGGGTTCCTTTTTTCCCAAGATGAGCCGGATGCCGCTTTGGATCCCGCTTCCCTCCGCCTGCCGGGGGTGGCCGAGCTGTCTGCACCCCCCTGGTATCCCGAACTCGTTTCCTATAATCCGGCCGTGACCGCCCGCTCGGCGGAGGTGCAGCAACACGTCAACCACGGGATGGCCCTCATTCATGGGGGCTGGGACTTCGAGGCTTATCGCCATTTTCTTGCCGCCGTGGAGCAAGATCCCGATTGCCTCATGGCCTACTGGGGGATGGCGCTTTCCCTGGCGAATCCGAATACCGAAGCCAAAGAACAACGGGCGGCCGCTCTCAATCGTCTCTTCGCCCTCATCGCGGCGGGCAAGGGCACGGAAGGGGAGCGGGCGCAGGGAGAAGCCCTCCTGGTTTTCTTCTCGGATGAGCCCCAGCGGGCCCCGGGGGTCTTCCGGGCAGTTTCCGAGGATTACCCCAATCATCTCCAGCTTCAGCTCATGGCTGCCTTTTTGCAACGAGATGGCTATGACGAACTCCTCGGCCCCGGGCCCGGCCAGCGAGCCGCCGTGGAAGAGATTGAGGCGATTTTGGCCGAACAGCCCGACAGCCGTATGGCTCTCTCCTTCTGGGCCAACCTGCAGATTGAAAACCCGGCCCCTCCCGCCGAGTTTGCGGAAAAGCTCCTTCCCCGGGTGCGCACCTTGACTGATTCCGCTCCCGAGTTTCCCCCTTATCGCGAGCTGCTGGGCACCTTCGAACGCCGGGCCGGGCAGTTGTCCGCCGCCAAGGCCAACTTTCAAATCGCGATCGAGCTTTACGAAAAGTCCCTTGCTGCCAGTGGGGTGAGCATCTTCGACTGCCCCAATCTCATCCGCGCCAAGCTCTCTCTCGCCCACGTTCTGCATGCCTTGGGAGAAGATGCGGCTGCCAAGGCTCTCGCCCAAGATCTGGCGGCGGTGGACGTTCCCTACGAACGCCTCTACTCCCCTGGGGCCACCCTCTTGCTCTGGGAAGGCCGCACCCTGGGAGCCCGTTTGGCCCTCGCCGGGGGCGAAGCAGCCGATTTTGCCAAGGGGCTGGCCAGCCTGCCCGCGCAAGCAGTGGGTCAGCAGCTTGCCAAAGAGACGCCTTCTGTCTTGGCCTGGGAAGCTTGGCACCACGCTCTCTCCTGCCGCCAGGCCATCGGGGAAAAGGACTGGGGCAAGGCCGAACGGTTGCTTAACGCCCTCGCGACCAGTGACGGGCTTCTCGGCGAGGTCGCCGGAGTGGTGGCTACCGGTAGCAGCCGCCAGTCCTGGCAACGCACTCGTCGGGCCCTCAAGGTGGAATGGATGCTGACCAAGGGCCTGCTCGCCACCGCCCAAGCGGGTGCCGGGGACCCTGCGGCGGGCGACTTCTGGTTCCGCTCGGCGGTCGATGAGCTGGAACCCCCGCAAGGCCTCTTTCCCCCCCTGAGCCAATCCCGGCCCGCCCTCATCTTTGCCCGCCATCTCGCCCAGCGCGGGGATGAGGAAGGAGCCAACCAGTTTTTCGCCAAAGCCCGGCTGGCCTCCCCACATCATGTCGCTGTTCTCCGCGCTCAAGAAAAATGGCTCCGGGCCAGCGGAAAGACCGGGGAAGCGGATCGCATCAAGGCCTTGCTCGCAACCGTTATCGGCAAGTGAAGCCCGGTTCGCCAGCCCCGGGCCTTCCGCCCGACGGTTGGCTGGCTCGTCGGGGGTGTTGGGGTTTGCGTGCCGGAGGGAGCTCGAAACAAGGGCGCGGAGCCCAGCGAAGAACACTTGTTTCTCCCGTCATTCAGGCAGAAAAAATAGGGTTAAAAAACTTCGCGGAAAGAGTCTTGTCAGGAGGCGGAAGAACTGTGTATTCTTCGCGCCCACGCAAAAACAGCCGATGTGGCGGAATTGGTAGACGCGCGCGATTCAAAATCGCGTTCCTTCGGGAGTATGGGTTCGATTCCCATCATCGGTACTTCTTTCCCTGCTCTTCCGAGAGCGCTTTTTTTGGAAAGAGATTTCGGCACAACTGGGCATCCCTAAGAGTACCGGGCTATCTTAGCATCTCGCCCCGGTTCTCGGAGCTTGGCAGCTCCAGCATTCCTCAAAAGAATGGGGCGACCGCTCTCCGCAAGCCACACACATCCAGTAGGGACCGGAAGCTTGCTTGCTCTCCGCGAGGTAGCGGTCAATTTGCTTGCGCGCCGCGACCGCCTCCCCGTCCTTGAGCACGCAAATGGCAGGAAAGAAATCGGGCATCCCGGTGTAGCAGGTCGAGGACACATCCTCATTGCGGATGAAGGTCTCGAAGCCCGCATCCCGCAGCCGATCCGAAAGAAGGCTGAGAGAGGTAAAATCGGGAGAGCGATAAATCTCTTTCATACTGACACAATAAAACGTTCCGGGAGTAAAAACAACCTTCGAATCGCCTTATTTCCTAGCAAAGCCCCGCTAGGAATAAGACGGGACCCGCTAGCGTGGTCTCTACGAAGAACCAGTTATCTTGCTAGCAAGGTAATCACAGGGTTCGACCGGCATTCTGGCTCGCGATTTTGGAGCGTTTCCGATTAATTGTTAACAGGCTTTATTGTCGCCAGTCGATCCTGTTCGAGATGACCTTGCCTTCTAGAATTTCGATTCTAAACCAAGAGTCCAATTCGTGGAGTCTGGCAGTTCCAGCATTCCGTGAATGAATGCGGCGATCGTTCTCCGCATTCGGCACAGAGCCAATAAGGACCCCCCGGACTTTCGCGCTCGGCCAAATAGCCCGACAATTCCTGCCTCACGCTCTCGGCGTTCTCATCTTTTTTCACGCAGAGAGCGGGGAAGGTTGGTTCTCCCTTTGGGGTGGGTGTGGTGGCCTCCTCGCTACTGACGAAGGCATCAAATCCAGCTTCCCTCAGGCGGTCTGCCAGAAGATTTAATTCCGTCACGCTCGTTGCTCGATAAATTTGTTTCATTCCTCAGCCTATTCCCACCATCCCTTTTCAAACAATCTTTTTTATAAAGATTATTAAAAATGTATTATTTTAATTCCTATCCCGGTGTGGCGCGGGCTGGCTTGTGGCGTGATTCGTGACGAAAAACTCACTTGAGAATCTACTTTTTTCCTTTTCTTGGCATGAATTTCGTAAAGTCTTCTTCCTGATGAAATTCAAAGTCGATGCCGAGCTGCGTTACGAAGTGAAACAGCGGGGCACTCTTCTTCTCTGTATTCACGCCTACGAGTCTCCCCGGCAGATTCTCAGCGAGGAGAGCTTCCTGGTCACCGAGGGAGTGCGCTGCGATTTCTTCCCACTTGCGTCCGGGCAGCATCGCTATGTGCGCATCGATACCCAGGCGGTTGTTGACCTGGCGATCAATTACTCGGTCTTTGTCGAAACCGATCCCGATTCCCTGCGGGTGATTGAAATCGGGGAGGTGCCCATCTCGGATCTTTCACCCGAGGCCCTTCCTTTTCTCTTTCCCAGCCGCTATTGCCAGTCCGATGAGATAGGCTCGCTGGCTCAAGAATTATTCGGTCACGTCGCCGGTCCCTTGGGCAAAGCCAAGGCGATCTCGGATTGGATATTCGAGAATGTTTCCTACACCGTTGGAGCCAGCGACCCCACCACCACTGCCCTCGATATCCTCGAGACGCGGCAGGGGGTCTGCCGCGACTTTGCTCATCTGGGCATTGCCTTTTGCCGGGCGCTTTCCATCCCGGCGCGTTATTTCTCGGGCTACGCGGCCCACATGCAGCCGCCGGATTTTCATGCCTGCTTCGAAGTTTTTGTCGGTGATCGCTGGTTTCTTTTTGATCCCACCCGTCTTTCCCACCCCCGCGGGATGGCCCGTATCGCAACTGGTCTGGATGCCTCGGACACTGCGGTCGCTACCATTTTTGGCGATATCCAGCTCACCCGTTCGGCGGTCTCGTGCGTCACCGCCGATGGGGCCGACTTGCCTCCGGAGGACTTGGAAGGGCAGGCGATTCAGCTCAAAGGCTGATGGGTTTGCTGTGGTGCGACCCGCGAAAGCGTCGGCGTCATTTCATCAGCGACTTTCGCTTGCCCGGAGTGATGTGAGGGTCGCGGAGGTAGAACGGTTGCGCCGGTTGCGTGGCGAGGACGGCCCGCTCGGCAGGCGTTCGCTGCCAATAGGCCTTCGCCAGCCGTTTGCTCTCCGAGCTGCGGTGTTGGAGGCGGCTCCGCAAGGGGTCGGAGAGAGGAAAGCGGGCAGGCTCGTCGAAGGAGAAGACCTCTTGACCTTCATCGCAGGCCTCCTGAACCCGCCGCACCAGCTCATCGCCATCGACGAGGGCGAAGTCTCCCGCCAAGCGCCCGTTTGCGATTTTCTGGAGGGAAAAAGACCCCCGTCGGGCGTCTCCAATGGCCCAGCCTTCCGTGCTCTCCAATGCGACTCCCTCAAAGGAAGACAGCGGGATCACCGGGCAATCGTGGGCGAGCGCGATTGCTTGCGCCGCCGCAATACCAATGCGCGAGCCATTGTAGCTGCCGGGCCCCACTCCCACCACCACTGCCTGCAGGATGGAAACTTCCTTTATCACCTCGTGCAAAGGCTCCCACAGAGTGGCTGAGGGCTTGCGCCCGGCAGTGAAACAGCGATCGAGCCAGACCTTGTCCGCAGAGCACAGGGCGACTGAGCCAGTGGCCACACTGGTCTCAATGGCGAGCACGGGAAGAGCATTCACGGTGGCGAAATAAAGAACTTTTCCCAGAAAGAAAAGAAGAGCTTGAAAAACCCTTTCCGCTCCGGCAAATTCGCCCTCTCGCAGCGAGCGGGAAGACAAAATTTTCAAGGCAGGCTTAGCTCAGTTGGTAGAGCAACTGGTTTACACCCAGTAGGTCGGCGGTTCAAGTCCGTCAGCCTGCACCATTCTTAAAAAGAGTGGCTTATGGCGATTGAAAGACGCTTGTGCCATGTGTGTGCCATGTTTTTATTTCGTTCGCCTAGGTTCAGAAGGTGAATAATCTTCCTTCCGTTCCCTCGTTTTCCATTGCTTCCGTCCCCAATAGGTCAATCCGTCCCGCCCGCTCTCTCGTTGAGGGATAGGGGCGAGAATCCCTAGGGGCTCCCCTTTGAAGAGCACGCCCAAGCGAAATTGATTGCTCTGTTCGCTGAGGGGGTGGGGTTTCGAGTTCTCCAAAGCTCTTTTTCGACAAGCTGAAAATCGATGCGTTCAGAATAGGACAGTGCGGGG
>NZ_JAENIO010000130.1 GCF_016595415.1 Roseibacillus ishigakijimensis
AGCCCGGACCGTTTTATGCCCTTGACAAATCATCAACCATATCAACGTCATAGCTCACCTATCCCTGACCATGGGGCGAGCGTAGACTGTGGGTTGATGATTGAATGGTCATAAATCGTAACTATCGG
Organism: Roseibacillus ishigakijimensis; assembly: GCF_016595415.1. Classification (GTDB taxonomy): domain Bacteria; phylum Verrucomicrobiota; class Verrucomicrobiia; order Verrucomicrobiales; family Akkermansiaceae; genus Roseibacillus; species Roseibacillus ishigakijimensis. The sequence goes on from NZ_JAENIO010000130.1 coordinate 129, forward strand.
GGCGGGTCAGGGATTAGGTGCAGCGACTTGTTCTCCGTTTTTATAGAATTGCGTGGCAGCATCTTTCTCTCCAAATCTCTTTCCATGCATCCAGACTCCCATCGTCCAAGAAAACCGCTCCACATCTACAGCTGGATCTATAAATGTCGTATTATTCCTAATCATCTCTTTCTTGTTGAAATCTTGTGCTGCTACTATCTCGTATGTTGGATTAATGTGACCAACGCTCGCTAGACAATACCTTCCTTTACCGCCTAATTCTTTCAAAACAATGGTATCCCATCCCCATCCTGGTTTTACTCCTATTACCTTAGCTTTAAATGGCTGGTTTGGCGTAATCTTCCCATCATGCCATAGTTCCGAGGCATAAACAGCTGAGCACCCTATGGTAACAGAAATTAGAACTATCATTAATCGCTGCATACTTTCGGAGAACAGTGTTTATTAGTATGACGATGCTGCGATAGGAGCAGGACGGTTTTTGGTTCCAGGCGATTTTTTGGCGGGCGTTGGGGGCTTGGTCTTAA
>NZ_JAENIO010000131.1 GCF_016595415.1 Roseibacillus ishigakijimensis
AATTTTGGGCGGCCACCGACATTGCAAGCCTTTTTTGCGTATTTTTTCCTTATTTTCAGTGCGTTACGTGCTCGATTTTTGTCGTGTAGTGTGAAAAACCATAAAGCATTTGGCTCACCCAGGAACTCATGGCCAAGGGGTCGTATCAGTACAAATACCCGGCTCATACTCTCCTCCAGTTCCATCAAAGTCCTCTTCAGAATAAAATTCTGTGCATAATCTTGGTTCCCCATAACACGTTTCGCCGTTGGCACAATTATAAAGATCTCGACAAAATGAGCCCGGTCCTGGAGCGCCGATTTGTTGTACTTGAATTAAAGAACGATGCTCATCCGGGATCAACAAGCAAGGATCGTAGTTATACCCGCCGTAATAGTTCCAGCTCGCATCCACCAACCCGCTAAACATCGTCAAATTACTCGCTGCCACGGAGGCGACGACACTTTTTTTCATGAACGAACGGCGGCTGATTTTCCTTCTCTGGTATTCGGGATAGTCGGAATTTTTCATGGCAAGATTTTCTTAAAGCGAAATCATGTTGAAATGGGGGGGGGGGGGGGATGGCAAGACCTTTCTTGATGAAAGATGAATTTTCTTCCGAGGGGAAGATAAAAGGGCGTTTTGTGCTGGTGGGAGGCTTTTTGGGGGCGGG
>NZ_JAENIO010000132.1 GCF_016595415.1 Roseibacillus ishigakijimensis
AAGTGGCTGCGGGATAGCCCACGAAAATCCTAAGCACGCCATTTTTCCTTGAAAAGGTGCTGGTCTGGCAAATCATCAACCATATAATCTCGCTCTAGAATTCCTCCAATGTATCTCCTGACCTTTGAAGCAGTCCCTACTTCTCAGCACGAGGATTTCTCGGAGGTCGAAGGGGCATGGATCAATGCGTGGATTCCTTCTGCACATGCTGTTGACATCAGAACCGCTGAGGGTTTGGCACGAGATCACATTGAGAGCAGCCACTGGTTCATCAAGTACCTGGATCAGGCCTCAGAACTGGATGAGGACGAATTTGAACCCCTCGACGACGACGAGGAATACTTCCGTACTGCTCTTGCAGGGGAGCAGGCTTTCGTTTTCCACACCTATCCCCTTGAGCGAAACCAACAAACCGAATAAGCGAACAAGCCGGTGGAGGCGACCCCTATCAGCGGCTTTGTTGCGTTCTTGCCGCCAGCTTCGGAAGATGCTTGGCTGCTTGCAGCCTTCCCGGTGAGGTCGCCGGGATCGCCTCACCTCATACGTTGATATGGTTGATGATTTGTCAAGGGCATAAAATGGTCCGGGCTCATCATTTTTCAATGATCAGAAGTCAAGTTCGTGAAGGACTGAATTG
>NZ_JAENIO010000133.1 GCF_016595415.1 Roseibacillus ishigakijimensis
ACGATCTGAGCTCTGAGATCGACGATCTGAGCTCTGAGATCGACGATCTGAGCTCTGAGATCGACGATCTGAGCTCTGAGATCGACGATCTGAGCCGTGAGATCGACGATCTGAGCTCTGAGATCGATGATCTGAGCCGTGAGATCGATGATCTGAAGACTGAAATCATCGATTTCGGTGCTCCGATCAGCGATCACAGTCGTCCAATCGTGCGCCTCAGTGTCGGCTTCATTCGGCGGTAGGGATGTCTCGCCGAGACATCCGCCGACATCGCTGACGTTTCCTGCGGAAGACCGTTCCTGTGGCACCCTGCCGCCGGACCATCCATTCTCTCAAGTCGCGACAAAGGAGCGCCGACGCCTCGTCGGCCCCAGTGACCTCGTCGCGACGAGGACTCTGTAACCGGCGAGACGCCGATGCCCCCTGAATAGCCCCAAAATCGAGACCCTGTCTGTGGAGGTCCTGTCTGTGGACAGAGGTGACCACGCTCCTTTCCCGAGCCCCAACGGGGCATCCCATACCAGCCCAGGGCAACGCCCTGGGATTGTTGCCCGGCCATCATCCCAGCAAGACTGTGATCTCGCCACACCAACAATCCTGCTCGCAGCTGACTCCACTGATCACGAGAGCAGCC
>NZ_JAENIO010000134.1 GCF_016595415.1 Roseibacillus ishigakijimensis
CGCGCTGCTCGACTTGTCAAGGGAAAAAGGTGGTTTTTGCCAATCTAATTTGCTGGCTACGAATCGGTTAGGCTCTTAACCTGACGCGAATGGGACTTTACAATTATCCGGTATTTCACGAATGCTTAAAATTAGAGAAGATTACAGTCGCCGAAGAAAATACACATTTTTATGACAATGACGGAGTTCTTTTTCGAAACTTCCCTCCTGCTCTACTGAAATACCCTCCAAGAAAGGATAATTCCTTTTTTTCCATTCCCAGCGGAATAGAAATCATTTACGAAGAAGCTTTTGCAGACAGCGAAAAGCTCACGTCAATCATCATACCAAACTCGGTATCAGAAATACATTCGGGCGCATTTAAATCATGCACTTCTCTAACTTCGTTTGCTTTTCCTCTAAAAGTAACGATTGTTTCAGGTTTAGTTTTAGTTGATTGTGTGAACATTGAAACGGTTACTCTTTCTCCTGAGACGACCGAAATCGGAGATACAGCCTTTGGGGGCTGCTCAGCATTAACCGAAATCACACTACACGACAAAAATTGAGGGGTGAAAAGGCGATTTGAGCCAAGCGAGAAACTCGTTGCGGTCCTTGGCCTTGAGGTGGGGATTGTTA
>NZ_JAENIO010000135.1 GCF_016595415.1 Roseibacillus ishigakijimensis
TTGCCGGCGACCTCGCCTAGTCAAGGAAAAAGCGAGTTATTTTCTATTTATTTTGCTCGTTTTCAATGAATTACAGCTTAAGTTGACGCGAATGGATGAGATGACTAAGTTCTTGGAAGGTCCGAAGGAGTATCTCGAAGGGCAAGAGGCTCCTTCGGGGGGGGATGAAGCTTTTCTCCGACTGGCACTTCGGGCTCGTCAATTGGCCAATGGATTGGAACCTCTCCCAGAAGAGCCGATGAGGGAGGTAAAGGCGCATCTGGGGGACCTCTTTGTAATTTTGGCAAAACACCGCTTCGAATTTGGTTACCGGACCGCAGGGGAGGTTTTGAAGTATCTGCGAGTGAGTCGTCATCTGGCCACGAACCAGACTGCTTGGGATGGCGGAGGTTGGCGTTATTCTTTGGATGATCAGATTGTGCAAAAGCTTCTACCAAAACTTCATGGAAGTATGGGTCGAATTGGAGGCCTATTGGCACGTCTAGCATTCTATTGTCACACGGGAAAAGATCACACTACACGACAAAAATCGAGCACGTAACGCACTGAAAATAAGGAAAAAATACGCAAAAAAGGCTTGCAATGTCGGTGGCCGCCCAAAATT
>NZ_JAENIO010000136.1 GCF_016595415.1 Roseibacillus ishigakijimensis
TGGGCCGCCCGTTACGGGCAGTGGGTGGGCTCGGCGAGGCGAGCGATGGACCCGCAGGCGGCCAGCCAGTGGCTGGGCGAGTTGGTAACGGTGGGAAAGAGAAGTTTTTCGACGCAAAAGCAGGCGCTCAATGCCCTGGTGTTCTTTTTCCGCGATGTTTGTGGGATGGAGGAGGTGAAGTTGGATGTCAGGCTGCGCAAGACCCCGCAGCGCATGCCGGTAACCCTCTCGCGGAAGGAGCTTTTTCGTCTTTTGGAGAAGATTGAGCCGCTCTACCGCCCGCTCGCGGAGCTCCAGTATGGGGCGGGGCTGCGGCTCAAAGAGCTGGTCCGGCTGCGAGTGAAGGATATTGATTGGGAGCAGGGTCTCATAACGATTCGGGGCGGCAAGGGGGACAAGGATAGGGTCACCATTCTGCCCGAGAAGGCGCGGGGGCTGTTGCGCGACCAGATTGCCTATGCACGCACCCTGTATGAGAGAGACCGGGCGGAGGGTCGTCCCGGGGTGGAGATGGGCGGGGCCTTGGGACGGAAATTTTCCCGCGCGGCGAAGTCCTGGGAGTGGATGTGGGTCTTTCC
>NZ_JAENIO010000137.1 GCF_016595415.1 Roseibacillus ishigakijimensis
TTAACAATCCCCACCTCAAGGCCAAGGACCGCAACGAGTTTCTCGCTTGGCTCAAATCGCCTTTTCACCCCTCAATTTTTGTCGTGTAGTGTGATCATACCTAATTTGACCAACAAGTTGTAAAATAGTCGAGCCTTCTCTTCTTCTTCAAAAATATAATGCCCATCTCCCACTGGATCATTGTAGAGAAACTCCCCCTCAACAGGGAGCCCTTGCCGCAACAGAGTGGCCAGTTCCATCATCGGGTCTATTTCGACCCCCAATTTTTCTTTGAGATTTTTCTCTGGTTCCGCATCAAAGAAATCTGAGTCATCCCATTCCTCGCCCATCTTCTGCCAATGGGCGACTGGGGGAGGGACAGGAAACGAACGGATTACATATCCATCATCATAAATAGGAATCTCCCAGGCGCCCTCAGGGCAGTCACAATAGGGAACGATCCTGTCAGAAGGCCCCAACTCTAGTGTTTTGTCTGAGGTGGACCCCAAAGTTCGGCCAGTTGAGGGCTCAGCTAAACGATGGTGATGAGGGAAAATTGATTACTTGTTCTGGGGTTCTTTGGCAAG
>NZ_JAENIO010000138.1 GCF_016595415.1 Roseibacillus ishigakijimensis
AAAGGTGGTTTTTGCCAATCTAATTTGCTGGCTACGAATCGGTTAGGCTCTTAACCTGACGCGAATGGGTTCCTTCATAGTCTCCCAACATGCAAATCCCTATTCCAGCAACAGTATTAGCTCCTCTGGTATGTGAGCCCTTAGTGTAAGGGCCAGGAGCAGGCTTGCCTGGATTAGTCTCCAGTCTTCGGCCTTCGTAAACATCTCCATTTTTATCAATCACAGCATGATAACCTATATCGTCCCAACCATTTCCACCGCTAAACGGCAAATTATAGGGCCAATTACTCATGTGTAGATCTTGAATTCTTCTAACCTCAGCAGCTCCACTGTTTTTATTACTCGAATGGTGAAAAGTTAACGCGTCTCCAGGTGTTGTGCCGGCACCCGTTATTCCTGACTTAGCAGGCTCTGCACCCCAATTAGCTCTGAGGATTATATCTAAAATCTCAACTGGTGCCACACTACACGACAAAAATTGAGGGGTGAAAAGGCGATTTGAGCCAAGCGAGAAACTCGTTGCGGTCCTTGGCCTTGAGGTGGGGATTGTTAAG
>NZ_JAENIO010000139.1 GCF_016595415.1 Roseibacillus ishigakijimensis
GCTTTCGTGATCAGTGGAGGCAGCTGCGAGCAGGATTGTTGGTGCGGCGAGATCACAGTCTTGCTGGGACGAGGGCGGTGCGACCATCCCAGGGCCTTGCCCTGGGCTGGTATGGGATGCCCCCTTGGGGCATGGGAAAGAAGCGTGGCCCCCCTTGTCCACAGACAGGGCCTCCACAGACAGGGTCTCGTTTTTGGGGCGATTCAGGGGCACCGGCGTCTCGCCGGTTACAGAGTCCTCGTCGCGACGAGGTCACTGGGGCCGACGAGACGTCGACGCTCCTTTGTCGCGACTTGAGTGAATGGATGGTCCGGCGGCAGGGTGCCACAGGAACGGTCTTCCGCAGGAAGCGTCAGCGATGTCGGCGGATGTCCCGGCGAGACATCCCTACCGCCGAATGAAGCCGACACTGAGGCGCACGATTGGACGACTTTGATTGCTGAACGGAACGCCGAAATCGGTGATTTCAGTCTTCAGATCATCGATCTCACGGCTCAGATCATCGATCTCAGAGTTCAGATCGTCGATCTCACGGCTCAGATCA
>NZ_JAENIO010000013.1 GCF_016595415.1 Roseibacillus ishigakijimensis
GTGGGCTTGGGGTGGGCTTGGGGCGCCGGGCCTGCGGTGGGACGGGGTTTATGGGTTCGGTGCTTTGTGGGTAGACGTGAGCTCTGGGGCCGACGGGGTGTTGGCTACGAGGGGGCCATTTTTTGAGGGTGGGGCTTTGCCTGTTCTTGCCTTGGTGTCCGTTTGTTGCTGTTGGTGGGGGATGCGCACGCGATTTGCTCCTTCGCCCACCGGACGGCTCCACCTCGGCCATGCTTATTCGGCGTGGCTGGCTTGGGAGCGGGCGGTGCAGCAGGGTGGCGAGTTTCTACTGCGTTTCGAGGATATCGATCACACCCGGGTGCGGCCGGAGTTTTATGAGGGAATCGAGGAGGATTTGCGTTGGCTGGGCTTGCAGTGGCCGCAGCCAGCCTGGCGGCAGCTGGATCGGCTGGCGGCTTATGAGGAGGCGCTGGCGCGTCTGAGGGAGCGGGGGGTGCTTTATCCCTGTTTCTGCACGCGCCGGGAGCTGGCGGCGAGTGCTCCCCAGCAGGGTGATGGGGCGCAGCTCTATCCGGGCACGTGCCGGGGGCTGTCGGCGGAGGAGCGGGCCGCACGGGAGGCGGCGGGACGGGGGTGGGCCTGGCGGATGGATATGGCGCGGGCGGCTGATCTGGTGGGGCCTTTGACTTTTCAGGAGGAAAGCCGGGGCCTGGTGCGCGTGCGGCCAACCTTGCTGGGAGATCCGGTTCTGGCGCGCAAGGATATCGCGACTTCCTACCATCTGGCGGTGGTGGTGGATGATGCCGCGCAGGAGGTGAGTGAGGTGGTGCGGGGGGAGGATTTGCTGGAGTCGACCCATATCCACCGGGTTTTGCAGGTGCTGCTGGAGCTGCCGGAGCCGCGTTATTTCCATCATCCCCTGGTGGTGGATGAGGGGGGACAGCGCTTGGCGAAGCGACATGATGCGCTGGCGATCGCGACTCTGCGAGAGGCGGGGGTTTCGCCGGAGGAGGTTCTGCGGCAGGCGCGGCTCAACGTGCGGAGAAGCGCGTGAGGAGGCCTTGCACGAAGAGAGTGCCGATTTTGCGGCCTTTGGAGAGGCGGTAGCGGCGGTCGAAGACGCGGAAGCCGTCTTCTTCCATTTTTTCCAAGAGCCGCTGGTAGAGGGAGCGCATGATCTCGGCGGCAAGAAGGGGATCGCGGTCCGCTGCAGGGAGCAGGGAGAGGGCTTGGGCGTAGAGTTGGCTGGCGCGATCGGCCTGAAATTGCATGAGGGCGCGGAAGCGGTCGTCGTAGACTTTGGCGACGAGGTCGTCCTCGTGGTAGTCGAAGCGGGCGAGGTCGGCGAGGGGGAGGTAGATGCGGTTGCCGTTGTCGAGGTCTTCGCCGACATCGCGCAGGATGTTGGTGAGCTGCAGGGCATGGCCGAGGGTCTCGGCGTAGGCGGGGGAGTCGGGATGGCGGGCGCCGAAGAGGGGGAGGCAGACGAGGCCGACGGTGGAGGCCACGCGGTGGGTGTAGGTCTGAAGATCTTCCCAGGTTTGGAAGCGTTGGGGATGGAGATCCATCTCGCAGCCTTCGATGAGATTGAGGAAGTGCTCGCGGGGGATGGCGTGTTTTTCCCGGAGGGTGAGGACGGCTTGTTCGAGGGGGGTGGGGGAGGGGACTTCGCCGCGGAGGACCTGGCGCCAGTGCTCGAGGCCGCTTTTTTTGTCTGCCAAGGAGGTGCCGAGGTCGTCGGCAATATCGTCGATGCAGCGGCAGAAGGCGTAGAAGACGGTGACGTCTTCGCGGTTTTCCTTAGGCAGGCTGAGGAGGGCGAAGGCGAGGTTGGACTTCGCTTTGCGGGTGATTTCGCGGGCTTCGGACAAGGGGTGAGGGCGGTTGGGGGTTCAGCGGATGAAGCCGAAGTTCTCGAAGGGCCAGAGGGTGAAGAGGCCGGGCCCGACGAGGAGGTATTCGTCGATTTCGCCCCAGTAGCGGGAATCGGAGGAGTTGGCGGAGTTGTCGCCGAGGGCAAAGTATTGTTCTTCGCCAAGGGTGAGGCGGTCTTGGGGAGTGGTCAGGTAACGTCCGGTCTGCGAGCCGGGGGAGACGTAGCCTTCGTAGCCGTTTTCCTGGGAAGCGACCCGTTTGAAGCCCTTTTCACTGGCCAGCTTGCCATTGACCCAGAGGTGGGGGGGATCGAGCCGGAGCTCGTCCCCGGGGACCCCGGCGAGGCGTTTGATGTAGTGGGAGCCGGCTTCCTGGTCGCGGTTGCGGTATTCGGAGATGATGTTTTCGATGCCACGGGTTTCGAAGACGAAGACTTCGCCGCGTTTGGGGGTGCGGAAGTGGTAGGAAAACTTGTCGACGAGGACGAGGTCGCCGGTGTCGACCCAGCCTTGGGCGAGGATTTGGCCTTCCTTGACCGGGAATCGGCGGGCGCGGGGGCCCATGCGGTCGGCGCGCTCGAAGCCGTAGAATTCGCCGTCGTTGGTGTAGAAGTTCAGGCGTTTGCCCATGCCGAGGCCGTTGACGATGGCATTCTTGGAACCGCTGAGGGTGAGCTTCTCGCCATTGCCAAAGAGGATGGTGGTGCGAGTGAAGAACCACATCCAGCGGCTTTCCACGATGTCGACGATCTCAGTGTCAGCCGGGGCGATGGCCTTCACGTAGGTGCGGCCTTCGGTCACTTTGTGAAAGCCTTGCACCACGAAGTTCGGCTTGTCCCAGCTCTTCTCGTCGATGGAATGGCCCACGATGCCGTTGAGGGTGGGCTGCATGGAACCCGTCGGGATGCGGAAGGGCTGGATGTAGTAGGCGCGGATGCCGAGGGCGACCGCGATGGCGACGAACATGACCTCCAGATTCTCGGCCAAGGCATCGGGCGGGCGGTAGGATTTGAGGGAATGCTCGCAGGTGCCCTGGAGTTGCTTGCAGGCTTCCTTGACGGCCGTTTGATCCCGCTCGGTGATGGCGACTTTCAGGTCCTTGATGCGTGACTGGATTTCGCGGATGCGATCCGGCTCGAGGAGGTCACGCTTGTAGTTGAGGAACTTCTGTCCGCCCTTCAAGGTGCCGAGCGCTTCTTTCTTCCACTTGGGTTTCCAGAAGGCGTCGAGGACGAGTTGCGGGATGTGTGCGGCCTTGATCACGGGGCTAGTTGAGCGCGGGAGACGAAAGGGGCAAGGATATTATGGGGCAGTGTTAGGATTAGCGGTTAGGCTCCGTGGCGTCCGGCGGGGATTTCGCCACAATTGGTGAAGCTGGCGTCGCCGGTGATGATCACGCCGGGGGCAAAGGCGACCGGGCCTTCCACGGTCAGGCTGTTGGCTTCCACCAGGGAGGGGACCTGACCGAGCTGGGTCAGGCTGTCGACGAGCTTGTATTCGCTGGAGAGCTTGACCACTGGAGGCTTGCCGGCCCGGGCGGGGACCAGGCCCACGCTGCCGTCAGGGCGCTTTTCGTAGGCATCGCTACGGAGGGCAAAAAGGTCGGAGGTGGTCTTGACGGGGGCGAAGCGGGAGCGTGGCACTTCGACGGCGAGGGCACCCTCGAAGCACTCGATGGCCGCGCCCATGGCGGTTTCCAGCTGATAGACCCGGGTCGAGTCCTTGTCGCGGGGATCGACGGTCTTGGCATTCTGGATGACGGGTAGGGGCAGCACTCCGTTAGCGGCTTCAAGGGCTTCCTTCAGGGCGGGGAGGTGGAGCCAGAGGTTGTTGGTGTTGAAATACTGGTGGCGGGAGATGTCCTGGAAAAAGTCCAGGTCGGCCTCCGGGCACTGGGCGACCTCGCGGAGGACGAGGCGGTCGTCGTCCTTGCGCACGGCGAGGTGGCCGCCTTTTTTGTCGGCTTCGGTGCGGCGGGTGACTTCCATGGCGAAGGGGGCACCGCTTTCGGCGAACCAGCTGAGCAGGCCGGCATCAAGGGTGGCGCCGAGATTGTCGCTATTGGAGACAAAGGCATATTCGATGCCATCGGCGAGGAGGCGGTCGAGCCAGCCACTGCCCACGAGGGCAGGGTAGAGGTCGCCGTGGCCGGGGGGGCACCACTCATGGTCGGGGTCGGCGGGCCAGGCCACCGGAGCCAGGGTGGCCGCCTCGATTTTGGGAACTTTGTTTTGGAGCATTTCCACTTCTTCTCCTTCCAGAGGCCCTCCCTGTAGCGCGGCGAGGGTGTCTTCGCTGGTGGAGAAGGAGTTCATGAGGAGAAAACGGACGTGGGCTCCGGTTTCCTCACGCAGATGGGCGATTTGCTGGGCGATGAGGTCGAGGAAGGTCTCGCCATCTTTGACTTCCAGCAGGCTTTTGGCTTTTTGCAGGCCCATGCCGGTGCCGAGGCCTCCGTTGAGCTTGAGAACGACGGTCTTGGCCAGTAACTCCGGCTGCCATTCGGGGTGTTCGCTGGCGACGGAAAGGTAGTTGGGCACGGAGTCGGCCGGATGGATACTTTCCTCGCCCAGGAGGCCTTTTTCCCCGGAAGCAAGCAGTTGGTAGCCGCGTTCGAAGGCGCCAATAGCGGCTTCGCCCAAGCCCGCTGCCGTCATTTTTTCCCGAAAGGGTGTGAAGTCACTCATCGCGCCCTCTCCTTAGCACGTTCTTCGCCACAGACAAGCCCGGCGAGCAAAGGGGGCGAGTTGATCGGGCTTCCTTGTAGTTAGGCGGGAAGGGAAAAATCGTGCGTAAGTTCTCCTTTTTGTTGGAATTCGGGTCGAAAATGTTTACCCTCTCTTTCTATGACTGTTTGTGACCGAGAGGCGCTTCTCTGCGAGCGCGATTTGGGGGGCGGATTACGGGTGGAAGTGTATAACAGCCCGGAAGAGGCCAGTCGGGCGGTAGCCGGGGATTTCCTGGGCCGGGCCCTGGACGGACGCCTGGTGGCGGGCTTTGCCACCGGGGGGACCCCGGAGCGGTTCTACGATGAATTGGGGCGCCGGGCGGCGGCCGAAGGGGCCTGTCTGCGCGAAGTGGTGGGCTTCAATCTCGACGAATATCTGGGGCTCGCGGCTGACGATGTGATGAGCTACTCCCATTACATGCACAGCAAGCTCTATCAGCATGTGGCGATGGCGCAGATCCACCTCATGGACGGGCTCACGGCCAATCCGGAAGAGGAGTGCGCGCGCTATGAACGGGCCATCGCGGAGGCGGGCGGCATTGACTGGCAGCTCTTGGGCATCGGCGGCAATGGTCACTTGGGGTTCAATGAGCCGGGATCACCCCGCGACTCCCGCACCCGGGTGGTGGCGCTGGCCGAGCGCACCCGCAGTGATGCCGCGCCCGCCTTTGGTGGTCTCGATAAGGTGCCCACCCAGGCCATGTCGATGGGCTTGGGCACGATCTTGGAAGGTCGCCAGCTCGTGATGATGGCTTGGGGCAAAGGGAAGGCTGGGATTGTGGAGCGGGCTCTGACGGGGCCGGTCAGTGAAGAAGTGCCGGCCAGTTTCCTGCAGGAGCATGGCGCGGCACGAGTGATTTTGGACCGGGAATCCGGGGCTTGGCTCTTGTGAGTCAGGCCGGCAAAAGAGCCGAAAGAGCGGAGTCGACCTCGTGGCCAAAGGCGGCGAGGTGCTCCGCGATGAAGGCCCGGGGGCAGAGAGCGGGGTCGGCCAGCAGAGGCTGCAGGTCGAGCGCGAAGGTCAAGTGCCGGGCCTCGTCGGTGGCGTGGGGATTGGAGAAAGTGGCATTGGCGGTCCGCCGACCCATGACGGCCTCGTGATAGTTCTTCCCTCCCGCGATTTGGGACTGGAAGAGGAGATTGAGCTTTTCGGCCAACTCGGGACGGGCGGAGACGTCGAGCGCGACCTTTCGCTTGTCGGGCAACCAATCGAGGTCGCGCCAAACCTCGCAACCCAAGAAGCGCTGGGGGTGATAGTCGCGGGGCAGTGAGCGCAAGGCTGCGACAGTCGCGGCGAAGACTGCCAGATGAGTCGGGTGTTTGTCGGCAGGTTGGTGGGTGTAAATCACCTCCGGCCGGGTCTCGCGGATAATGGTCGCGAGTTCCTCGGCGAGGGGAGATTCGCTGGGGTTCTTGATGACGCCGGAAGGGTGGCCGAGCTGATACTGGGCGGTGTATTGGCCAAGATTGGCGGCCTGGATTTGTTCTTGATGGCGCACCTGCTGCATCTCCTCATCGCTGAGTCCCGCGAAGGGGCCGGTGCGCGCCGAACCTGCCCCATCGGTGCAAGTCACTCCGGTGAACCAGCGGTCGGCCTGGTCGTAGCAAGTGACAATGCCATGGTAGGCCATGAACTCGAGGTCGTCCTGATGGGCTCCGATGGCGAGGTGGGTGGTGCGGGGAAGGGCTTGGGAGAGGGGGCTGTCATCGGGAATGTGTGGTGTTGTCATTGTTGGTAAAAAGGCAAATGAAGCCTGCAGAACGAAGCTACGGAAGCTCCGGGAGGGAAGCCGCCGCGATGGCCTGCCCGTGGCGTTTCATTTTCTCATCCGGGGTGTGCAGGGCGATGCGATCATGCAGCTCGGGCTCGTGTAAAGCCAGGGTGGAAGCAGCGGTGTCGATGATGGCCTGGCCTCCGTCGCCGGAAAGCACCCGGCCCAGCAGGAGGATGTGCTCCAGCTCATAGAAGCGGGCGTAGAGAGGAATGGTGTGGCCTAGGTAGTGCCCGATGGTGTGGAAGACGGAGAGGGCGCGGTCGTCTCCGGCTTTGACGGCGTTCTGCAGTTCCACCAATTGCTCGGGGAAGGGCATTTTGCCAAAGTGGAATCCCGCCAAGGGCGCGAGGCGGGCGGCGGCTTGCTGGGAGAAATACTGCACCCCGCAGCCTTGATCCCCGGACCACTCGTCAACGGGGGCCTGGGGGCGCAGGTCGATGGGGGAGAATGCCAGTTCATTGAGCCAAGGGGTGATGCCGCCCCGCGGATTGCAGTATCCGGCCGCGAGGGAGGTGCCCATGGCGATGCCGAGGATAGAGTGTGCTTGCAAGGAATTGGCTGCCGCTAGGGCGGTGACTTCTCCGTCATTGATCACCTCGAAGGGGACGTCGTTCCATTCCCGACGGAGGTTCTTGAAAATAGGGCGCACGAAATCCTGCTGCAAAACGGGGTCGGTGACTCCGCGGAAAAGGGAAGCGGCGCGCACTTCGTTGTTGAGGTAAACCCCGGCGGCTGAACCTCCGATGGCATCCACCCGGGGCAGATGGCGCGCTGCGGATTGCAAGGAATCCCGGATGCCCGCGAGATGATATTCGGGATCGGATTGGAAGTAAGGATCCCAGGGAACCTCTTCCGAATGCACCACCTCACCGTCGATGAGGGCAGCGGCCTTGCGGTCCGAACCGCCCAGATCGAAGCCAATGCGGCACCCGTCCAGGTGACCGCCGAGTGAAGTCTCGCGGTCGCGGGCGGCGGGCAAATCCTCGGCAGAAGAGTGGGTGATGAATTCGATGGCTTCGCCAAAAACGGTTTTTCCCAGAAAGTGGGAATCGAAGGCCCGCTTGCCCCGGGGGTGATGATAGATGGCGGCCAGCTTTTCCGCAAAGGCCGGGGGGCCGTGGAAGTGCACCCGGGAGCCCCCTTGCATCCAGAGGAGGAACTTGAGGGTGCGCTCCAGGAAGGTCAGGGTGCGGCTGGCGAAAGCCGGCTCGTCTGGAAGCAGGGTGAAGGAGTGGTGAAAGCACAAGCCGTCGGGTCGGCAGAGAGCAAGGGTGACGGGGGTGGCAAAGGGATTCCTGGCCGCGTCCTGGTCATAGGCACGGAAAAACTCAATGGCTGGTAGAAATTCAGGATCGAGGATTTGGTCGCAGAAAGGATCGGAAAGGATCATCGTGAGAAGTTGTTAGCATAATCAAAAACGTAAACAAAAGGAAAAAGTTTTCAAAAAGGGTTGTTTCTTTTCGGAAATTTGCTTGAGTAGTGGCCGCAAGGCTTGGGGGCCAAGGTTCGTAGGTCTGTCCGCACACAAAATGATGAACGACGAAAAAGGGAATCCAGAGGTGGCCGTCAAATTGTCGGTGATGATGTTCTTGCAGTTCTTTGTCTGGGGAGCGTGGTTCGTGAGTCTTGGGCAGTGCCTGGGCGCAAATGGCTTGGGCGACTTTGGGGGTGGGGCTTATGGCACGGCTCCCTTGGCCGCGATGATTGCGCCACTCTTTCTGGGATTGATTGCGGACCGTTTTTTCGCCTCCCAAGTGGTGATGGGGGTCCTTTTCCTCGTCGGTGGGGCCTTGATGATGCTGGTTCCCGGGGCGGCGGCTTCTGGAAATGGCAGTCTCATGGTTTGGCTCATGCTCGGGCACATGCTTTGTTTCATGCCCTCATTGGGCTTGGCCAATACCATCGCCTTCACCCACGTCGACGCGTTGACCTTTCCCCGGGTCCGGGTTTGGGGCACCATCGGCTGGATTGTGGCCGGTCTCGTGGTTGGCTTCCTAGGGTGGTCATCGAGTTTCAACATGTTTTGGCTTGCTGCAGTGAGCGCTTTGGCTCTCGGCGTTTATTCCTTTTTCTTGCCCCATACTCCGGCTCCGGCCAAAGGTGAGAAGCTTGATCTCAAGGCATTATTGATGGTGGATGCTTTCCAGTTGTTGAGGAAGCCCTCTTTCCTGGTCTTCGTGATTTGTTCGACCCTGATTTGCATTCCGCTGGCCTATTACTACGGCGTCACTTCCCAGTTCCTCACCAACGTAGGCTTTGAGCAAGCGGCCTCCGCCATGTCTCTGGGGCAAATGTCGGAGATTGTTTTCATGCTGCTCATCCCGTTTTTCTTCCGTTACCTTGGGGTCAAGGGAATGATCTTAGTGGGCATGGGATGCTGGGTGCTGCGCTATCTTCTCTTCGCTTTTGGAGCTCCCGATCAGATTGCCTGGATGATGTTCCTGGGGATTCTGCTCCACGGAATTTGCTATGACTTCTTTTTCGTGACGGGATTCATGTATACCGATCGGGTGGCTCCGCGTCAGGTGCGGGGTCAGGCGCAAAGTTTGCTGGTCTTTCTGACCCAGGGGGTGGGCATGTATTTCGGCTACCGGGTGGCTTTCACCCAGTTTGGAAAGGTGGAAGGCTATGCCCCCCTCGATGCCGCCATCAGCGAGGCCCGGGGCGAGCAGTCGGTCAGCTTTGCAGAAGGATTCGGGCGCATGTTTTCTGTGGGCTTGCCCGAAGGGCTTGACGGGGGATTGGTCACGACTGCCATGGAACAGTGGAAAAGTTTTTGGATCTTCCCGGCTGTGATGGCAGCGGTGATTTTCGTGATTTTCGCGCTGGCATTCTGGGACAAGACCAAGGTGGGAGGACGAGAGGAGAACGACTGATTTCAAGAAGAACGATGAGTAAAGCAATTCGAGTGTTATGTGTGGGGGCGGGGAACATGGGCAAGTCGCATGCGCGGGCCTATGCCGCCATCGAGGGATTTGAGATTTGCGGGGTGGTCACTCGGAGCGAAGGCTCGCGGCAGGGGCTGCTCGAGGAGCTGGGGGGGGGAATTGCGGGCTTCAATGATTTCTATGAAGCCTTGCGCGAGACCCGGCCCGATGCGGTTTCCATTTCCACCTATCCCGGCACCCATGCCGAGTATGCCATTGCGGCCATGGAGGCCGGGGCGGATGTCTTTGTGGAAAAGCCTCTCGCCGAGACCGTGGAGGAAGCGGAGGCCATCGTGGCCAAGGCCCAAGAGCTGGGGCGCAAGGTCGTCATCGGCTACATCCTCCGCGTTCATCCCAGCTGGGTGAAGTTCATCGAGGTCGCCCAGACCTTGGGCAAGCCGCTGGTGATGCGCATGAATCTGAATCAGCAATCCAGCGGAGAAGCTTGGGAGACCCACAAGAATCTGATGGCTTCCATCCCTCCGGTGGTCGACTGCGGCGTCCACTACGTCGACGTGATGTGCCAGATGGTGCGCTCGCGACCAGTGCGGGTGAGCGGCATTGGAGCTCGTCTCTCCGACGAACTGCCCGAAGGAATGGTCAACTATGGCCAACTGCAAGTCACCTTCGAGGATGGCTCGGTCGGTTGGTATGAGGCCGGCTGGGGTCCCATGATGAGCGAGATGGCCTTTTTTGTGAAGGACGTCGTCGGTCCCAAGGGCTGTGTGACCATCGAGGCCAAGGACGCGGGGGCTTCCGGAGCTTCGGCCAATGTCGACGCCCATACCAAGACCGAGTCTCTCCGTTTGCACCACAGCGAGCTGGGGCCCGATGGGAAATTTGTGAAGGAAGACGATTGGATTGATACCGAGGATGAACCCGACCACGATGAGTTGTGCAAGCGGGAGCAGGAGTATTTTCTGCAGGCCATCCAGGAAGATCTGGATCTGTCGGACCACCTGGCCGATGCTCTGAATTCGATGCGCATTGTGCTGGCTGCCGACGAGAGTTTCCGCACGGGCAAAATGGTGGAGCTTTAGCAACAAACTTCCGTTCGCAGGATGAATTCTGCAACACGGTAAAGAGAAGGGTCGTCCTGGGGGGGGCGGCCCTTTTCGTTGCTGTCATGATGACCGTTTTTCCCGGCTGGTTCTGTCCGATTCAAAGCTCCCGCCGGGACAAAAAAAAGCCCCCCGGGAGTGCTTCCGGGAGGCCTGGAAAAAGGGAGAAGAAGTCGGCTATTGCGCCAATCCTTGCTTGCGATACTTGGCGAGGAGAGCGGCCAGCTCGCTGGCTTTGTCGGGCACTTCTCCTGCGAGATTGAATTGTTCGCCCGGGTCCTCGGCCAGGTAATAGAGATGGGGCTGGTTCTGCTTGCCCTGCTCGAAGTATTTCCAATCCCCCTGGCGGATGGCCTGGGTGCGGGCTTGCTCGAGGATGATCTCGGCTCCCTTCGGGTCTTTGCCCACCAGGGCGGCTCCGTAGTCCCGGCTATCGATGGCATGTCCGGCGGGGACTTCCACTCCCAGCCAAGCTGCGGTCGAGGCCAGCAGATCGACCTGCGAGATGAGGGCGTCCGAGACTCCGGGCTGGATGTGACCCGGCCAGCGCATGATGAAAGGCACGCGATTCCCCCCTTCGAAGATCTGGTATTTGCCACCCCGGTAAGGGCCGGAGCCGTCGTGGCCATTGTCCGCTTCCTGGGTGGAGGTTTGCACCGTGGTGCCGTCTTCGTAGCCATCGTCGTAGACGGGTCCGTTGTCGCTGCTGAAGATGACCACGGTGTTCTCATCGAGACCTTCTTCGCGCAGCATCTTCATGATTTCGCCCACGGTCCAATCGAGCTCCAGCATGACGTCGCCGCGATAGGCGAGGCTGCTCTTGCCTTTGAACTTCTCGTTGGGCACGCGGGGCACGTGGATGGTCTGGGTGCCGAAGTAGAGGAAAAAGGGTTCGTCCTTGTGTCGACCCACGAATTCCCGCGCTTTACCGAGGAATTCCTCGCTCATCGTCTCGTCGTCCCAAAGGGCGGACTGGCCTCCTTTCATCATCCCGATGCGGCCGATGCCATTGATCACGGTCTGGTTGTGACCGTGGCTATTCTTGTAATAGGTCATCGCTTCGGGATTGTCCCGTCCGTCGGGATAGGCGGTCCCCGGGACATCGTCCGGGATGCGAGCGTCCTTGCGGTAGTTGTAAACCACGGTGATGGGGTCGGCGGGGTCGAGATTGACCACTCGCTCATTCTCAATGTAAACCGAGGGCACCCGATCGTTGGTGGCCGCCATCAGGTAAATGTAGTCAAAGCCCAGATCGCGGGGTCCGGGCTTGATTTCGCCATTCCAGTCGATCTTGCCATCGCCGAGGCCGAGGTGCCACTTGCCAATGCCACCGGTGGTGTATCCCGCCGCCTTGAAGACATCCGGCAAGGTGAATTGGTCCGGCGAAATGGCCATCTTGGCATTGCCGGGCAAAATTCCCGTTCCTTCTTTGCGGAAGGCCATTTCCCCGGTCAGCAGTGAGTAGCGCGAAGGGGTGCAGGTGGAGGCCGAGCAATGCGCGTCGGTGAAGCGCAGACCCTCTGCCGCCAGTTTGTCGAGATGGGGGGTCTGGATCTTTTCCGCTCCATAGCAGCTCAGGTCCCCCCAGCCGACATCGTCGCTGTAGATAAGAATGACGTTCGGGGTGCGTGGATTGGCTGCCGTTGTCAGCTCATTGAGTTCGAGATTGCGAAACTCCATCTTTTGGTGGACTCCGGCGTGGAGTTGCAAGCCAATCGCCCCGGTCTCGGGCCACTTCTTGGTCTCGTAGTCCACGAAGGCTTCACCATTGAGCCAGGTGCTCAGCTTGTTGCCTTTGGCCACCATGCGCAGGGTATTCCACTCACCCGGCTTGTGCACTTTCTCCACCTGGTCGGAAACCGCCGGGTAGGAGGCTCCGCCATCGATGGGGGCGTAGATGCAGGCCGTGAGGTCCTTTTTCAGGGAGCGGGAAATACCGATTTGCACCTGGTGGCTCTCGCCCCGCAGAAAGACTCCGGAATCGTAGTCGGGAGACTCGGTGCGAAAGTCCACCGTCAGTTCGAAGTCGCCATAGTCGTCCTCGGTCCAGAGCACCGAACCTTTTTTGTCGGGATTGTCGCCCACAAGGACGCCGTCAGCCACGCTCCAGTGGGTGCTGAGGGCGGCCGGATCCACCGTCCAGCCGTCGAGGGTTTTGCCATTGAAGAGGTCTTCCGCCAGGAGGGAGCCCGCCGAGAGCACCGCCAGGCCATAGGTCGTTAGTTTCATGATGTTATTCGAATGTTCCTACAACGCGCCTGGATGCAAGAATCGTTCAAATGGACGCGAAAATGTCACATTCGATTCAAATGTGATTTTTGTGCCGGGTTGTTTAGCGGGGGCTGAGTTGGAGGCGGAAAAAGCGTGTCTGGCTTTCACCCCGGGTAGCGGGCAGGAAAATGGTGGTGGTGTCGTCCTCGTGAACGAAAGTGGCCTCCACTGGCAGCCAGCTCTGGGGCTCGAGATGGGACGAACTTTGTAAGCGGGCCCCGGCAGGCAAGCGGGGCGAGACCGTCCAGAAGGGAGTGGCCCGGGTGAGCTGCAGATCGCGGAATTCCAGCGCATCGGTGCCGTCCCGGGGATTGGTTCCCAGAAAAAACTCAGCCAAGGAGGAGAGGCCGTCACCATCGGGATCCAGGTGGCCGTCGGCCGTGAAGGAATCGAGCCCGTGCAGTTGTTCGAAGTTGTCGGGGAGGCCATCGTCATCGCCATCGGCCTGGGTGGTGGCGGCCGTGACAACGGGCCCTCCGTTTTGACTGGAGGCGACGAGAGAAAACCCCTCCGGCTCGCCTGAGAGGGTGAAGTGGAGGAGGTCCGGGGTGGGGAGCAGCGGACCCCACTTGAGCACCTGGCGACTGGCATCGAAACTGCCGCCGTGACTGGCAAAGGTCACTTCGGTGGCTGCCGGGAGGGCCAGCTCGATGAAGCTGGCTCCGCTTGCGGGTCCGACTTCGAGGGTGTAAGTCCCTGCCAGCGAGAGAGAAGGAAGCAGCAGGAGAGCAAGGGCATTTTTCATGAGAAAGTGGGCTCAGGGTTCGTTGCGACTGGATTGCGGAAGGGTGGTGAAGAGGTAAGTGGTATTCGGGTCCGGGAGGGAATAAGTGAGCCCCCCGCTGACCGCCCCACCGGGGGCTCCGTAGTGGACCTCAAATGAGCCGAAGCCGGAGAGGTGAAAGAGGAGGTCGGGCCAACCATCGTCATTGAAGTCGGCTGGCGATTGCACGCTCATCCCCTGGGGACGCTCCGCAGTGCGGTCGTGGCTGATTGCTCCGGTCGGGGTGAGCACTTGGTGCCGGTAGGAAGAGGATTCGTGACTTTCCGAGAGGAGGAGGGTGGTTCTATCGGGATTGACGGCCGCTGCCCGGGGCAGCCAGCTTCCTTGGCTGGCCAGCAGGGTTTGGGCTGAGCTTGCGAATCCGTCTGCCTGGCCTCGCCAGACAAGGAGATTGGCGTCTTGATCGCGTCCGGCGAGGTCGAGATGGCCGTCTTGGTCAAAGTCGCCCAGCCCAATGATATGTTGCCCGGGAAGAAGGGTTAGCAGGGTGCGGGCGACGAATTTCCCCGTGACCGCGTCCCGGCGCCAGAATTCGAAGTAGTGGTTTCCATTGAATTCCCGTTCAACGAAAAGTCCGCGGTCCCCGCCTGGACTCACTTGCCCGTAGAGGACGAGGGTCAGCTCGTCGGCCACGGCTTGGCGGGTCTCTTGGTCGAGCCAGAGAGTGCTGTTTTGGAAGGAGCCATTGGCCGCAAAGTGGGCGAGCTCCAGCGAGGTCTCGAAGGTGAAGAGGCTGGTGCTGTCGAGGGGATAGCTCACTCCACTGGCCTCGGGGAGAATGGCTCCCGAGGTGGTCGCGGGCAGGGGTGTTTCCGGGGACGGGAAGTCGCCGGGCCCATCAAGATTGGAGGGAGAATTGGTGAAAAAGTCCTCCAGTTCTTCGGGGGTGTCCTCGGGCTCCGGATCGGGGTCCTCGGGATCCGGCGGTTCGGGCAGATCTTCGGGGGGGATGGGGTGCTCTTCCCGCTTTTTGCGCTGCTCTTCACAGTAGAGGATGTTGGCGTCGTCCGTGTAATTGCTGATGAGGGTGAGGTGGCGGCCGAGCTCGGGATCGTTGGCCGCGTAGGCCGAGGCGAGGAAATTCCGGCGGGCCGCTCCCCGCACTTTTTCAAATTGCTGAAGCTCGATTCCTCCGCAGCAATGATTGTAGAGAGCAAAGGGGCGGGAGCTGGGCGCGGTCTCTCCGAAGGTCGGTCCGCAAAAGACGAGAGTCTCTTCCGCAATGGGGAAGCGCACCGTGCCCGAGGATTTGACCTCGATGATTTGGTGGCTCACCGAGCAAGAGGAGTAGAAGGAGTCGCTGTCCGGATTCTGGGGATCGGGGTAGTGGATGGTGCCGGAGAGGGTGAAGTTGACATCCGGTTGGCTCACCGTGCGGGGATACTCGATGGTTGCCGTCAGGTAGTAGGTTTCCGGATCGTCCGCATCGGGCACGGGTCCCCCGGTGGCGATGACGGTTCCTTGGGCGCTCAGCCAGGTGGCCGCGAGTTGGGTCTCGTCCAAGGAAGAGGTCTTCGTGAGCGGTTCGGCAAAATGGAGTTGATAGACATCGGGAGTGACCGTGACGAGCTGGGGCAAGGGATGGCCCTCGCCTTTTCCGGGGGTGGGCAGCCAGACATGTTCGCGCGGATCGTCGGCAAAGTCCTCATCACGAAAGTAGCTGCCCCCGATTTGGGCGGCCTCAATGGTCCAGAGAGGTCGCGGTTCGCCCGCATCGACCAGAGCCAGAATGATGCCGGAGGATTCCACTTCAAAGGTCCGCGTGGAGGGGTCGGTGTTGGTCACTTCCTTCTTGAAGTGGGTGATGGCTTGGCCGATGCCCGTCACGATTTCCGCACCCGGATAGGTCTCCGCCGCCAGAGGAATGAGGCTGTTTTGCCCAGTGACAAAGTCTCCGTAGGCGGCCGCGAGCCCGAAGGCGGTGGTGGGGTGGAGTTCGCCCTCCGCCAGTGTAGCGGGATTGAAGGCGTAGCTGGTGGAGGCTTGCACGAATTTGAGGCATGGCCCGGTGGTGAAGTAGGCCTGCGCGATGAAGTCGTCTTTGCCCGTGGCCCGCACTGTGATCTCTGCCTCGGGGTCGGGAGGGAAGGTGAAGGTGGCGGTGGTCTCGTCGAGGGGCTCGAGAGTGCCTCCTCCCTGGATGATTTCCCAAGAACCGACTTCGAAATCCGGATCCGGTTTGGCCGGAGTGGCGGTGAGGGTGATGACCTCGCCCGGTTCCCGGCAAATGCGACTGGGACTGAGGTCGAAGACCTTGGCGCGGTAGTAAAGGGTGGCGTATTCCTGCACCGGTGGCAATCCGGAGCCTTCCAGACAGCCTTGCGCCTGCGATTCCACGAGACAGAGCAGGGGATACTTCTCGTGATCAGTGGGGACGAGGTAATTATCCAGATGATGGGTGGATTCCGTGGGAGAGGACTGGTCCGAGGCCGTGGTCAGCTCCTGATAATGCAGTTTCCCGGTGTTGTCGTAGATTTTCCAAAGAAGCTTCTCGTTTTCGTAGGATTGGGAAATCTCGACGGTCAAGCGGGGCGGATCCTCGACATCATCCACCGAGTAGGCCGGGGGGCGGAAGTCGAGGCGAGGCCGGCCAGAGGTGAGGGGTGCCAGCTGGGTGAAGGCCGGGGTGTTGGGGAGACTATTGGTCAGCTCGAGCTCGGAGGTGGTCAGCATTTTCAGTTCAATGACATCGGGACCAGGTCCGACCGGATCAAGCCCGTTGGCGACGCTGGCATTGACCGCAAAACGTCCGGTCTGGCTGCTAAACTCGATCTTGGGATCGTCGCGGGTTTGGGGAATGTCGATGCCACTCCAAGTGCAGCCCCCCGGGGCGTAATCGAGGTCCTTGACTTGCTCGTAGCTGCGGTCAATGGCCTGCTGGCGCAATTCGCCGAGAGGCTCTTCGTAGTAGTCGACGACCTTTTTGGCGATCTCACCTTTCCGCCCCTGCACCGCCTCAGCCAAGTCGCCGGGCTCGGGGACCTTGCTGTCGAGAAGGTATTTGCCGAGTCGAAATCCTTCCGAGGTGATGGTGGCCTTCAGGTGGGCAAAGTGGGCTGTGCCGCACTCGCCCGAGGGGTAGGGACTATCGGTGGGCATGGGCTGGGAAAGAGGGGCGTAATTGCCGTCCTCCAGCTGGTAATCGATGCGGGTAAAGGTTTTGGGAAGCATGGTGCGGTCCCACTCCGAGAGCAAGCCGTGCAGCTCCAGAGGAATGGTGATCGCGAGGGCCGCTCTCTTGGCGAATTTGTCGGCGGTGCTGCTGAAGAAATCGCCCAGCTTTTCGGCTCCTTCCTGGAGCTTGCCGAGGCCTTCTTCAGTGGCTTTCTTTTGCAGGGAGTCACTGTCCTCCCAGGCCTCCAGCTTGGCGCGGAGACGGGTGTAGTAAATGAGATCGGTCCAATTGTTGATGGGGACGCAATCGGAGCCAGAGGCTTTTGCGTTTGATTTTCGCTTGGGAAGGGGCCGGGAACGATTCGTCACTTCGCCGGCCGAGCTGTTGCCGAGGTAAAGCGCGAGGAGCTCGCGGGCGACGAGGAGTTCGAGCTCGCTTTCCGGAGTCGGGGGAGCTTGCGCCAACCTGCGGAAGGACTCGGCGGTGTGCTGGAGGTAGGCGTAGGAGTAGCCCATCAGGAGTTCGAAATCATCCACCGCGTGCCCTTGGGCGAGCCGGGTGACGGTGGCGTCCGCGTCCCAATCGCCCACCGAGGCGAGGGCGGTGGCGGTGTCGTCGAGAAATTGCGGCACCGAGATGCCCGTCAGTTCAATGGGTGCGAGCGAGAGTTGACCCGCTCGCCAGGTGGTGGAGTCGCTCGCAATCTCGATTTCGATTTCGCGGGTTGGCAACCAGGGAGAGGGGACGTAGGGAGCGAAAAAGCTCACCTCCGGGCCCGTGACCGTGAGGTCGAGCGAAAGCCATTCCCCGGTGTGGAGGGGGCGGAAGCGTGCGGTGAGAGGCCCGGGGTTGGCGGGCAGGCCGATGACTTTCACCGGGGTGAGGGGCAGGCAACGGCGCTCGCTGAGGGAAAGAAAAGCGGGTCCACCCTGGGGAAGCGGACGCCACCGATAGGGGCTGGCCAGAGTCGCTTCGTCTTCGTAGCTCTCACCGGCTCGCCAGATGAACCAGGCCTGTGCAAACTCCGCATCGGCAAAGCCCTCCGGTCCGTATACGGAGGCGACCTCGTCCCGTGTGAGGCGGAAATCCTGATTGGAGTCGGCGGGGTGGGGAGCGCCCGAAAGCAGAGAAAGGCTGAAAAAAAGGAGAAGGAGGAAATAGAGGCGCATGAGATCGATTGGCTAGCCAACTCCACTATACAACCGTGCCTCCGGAGACGGAATTCCGAAATTTTCGTCTTCCCCTCCGCTACCAGCAGGACTCGTCGCGGAGCCAGACTTGGCTGGCGTGTTGGATCTCCCGTTGGCGGAAGTTGAAGATGGACTGGCGGCGGTTGATTCCCGCGATGCTACCGAAATCGCTGTCGGTGGCCTGTTGTTCCAAGCTGCGCGCCTTTTCCTGCGCTTCTTTCATTTCCCGCCAGTTCTGGATGAGCTGGCGGACTTCGTTGCGCACCGATTGGGTGTCGAGGACGAGGTCGGGATTATCCTCGTCGCCAGTCATGAAGCTGGCGAGCTTGTTCTTGACCATGTCGGTGCCGGGGATGGCCGGTTTGTCGGCTTTGTGGGCCTTTTGCAAAACCTTGACGAGCTCTTTGCTCCGGCGGAGCTGGCACCAGCGCTCCCACTGGGTGAGGTCGGGTTTCTCCACGTTGCGGTAGGTGGGGAGGCCGGATTCGTCTTTGACGAATTTGACATCGCCGTATTCGGCATTGAAGAAGTTGCGCACTTCGTTGAGCCACTTTTGACGCTCGGTGGTGAGTTTGTTTTTCCAATCCTGCACGGATTTGCGGAGCTTGGGGTCAGCATCTTGCGGCAGGGGGGGAGCGGCTTCCACCAGCTGCAACTCGCTGTCGAGGAGGTGGCCTTCGCGGAGGAGTTCCTGCAGTTTGACCTTCTCGGCGCGCATCTTGAGCTCGGCATCCACTGAGCTGGCGGTGTGCTGCCAGGCGCTGGTCTCGGCAGAGTGGGAGATGTCCTTGAGCTTGCTCATGGAGGCCAGTCGCTTGGGGACCTGGGTGACGGGCTCGTTGAGGAGCTTGAGCACGGATTGGGGTTTGAGGAGGTCGCCAAAGGAGACATTGACCGCGCTTTTCACCTCGGTGGTCAACTTTTGCACCAGAGGCTGCTTCTCGTTGGCTTCTTGGTAGGCCTCTTTGGCGGCGAGAAAGTCGTGGTTGCGCACTTTCATCAGTTCCGCAGCTTCCCGCCAACTCATTTCCTTGGTTTCGAAGGGCGACTGGGCCGCCACCTCTTCGGCATAGCGGGAGCCTTCAACCACCGCGTGCTCGGCGACTGAGGTGGTGACCTGGTGCTGCACGCAGCTCACGCAGAGTGCGCTGATGGCGGCCAGGAGCAGGGGGACCTTCGTCTTCACGCCCAATGATACGGGGAGCGAAGAAAAGTCTTTCGTTTAGACAACTTTAGTGTTAACGGGCTGACGATTGGTTGCTTTTTTTGATAGGTAAGTGACTGTCCGAGAGTCTATTGGATTTATCTAAAAAAGAGCCCGCAGCTGGACCCTATCACCAGCTACGGGCTACTTCACACCAGACCGTTGTATGAAGAAGAGGAGTCTACGAGCGACGTCGTAGCAGAAGAAGGCTACCCGCGAGGGCTCCGAGGAAGGCGGTGGAGGGTTCGGGAATCACGGTGGCGAAGGAGTCGCCGCTGTCGAGGTGCATCTCGTAGATGGTGGTGTGAATGCTGGTGGTCCACTGGACCTGGTAGTCGTCGATGGTCGCTCCATAGCCGGTGAGGTCCCATTGGAAGGCGTGGTTCTTGGTGAAAGAGGGGGGCTGGCCGGGTTGGCCGGAAGAGTAGGCGCCTTGGGTGATGGAACTGGCAACCGGATCGAGGAGGTCGGTGCCATTGATGAGGAGCTGGGGTGCGCTGGCAAAGGTGGACATCCCCATGTCCACTTGGAAGATGACGGTGGCCAAGTTCGCAATGGGGTTGTCGGATTGCAGGGCGAGGGTCCCGCTATTGCCTCCATCGTAGAAAGAGTTGTTGGCGAGGTAACCTCCGCCGCTGATTTTGTTGAAAACGGCATTCTGGTCGGAACCACTCGTGTTGGCGGCGATGGGGGTGGTCCAAGGGGTGAGGCCGGGATAGCCTCCGTAGCCGGAGAGGCGGGAGTTGGTCAATTGGTCCCAGCCATCGCTGGTCGAGTTCCCCGGAAGGGTGACCGAGAGAGCGGCGGTGAGAGAGGTGGCGGTGGCCGTGAAAGCCACGAACAGCGGAGCGATTGTGTGTTTCATGATTGGTATTTGTTGCGTTGAGAAAAAAGAGGCCTAGCGGAGGTGTTCGGCGATGAGGGCATGGATGGCGGCGGGGTCGAGGCTGGCGTCTGCGCCCGTTTGCTCTTCGGCGAGGGCGGCCATCCGGCGCATGAGGGGTTTTTGGTCTTTGGGATTATGGTAGGCGACGGGGCCTTCGCTCTCGGCGAGAAGTTCAGCCCAGTGATCGCGCACCACTTTCCAGAAGGGGGCGGTCTTTTCCCAATACTCTTCCGCTTTTTGCACGCCGAGAGCTTGGTCGCTGTCTTTCTCGGGCGTGATGCGGCGGTAGGTGTTGGTTCCGCTCTCGAGACAGAGGGTTTCGTTGCGGCCTGCGCGGCGCACTTGCTTGCGGTTGTGCTGGAGGTGGACCCAACCCTCGGGGGTGATGAGATGTTGGTTGGTGACGAGGAGGCGGTCGTAGTCGTCGCGCTTGGTGTATTCGCGCCGGGGGAGGGGGCGGGTGGAGGGCTGGGAGGTCCAGGCCGAGTAGTTGCCGGAGTGCTCCCATTCACCGACGGCCTTGTAGCGGGGGCTGTCATCGATTTGGGTCACGAACTGGGTCCAGGTGCCTTTGACCTCTTTTTTGTCGAAATTAACCGGGAGCCAGGTGCGGTCACCCTCAAAGGTGAGGGCGTGAGGGTCTTCGTATTGCCAAATCTGGGCCCAGTGCTTGATGACGGCGGGGCCATCGAGATCTTCCACGATGAGGAGGTGTTGCAGGGTGATGCTGGTGCCGAGGTCTTCGACTACTTTGACCAGTTCCACCGCCTCGGTTTGGTAGGGTTTGGTGAGCTCGTAGCCTTCCTGCAGGGCGATGGTTTCTTCGAAGTGGAAGGTCACGGCGAAGGTGCCGGCCATGCCCAGGATGGCCGAGCGGTCTTGGTCGAATTTACTTTCGGCGAATAGGACTTGGGTCGCCAGGAGGGAAAGGAATCCAGAGAGGAGGACGGGTTGCATGGGAGTTATCTTTGCGGTACTCGGGGAATGTTGCTAACGCGGGCTTGCCAAGCACTAGCGCTCAATTGCGGCTGCTTCCTTGTGCCGGGCTCATGGCCTGACGGCTCCCAGAAAGCGGGGCCAAATGCGGGAGACAGAGGCCGAGGGTGCGGCCAGAGAGAGCATCTCCTCGCCACGGGTATTCATGAGGGTGAGCTGGAGGTGCTCCTCCCCGTCGAGGCGCACCGGGTGGGTGCGCAGGCTGTAGAGGTGGCGCATGTCTAGGGCGAACTCCCCTTCTTCTCCTCGCGAGACGAGGTGGGGCCCCTCGCTGTGGAGTGACTGCGGGCGGTGAAGGGCTGCGAGGTGGGCTCCCGGGGTGGCGAGGGTGAGAAAGAGCCCTTCCCCGGCATCGATCCGATCCGCGAGGATCCAAGCCAGGGGGTGGTTGCTCATGCCAGCCACGCGTTGCTCGCAGGCTTCCGTGCAGCAGGGACAGAGGGGCGACTCGCGGAGGGCACGTCTGGCGGCGAGGGGCTGCGTTTCGGGCTTCATTTCCCAGCCAAAGATGGCTGCCAGTTGGGAGAGCTTCTCTTGCAGGTGGTCGCTCCCGGTGACTTCGAGCCGGGTGCGCCGGTGGGGAAAGTCCACTTCCAAGGCGCTCGCGCGACCGTCCCCCGTCTCCGAGATGTAGACCCGGTCGAGCAGGGAGGGCTCGAGGGTCAGGCTGGGCTCACTGATGAGAAAGGGGCCTTGATGGACCAGAAAGGCAGTTCCCAGTTGTAGGGGACCCCGGTAGCGGGCCTCGGCACCCTGCCAGAGAAATTGGCCTTCCCCGAGGAGGGGCAGGCTTTCCCAGAGTTGGGGAGTGACCTCCAGTTCATTGAGCCAGCGTTGCCGATCGGAGGAGATCATGATTGTCCTTTCTTGGGTGAAGTTTTCTCTGGTGAGCTCTTCCCTTTTTTGCTGGCCTGCTTCTTTCCCTGGGGCGAACCCGGTCGCACCGGCAGGTAGATGAAGGCTTGGCGTCCGGACATGCGGCTATCGATATTTGAATAAACCATAGTTCCGATACCCTGCCGGAATGGGCGCGCCCCCGCTCGCGCTGGCTTGTCACTCTTTGGCGCTCCGTTGTTTCTCAGGCGGATCGCTTGAGAAAGGCGGAGGGGGTGAGGCCTTGCTCCTCGACGAAGGCTTTCGAAAAGTGGGAAAGCGAGTTATAGCCAACTTCCATCGCGACCTCGGTGACGTTGTATTGATTCGTTCCCAAGAGTTCGGCGGCCCGCTCCACCCGGAAGGCGCGGAGATGGAGAGAAAGAGTCTTGCCGGTATCTTGCTTCACCAGGCGGCTGAGATAATGGGGCGCGCAGCCCACATCCTTGGCCAGGTTGCTCAAATCGAGGGGTTCATCCAGGCGCCCTTGCAAAAGCTCGAGGGCATGCCGGGTGTAGCGATGGGCTTTCTGCTTCAGCTGACTACAAAAGAGAGGTTCCCGCCGATGGGGTTCGTGGAAAAGGTGGAGGGAAAGCAGTTCGAGGATCTTGGCCTGAAACCAGGCGTGGCGGGCGACCTCGGCAACGGGGGGATTGATCAAGTCCTGGTAGAATTGTTCCTCGCGGGAGGACCATCGGCGCAGGAAACCGAGGTTCTTTTCCACTAGGGGAATGGGGGCGCGAAAGAGGCGGCCAAGGGATTGACTCTCCAGCGAGAGAACGAGGAAATCATGCCCTTCCGAGCCCTCAAAGCGGGTGGCGATCGCTTGGCCGGGATTCTCCCCAATGGTAAAAATGGCCAAAGTGGAGGGGAGCAGGGTCAGGCGCGTGCCGGGGGCCATGACCAAGCCTTCCCCCCGGAGATTGAGCACGAAGTGGAGACTATTCGGGCGCAGCTGGTCTTGCCACTTGGCTCCTGTGCCGGCCGCGACCTTGAGATGGCGGAGGGAAAGGGCGAGAGGTGTGCTTTCTTGGTGAAGAGTCTGCTGATAGACGGTGGACAAGGCTTTGAGGGCTGCGTGCAAGACGGGGTCTAAAAACAGCACTCAAAAGCAATTGTCCAGCCCAAAGTGAGACTGAGTCTCAATATCAGAATAAATTCCCGCTCTCAGGGCGGCAGGGAAAATCTACTCGGGGAGAGTGGCGATTGGCTGTGGGGGAATGGGAATCAGACGATTCCGATCAGATCCAGCACGCGGTAGCAGGCGTAGATGAAGGTGATAACGAGGAGGACGACGAAGATTTTGATGCTGAGCTCGATTTGCGGACGGGTCATGGCCGATGCATTTAGGGGAGAGTCTGGGGAGAAGCAAGACACAAGAGCGGGGAGAGAGGAGAGGAGGAGCTTTTCGGGAATATTTTTCATTTGGGCCCGGGCTTCATCCTGCTAGGCTAAAAGTATGGCCGCAAATGCGATGGAACGTCTGGATCTGGCATTGGAAGCATCCAATGAAGGGATCTGGGATTGGGATTTTGAGAGTGGGACGATTGATTTCACCGAGCGGGTGGGGGATTTCTTCGGCTGTCCCAAGGAGGAGGTCCCCAATTTTTTTGCGGACCACTCCTTCGTTCATGAGGATGACCGGCAGCATTTGGCCGCAGCTATTCAGGCGGTGAGGGAGGGGCGCAGCGAGATTCTGGCGGTGGAGCCGCGCGTGCGGACTGGTGTGACCGAAGAGGGGCGGGAGCAATGGAAGTGGTTCCGCGTGCGCGGGGTTCCGGTCAAGTATGAAGGACAGCTGACCGGTTTGGCGGGCTCGCTGATTGATATTTCCCTGCGCAAGGAAGCGGAGCAGGCCCTTTTGGAGGAGCAGCACCTGACCAAGACCCTGGTGGAGAATGTGCCTTTGCATATCTATTTCAAGGACAAGAAATCGCGCTTCACGATGGTGAATACTCCGATGGCGCGGTGGATGCATCGGGAGAAACCAGAGGAATTGCTTGGGAAGACGGATGCTGACTTCTTTGGCGAAGAGCATTCCAAGCAAGCCTTGGCCGATGAACAGCATATCCTGGAGACGGGCGAGGCCATGGAGTCCGTCATCGAGAAAGAGACCTGGTCAGGCCGGGGAGACACCTGGGTGCTCACCACCAAGATGCCGTATCGGAACCGGCGGGGTGAATTGATGGGGACCTTCGGGGTCTCCAGCGATGTCACGGAATTGGTGCGGACCCAGCGTTCGCTGGCCGAGATGGCGGCGGAATTAAAGGCGCGCAATGAGGCGTATGAGGAGGAAATGGCTTTGGCCCGGGAGATTCAGCAGGGTCTTCTCCCCTCGGAGTATCCTGCGGTGCGGTCGGCGAAGTTCGGTCACCGTTACCTCCCGATTTCCGGATTGGCAGGCGATTTCTTCGATGTCATCGAACTGGGCGAGAACAAGGTCGGCCTCCTCATCTGCGATGTGATGGGTCATGGGATTCGCTCCGCGCTGGTAGCCAGTCTGCTGCGGGGACTGGTCTCCCAAGCGCGAAATCAGGCGGAGACTCCGGGGCTCTTTCTCGGAGCGCTGAATGATGGGTTGGTCACTTTTTTGAAAAAGGCCAAGGTGACCATGTTTGCCACCGCCTTTTATCTCGTGGTGGATTTCAAGAAAGGCCGTATCGAATACAGCAGTGCGGGGCATCCGGCGGGGATCATGAGCAGCGAGGATGGAGCCAGTCTTCTGCCGCTGGGTGGGCGGGGAAAAGGAGCGGGGTTGGGCTTGATCCCCGGGACTCAATATGGCGAAGAGTCCATTCCCTTGGAGGGAGTGACTGGTCTCCTTCTTTTCACCGATGGGATTTACGAAGTGGAAAATTCCGAAGGGGAGGCCTTCTTGCAGAACCGACTAGTGCAGACTGTCAAGCGCGCCCGTCGCATGCCTTTGGAGGAACAGCTCGATACCATCCTGGGAGAGGTGAAGAGCTTCACCGAAGGCGGGGGATTCGACGATGACGTCTGCCTCCTGGGGATGAGTCTGTAGGGCGAGCCGGGTCGTTTTTTTACAGCTGATGGCCCAGTTTCGACTTTTTGGTGTCGAGGTAGGCCTGGTTGTCGGGATTGGAGGGGAGTTTGAGGGGCACTTGTTCGGTGATCTCAATGCCGTAGCCGGTGAGGCCCACCACCTTGCGGGGATTATTGGTCAAGAGGCGGATTTTTTTCACCCCCAGGTCGGCCAGCATCTGGGCGCCCACGCCATAGTCGCGCAGATCGGCGGGGTAACCCAGCTTTTCGTTGGCTTGCACGGTGTCGTAGCCTTCTTCCTGCAGCTTGTAAGCGTGGATTTTTGCGGGGAGTCCGATGCCGCGCCCTTCTTGGCGCAGGTAGAGGAGCACGCCCCCTTCCTGGGAAATCTTTTGCATGGCGGTGTGCAGCTGCCCCCCGCAGTCGCAGCGCCGGGAGCCAAAGACATCGCCGGTCAGACATTCGGAGTGGACGCGCACGAGGGTGGGCTTTTCCGGGTCGATGGCGCCTCGGGTAAAGGCCAGGTGGTGGCTCTGATCGAGACGGACACGATAGAGGTGGCAGTCGAAGGGGCCGTAATCAGTCGGCATCTTGATGGTCTGCTCGCGATCGATGAGTTTTTCAAAATGGCGGCGATAC
Source organism: Roseibacillus ishigakijimensis (assembly GCF_016595415.1). Classification (GTDB taxonomy): domain Bacteria; phylum Verrucomicrobiota; class Verrucomicrobiia; order Verrucomicrobiales; family Akkermansiaceae; genus Roseibacillus; species Roseibacillus ishigakijimensis. The sequence continues at coordinate 25,288 of NZ_JAENIO010000013.1, forward strand.
TCGATGAGCTGGGCGATGGTGCAGGCTTTCAGGTCGTGCTTTTTCTGATAGGGACCGAGATCGCCCACCCGGGCCATTTCCCCGTCGTCGTTCATGATTTCGCAGATCACGCCGGCCTCCGGAAGACCGGCGAGACGTGCCAGATCGACCGCCGCCTCGGTGTGGCCTGCCCGCCGGAGAGTGCCCCCGGCCATCGCTTGCAGCGGAAAGATGTGCCCCGGCTGCACCAACGAGTCGGGCTTCGCCGCGGGATCGGTGAGGAGCTGGACTGTGCGGGCCCGGTCGGCGGCCGAGATGCCGGTGGTGATTCCCTCCGCGGCATCAATGGAGACGGTGAAAGCGGTTTTCTGGTTCTCCCGGTTACGGGGAGTCATGGGCGGCAGGTCGAGGGCATTGGCACGCTCGGCAGTGATGGGCGCACAAATGAGTCCGCGCCCGTGGGTGGCCATGAAATTGATCATCTCGGGGGTGGCCAGGGCGGCAGCGGCAATCAGGTCCGCTTCGTTTTCGCGTTCGGGATCGTCGGCGACAATGACCATTTTGCCCGCCGCGATATCGGCAATGATCTCCGGGATGGGGTGAAAGGTAAGCATGAGCTGAAATTTCTGGGGACCATAAGCGCTCGCGCTCCCATGGCGAATGTTTTTGCGTAAGAATGACCTTTCTCTTCCCGCGGGGATCGATTTCGCTTGTCATCTCCGTTGGCCCGGCGTTACCAATCCGCTCTCTTGCCGAGATGGTGGAATTGGTAGACACGCCTGGTTTAGGTTCAGGTGCCGCAAGGTGTGCAGGTTCGAGTCCTGTTCTCGGTATTTTCTTTCCTCATTTTTCGGAGGGCTCGGAGGAGGAACGAGGCGCGACGGGCCGTTATTACTCGATTGGGGTTTGAAACCCGGGGTGAATTCAGGACAATACCGCTATGAAGGTCGGTTTGTTCTTTTTGCTTGGCGGCATTCTCACGCTCATTCTCACCGGATGTGGTGGGAGTGGTGACATTTACCACCCGGATATGGGGCCTTTTGATGAAAACGGCGATTATGTAACCGCTCTGGCGGACGAGCCAGTGAAGAAGCGCTTCTTTGCCCGTCGTTCCAAGCCGGATAAGAGCGAGACCTCACAAAGCGAGTCCGTCTCCCAGCCTTCGCGCCCGCTTTTGGCCAAAGTGGAAGCCCAGCCTCGCCAGACTATCACCACCGTGTCGGCCCCTGCGCCCCAAGCCGTGGTGCGATCAGTGGTGCGGGAGCCCCAGCCGGCTCCACGCATTTTGACGGCTTCCACCAAGCCCGCCGTCGCCCCCAAACCTGTTGTAAAAAAAGTGGTGGCCGCTGTGCCCCAACCCGCGGCCAAGCCCAAGCCGGCTCCCAAACCCGTGGCGGCCAAGCCTAAGCCAGCTCCCAAGCCGGCGGCTCCCTCGCCCCGTCGCCATACCGTGGTGAAGGATGATACTCTCTACAGCCTGAGCCGACGGTATGGCACCACCGTGGCGGCCATCCAGAAAGCCAATGGTCTGGGTGGCACCACCATCCGCTTGGGGCAATCTCTTCTCATTCCTCGTTGAGGGAGAATTTCTTTCGGGTGAATAGGACCACGAGCGCGATTCCGGCCAGAGGGAGGACTGCGGTGAGACCGGGGGGGAGACCCCAGGCCAGCGGGAGGTAGCCCAGGAGGAGCGCCATGGCAGCCGCGAGCCCCGCATAGGGCAGCTGGGTGGCCACATGAGCGGTGGTGGTGATGTCACAGGCCAAGGCTGAAACGATGGTGGTGTCGCTGAAAGGGCTGGCGTGGTCGCCAAAAACCGCTCCTCCAAAGACCGCGCCGATGATGGCAGGGAGGAGGGGAGCCGCCGAGGCGACCTCCAGGGCGCTTTCGTCGTGCATGGTGAGGAAGGTGCCCAGCGCGAGGGGCATCATCAGAGCCATCGTTCCCCAGGAGGTGCCGGTGGCAAAGGCGATGAGGCAGCTGAGGAGAAAGGTCGCTCCGGGTAGATAGGAGAGGGGGAAGTTCTCCCCGAGAAGGCCCGCCAAATAAGCTCCGGTCCCGAGTGCGCTCAAGGTCGAGCCCAGGGTCCAGGCCAGCACGAGCACGAGGAGGGCGGGGAGAATGGAGCGCACGCCTTCGGGAATGGCACGCAGGCCTTCCCCCCACCGTTTTTTGGGAAAACAAAGGAGCGCTCCGGCTAGGGCAAGAGCGCCGGCCAGAATGAGGGCGTAGGGTCCCCGGCTGGTGGCGAAGGCTTGCTGAATGGAGGCCAGGGAGCTCGGGAGCGAGCCCTCTCCGCCTACGATCCAGAAGGCCAAGGGGACGGAGAAGAGGAGAATCGCCAGCGGACCCACCGTGGGCAGCCAGCCATCCTTGTCAAGCGGCAGGGTGGCTTCGGCGGTCTGGGGCGGGCGCCGGGCCCGGCTGCCCTTCATCGGTGGCGGGCACCAGTTCCATCGGGCGGCCAGGACCACGAGGAGGAGGGAGCCGAGACAGTAGAAGTTGGTGGGAATGGATTTGAGAAACAGTAGATAAGCGGGTTCCGAAAAGGGAGAGTCCGCCAATTCTTGACTAATCAGGGTGAGTTGAAAAACGGACCAAGTGGAAAGAAAGGCCACGCAGGCGACTGCCGAGGACGTGGTGTCGACCAAATAGGCCAGCTTCTCGCGCGTGACGCCGCAGCGGTCTGCCAGCGAGCGTCCTACCCGGCCGAGCATGAGGGCGTTGGCCAAGCCATCGAAAAAACAAATCAGCCCCAGCGAAACGATGGCCAGTTGAAAGCGCTGCCCGGCTCCTCCGGAGGGAGCGGTTCGTGTGAGGCGTTGGAGGAGGGCTGCTAGTGCTCCAGAGCGATCGACCACGGCCGCAAAGGCTGCCAAGAGAAGGGTGAAAAGAAGAGCGGACCAATGCCACGAGCTGGTCAAGGCGGGACCCAGATGTTCACGGAGCCAAACTCCTGGCACGGTCCAGAGGGGGCCCGGGGTCAAGAGCGCGACCCCCAGCAGGCTCCCGGCCAGCAAGCTCCACCCGGCGGACCTCGTCAGCGCCAGCAAGGCCAGGGCCGCGAGCGGCGGGATGAGGGGGGAGGCCTGCGGGCTGACGAGCAAAACGACTCCGCAAGCTCCGGCGACGAACCACCCGAGCAAGTGGGAACGGCGGGGAGAGGACATGACGCGTTTTACCGATTGTGACCATGAAGGGCAAGAACGGCCCGTAAGGAGCGCAAAACCCCGAAGAATGATGAATTTTTCGAAAAATTGTTGGAAAGTTGAAATATGCGGTGCGAAATTTCGGTAGGAAAAAGCTTGGCCTATTGGCATGTTTGTTGCAAGGGTCGTCCCGATGATCGACCCGAAAGACGCCTCTAGCGCCCAAGAGCCGACTGCTGCAAAGCTTATTGAACCCTCTCTCGCCCCTTTGACGCCCCGGCGTAAATTCATGGCGACCGCTGGATTGATGGCAGGTTCCCTCGCTTTGAGCGTCCAACGATCGGAAGCTTTCTTCTTCTTCGGTGGCAAGTCCGACCTGAATGTCGATGACCTGCCCCAAGAGTGGGTTCGCCTGCAGGGCGATAATCTCCAAGCCTACGCCCGCTACCTGGCCAAGCTGCGTTTGGAGAAAATCTCCGTGCACGACGTCATCAAGGCCCACGCCCGGGTCAAGGGTTCGGTGTGGAACGAGATTCCGCCCCGCTCGACCTGGGACAATATGGGGCCGACTCTCAAGGCGGCGGACCGAGTGGCGGAAGCCCTGGGATGTGGTCTCAAGGAAGTGACCTCCGCCTACCGCAGCCCGGCTTACAATTCCCGCTGCCCCGGAGCCAAGCCCCGTTCCTACCACAAGCAGAATGTGGCCTTGGACCTGATGTTCAATACCTCCCCCTCCCGCGTGGCCCGGGTGGCCCGCGAATTGCGGAACAACGGTCTCTTTCAAGGTGGAGTGGGCCGCTACAACGTCTTCACCCATATCGATACCCGCGGGTATAACGCCGATTGGTAAAAGGGCTTTTCGTTTAGGAGGCAGTCTTGCCGCGCAGAGGCGATTTCATTGCAAGCTCTTGGGTTTGCCGAGGATTTCGGCCAAGACGATGGCATCGCGCGCAGAATGGGGTTTGGCCAGTAGCTGGCGCACCTGGCTTCCCTGGCGGGCGTCGGCCTTCTTTTTATCCAGTTGCTGAAAAGCGGCGGCGGCCCGTTTTTCCTCGGCGGTGAGTTCTTTTTTTCGCCCAGCCCGCCGGATGTAGTCTTCGGGGCGGGCCGCTATGGTCGGGCCCGCTTTCTCGTCGGCAGCCGGGAGGGGAGGCGGAGTTGGCTTCTGTTCACCCCGCAACCTCTCCCGCAAGTCCTCGGGGTCGGGGGTGTGGCGGTTTTGCCGCTCGAGGATTTCCCGGCGTGCTTCTTCGAAAAAGTCGCGGAAGCTACCTCCTCCCTCCGAGGGGGGCTGCGGGTGGGTGGGGCTTCCCTCATGGGTGTAGTCTTCCCAATCGTCCTCGTCGAGAGGGCGTTTTTTGGCAAAGAGGTTCTCCAGCACCCAGCGCACCGCCCCGATGAGGAGAAAGACGAGGACGATGACGAGCTGAAAAGGAAAGTCTTCGGGAGGCATGGGAGGGGGCCGGGTTTAGGATTGATCGTCGGCGATGGACTTGCGCATGTCGGTATCGGCATTGACATTCTGATACTTGACGTAGTCCATGATGCCGAGGTTGCCATTGCGGAAGGCTTCGGCGATGGCGAGGGGGATATCGGCCTCGGCCTCGACTACTTTCGCGCGCATTTCCTGGGTGCGGGCGGACATTTCCTGCTCGCTGGCGACCGCTGCCGCTCGGCGCATCTCGGCTTTCGCCTGCGCCACCTGCTTGTCGGCCTCCGCTTGCTCGGCTTGCAGACGGGCACCGATGTTGTCGGCCACGTCGACGTCAGCGACATCGATGGAAAGAATTTCAAAGGACGTGCCGGCATCCACCCCCTTCTGGAGAACAAGCCGGGAGATGGAATCCGGATTCTCCAGAACGTCCTTGTAAGAGGAAGCCGAACCAACCGAGGTCACGATTCCTTCCCCGACCCGGGCGATGACCGTTTCCTCAGTGGCTCCGCCCACGAAGCGTTCCAGATTGGTCCGCACCGTCACGCGGGCCCGCACATTGACCGCGATGCCGTCCTTGGCCACCGCAGTGATTTTGGAAACGCCGGTGTTCGGGTTGGGGCATTCGATGACCTTGGGGTTGATGGAAGTGCGCACCGCCTCCAAGACCGTTTTCCCGGTGTCCTTGGTGGCGAGGTCGATGGCGCAGGCGCGGGCGAAGGGGAGGGGGATGCTGGCCTTGTCGGCCGCGATGAGGGCGAGAACGACGTTGGTGACATCACCGCCCGAGAGATAGTGGGCTTCCAAGTCATCGGTGGAGATTTCGATATTCGCTTTCGCTGCGGTGATGCGGTTGTTGACGATGAGAGCGGGCGGAACTTTCCGCAAGCGCATGAAGAGGAGGTTGAAGAAGCCGACGGGAGCCCCGGAGACGCGGGCTTGCAGCCAGATATTGAAAAAGTTGACGAGAAGAAGGATGAAGAGCAGGGCTACGAGGGCGGCCAAGGCGAGGAAGATGATGGAAAGGTCCATGGCCTCAGAAGCTATCGGTTTTCTTCTTCCCTGCAATGAAATCCGTCACCGGGGCGCTTAGGTTTTGCCGCCGGGCAGAAAGTTCGTTTCACTTGGGGGCGTGAGGACGATTGGAATGTTGGCTGGCAAAGGACTCTATCCCGAAGCTTTTGTGGAGGGGGCCCGTCGCCAAGGGGAGCCGCTGCGGCTGGTGTCGGTGGCCTTTCATGGTGAAACAGACCCGGCTCTGGAGTCGAAAGTCGATGTTCTGGAGTGGTTTCGCGTGGGCCAACTGGGAAAACTCATTAAATTTTTTCTGAGGGAAGGCGTGAGCGAGATTGTCATGGTGGGGCAGATCACGCCGAAGAATCTCTTCGAGTTCCGGCCCGACCTCCGCATCACCATGGCGCTGGCCAAGTTGAAGCAGCGCAATGCCGAGACTCTTTTTGGGGCCCTGGCTGACGAGTTTGCCAAGGATGGCATCACCGTTTTGCCCGCGACGACCTTTCTGGATCATCTCTTACCCCCGGCGGGCCCGGTTCTCGGGCGCGAGCTGGGGAAAGATGAGCTGGAGGCCGCGCAATACGGCTTCAGCATCGCCAAAGAGACCAGCCGCCTGGATATCGGGCAGAGCGTGGTGGTGCGGGAAGGCACCGTGTTGGCGGTGGAGGCTTTCGAGGGCACCAATGAGTGTCTCCGGCGGGGGGGAGCACTGGGCAAAGGCAAGAAAGTGGTGTTGGCCAAGGTCTCCAAGCCCAAGCAAGACATGCGCTTTGATGTCCCGGTGATTGGTCCCGATACCATTCGCATCTGTGCCGAGGCCGGGGTCGGTGCCATCGCCATCGAGGCGGGCAAGACCCTTGTTCTGGGCTGGGAAGAAGCGACCACGCTCGCTAAGAAGCTGGGCGTGGGAGTCATCGCCCTCGCGGGAGAATAAAAAAGCAGCTCTGAAAAGAGCTGCTCAGAAAACCTTTGAGGAGCGGAGCCTTTAGCGTCGGCGACGAAGAAGACTCAAAAGGCCGAGTCCACCAAGGAGGGCCGCAGTGGGTTCAGGGATGGTGTAAGTGCCGATCGGGACCGGAGTCGCGGCACTTGCGTTGTCTGTTGCGCCATCAAGAGCGTTGGGACCCGAAAAGGTCCAGTCGGCGAGGACGAATGGTCCGGCACTTGTGCCTGATACTCGGTAAGCCCAGCCATCCAGGTGCTCCCAAGGTTCGCCTGTGCCGTCCGTGTTGATGTCTCCAAAGGTGTCGATTACAGCGCCATTCATGAATACTTCAATCGCGTCGTCTCCGTTGATTGCCATCGCGGCACTAGTATAATCGGGCGAGAAACCGAAAAAATTAGCGAATTCAACAGCTTCAGAAGCGATATAGAGGAAAGTTCCTTGGGCAACACTGACGGTGGGGAATGTAAATTCTTCCCCATCCGAGCCACCTCCGTTGTTTGCAGAGCCAAGACCATAGATGCTGAGGTCGGCAATATTCGCGGTCGCATAGATTTCGATTCCCTTCGGAGTTCCTCCAGTTAAAGGACCGTCATAGGCAGCGGTGATGATGAGTGCTGCCGGGCTGGAAGCAGCCATGGCCAGAGAAGAGAGTGCAGTGATAAATTTCATGGGGTGTAAGGAGATAACTTGTTTAAGTACGGCCGGTTGGGGACCGAACGGAAGCAAATGAAGCACTTCTTGCACCAAGCAGGAATGTCTTCTCGGTGACGAAACCGCCATAATTTGGAAAAGGGGACCGAATTTTCTTTCCTTCTGCGGGGATGTCTGCTAAGCGCCCCAGCCCCCGCAGGATCTTGGGAGCTGACTTCAGCCTGATTTTTGACTTGTCGGATCGAAGTGGGGATTTGTGAACCATGAGTGATTTGTCGTTTCAAGAGTTGGGCCTGCCGGAGAATTTGTTGCAGGCAGTGATGGGATTGGGCTTCGAAAACCCTTCCGCGATTCAAGCCGCCGCGATTCCGGCCGCGATGACGGGAGAAGATATTGTGGGGCTTTCCCAGACCGGTTCGGGCAAAACGGCGGCTTTTGCTTTGCCCGTTTTGGCGAAAATCGATCTCAGTGATGCCTCTCCGCAGGCCCTCATCGTTTGCCCCACCCGGGAGTTGGCCAATCAGGTTTGTGAGGAAGTTCATTCCCTGGCCAAGCATCTGGACGGCTTTCGGGCTATTCCGGTTTACGGTGGAGCGCCCATCGATCGGCAATTTCGTCAGCTCAGCAAAGGGGTTCACGTCATTGTCGGGACTCCGGGTCGCTTGCAGGACCACTTGCGGCGAGGCACTTTCGATCCGAAAAAAGTCCGCACCGTGATTCTCGATGAGGCCGATCGCATGCTGGACATGGGCTTCCGCGAGGAAATGGAAGAGCTGCTCTCCGAGATGCCGGAGGATCGGCAGACCCTCTTCTTCTCCGCGACCATGAACAAAGGGGTGGGCGGGCTCATTCGCAAGTTTGGCAAGGAACCGCGCACCATCGAGATCGAGCGCAAAACCCTGACTGTGGAGGCCATCGAGCAGGTCTCCTACGAGGTGCGCAACCGCTCGCGGGTGGAGGTGCTTTCCCGCTTGCTCGACATGGACGAGCCGCGTCTGGCGGTGGTCTTTTGCAACACCCGCCGGGTGGTGGACGAGGTTTGCGAGACCCTCAATGCGCGGGGTTACTCCGCCGACAAGTTGCATGGCGACATTTCGCAGGATCAGCGCGAGCGCACTCTGCGCAGCTTCCGCAAGGGCACGGTCGAGATTCTGGTGGCTACTGACGTGGCGGCCCGGGGCATCGATATCGACGAGATTGACCTGGTGGCCAACTATGATTTGCCGCAGGATCCCGAGGACTATGTGCACCGCATTGGTCGCACGGGGCGGGCCGGACGCAAGGGCCGGGCGGTGACCTTCGTCTATGGGCGCGACATTTATCGTCTGCAGAATATCGAGCGCTACACCAAGCAGCGCATTCCGCGGGCCCGCATTCCTTCCTTGGAAGAAGTGGAGGGCAAGTTCGCCGATCAGCTCTTCGAGGGCGTGCGGGAGAAGCTGGAGGCGGGCGAATGGAAAGACTTTTCCGGACAGTTGGATCGTTTGCTCGATCAGGGGCATACGGCCACCGATGTCGCTTCCGTGCTCTTCGATATGTTGGCCGAGAGCAAGGGTCGCGAGGGGGAAGAGATTGCGGAGGATCGCCCGGGCTTCAAGCAGCGGGAACCCCGTGATGGCGGCGGCGAAATGGGCGGCGACCGTCGCGAGCGTCGCGAGCGCGAGCCCCGGAGAGATCGGGAGTTCAAGGGCGGCGCGGAGGAGGGGATGACCCGCCTTTTCCTCAACATGGGCAAGCTCGTCAATCTACAGCCCAAGGATATCGCAGGCTTGCTTTACAATGAGGCCAATCTGCCGCGCGGGGCGGTGGGGCGCATCCATATGTTCCCCAAGCATTGCCTCATCGAGGTGCGGAGCGACGTGGCCGAGGAGGCGATTGCGGTCTCCAAGGAAGCCAAGCTCCGGGGCAAACCCTTCCGGCTGGACTTCGATCGCAACACGGGGGCTCCCGGTGGCATCGATGGGGGTCGTCCGGGCAAGAAGCCGTATCGCGGCCAAGGGAAACGGCGCTGAGCTTCCCCGCCTGCTCGGGTGGCTCTCCCTTAGCGGGGAAAAATCGTTCCAGCGGGGGCGATCCAGAAGGTGCCGCCCGGCAAACCGTCGAAATACCAGGTGCCTTCCAGCTGCTCGCCTTGGCGGCGGGATTCCCCGCGCAACATGAGCCGCCCTCCCAGCAGCGCGATTTCGCCCTTTTTCCCGTCAGAGGATTCATAGCGAGCCCGTTGAGTCAGATGGGGGCCGTGGTTGTCGAGCAAGATGCGGGTGGCTTCGTTTTCCGCCGAAAGGGGATCCGCCGCGAGCGAAAACCAAAGGGAGAAGGGAAGCTGGCTATTGAAGCGCCCGCTGGTGGTGGCGGAGCCGGAGTAGAAGAGGGCGCGATTGGCGGAATCGAAGCTGACATCAAGCCGGATCGCTTGGCTGGGTGGCGGGGGAGGTTCCTCCCGGCCCCCGCAAGCGGTCAGGCAAAGGGGGAGGCAGGCGAAGAGGAGGAGGCTGAGAAAGCGAGGCATGGTCGGTTCAGGCTTTTTGACTAATCAGGAGGGCGAAAGAGTCACTTGCGCGAACAAGTGATCCAAGGCCGCGAGCACTTGGACGCGCAAGGCCGCGGCTTTCTTCGCAAGATCTTGTTGCTGCCGGACATACTCGCTGCGCCCGGCCGCCGTCTCGATGGTGATGGGCTCGTAGCCATAGTCGCTCAGGTCGTAGGGCGAAGCCCGCATATCGAGCTCGCGCAAGTCGCGGGCGAGAAAGAAGGTGGCGCGCAGGAGGTCCGACCCCAGCCAGGGCATGGCCTTGAAGGTCCATTTGTAGAGATCCATATTGGCATGGATGCAGCCGGGTTGCTCGAGCTCCTCGCGGTCGCGCAAGGAGGGTTGCCAGCGGTTGTGCGGGCGGGCGGCGGGGGTGAAAAAGCGAAAGGCATCGAAGTGGGTGCAGGTGAGGGCCTGGGAATCAACAAAGGCGGCAATGTCGTCCGGGCTCAGGCGCAAAGGGGCGCGCTCGCGGTGGCGCACGTCTTCGCTGCAGTAAACCATGGCCCACTCGTGGAGTCCGTAGCAGGAGAAGTGGGCCGGGCGGGCGGCTGTTTTTTCCAAGAGCCGACGGGCGAAGGCAAAGCGTTCCCAGTCCTTTTCCCGCAGAAGGGAGGGGTCGAGAGCGAGGGTAGCGCTCTCCCGGCGGTAGTATTTCTGGGAAAAGTGGCGGGGCAAGGAGCCCGCGGGGACCAGAGCCTCACCCACTGCGGGGTGCCACTGCTCCAGCTTGCCTGCCGGGTAGGAGTAGTAGCTGAAGAGAAAGTCGTGCACCGGATGTAGCTGGCCCCGGGCGCGCCGGGCGCGGAAGGCTTCCGTGAGGGGAGCCAATTCCGCACGATGGCACTCTATCCGCTCCCGCCAGCACGCGGGGGCGAGAATTCGGGAGGGAGGGATGGAGACACTCACTTGGAGGGCAGTCTGGCAAGAAGGGGCGGCTTTCGCAAGCGCGGGAGCTTCGGGGTTGAAAGGAAGCTGATTCGAGACAATCCTAGGGCATGGAGCGATGTGAACATGGCCACTATGTCTGTGCCGATACCATTTTGGCGCGGGCCAAAGAAGCGGGCTTGCGCAAGACCAAGGCCTTGCAAGCGGTGGTGACCGCTCTGGCGGAGGAAGGCACGCCGATGCCACTCAATGATTTGGAAAAAGCCCCGGGGGTGGCGGGGCTCTGTGACCGCACCACTCTCTTTCGCCTTCTCAATCGCCTCAGCGAGCACGGACTCGTCCGCCGCCTGGGCCTGCACGAGCGCGCGGCCTACTTCACCCTCGCGATGCCGGGGGGGCACCACGATTACCTCATTTGTAAAGATTGCGGATCGGTGGAAATTCTCGAACTCGCTTGTCCCGTAAAGGAGCTGGAGGAAGAAGTGGCCCGCACCAGTGGCTATCGCAATCTCTACCACGAGCTGGAGATTTATGGAGTTTGTCCCGCCTGCCATGGGTGACCCCCGGAGAGTAGCCATCGTCTTGCCCCCGCACGGCGGAGTGGGGACTGGAAACTTGCGGACGGCCGAGCGGTGGTTGGCGCTCTTGAACGGCTTGGGTGTGCCCGCACGCCTCGCCGAAGGGGAGGAGCTGGCCTCTGGCGACACGCTCGTGGCGCTCAATGCGGTCAAGAGCCACCGGATCATCACGGACTTCCGGAGGCGCTTTCCCCATGGCAAACTGGTCTTGGCGGTGACGGGAACGGACCTGAACCGACGCGATTCGCGGGAGTGGCAGGAATCGGTGGCGGCTGCCGACGCCTTGGTTGTGCTGCAGGAAAAAGCTCTGCAGGCCCTCACGCCCGCTGAGCAGGAGAAGGCTCACCTGATCCTGCAAAGTGTAGCCTGCCGGGCCGACTTCGCTCCCCGGACCCGGGATGGTTTCTTCCAAGTGGCGGTGGTGGGGCATCTGCGGGCGGAGAAGGATCCCCTATTGGCGGCCCGGGCGGTGCGCCGGCTGCCCGATTGCTCGCGGGTGCGGCTCTTGCAAGCGGGCGCGATTCTAGAGGAAAAATACCGCGCGGCGGTGGCGCGGGAAGAGAAAGAGAACCCCCGCTACCAATGGCTGGGGGAACTGGCGCATGGCGAGGCCCTGGAGCTCATCGCCCGGAGCGAGCTCATGGTCCTGACCTCAACCTCCGAGGGCGGACCGGGCGTGATTGGGGAGGCGGTGACCCTGGATACCCCCGTGCTGAGCAGTGCCATCGATGGCGTGGTCGGCCTGCTGGGGGAGGATTTTCCCGGATACTTCGCGCCCGGCGACGCCGGGGCTTTGGCCGGGCTTCTTTCCCGGGTCGAGAAGGAGCAAGTCTTTTACCAAGAGCTGCAGGCTGCGGGGCGGGCGCGGCGCGCACTCTTCGCTCCGGAGCGGGAGCGGGCGGCTTGGGCCCGCCTTCTGGCGCAGCTCTAGAAGCTTCCCATGAGCTCGAAGGTGAAGCCCTTGAGGTATTCGGTCTCCGGCAGGTGGGCCAGGATGGGGTGGTCGGCCCGTTGACCATGGCTCTCCACCAGGCGCAGGGTCTTTTTGGCATCGTTGGCGGCGGCGCGCACGGAGTCGAGGAAGAGCTCGCGGGTGGCATGGTGGGAGCAGCAGAAAGTGGCCAGCCGTCCCCCGGGATTGAGCAGGCGGATGGCGCGGAGATGGATCTCCTTGTAGCCCTTCATCGCCGAATTGACGGTCTTTTTGTTGCGGGTGAAGGAGGGAGGATCGAGGATGACGAGGTCATACTTTTCTTCCCGCTTCTCCCGGTGGCGCAGGTTGTCAAAGGCATTGCCGGTCTCGGTGGTGAGAGTGAGCCCATTGAGCTCGGCATTGCGTGCCGCCGCCGCCGTCGCTTTTTCGGAGATATCCACCGCTGTCACTGACTCCGCGCCCGCCTGGGCACAGGCCAGGCCGAAGCCGCCCTGATTGCAAAACATGTCCAGCACCTTGGCCCCTTTGGCGAAGCGGGCCACCGCGGGATAGGCGTTGGTGATGTCCAGATAGAGCCCCGTCTTCTGGGCATTGGCGAGATCGAGCTCGAAGGTGAGACCATCAAGCGTGACCTCAATGGGGCCGGGATCTTCCCCGAGGAGAAGGCCGCTCTCGCTCTCCAGCCCCTCGGCCGTGCGCATGGGAGTGTCGTTGCGCAGGATGATGGCTCGGGGGGAGAAGACTTGCGCGATCGCTTCCACCAGCAAATCCTTGCGTTGATCAAAGGCCAGCGTGGTGGTCTGGAGCACGAAGACGTCGTCGAAGCGGTCTAAAATCACTCCCGGTAGCCCGTCGGATTCCGACCAGACCACCCGGCAGACGCGCTCGTCGAGAGGCAGATTCTGCCGCACTTGGAAGGCCCGCTCAAGGCGACGGACGAGAAAGGGGAGGTCGATATCCTGCGCCCGATGGGAAAAGCGGCGGGCGATGATCTGGGACTGGGGATTGTAAATAGCCGCTCCCAGAGGGCGGTCTTTGAAGTCCTTGAGCGTGATCACCTCACCCGGCTCGGGCTCGCCAAAGGTCTTCTTGACCTCCGAAGCGTAAATCCAGTCGTGACCTTGAAAAATGCGGGAACGGGGTTTGATGATGATGCCGGCCATGGGAGAGGAGTGGTAGAAGGTCCGCAAAGAACTCGCAAGAAATGTTTGGAGCGGAGGGGCAATGAGCTATAGGCTACCCGACATGGACGCATTGATTAAGGACGTGGAGGCGGGGGCCGATCTGGATGATCGGCACGTGGCGGCGGCGGTGGATTTTCTTCTTGATGAACGCGCACAGGGGGAAAAGAAGGCTGCCTTTCTGCGGGCCTTGGCGAGAAAGGGGGAGACCGCAGGCGAGATCGCGGCCTTCGTGGAAGCCTTTCTGGAGCATTCCGTGACCGTTGATTTGCCACCAGAAGAGCTAGATGGTCCAACTATCGATGTCTGTGGCACGGGAGGCGATGGCCTGAATCTTTTCAACGTCTCGACCACCAGCATGTTCATCATCGCCGCTGGCGGGGGAGTGGTGGTCAAGCACGGCAACCGGGGGGTGACCTCCAAAAGTGGAGGAGCCGATGTCCTCGAAGCTCTCGGCATCAATATTGAGCAAGGTCCGGAAGAATTTCGCGAAACCGTGCGCCGGGTGGGAGTGGGCTTCCTCTATGCGCGCAACTATCACCCCGCCTTCAAAGTCGTGGCCCCGGTCCGCGCCCAATTGGGCCAGGAAGGAATTCGCACCATTTTCAATATCATGGGACCGCTGCTCAATCCCTGCCGTCCCCAGTGCCAGCTGGTGGGGGTGACCGAGCGTGAGATGGCCCCGACCTTTGCCGATATTCTCCAGCGCCTGGATCGGGAATCGGTTTGGGCTGTCCACGGCACCACCGAAGACGGCCGCGGAGTCGATGAAGTGAGTTTGTTGGGACCGACCCGAATTTGCAAAAGCGGTTCCCTGCAAGACTCCGAAGACGAGGAAATCCACCCTTCCGATTTCGACCTCGACGTTTGCCAAATCGAAGACCTCGTCGGCGGCGATGCCAAGCAGAACGCGAAGATTCTCGTCAACATCCTTGGTGGCGACGAGAAGGGGCCACGCCGCGATATGGTCTTGCTCAATGCCGGGGCGGGTCTTGCCTGCGCGGGCTTGGCTGACGACCTCGGTGACGGCATCGAGATCGCCCGGGGTCTCATCGCCAGCGGTGATGCCATGGAGCGTCTCGAGGCCTTGCGGGATTGACTCTCCCACCCGCAGCGGCCCGGCAGAGCTGCCAGCAGCGGGTCTGCACAGCAGAAGTCCAGGCGAGTGATCCACCGCTTGCCTGGCACGAGCCTGCAGAGCCTCAGTGAAAATTTTTTTCGCAAACCTTCCAAGAAATCCTCCGGCGGGGTGTCGTTCTTCTTGAAAGGATGATGAGATGCCGAACTCTGCCGCCCAGAACGTGATGACCTTGCCCCGACTCCCTCAGGGTGAGGCCGCGCCTCCCAAGCCCACCATGCGGCAGCTTTTCGAAAGCGAAGAAGTTCCGCTCGTCCGCTTTGCCTACGGGCTCCTCGGTCGGCGCGAAGTGGCGGAGGAAATCGTGCAGGAGGGCTTTCTCGCACTCTTCGAAAATTTCGACCAGGTCGAGAATCCCCGGGCCTGGCTCTATCGCGCCATCCGCAACAAGGCGCTCAACGAAATCCGCAAACGCCAGCGGGAAACTCTCGACGACACTCTCCCCGAGGCCCCCGATGACGCCGGGGAATCACCCGACACCGTTCTTGCCCGGCTGGAAGCCGCCGGCCAGCTCCAGCTCCTCATCGCCGAACTCGCCCAACGCGATGGCGAACTCCTTCGCCTCAAGTATCAGGAAGGCCTCGGCTACAAAGAAATCGCCGAGCGCACCAAAATGTCGGTCGGCAACGTGGGCTACCGCTTGCATCACCTCCTCAAATCCCTCGCCGACGGACTGCGCAAAGTCGGGGTGGAAGGGAGGCTGGGATGAGGGCTTTTCGAGAACGACAGGCGGTTTGGTGGGCAAAAACCAACGTCGAAAGACCTAAAAACGAAAGGAGACCTGGTGCGTGGATTTTCTCTCGGGTTGGGCAAAAAAAACCGAATGTTCAAAAACTCAAAAATCAAAATCCCGCCTCTATAGCCGTCCCCGCAAAGCCTGCGTCAGAAATCCTGTCCCATCCTATCAATCCTGTCCAAAAACCCCCAAAGCCCCGTCAAAAATTCTGTCTCATTCTGTTCATTCTGTCCTCTCCCCCAAAGCCCCCGTCAAAAATCCTGTCTCATCCTGTCAATCCTGTCCCAAAACCCCCAAAGCCCCGTCAAAAATACTGTCTCATTCCGTTCATTCTGTCCGCACCCCCAAAGCCCCCGTCAATAACCCAACCCCATCCTGTCCTAACCCCTTCTCACTATGAAAGATAAGCTCGAACCTGTCGGAGACGCCGCGCGCGAAGCCCGCATCGTGGCTGTCATTCTCGGCGAAGCCTCCGCCTTCGAACGCGAAGAAGTGGACCGTCTTTGCCACGAACACCCCGAGCTCGCTCTCTTCCGCCGTCGCTTGGAAGCAGTGGATGGATTGTTGGGAGACCCCAGAGATCAGCGACCAGAATCCAGTAGCAAAGAGTGGCAGCTGTCCGCGGAGCGGAGGCGGGCCGTTCTGGAGAAGATTGCCGAACAAGAAACTGTTGCACCCTCACCCCGTCCGCATCGTCGCGTTTTAGCATTGCGACCTTGGCAGCAGGCGGCCCTTTGGCTGGGGCTCTTAGTGGCGGGAGGGTTGCTCGTGATTCCTCCGATGAAACCTTTGTCTGAATCTGCGGCAGCTGTGGCCCAGCAGGAGAAACGAAGGGAGGAGGGTGCGAAAGCCCCTGCTCAGAAGGAAGCTGACCCGTCCGGCAAAAAGTATGAGTTGTCTCAGCAGGTCGTGGTGGCCGGGCAGGTCATAGAGCCTGGCGCCAAGGCTCATTCCCAGGGCATGACCTTATCGGAGGCGATCGAGGCCGGGGGAGGAGTAGCCACTTTCGGCACTCCCAAGCGGGTAAATGTTTATCGCGACGGAAAGAAATACACCCTCAACCTGCGGAATGAAAAGCACCGCAACGAACGCCTGTATCCCGGGGATACCGTCGAAGTGGATCAGGTCAAAGCATGGGAGTCGAGCGGAGAGGGTCCTGATGGGGGAGGCCAGAGTTTGGCACAGAATGAGCCGTCTTCTCGGCAACCCGCCGCTCCGTCCTCTGCCATGTCTCGGACGATCGCAGCCAACACTGCGGAGTCGGAAGCTGTGTCCGTGCCTGAGGAAGAGCAAGAGCTGGCTTACGCCGACTTGGGAACGGTTGATGATTTTGGAGAAGGCTGGGGTGATACGGGAGAATCTTCGCAATTGCTTTCTCAAATCGATAATTCTAGAGGGCTGCCCATTCCCAGGGAAGAGACCTCGTTTGGATCAAATGGCTACAGGTGGGCGGCGACTACAAATAGCGAGGATTTCATCACCCAGCGGTTCGTCGTTCCTCCGAATTTCCTTTCTTCATTTGATGTGGGCTTGGCAGGAAAAAATGAGGACGATCCTTTTGCTAGCGACGAGGACTTGGGGGGAGCTGGCCTCTCTGCCCGTCGGTCGGTGCAGGATTTGCTCGCTGACTCTGGCATCGAATTCCCGGAAGGAGCCAGCGCCCGCTTCAACTCTGCCACCGGTGAATTGATCGTGAGGAATTCTGCTGCTAACCTGGCTGACACCGAGGCCTTGACCGAGCAAATCACAGGTGGTCAGGACAGTCTGGGGTGGGTTGCTGCTGGAGGAGAGAGTTTTGGGGAGATTTCGTCTGATGCGATAGAGAATCTGCAGAGTGAGATTGCAAGGCAAGAGAAGGTCCTCACAAGTCGAGGAACTGAGGATGGGGGAAATGATTTGAAGCTTAAGAAAAGGCAGCTGGCTCTCTTGCAAGAGGCCCAGGCAGCGGGTTCCAACCCGGTGGCGGCGAAACTACAGAACATCATTATCCCCGAAATCAATTTTGAGAATACGAGCTTGGAGGATGCCGTGGCCATGCTTTCTCAAAAAGCGAAGGAATTGGATCCTGATCCGAAAGTGGGGCGTCGCGGGGTCGAGATTTCCCTCGATGTCGAAGAGGAGAGCTTCTCTGACGAAGGGGAGCATCTTTTATTGGGAAAAAGGGAGGAGGGAGCAACGATTGATATTTTGCGTTTGCGCAATGTTTCCCTTGGGACGGCTTTAGAATACGTCGCGGGTAAAACAGGGAAAAGATATGTTGTTGATGAAGGCGGGGTGTCCTTGGCAGAACTGGGAGCTTATGCCTCGTCGGATTTGGTGACCCGTATTTGGAGGATGAGTGCGGAGGAATACCGCGAACTCATAGAGTCCGCTCAAGTGGATGAGAACGATCCCTTCGCAGAGGGAGATGAGGAGGCGGCGGAGATCCCATCCGAAAAAGAGGCTCTGGAGGCCAGTGGCGTGGAATTTGCGGAAGGCAGCGAGGTGCTCTATCAGCCGGAGAGCGGGGCTTTCATCGTCAAGAATACGATGGAGAATCTCGAGGTAGTGGATGCCATCGTGGAATCTCTGGCCCGTCGGGTGGAGGCGCGCAGCGAGGCGGAGACCTTGAGTGAAAAAGACACCGCGACTCAGGCGGACTCGACATTTTCGCTGCATATCAGCGATGTCAGTTTCAAGCTCGCGCAAGCCGCGCTGGCCAAGGGAGAGTGGCCGGAGACGGTGCGGGTGGAGGAATTTGTGAACGCCTTCTCCTACGGGGAACGTCGTCTTTTGCCTGGAGAGCGAGTGGGCGTGGCCTTGGAGCAGGTGGCCCATCCTTTTCTCGCCCAACGGAATCTTCTGCGGGTTTCTTTGCAAACAGCGGCCAGCGGTCGCGGGGCGGACGTGCCCTTGCGCCTGACGGTGGTGCTGGACAAGTCCGGTTCCATGGAGCGCGTCGACCGCGCCCGGGCCATTGAGGAGGCTTTCCGCGTCCTTACCGAGCAATTGCGTCCCGGCGACAAGGTCACTCTTGTGGGCTTTTCCCGCACCCCGCGCCTGCTGGCCGATCAGGTCGATGGCAGCGAGGGGGATCGGCTCTTGCGGATTCTGCGCGAGACCCCCAGCGAGGGGGGGACCAATGTGGAGGAAGCTCTCAAGCTGGCCCGGGCCAAGGCCTTGGAGCACTTTTCCCCCGAGGCTCAGAACCGGGTCATTCTGCTCACCGACGGTCTTGCCAATCTGGGCACCGAGGTGCCTGCCCAACTGATGGCGCAGGTGGAGTCCCTGCGCGAGGAAGGGGTGGCCTTTGACGCCTGTGGGGTGGGGACCGAGGGCTTGAATGACGAGATTTTGGAGGCGCTCACCCGCAAGGGCGATGGGCGCTACTATCTCCTGGGGAGCACGGCGGAGAGTGGCGCGGAATTCGCCCGACAGGTGGCGGGTGCCCTTCGTCCCGCTGCCAGCAACGTGAAGGTGCAGGTGCTCTGGAATCCGGAGCGGGTGGGCAAGTGGCGGCTCTATGGCTTCGATAATCATGAGCTGAAAAAGGAGGACTTTCGCAACGATGCGGTCGATGCCGCCGAGCTGGCTGCCGAGGAAGAGGGCGTGGCTCTCTATCATGCCGAGGTGAAGCCCGCCGGGGAGGGCCCGCTGGGCGTGGTGCGGGTGCGCTTTCGCGATGTCGCCCGCGATGAGATGGTGGAGCGGGAGTGGGAGATTCCCTACGAAGGGGAGGCGCCTTCCCTGCTGACCGCTGATCCGAAAGTGCGTTTGGCCGCCGTGGCCGGGCTTTTTGCCGAAAAACTGGCCTCCAGTCCGGTGGGCGAGCGCGTGGAGTGGGCCGACCTTCTCGCCGAAGTGCGGCTCTTGCAGAAGATCTTTCCCCAGCAATCCCGGCTGACCGACTTGGAAGCCATGATCGAAAATGCCCGCAAGATTGCTCCCTAAAATGGCTCTCTCTCTGTCTCGCTTCCTGAATCTGGATTTTTTTAACTTCATCATGAAAACCTTTCTTTGTTCTGCCTTTCTCTTGCTGCTGACTCTTTTTCCCTTCCTAGGGGCTGAAGAGGCCTCGGTGACCATCGATGTGAAAGAGAAGGAGCCCGTGCCGCTCTACTACTCGGCCCATGTCAGCCAAACGGCGGAAGCCCACCGGGAACTCGTCAGCCACACCGCCGAGCTGACGGTGAAGGTGATTCAGGGCAAGCCGGAGACCTTTTCCTTTGCCCTGCAGGGTGGGGGACGGGTGCGGGAGGTGGTTGCGCTCTCTGAGGACGAGGACGAAGGCGGGGAGAGTCCTTTGCAAAGCTGGTCCACCCGTCGGGGGCTGGACGGGGCTTATCTCGAACTCGCCGTGCGGGAGGGGCAGGAGTCCTATCGCTTTCAAATTCAAGTCGAGCAGGAACTGACCGAACTGCCTGCCGAAATCCGCTTGTGGAATCTGGGTTCCGGGGAGGCGGTGGGCTTCCAGTCCGAAATCACGGTCACGATCGCCGAGGGGTTGGTGGGGCATTTTGAAAAGCTGCTCGAGGTGAGCCCCAAACGGCAGGAGCGCGAGCAGAGTGGTTGGCAAAATCTCTTGGGAGCGGGGCCGGTCTCGCGTGAGTTGATGACGGCCACGGGGGGCGAGATCTTGCTCGCGGTGGCGGTGGATGGTGCGCCCGGGGAGCGGGTTGCCCTGCGCTCGGCCTCTCTGCGGGGGACGGTGACGGAGGAGGGGGGACGGGCGCGTTTCCAGCTGCGGGGCCAGGTGGTCGCCTCGCAGGATGGGGTCGAGCTCCCGTTGCTGAAGGGCTCGGCAGCGGTGGGCGAATTGCCCGAGGTCGCCGGGCTGCGTTTTTTTCTGCGCGGGGACACCTACTTTGTCGAAGTGGCCCAGGCGGGGAGTTATCCGCTGACGCTCACTTTTCTGGCTCCTCTCTTGTCGCAGGAGGCGGGTTGGGGAATGGACTTCACCATTCCGGCGGCCACCCTGCTGCCGGTTGAGCTACGAGGGCTCTCGGAGGTGACCTTTCCCGCCGGGCAAACCTTGCTTCCCCAGGCGGAAGGAGAAAAGTGGTTGGCCTACCTTCCTGCCGGGGGACGCTTTCAACTGGCTTGGCAAAAGGCTTTGCCCGCGTCGGAAGGGGCCCTCCTCTTTTCGAGTCAAGCGGAGGTCGATGTGGAAGTGGGGGCGGGTCTGTTGCGCCAAGAGAGCGACTTTTCCTTCCGCATTCTGCAGGGGGAGATGAGCAGCCTGCAGCTGGAGCTCTCCGGGCCGGGCGAAGTGCTCGCAGTCACGGGACCAGACTTGCTTTCATGGGAGCGGAACGAGGAGGGGCTTGTGGTGGCTCTGCGTGAGGCCCGCACGGGCTCGGTCTCGCTGCAGGTCACCAGCCAGTTGGCCCTGGGGGCTTTTCCGGTGGAGGCTTCTCCCCTGCAGCTCACCCCCGGTGCGGCGGTGAGCCATTCCGGGCACCTCCGGGTGCGCGATGGGGGAGCGGTGCATCTCCAGGTCACTCCCGAGCGGGGCCTGATGCAGCTTCCCCCCGAGGCTTTTCCCGGCGCGAGCCGGGCCGCCCGCCAACAGTTCGTCTACCGCTTTCCCTCCGCCGACTACGCTCTCTCCCTGCAGGCGAGCCAAATCGTGCCCGAGGTCATGGTCAACGAGACCGTGCTCTATCAGCTCGGGGAAAGCGGGCGGGCTCTCAGTGCGGAGGTCGAGCTGGATATCCGCGAGTCCACCCTGCGCGAGTGGACCCTGGAACTTCCCGCAGCCCATGCGGTGGTCTCTGTCAGCGGGGCGGCGGTGGCCGACTACGTGGTGAGTGGTGGCGAGGAAAACGAGCGGCGCTCGCTGCGCATACTTTTCGCGGAAGAAGTGGCCGGGCGCCAACTCCTGCGGGTGCAGTTGGAGAATAACGAGTTACTGCCGGAGGGGGACTGGGTCCTGCCCAAGTTGGGCTACCCGGGAGCCCAGGCGGTGCGGGGGGACCTGGGCATCGCCGCCGAACCGGGGGTGCGGGTGTCGCTGGGAGAAGCCGTCAAGTTGGCCGAAAAGCCCCTCTCTTATTTCCCCAAACGACCGGCGGGGCTGCAGCTGGCCTTCCGGCAGCGGGAGCGCGACTGGTCGGCGACCTTGCAGGTGGAGCGCCTGCCCGGCAGTGTGGAGGCCGATGTCTTTCATCTCTATTCTCTCAAGGATGGCACCGCCTACGGCAGCGTGGTGGTGAACTACTTTGTGACGGGGAGTCCCGTCGATGAGTGGCGTCTGCGCGTGCCCGCCGAGGTGGGTAATGTGGCCATCGATGGCCAGCAGGTGCGCACCTGGCGGCGGGAGGGCGAGGAGGTCATTGTGACCCTGCAACAGCCCGTGATGGGACTGTTCACTCTCTTGCTCACCTGCGAGGAAAAAGTAGGAGCGCAAGGGGGCTCCCTGCGGCCCGGGCGGGTGCAGCCGCTGGGGGTGCGCGACGAGCGCGGCTATGTGCAGGTGGTCAGCCCGGTGCAGGTGCAGTGCGAGGTCGCGACCGCCTCCGGGGGGCTGCTGAAGCTCGATGTCCTCGAGCTTCCGGCCGAGTTCCGTCTGTCCAGCTCCGCTCCCTCGCTGGCCGTTTATCAATACACCGCTCGTCCCTTTGAGTTGGCTCTGGCTATCGATTGGTATGAACCGGGCGAGACCGTGGCGCAGGTGGTGGAGTTCGCGGAAGCGAGCAGCCGGGTCTCGCGCGATGGAGAAGTGGTCACCGATATGAACTACAGTTTGAGTAGCCGGGGGAGCCGGATTCTGCGCGTGACCTTGCCCGCCGGGGTGAGTTTGTGGGAAACTCGCGTGGCCGGCGAGGCTGTCAATGCCCGGGTCGATGAGGGCAGCACCCTCATTCCCTTGCCGCCGGGCACCGATGCCAATGAGCGGGTGGCGGTTTCGCTGCGCTACGGTCAAGCCGCCCAGTCTTCCCGCGCCCTTGATCTCGCCCTGCCGACCCTGGCCGCTCCGGTTCTGCAAACCGCTTGGGACATCGCCGGGGATGAGCGCCGCGAGCTGCGCCTGCGGGCCGGGTCCGCTCTGGCAGAGGGTGAACGCGGCTTTGTCTGGCTGGTGGAGCGCGGGCTTTTCCCGACTCTGCTTTTGCTGGCCTTGCTGGCAGCGGTCGCGGTTTTGGCCCGTCCCGCCCGCTGGGTGGCCTTTGGCTTGCTCATGGCCGCCTTCCTCGCCCTGGCTTACTTGCTGACGCTTTCCTTTGCGGAGCCCGGGTCGGGTTCTTCCCAAGTCTCAATCAGCGTGCCGGTTCTCGCCCCCGGAGAAGAGGTGGTGGCGCGTCTTGTCCACGCCGAGAAGGGTCGCTTCGGGTGGGACGTCTGGAGCCTGGCGCTCATGGGCGGGGGTGTCCTGCTGACTCTTCTGGCCTCGCTGCGAGGCTGGGGAATGGGCATTCGCTTGTCCGCTTTTCTCGCCGCCGGGGCCGGGGCTCTCTGGCTGCCAGGCGGGGCTTTCTGGTTCTTCGTTCTCTTGGGGGGCGCGATGGGGCTGATTTTGCTGAGCCTCTTGGGGGGAAAAAGGTCCTCCCCGCGAACCCGGGGGAAGGGCTTGCGTCCTTCCGCCGGTCTGGCCGGGCTCATGCTGGGCGTGACTCTCGCGGGCGCTCCGCGCGGTGAAGGGGCGGAAATCCCGGCTGCGGAGTCCTTGCGGCAGGTGGCAGAGATGAGCGGAGAACGCTTCGCGGCGGAAGGCCAGCTGACCCTCCGGGGGGAGGTGGGTGACCGCTTCCGGTTGCTGGGTCCGGCCGCGACCTTGCGGGGATTCTCGGGGGAAGGGCTTCTTCTCTCTTCCGATGAAAGCGGCTTTTGGCTCACGCTCACTGCTGGGCCTGACAAGGAGTCCCCACCGGAGGCAAAGGCCGGGGACGCGAGGGAGGAGGGCGCCGGGCGCGATCCCGGATGGCGCGAGGCGACTTTTTCCTACCAGATGCCAGCCGAGCCTTCCTCCCTGACCCTCCCCACTCCGGCTGCGGCGGTCAGTCGACTCGATCTCGCTCTCCCCAAGGCCGGTTGGGAAGTGGTCTCCGATTCCGCCCTGGTGGTGGAGGAAGGCGCGGAGGACGGGCAGCCGGTAGTGCGCCTTCTTTTGCTCCCTCAGGCCGAGACGACTCTCTCCCTGCGTCCCCGCGAGCGTGATCCCCTGCGTGAGGAGACCGCGTTCTTCGTGGAGGTGGCCAATGCTTACCTCCCCGGTCCGGGGCTTTTGGAAGGGCGCCATCACGCGACTCTGCGCCCCGCGCAAGGGGTCGTTCGGCAGGTGCGCCTGCTCGTCCCGGAAGGGCTCACCGTGAGCCGGGTGGGCGAGGGACCGGTGGCTGGCTGGCGCTTCGATGTCGCCAGCCGCGAGCTGGTGGTCGACCTCGCTACTCCGCAAGCGGAGGATTTTTCCCTCCTCGTCGTCACCCAGCGCAGTCTCGGGGCCCTGCCCTTGGAGCTCGCCCTCGCTCCTCTGCGAGTGAAAGGAGCCGAGCGCGAAGTGGGCTCGCTGGGGCTGGCTTTCGGAGGCGAAGCCCAGGCCGGGAAGGTCACCGCCACCGGCTTGCTGGAGATTCACGCCCGCGACTTTCCCTCCCGTCTTCTGCGGGCCGAGGGGGAGGTCCTGCACCGGGCCTATCGCTACGGGGCCGAGGCGGCCACCCTGCAGCTGGGCATGGTGCCGGTGGAGCCCGAAATCCGGGTCGAGAGCGAGGAAGTGCTCTCGCTGGGAGCGGAACGCATTTTGCTGAAATCCGACCTGCGGGTGACCATCCTGCGAGCGGGCATTTTCCGCTTTCGCTTGCCGCTGCCTCCGGGCTTCGAGGTGGAGTCCTTCAGCGGGGAGGCGCTCAGCCACTGGGACGAGAGCGAAGAGAACGGCGAGCGCGTGGTGATCGCTCATCTCGGCGGGCAGACCCTGGGGGAAAATGCTTTCTCCCTCGTCCTGGCCAAAACGGGAACCTTTGAAGGCGAGGAGACCGGCGACGACTCTCCCCGGAGCGATCGCTGGACTGTCCCGCGGGTGGTGGTCGCCGAGGCCACTCGCCAAAGCGGGCAACTGATTGTCCGGGCCGAGCAAGGACTGCGCCTGCGCACCCTGGAGCGCAAGAATGTCTCCGAACTAGACCCCCGGGCGGCCGGCTTGCGCACGGTGGGCGACTCCGCCTTGGCCTACCGTCTTTTGCAAAAAGAGTGGGAGCTGACCCTCGGTGTCGAGGAACTGGAACCCTGGGTGACGGGGCAAATTTTGCAAGAAGTGACCCTGCGCGAAGGGCAGACGCGCCATCTCTTGCTCGCTTCCCTGGAGATCGAGAATGCCGCCATCCGCACCCTACGGGTCGCCTTGCCCGACCTCAGCGAGGAAATGGCCAAGACGCTGCGGGCTAGTGGAGAGGCGGTGAGCGGGATTTTTCCCGTTCCCGGCGAGGCTGGACTTTGGGAAATCACCTTCCAGCGCCGCGTCCTCGGCTCCCAGGCCGTGCGCCTGGAGTGGGAGCGCACGGGCGAGCGGACGGGCGGACAGGAGCGGCTCACCAGAGCGGAATTTCCTGCCCTCCGGCAAGCGAACACCACCTTCGCTTTTCGCGCGGGAAGTCATCTCGAGGTGACCTTCGCGGACCTGCCAGAAGGGTGGTATCGTGTTGATTGGACCGCTCTACCCGGTTCCCTGCGGCGCGCTGGGGAAGGGGGCAGTCCGGCGGCCGTCCTGCGCGCGGGGCCCGGCCCTCTTACCGTTCAGGTCACCCGGCATGCCATCGCGGAAGCCCTCAAGCTCCGTGTCTCGCAAGGGCAATTCACTACCGTCGTCTCACCCCTCGGTGATCGCCTCACCGCCGCCCGGCTCCAGGTCGAGGTCGTGCAACGCAGCTCACTGCGCATCGCTTTTCCGGGCGGAGCCGAGCTCTTTCATGTCTTTGTCAATGGCGAGAGCGTGAACATCGTGCGCGATGGCGGGGGCTACCTCTTCTACGTCGTGCCCGGCGCCGGGGAGACTGCCGCCGAGGTGGAATTTGCCTACGCCCAGGCCGGGGAAGTGGCGGAGAGCCTGACCTTTCGTAGCCCGGAGATTTCCGTCCCTCTGGAGGATATCGTTTGGCGCGTCATCGTGCCGGAGGACTTTGAGCTGGGCTCAATCGCCGGTGATCTCGATTTGCAGGAGGAATCGGCGGCCTCCAAGCGCTTCGGCAAGGACTCCTATCTGCGTGCTCTCGCCGACCGCTCCACTTTGGCCAAAGAAAAAGCGATCGCCACCTTCGACAAGGCCGACAGCCTCCTGCAGGCCGGGCAACAGGCCGAGGCCCTTTTGCTCTACCAGAATGTGGCGAACAACTACAGCCTCGACGGAGCCTTCAACGAAGACGCCCGCGTGAAACTCAATCGCGTGCAGAGTGATCAAATCGTGGTCGGGCTCAATTCGCGGCGCCAGCGCCTCTACCTCGACAACGCCCTCAACGACCCCGCCAGTGCCCGCAACAATGAACTGGAAGTGGCCGCTGCCGCCAATGGCATCTTGCAAGGGGAAGTGAACTTCAAGCCCACCGATCTGGAGCAGCTCTTGCTGGGCAACTCCGCCGAGGAGAACGACTTTCTACGGCGCATTGCCGACCGCTTGCTCAAGCACCAGAAAACCAGCGAGCCCGCCCCCCAGGCCCTCGCCGTGCCCGTGCCGGCCGAGGGTCAGGAGTTGATCTTCCGCCGCTCCGTGCGGGTGGCCGGGAGTGAGCCCCTTACCCTGCGCCTCGCCCTTGCCAATGGAAGCGCGAATTCCGGCCGGCCGGAACTGGTGGGAGCCTGTCTCCTCCTCCTCGCCCTCGCTGCGGCCTGCGCCTACGCCCTCCGGCCCGCCAAACGCTGAGGTTGGGGAGGAAAGGTGCGGAAAGCGAAGAGAGACTTGCGCCCGAGAGCAAACACCTTCACCTTGAGGGCGGAGAGAAATGCGTGCCTGGTGGCCGCCGCGGTCTTCAAAACCGTTGAGACTTCTCACGGGGTCTGGTGGGTTCGATTCCTTCCCTCTCCGCCAATTTGTAGGTGCGGATTTTGGGCCGGGGCTGTGAAAGAAAGCTCTTTCCAAAAAAAACGAAAAAAACTGGCAAAAGAT
Source organism: Roseibacillus ishigakijimensis (assembly GCF_016595415.1). Classification (GTDB taxonomy): domain Bacteria; phylum Verrucomicrobiota; class Verrucomicrobiia; order Verrucomicrobiales; family Akkermansiaceae; genus Roseibacillus; species Roseibacillus ishigakijimensis. The sequence continues at coordinate 51,518 of NZ_JAENIO010000013.1, forward strand.
TCTTGCACCGGTCGGAAAGTGAGATAACGTCCCCCTCCCGGCGGCGAGAGCCACTGGAACTAACAAAATCGCGGGGTGGAGCAGCCAGGTAGCTCGTCAGGCTCATAACCTGAAGGTCCTCAGTTCAAATCTGAGCCCCGTAACCAAATGAAGGCCCTTAAGTTGAGAGACTTAAGGGCCTTCTCTCTTTCAGGGTGGAAGCTTTCAGAGGGTTTGGAAGGGGAATTCGAGCTGGTCATTGCCGTCGAGGGACCAGGCTTCGTAGCCGTGTTGACGGAGGTCGCGGGCGAATGCGCGGGTGGACCCGTGGACGGTGAGAATGCGTTGCGGGTTCACGCTTTGCACGGTTTGGATCAGTTCGTCGTAGTCGGCATGGTCGGAGAGGGGAATGACGGCGTCGCAGCGGTAACGATAGCGCGCGCTGGCATCGAGACCCCAGCCGGAGAGCATGGCGGTGCGGGTGGGACCGAGAGCGGCGAATCGCTTTTGGCGGCGAATCTGGGGCGGGGCGATGAGGGTGTGTCCGGGGGGCACTTGGTCTGCGAGAGCTGGGGGGGGTGGTAGGGTGAGACCTGCTTCGTGACAGGCTTGGGACATCTCGCAAACGCTCTTTGCTGCCACGGTGGGGAGGTCGGCGGCGGAGAGAATGGCGTGGGCTTCCTGGGCTTTGCCAAGGGAGTAGGCGAGCACGACGGGGGTGCGGTTCTCGGCGAAGGCGTCTTTGACGAAGGAGAGAAGGCGGGAGGTGAGCTCCTGTCGGGGAGGGAAGCGGTAGCGGGGAAGGCCGAAGGTGGTCTCCATGATGAGAAAATCAGCGGGCTGGAGTTGCGCTGGTTGACAGGTCAATGAGGGGCGTCGTTTGAAGTCTCCGGTGTAGAGGAGGCTGGATCCATCGCTGATTCGGGTGAGATGGAGCATGGCGGAGCCGAAAATATGTCCGGCTGGCAGGAGGCGGATTTCATGGTCCTGATGGAGCCAGGGTTCTCCGTAGGCGAGAGGGTGCAGGCGATCGGCGGCGACCTGGTAGCGCCGACGGAGAAGGTGGGCGGTCTCGGGGGAGCAAAGAATGCGCTCGTGGCGGGCAAAGTGGTCGGCGTGGGCGTGGGAGACGAAGGAGAAGGCCTGCTTGCGGGGGGCGTCGAGATGGAGCCCAAGCTCGGGGAGAAAGAGGGCGGGGCGGGTGTCGAGGGGAAGGAGAGGGCGGTCGCTCACGGGAATGCCTCCAGGCTAGACCGGGTGCGGGAAAAGGCAAAAAAGCAAAGGCGGGGGGAAGCAAAGGGGGAGACCGCTCTGCGCGGGTCGCCCCCTTTTCGGAGGTTTAGCATTTTTCTAGAATCACGCCGCAACGAGCGGGGAGGTAGATGCTGATTGTCCCCTCCGGAGCCTCGTGGGTGGTGCCAGCGGCGAGACGTTGGTGTCCCTCGAACTCGGCTTGATCGGTGTCGAGGAGGTGGCGGTAGCTACCTGGCAGGTGGGTGGGGAATTGATAGCCCTCGATGCTGTGGTGGGGGTGGAAGTTGAGGGCGAAGAGGAGGTTGGCGCGCTCGAACTGGATGGAAAGATTGTCTTGGTCGATATTGAGCAGTTGCGCGGGTGCGGCTTCGAGGACGCGGTGGTCGCGCACGAGTTTGAGGAGGGCGGCTTCGAAGTTTTGTAAACCGCCGTATTTTAGCTCTGGATTATCAGCCAGGGACCATTGACGGCGGGCGTATTTGTAGGACCAGTTGTTGCCCTCGCGGGGAAAGTCGAGCCACTCGGGGTGGCCGAATTCGTTGCCGATGAAGCTGAGCCAGGCTTCTCCTCCGGCGATCATGGTGAGGAGGCGGATCATCTTGTGCAGGGCGATGCCGCGGTCGATGATGGGGTTTTCGTCACCTTTGCTCATGTGCCAATACATCTCCTTGTCCATGAGCCAGAAGGCGAGGGTTTTATCTCCCACCAGAGCTTGGTCGTGGGACTCGGCGTAGGCTACGGTTTTTTCCCCTGAGCGGCGGTTGGAAAGCTGGTGCCAGATTTCCTGGAGGTTCCATTGTTCGTCGGGGGTGTGCTTGAGGAGCTTGATCCAATGGTCGGGGATGCCCATGCCGAGGCGGTAGTCGAAGCCGAGGCCGCCATCTTCGGGGGGACGGCAGCAGCCGGGCAGGCCGGAGAAGTCTTCTGCGATGGTGAGGGCGGCGGGATTGATTTCGCGGATGAGGTGATTGGCCAGTTGCAGGTAGGTGACTGCGTTCCATTCGACGCCATCGTAGAAGTATTTGTCGTAGTGGTCGAAGGTGGTGTCGCCGTGGTGGTGATAAAGGATGGAGGTCACCCCGTCGAAGCGGAAGCCATCGAAGCGAAACTCTTCCAACCAGTAGGCGAGGTTGGAGAGGAGGAAGTCGAGGGTAGCGGGATGACCGTAATCAAAGAGGAGGGAGTCCCATTGCTCGTGCTCGCCGGCGGGCCCGGCGTGGAGGAGGTAGCCCTCGCGGCCATCGAACTCGCGAAGGCCTTCGGCAAAGTTCTTGACGGTATGGGAGTGGACCAGATCGAGGACGACCGAGATGCCGAGGCCGTGGGCTTCGTCGACGAGGGCGCGCAGCTCGTCTGGGGTGCCGAAGCGGCTGGCGGGGGCGAAGAAGTTGGCCACGTGATAGCCGAAGGATCCGTAGTAGGGGTGCTCGGCGATGGCCATGAGTTGAACAGTGTCGTAGCCGAGCTTGGCAATGCGAGGCAGGACGAAGGTGCGGAACTCCTCGTAGGTGCCAACGCCTTCGCGCTCGGTGGCGAGGCCGATGTGGGCCTCGTAGATGCGGGGGGCTGTCGGCTTGGGGGGAGCTTCGTTCTGCCACTGGTAGGGGTTGGCGGGCTGCCAAATGGTGCCGGTGAATTCGTGATTCTCGGGATTCTGGGTGGCGTAGTAGGTGAAGGGCGAGAGGCGGTGGTGGGTGCCGTTGTCCCCGCTGACGCACACTTTGTAATTGGAGAGATGGGAAAGGGCGGTGGCGGGGAGGGTGAGCTCCCAGATGCCATTTTCCTGCCGGGTGGCCGGATGGGCGTTCTTGTCCCAGTTGTTGAAGTCGCCCACCAGCGAGAGCTGATAGGCATTGGGAGCGTAGTCGCGGTAGCACCAGAGTTGTGCTTCGGCATCGAACTGGAGGCCGTGCTTCCGGTGCAGTTGCGCACGGGCCCGCCAGTCGTTGTGGGCCAGACTTTCGCGGAAGCGATCACGCCGACCCGTGATGGCATGGGCGTAGGGCTCCAGCCAAGGATCGTCCGCGATGAGAGCCAATTCTTTATCCATGACGCTAGCGTGCCTGAAAACCCGTTGGAAGCCAGACAATCTTACGGCAATGTGTGTCCGTGTCAGGGAGGATTTTTTCAGGCTACCGGCGATAGGCGGTCCAGCCGGGTAGCGGGGAGCCGGCTCTGCATTTGCTGGCGCAAGATGTAGCTTTCCCCCTGTGCCAGCTGAAGGTAGAGGACGGCCTTTTCGAGGCCATTGTAGAGTCGGGTGATGCTCTCTTCCATGGCCTTCATTTGCTCCACGAGCTCGGGATTGTCCTCTCCGACGAGGGCCTTCAGCTGGGCGTGTTCCAGCTCCAGTTCCCGCTCGGCTCGCACCAATTCATTGTGAAGCTCGGCTGAAACAAGCTCCAGGTCTTTTTCTAGATCCTCCGTCAAGTGTCCCGTCTGCGTTATCATACAATGTATGTATACCGTATCAGCTGGGAAGCGACAAGGTCACAGTGAAAGAAGTTTCAAAAAAATGGCTCGCAGGCAGGTTGCCGGACCTTTTCAGGGCTCGCGTCCTTCTTCGCCCGGATGGTCCTCTCCGGTCTGGACGGAGGGAGTGGGGTCGATAGCCGTTTGACTTTCATCAGGTTCTTCTGAACTCGGGGGGAGGTCTTTCTCCGTGTCTCCTGGCTCGGGTGCGGCGGGGGTGGTCGTGTTCTCCTCCTCGTCGGCTGTGTCATGATTTTCCCTTTGCTCTGAATCAGGGGTGGGATTGGGGGCTGGGTCAGGGGTCGGTTCCGGCATTTCCGCGAGGGTGGGGTAGTCGGTGTAGCCTTTTTCCGTGCCTCCGTAGAAGGTTTCGCGGTCGTAGTCGTTGAGAGGGGCGTCGAGGCGCAAGCGCTCCGGCAAGTCGGGATTGGCGATGGCCAGACGGCCAAAGGCGATGAGGTCGGCCTGGGCATGGTTGAGCAGCACGGTGGCGCTTTCCTTCTGGTGGCCTCCGGAGGAGATGAGAGTGCCTTTGTAGAGGGGCCGCCAGGTTTTGCTGGAAAGTGGAAGGTCGTAGGTCGCCAGGTCGTAGTCGGCAAACATGCGGGGCTCGACGAGGTGCAGATAGGCCAGATCGTAGTCGTTGAGCTTTTCGATGAGGTGGGTGTAGAGTGCTTCGGCGTCGCTACTATCGATGTCGTTGAAAGTGCCGGGAGGAGAGAGGCGCAGGGCGACGCGCTCGGGCCACTCCGTGGTCACGGCGTCGAGGAGCTCGCAAAGGAAGCGGGTCCGGTTGGGAAGGGAGCCTCCGTATTCATCTTTGCGTTTGTTGCTATTGGGGGCCAGGAATTGGTTGATGAGGTAGCCATTGGCTCCATGGATTTCCACCCCGTCGAATCCGGCTTCGCGAGCAGCCCGGGTGGCTTTGCGGTAGTCCTCGATGGTGAAGTCGATATCATCGGCGCTCATTTGGCGGGGTTTGACCACTTTTTCCACCGGGGTCCAATCCGGCTTCCAGATTTGACTGTCGCGAGCCCCGATGGGGGAGGGTGCGGGGGGGAACTTGTGCTTGGGTTGATAGGCCGGGTGGGAAATGCGTCCGCAGTGCCAGAGCTGGCAAAAGATGCGTCCGCCTGCTTCGTGGACGGCGGCGGTGATCTTCTTCCAGCCTTCGATCTGTTCTGGGGTATAGATGCCGGGGGTGGAAGGATAGCCGTGGCCTGCCTCGTTGACTGGGGTGGCTTCGGAGATGAGGAGACCGAAGCTGGCGCGCTGTTGGTAGTATTCGCGCATCAGGTCGGTGGGGACATTGCCGTCTCCAGCACGATTGCGGGTGAGGGGGGCCATCACGATGCGGTTGGGCAGGGTGAGTCCTGGAGTGAGGTCGAAAGGTTCGAAAAGTTTCATTTCTGGTCGCAAACTGTACTCGTCAGGCGCAAGAGGAAAGCGTGAATCGTGCCGCCATGACTTCTGCTCGGGCGAGAAGGGGGGAGTTGAAGGCAACTGGCGGTCTGAAAATGGCAAGCGACCGCTAGAGGAAAAGGGGCGCTTCGAGCAGCTTCTGGCGCTCATGCGAACGACATCCTATTCCGCCGTCTTTCTTCTCGCGGCCAGCCCACTGGCTTTCTCTCAAGATGCCTTTGAGACCTTGAACCCGTCCACGGTGACCGCTGAGGACGAGCCGGTGGCCGAGCTGCTTTCTCCCCACGTTACCGAGTCCATTGATGCTGAGGAATTGGAGAATCTGCAGGCAGCCGATTTGAACGATATTTTCCAGAATACTCCTTCGGTGATGGTCAATGGCGGTCGCGCGCAGGCCCAGCAAATTTTCGTCAATGGCTTGGAATCGCCTCTCAGCAATGTGACGGTGGATGGTGCGGTGCAGGGAAGTCTCTATCACCATGCGGGCTCGGTGTTTGTGGAGCCCGAGCTCATCCAGCAGGTGGCCATCGAGGCCGGGGCGGGCAATGCCTTGCAGGGCTTGGGCGCGTTGAATGGCGCGGTCCGCTTCGAGACCAAGGGGGCCTTTGACCTCCTCGGACCCGACGAGGAATTCAAGGGCTTGAGCAAGGGGCTCTACTATTCCAATGGCGAAGGATTCAAATTGTCCCAAACCCTCGCCACCCGGCTGAGTGACAATTGGGGGTTGTTTCTTTCCGCCAATTACACCGATCGGGCCGATTATGAGGCCGGGGATGGGGGGGTGGTGGACCTCACGGAATACAGCGGTGAAGGGTATTTGGTGAAATTGAGCGGTCGCTTTGCAGGCGGGCATGCTCTTGAACTCGGCTACGAGCATCAGCGCAGTGAGACATTGGCCTTCGACCGCCCCAATGTCTCCGAAGACTGGTTGGTGGAATCTGGCCGACCAACTGGTCTCCTGCAGCCCATCGAGTTAGGGCGGGACACCGTGACCGCGCGCTATCGTTATCAGCCAGTCGACAATCCCTGGGTGGACTTGCAGGCCGATGCTTCTTTTTCGCGGCAGGAATATGAGCGCGGGCTCAGTGGCGAGCACACCCGGCTGGATGGTTTCGGTTTCAATCTCCGCAATGCTACACGCCTGGGGGACAGCTTTACCGCGACTTATGGGGTGGACTGGCGCTTCTTCGATAGCGAAGTGCGGCGGACCTCGGGCAAGGTGGCGGAGGAGGAGCTGGCCTATGGTGTATTTTGGCAAAATGACTGGCAATTGCACCGCATGCTGCAGCTGAGTTTCGGCGGTCGCTATGATAGCTATGATTTCGATGACATCGCGGGGGAAGAGCACGATTCTTCCCGTTTCAGCCCCAATGCAACGGTCACGGTGAGGCCCTTGGAGGGACTTTCCCTGATGGCTTCTTATGCCGAGGCCTACCGCGGGGTGGGTATCCGCGAGTCTTTTCTGCCGGGCGCACCGCCGGCGGACTTGGAGGGGGAAGAGGCGCGCAACTTCCGCTACAGCGCGGAATATGAGATTGCCGGCTTCTTTGCCCAGGGGGCTTATTTCAATCAGACCATCGACAATTACATCTACCCCTCCGGGAGCACCGTGAGCCTGGGTGACATCGAGAATGAAGGCTACGAATTCACCTTGGGCTACCGCAACGAGGCCTTTTCCGCTTCGCTGGGGGTGAGCGACAATGAGCCCAGCGTGAAGGGTTATGCTTACCCCGACGACTTCGGGATGGTGGTGGCGGGGCGTCGCTGGATCGCACAGGCTTCTTACTTTGCCGAGCCCTGGGGGCTGACCTTGGGGGGAAGCGTGGAATATCGCGAGAATGTGGAAGAAGTGCCTTTCGGCCGCTTCCCGTCCGTAGCGGGCAAGGAGTCCTACACTCTGGTCAATGCCTTCGCCCGCTGGCAAGTGCCGCACGTTGACGGGTTGGAGTTGATTGCCAATGTGGACAATCTCTTTGACGACGATTATCAGGACCACACCATTTATGCGGCTTCCGGGCTGAAGAGTCCCGGCCGCGAGTTCCGGCTCGGCGCCAGCTACGAGTTCTGATTGCCGGGAGTTCGTTCTTCACTAGAAAAAGTAGGCTCGTCTCCTCTCCTGCGGGAAAGGGGAGGGGCCTTTTTTGACCACTGATTTCTCGCTAGGCAGGGGTCGGGCAAGTTGCTTCAATCCATTGGTGAACGTCCACCATCTCGAGCTCTTCTACTACGTGGCCAAATACGAAGGAATCACTGCTGCGGTGCGGAAGATGCCCTACGGGATCCAGCAACCGGCGGTAAGTGGGCAAATTCTACAGCTGGAAAAGGACCTGGGAGTGAAGCTTTTCAATCGGCGGCCCTTCGCTCTCACCACGGAAGGGGAGCGGCTTTACGATTTTGCCTATCCCTTTTTCTCTCGTCTCGATGAGGTGGAGGAGCAGCTCAAGGGCGAGCAGAGCCGCCATTTGCGCATCGCGGCCTCCGCCACCGTTTTGCGGAATCATCTGCCAGACTTGTTGAGCGAATTACGGGAAGGGATGCCGGGTATGCGTCTCACCTTGCTGGAGGCGGAGCCCAGTGATGTGCCTGCTCTCATTCTTGCGCAAAAGGTCGACATCGCGGTCACCGTTCTTCATGGACGCCTCGCGGAGGGGTTGCGCCACTGCGAGTTTGTGCGCATTCCGCTGGCCTTGCATTTGCCGAGTCAGGAGAGAGCTCGTTCTCTGGCCGGGGTGCTGGAGGATGATGTTTGGGAGAAGGGTAAAGTGGGGCGTCTGCCGCTCATCGGTCTTCCTCCCCACGAGTTGTTGAGCAAAATGTTGCAAGCCGAATTCGATAGTCGCCAGATCGACTGGCCGGTGACGGTGGAGGTCAGTTCCCTCGATACCGTGAAAGACTATGTCGCGCGCGGCTTCGGGGCCGGGATCGGGGTGGCCGTGCCCGCTGAAAAGCCCCCCTCCGGTATCCGCTCCCTCGTCTTGGCTGACTTCGCTCCCATGGTGGTGGGAGCGCTTTGGCAGGGGCAGCTCAAGCCTGTGGCGGAAGAATTTCTCACTTTGGCAAAGGCCCGGGCTAAAGTTCTTCGCCAGGGCAAGGACTAGGGCACCGGGACGGGTTCGATGCGTTCGGTGGTGATGCGCACGCTCACATTGTAGCCGTCCATTGAGCGGGCGGGTCCCAGAAAGACGGAGTGGCCCTCGCCCGTGCGCCAGAGATGGGTGCCGATGATGCTTCCCATCTCCAGCTTGTTTGCCTCGGGGAATGGGGACTTGGAGAGGGGGTTTCCGTAGAGCTTGGCCAAGAGCTCGATCAGTTCCGTCCAAGTGGGGTGGAGCTTGCTGCGGTAGCTGCCCACGGCCTCGTCTTTGGTCCGTAGGGTCACCTCGCGCAGACCGCCTGCGGTGTCCCAATCGAAGTAGAGGAAGCAGGGGAGATCCCCGATGGATTGCGCGGTCTCGAAGATGCCATTGAGCCCGGTGCGACCGAAGAGCCCGCGATCGACCTTGGTTTTGACAAAGGAGCTCTGCAACAGCTTCTCTTCCACCTCTGCCCGACTATCGCCAAAGCTGAGGGGGCCGAAGGCGTTGCCTTGTTCCGTGCCCCCGCCGGTTTCCAAGGGGTGGTTGTCATCCAGATAAGTGAGCTCGCTCTCATGCAGCCGGGTCACTGGAAAGGTGAGAGTTTCGCCAGTACTCCGCTTGAGAGTGATGGTCTCGGTATCGCGCGAAACGAAGGTGGCGACGATTGATTTGCTACCGTCGGTGTTCTTCCATTCTCTGGTTTGCCCACAGAGGAAAGAACTGCTCGTGAAGAAGAGTCCGAGGAGGAGAGGAAGTTGGGGGGTAGTCACATCCGGGATAACGACGGAGAGAGAGATTTTGTTCGTAAAAAAGATATCAATTGTCAAAAAAAACCCGACCGGCAGCGCCAATCGGGTTCGGAAAAGTAAAACTGCTAGTCGGTTTTACCAAGTTTGGGTGCGGGAGTGGCTGAAGTAGTCTTCAAAGCCAAGCTCGGGCGGGAACTCGGAAAGACCTTCGCTGGGGTTCATCTCGATGCGCCAGTCGGAGCCGCACTTGGTGTAAGGGGGCTTGAAGGTGCCTTTGTAGGTGGGGCAGTGGAACGTGAAGAGCTCGTAGAAGCCATAGCCCAAGCGTTTGAAAGCGCGCTGGGTGCCATTGACAACTCCGTAGGACCAGCCTGCCTTGTGGCCATTGGTGTCGGATTGGCGAACGATTTGCTCGGGGATCTCCATCACCCCGTAAAGGATGTTGCTGATGGCCCGGCCCAACTTGCGGGACGAATTGTATTGAGCACCTGGAGGGGCCTGAATGTCACCGTAAGCCACACTGCCGAGGCTCAAGAACGCTGCTGCAAGAATCAGTTTTTTCATCGCTGAAGGTGATATTGAAGGACTGTGAAGAATGTGACAATGAAAAATTGTCTCTCTTTGTGGCCTATTTACAAACTAACTCCAGTGGAATGGGTTACGCCTGGGATGGCGCGCACTTTCTCCATGATTTCCGCAGAGAGGGGCTCGTCCACCTCGATGACGGTGAGGGCGTTGCCTTGCGTCTTGTTGCGGGCAAGGGAGAGATTGGCGATATTGACCTCTTCCCCTCCCAGCAGGGTGCCCACCGCGCCCACGATGCCGGGGCGGTCGTCATTGCGGACGATGAGGAAGTGACCTGCAATGTTGATATCGACGTAGAGGCGGTCGATCTCGACGATGCGTGGAGAGCTGCCAATCAAGGTGCCGGAGAGGCGGAAGCGCTCATCGCCCTTGCGCAACTCCACGACGAGAAGCTCGTTATACTCGGTCTTGGCATTGATGGTGGATTCGACCAGCTCCAGCCCCATTTCGGCGGCGACGGCGGGAGCATTGACGATATTGACTTGCCCGTCGCTGCGTGAAGCGGAGAGATAGTTGGTCAGGACCGAGCGCGAGACGAGGGCGGTGTCCTTCTTAGCCAGGGGACCGTGGTAGGACACTCGCAAGGCGTCGGGATTGCTCATACCCAGCTTGGCCAGAAGTTTGCCCAAAGAAGCGGAAAGATCGAGGTAGGGGCCGATGGCCGCGCGGGCGGAGGCATCCAGCGAAGGCATGTTGATGGCATTGCGAATCTCCCCTGTGGTCAGAAAGTCGCGCACTTGCTCGGCGACCTGGATGCCGACGTTCTCCTGGGCTTCGGCGGTCGAGGCACCCAAATGGGGGGTGAAGGCCACGAACTTGTTGAGTGCGAGAAGGGGGTGGTCAGCGCTGGGTGGCTCTTCTTCAAAGACATCCAAGGCGCAACCCGCAATGTGACCGGAGTCGATGGCGGCCTTGAGGGCGGCTTCGTCGATGAGCCCGCCCCGTGCGCAGTTGACCACTAGCGCTCCCTTGTTCATGAGAGCGAGGCGATCGGCATTGATGATGCGCCTGGTGCCATCGTTGAGGGGGACGTGCAGTGTGACGACGTCGGCCCCGGTGAGGGCGGCTTCGGGGGTCTCTGCCAACTCGATTTTCAGTTCGTCGGCGCGGCTTTGCGTCAAGAAGGGGTCGAAGGCCACCACAGACATGTTGAAGGCTTTGGCCCGGGTGACGAACTCGGTCCCGATGCGCCCCATGCCAATGACGGCCAGCCGCTTGCCATTCATCTCAATGCCCTGGTTGGCCTTGCGCCCGGCCGCGAATTCTCCCGCGATGACGGATTGATGGCCGGGGGCGATGTTGCGGGCGGCCGAGAGCATGAGGGTGAAGGCATGCTCGGCGGTGGAAATGGTGTTGCCGGTGGGGGTGTTCATCACGATCACCCCGTGCTGGTTGGCGGCGTCCTTATCGATATTGTCCACTCCCACGCCCGCCCGGCCGATGACCTTCAGGTTCTTGGCCGCAGCGAGGACCTCGGGGGTCACTTTGGTCTGGGAGCGCACTACGAGTCCATCGTAGTCGCCGATGATTGCGAGCAACTCTTCCGGAGAGAGCCCGGTCTTGAAGTCAGCTTCCACTTCGGGGTGATCGTTGAGCAGAGCAACGCCAATTTCAGAAATCGGATCGGAGACGAGAACGCGATGAGCCATGCCCCCGCCATAATGGCTCGCACCGCAGCGCGCAAGAGTGAGATCGGGTCTCTTTGTATTTTCATCGTAAAGAAAAGTGCAATCTCTTCATCTTGTTCTTTTGTGACTTTATTCTTTCAAAAAAGGCTGCCCGGAAATCACTTTGAGGCTAGTTTGCCCCGTGCCCCGGACCATTCTCCACCTCGATATGGATTGCTTTTATGCGGCCATAGAGGAGCGCGATCAGCCCGCGCTGCGAGGCAAGCCCGTGGGGGTGGGCGGGCGTTCCCAACGGGGGGTTCTGACCACTGCCAATTATGAGGCCCGCAAGTATGGCTGCCGGTCGGCAATGCCCGTTTTCATGGCCTTGGAAAAGTGCCCCCACCTCATTCTGGTCCCCACCCGCTTCGAAGTCTACCAAGAGGAATCGCAAAAGATCCGGGCCATTTTCGGGCGCTTCAGCGAGCTCATCGAGCCCTTGAGCCTGGATGAGGCTTATCTGGATATCACGGCTCTCAATTCCCCGGGTCCGGCGGTGGCACGGGAGATTCGCCATCAGATCCGGGAGGAGACCGGGCTCACCGCTTCGGCAGGCATCGCGCCCAATAAGATGTTGGCCAAGGTGGCCAGCGACTGGGAAAAGCCTGATGGCCAATTCGCGATCGCTCCCGAGGAGGTGGCCGCTTTTATGCAGGAGCTTCCGGTCAAAAAAATTCCCGGGGTGGGGCAGAAGATGGCGCAAAAGCTGGCTGCACTGCAGGTGACCACTTGTGGCGATTTGCAGCGATTCGAGCGCGTGGAGTTGGCCCGCCGTTTTGGCAAATGGGGGAGCGAACTCTACGATCTCTGCCGGGGGGTGGACGACCGTGCGGTGCGCGTCACTCGCGAGCGCAAGTCCCTGAGCAAGGAAACCACTTTTCGCGAAAATCGCCAATCTCTTGAGGAACTCGATGCCGCTCTCTCCCCCTTGCTGGAGAGTTTACAAGAGTCCCTGAGTGAGAAGAGCGAACGACGCATCAAGTCCCTGGTTGTCAAACTCAAGTTCGCGGACTTCGAGTCCACCACCGCCGAGCGCGGCGGAAGCGAGCTGGAGAGGGCCCTGTTTGCGGAGCTCTTGCAGGAGGCTTGGCAGCGGGGGCAGGGCCGGGCCGTGCGCCTGCTGGGCGTGGGGGTCAAGTTCGCCGCCCGGGAGGCTAAAAGACAATTGGAACTCGAGCTCTAGCGTTCTTCGCCCAAGTAGCAATCTCGGCAACTTCCGGTGCTCTCTTTCCTCCTTCTTTCCGCTCAAATTGAGCGGTTGCTCCTGTTGATTGGCTTTGTAACCCGGTTTTGTGAGTTGATTAGGATTGATTGGTTCCGGATTGCGGCTTCTTTCTGACAGCGTGAGTAAAGGCGACGACGCCGAAGCCGAGAACCGCGAGGTAATCGGCTAAGATTCCAGGTTCCTGATCGACGCTGAGCAAGGCCAGCTTCCAAGTGTAAGCGCAAAGAACAAGATGCCAAGCCAGAGTGCGGAGGACACTTTTCATGATTGCTGCAAGGCCGGATGGTCCGGGTTGAGGTCGGCGAGTTTCCGGCTGAGGCCGCGCACATGGTTGGGGTCCTCGTTGTGATAGGCCATTTGCAAGCGCACCGCCAGCATGGCTTCTTCTTCGAGCAATTGGGGAGGCAGCTCGAGCATGAGGCGTTGGGCGTCGCGAAAGTCACCCATTGCCACCAAGCCCTCCACCACGGCCACCACCTCCTCCCCGCTGGGCGGCTGGGGTTGGTCGGCAAAGGTCACGGCGCGGGATTCCGCTGGCAATTGGGAGGCCGCCGGACCATCCACCGTCTCCAGATAGACGAACTCCGAGCCTTCCCGCTGTCGACGGTAGTGATTGAGAATGAGGATGGCCATCAGGGCCGCGACCGCGAGCACGGGCTCCATGATGGTGGGGGTCCACAGCATTCCGGTGATGAGGGAAAAAGTGCGACCGACCGTGCCGGGCAGGTAGCCGGCGACCCAGATGAGGACGATGCCAGCCGCAAAGGCGAGGAGAATCAAGCCACCTGTGCGCAGGGCCAGCCATTGTTCGCGGTCGAAGAATTTCACGACCGACAAGAAAGCACTTTTTGAAAGAAAACGAAAGAGCGAGTTCGGGGTTCCGCGCTCCGAAGCCCGGCGGCAGGGTGGCGGGAGTGCCTCGGGCCGCTTTGGACAAAATTTGAGGTTGGCAGACGGCTCCCCCTCGGGTGCAATCCCGCGATGGCAAAATTTCAAGATCAAGTGGTGGTGGTCAGCGGCGCTGGCCGGGGTATCGGGCTGGAAATGGCAAAGGCTTTCGCTGCCGAGGGAGCCAAGGTGGCGGTCATTTCCCGCAACGAGAGCAGTTGTGGGGCGGCGGTGAATACGATTAATGGCGAGACTCCCGACGCGGCCAAGGCCTACGCGGTGGACGTGGCTGACGGAGCTGCCGTAGCCGAGGTGGCCAAGACCATTTTGGCGGACTTTGGCCAAGTGGACGTTCTCATCAACAATGCCGGCATCACCCGTGATGGCCTGCTTATGCGGATGAAGGAAGAGGACTGGGATGCCGTGCTCGACACCAACCTGAAGGGAGCCTTCAACCTCACGAAAGCCTTCCAGCGTCCGCTCATGAAGTCGGGTCACGGGCGCATCATCAACGTCAGCTCCGTCATCGGGCTCATCGGCAACGCCGGGCAGGCCAACTACGCCGCCAGCAAGGCCGGGCTCATTGGCTTCACCAAGTCCGTCGCGCGTGAGTTGGCGGGCAAGAAGGTGACCTGCAACGCCATTGCCCCGGGCTTCATCGCCACCGATATGACCGATGCCCTCGACGAGAAGATCATCGAGTCCATCAAGGAGAAGATTCCGCTCAAGGAACTCGGCAATGTCGCCGATGTCACTGCTCTCGCCCTCTTCTTAGCCAGCCCCGAGGCCCGCTACATCACCGGACAAGTGGTGGCGACCGATGGGGGAATGACGATGTGAAATGGAGCTCTTTCTCGTTCGCCACGGCAAGGCCGAAGACATCGCCCCCGATCGCACTGATGCCGGGCGGCGCCTGACCAGTAAGGGTTGGAAGCAAGCGCGCGCGGTGGGCCGCCTGCTCGTGGAGTTGGGGCATTCTCCCGACCTCGTGTTGAGCAGTCCGCGCGAAAGGGCTCGCGAAACGGCGGCGGGGATTCTCCATGCCGCCGCCTTACCCGAGCAGCCGGTGGTGCAGGAGTGGCTCGACTTTCACCTTCATCCCGAGACGGTGATGGCCGAGCTGGCCGCCCTCCCGGCCGAGCTGGAGCGGGTGGTCCTCGTTGGCCATGAGCCCAGCTTCTCCGCACTTGTCAATTGGCTGCTGGGCGCGGAAGCGGGCTATTGCGAGATGAAGAAGGCCGCCCTCGCGCACTTCCAGCTCGCCCCCCCTTCCCGGCAGGGCGCTCTTCTCAAGATGCTCGTCCCACCCCGGGTTCTCATTGGGTGAGGCTCTCGAGGGCTTTCCTTTGTCCCTGACCATGAATGGAGCCGAGGCGTTCGCGCAGGAAGCCCCCTTGGCGATGGGCGAAGACCGCTTGGATCTCGGCTAGGATCGCCAAGGCAATGGTGGCCGGGTTGTCCGCCCCCAGATCCAGGCCGACGGGAGCGTAAAACCGCTCCACCCAAGTGGGATCTTCGAGCAAACCACGGGCGCCCAGCTCGGCAAGTAATTCCTCCCGTCGTCGCTTCGAGCCCAACAGACCCAGGTAGCTGTAATTTGCGGGAATGGCGGCGTTTAGAAAGGCCAGGTCGGTGGCGAGGTGATGGCTCATCACGAGCAGGGCCGTGGCGGAATCGGGAGGAAAGCGCTCCTCCAGCTCCTCGGCCGGGCAAAAGGTAGCGAACTCGTGGGCCACTTGCGCCACCTGTTGCCGGGGGCTCTTGAGGAGGCGATAGCACTCCCAGTGAAGAATTTGAGCCATTTCAAAAAGCGGGTTCTCGTCGGCAGTCCAGCCCACCACGAGGAGACGGGGCCGGGGATGGACGGTTTCCACGAAATCGTGGGCTGATTCGGGAGCCCCGAGGCGGGTTTCGGTCGCGTTCGTGCTGAGAGTGAAAGTTTCCCGGTTGGCGATTCGGGTGGTGATGGCCTCCCGCAACCCTCCGGGAGGCAACTTTTCAATCAGAATGGTGAGCTTGCCCGGGCAGCCGAAATGAGGCCGGGTGTCGATCCGTTCGGTTCGCGCCTGTCCGTCGGCCAAGACCCGTTGCGCGACTTGCGCGATGCCTTCTTCGAGACACCCTCCACTGAGGGAGCCCACCGACGGGCCACCGGGGGCAACCAGGAGGCGGGCTCCGGGCTGCCGATAGCTGGAGCCTTCCCGCGCCACGAGGGTGGCTAGGGCCAGTGGGCGGTGGCGGTGTTCCTGCAAAAAGGCAAGAAGGTGATGCCAATCGTTGCTCATAAAGACTGGGGCGCGACGATCAAGCGGTGACTTCCAGGCCGAAGGGCTGATGGAAGTGGCGCTTGCCCGTGGCGCGGCTCAGGGCATTAGTGAAGGCGGCGAAGACCGGAGGGAAGGGAGGCTCGCCCAGACCCGTGGGGTCGATGCCATTATCGACAAAATGAACATCGATTTCCATGGGGGATTCACGGAAGCGAATCATGCGATACTGGTCATAGTTCTGCTTTTGGGGCTGCCCGCCGACAAAGGTCATTTCTCCGAAAAGGGCGTTTCCGATGCCATCCACGACTGCTCCTTCCACCATGTTGGCGGCGGCATCGGGATTGACCACCACTCCGCAATCGATTGCGCTGGTGACCTTCTTGACCACCACCTTTTCCTGCTCGATGGCGACCTCCACGACGTGGGCGGCGTAGCTGGCATGGCAAAAGTAAGCGGCCACACCGCGATGGATGCCTGCGGGGAGAGGTTTGTCCCACTGGGCCTTTTCTTTCACGAGTTCCAGGACCCCGGCGTAGCGCTCGGCATCGTAGTCGTTGCGGTTGCCGACCGGCGCGGTTTTGGCCCGTTCAAAGAGCTCCAAGCGAAAATCGAGCGGATCCTTGCCGGCTGCCAAGGCGACTTCGTCGAGAAAAGCCTGCTCGGCCGCTCCCATAAAGTTGGAGCGGGGGGCGCGAAAGGCTCCGACCGTGATGGCGGAATCCAGCGACCACTCTTCGGCCAGATAGTTCTCCACCGCTCCGGCGGGAAAGCGGTTTGCGGAGCGGCCGAGGGGACTTTCGGGAATTCCTCCAGCCTTGACGGAGAAGGCAATGAGTTTGTTGTCGGCATCGAGCGCGGCTTTGTAATCGATCCGGTAAGCGGGGCGATAGATCCCAAAAGTCATGTCGTCTTCCCGGGTGTAGAGCAGTTTGACGGGGGCTTTCATTTCCCGCGAAATGAGAGCTGCCTCGACTACAAAGTGGCCATAGGCTCGGCGTCCGAAGCCTCCTCCCATGCGGGTCATCTCGATTTCAATGCTCTCCGGAGCCACTCCCAGGCGGGCGATCAAGGCGCGTTGGGCGAATTCTGGAGCTTGCAGGGGGCCGGCCACGAAGACTTTTTCGTCCGTGACGTGAGCAAAAAAGTTGAGTGGCTCCATCGTGTTGTGAGCGAGAAACGGGGCGGTGTAGGTGCTCTCGATGACTTTGGCTGCCTGGGCGAAGGCTTCTTCGGGGTTGCCGTCGCGGCGCAGTTCCCGGGCAGGTTTGGCGGCGGCTTCTGCCATTCGTTTCTGGTGCTCTTCGCTGCTTTCCAGCTCGTCCACGGTGGTGTCCCATTCGCATTGGATGGCCTTTTTGGCCTGCATCACCTGCCAGACGGAATCGCCCACAATCACTACCAGCTTGGGAAAGGCGCTGATATCGAATCCCCGGTTTTGATGGCTGTCGTTGAAGGTTTCGATGGGGAAAATTTTTCTCACCCCGGGCATCTGACGGGCCGCCGTGTCGTCGTAGGATTTGAGGGTCATGCCGAATGCGGGAGGATGGATGATCATGGCGGTGAGCATTCCTTCCACGTGGTAGTCGACCCCGAAACCAGCCTTGCCGGTGACGATAGCGAGGCCGTCGACATTGCGGGTGTCCTTTCCAATCAGGGAAAATTGTTCGGGAGCCTTGAGAGAGACCCGATCGGGGACGGGGAGGGTGGCTGCTTCGCTCGCGACCTCGCCGTAGGTGAGCTTGCGGCCCGTGCCCGGGTGGAGGAGATGGCCTTTTTCGGTGCTGACTTCCGCGACGGGAACTTCCCATCGCTGGGCGGCTGCCTCGCGCAGCATTTGGCGGACTTTGGCTCCCGCTTCCCGCAGGATGGGCCATCCGTGGCGCACCGCACCGCTCCCGCCAGCAAATTGCCGGCTGTAGAGTTCCCGATCAAAGGAGCCTTGCACGACGGTGACCAGATTCCAGTCCACATCGAGTTCCTCCGCGAGGATCATGGGCAGCGAGGTCTTCACATTTTGCCCAAATTCCGGGTTGGGAGCTTGCAAGGTCACTTGATTATCCGGGGCGATACGGATGTAGCCGTTGAACTCAATGGAGCGCGGGGCTTCTTCGGCAGAAGTGGCGCTGGGTTCGGCGGCGAGGAAAACCTGGCTGAAGCTCAAGAGGAGGCCCCCTCCAGTCAGGGTGGTGGCTTTCAGGAACGAGCGGCGGTCGAGGGAGTGAGTCGTGTTTTTCATCGGATGTCGGGCGGTGGAAATTAGAGGGAGGCGCTGGCGGTTTGGATGGCTTTCTTGATACGCGGGTAGGTTCCGCAGCGACAAATATTGCCGTTCATGGCGGCAGAGATTTCGTCCTCGTTCGGGTGCGGGTTTTGCGCCAAGAGGGCGGCCGCGGACATGATTTGACCCGCCTGACAGTAGCCGCACTGGGCGACATCACACTCCAGCCACGCCTTCTGCACGGGATGGTCTCCTTCCTTGGAGAGGCCCTCGATGGTGGTGATGGCCAGCCCTTCCGCAGCGGAGGCCGGGACTTGGCAGGAGCGGACCGCTTGCCCGTCGAGGTGGATGGTGCAGGCCCCGCATTGGGCGATGCCGCAGCCATATTTGGTTCCGGTGTAGTGGAGATGATCGCGTAAAACCCAGAGAAGGGGTGTCTGCGGATCGATGTCCACTTGGTGTTCTTGGCCGTTGATTTTTAGGGTGAGGCTCATGGTCAGGGTGGTCTGGATGGGGTGGAGAAAGGCTCGGGTCCAAGAACGCAAATGCCTTAGGGCCTGCAAATTGTTGGTAAAAAAGAGGAGAGTGGCCTTTTCTTCTGTTTTCCTGCCGGGCATGCTTCATCGGTGACCTATGGAGCAGTGATCTTGGCGGCGGGAGAGGCTCGTCGTTTTGGCAAACCCAAGCAGCTTCTGCAGTGGCAAGGCGAAACCCTTCTCGAGCGCGCTTGTCGCCTGGCCATCACGGCAGGTTGTCACCCGGTGCGAGTGGTTCTGGGGGCCCGCCGCGAAGCTATTGCACGGCTGGCGCTGCCGCCGGAGGTGACTTTGGTGACCAACGAGAATTGGCAGGAGGGGATGGGCAACTCGCTCGCCTGCGGGGTGCGGAGCTTGCCCGAGGTGGATGCTGTCTTTGTCCTGCTGGTGGATCAGCCGGGAGTGACGGTGGAAACCCTCTTGCGGATGAAGGCTCCCCTGGAATCCGGGGAGGCTTCTCTGGTGCAATGCCAGGCTGGCGAATGGATGGGGCCGCCTGCTCTTTTTGCACGTGCTCATTTTTCCGAACTGGCCCAATTGCAGGGAGAGGAAGGAGGCCGGGCCGTTATTCGGAAGCACCTCGAGAGGCGGGCTCTTGTTTCCGCTCCGGAAGCGAAATGCGATATTGATAGCGAAGCCGAGTGGGAGACCTTCTGCGACCAGCAGAAAAGTTGACCTCGCCAAGGGAGCAAAAAAACTCCGGAGCGGAAAGCTTTCCGCGCCGGAGGGGGTGAGGGGCAGGGGAGGCTTCAGTCCTCCTGACCGCAGCAGGACTTGAACTTTTTGCCCGAGCCGCAGGGGCAGTCGTCGTTGCGACCGACCTTCACGGTGGGGCGGCGCTTGGGCAGGGTCAGTTTGACCTCGGGCTTGCGAGCCTTTGGGGGCTCGGTGGACGGTCCGGTGAGATTGCGCTTGGCCATTTGACCGTGGTCCGGAGCCTGTCCGCCCATTTGCATGGGGAGATTGTGCAGGAATTGCTCGTAGGCCTCCAGATTGGTGTAGGAGCGGAAGAGGTTGCCGAGGGCTTCTTCCTCGATGTTGGCCATGAGCTCTTCGAAGAGCTTGTAGGCTTCGTTCTTATACTCCACCAGTGGGTCCTTCTGCCCTTGGGCGCGCAGGCTGATGCCATCGCGCAGGCTGTCCATGTTGTAGAGGTGCTGCTGCCACTGGCGGTCGATAGCGACGAGAATGATCTGGCGCTCGAGGTCGTCGAGCATCTGGGGAATCTCGTGGGCGACCTTGACCTCGTAAGCTTTTTTGACCTGCTCGACGAGGAATTCGGAAATTTCGTCGGCGCTCTTGTCCTCGAATTTGACCTCTTCTTTCTTGAGGCGAAGAGGGAAGGTGGTGTTGGCCCAGCCGATGAGCTCCAGAATGTCGGAGGCTCCTTCGTCGCGCTGGTTGATGTAGAAATCGACCTTCTCGGGGATGACCTTGTCGACGACTTCGTAGAGGAGTTCCCGGGGATCTTCGCTGGTGAGGACTTCGTTGCGGTAGCCGTAGACCACTTCCCGCTGGTTGTTCATCACGTCATCGAAGTCGAGGACGTATTTCCGCTGGCGGTAGCGGTGTTGTTCGACCCGCTTCTGGGCGGTTTCCACCGAGCGGTTGAGCCACTTGTGCTCAAGGGCTTCTCCCTCTTCCATGCCAAAGCGCTCCATCATGTTGGTCATGCGGTCGGCAGCGGCAAAGTTGCGCATGAGGTCATCTTCAAAGGAGATGTAGAATTGCGACATCCCGGGGTCGCCCTGACGGGAGCAGCGGCCGCGCAGCTGGCGGTCGATGCGGCGGGATTCGTGGCGCTCGGTGCCGATGACGAAAAGACCACCGAGCTCGGCGATGCCTTCGCCCAACTTGATGTCCGTTCCCCGACCCGCCATGTTGGTGGCGACGGTGACCGCGCCGCGTTGTCCGGCTGCTTGCACGATCTCCGCTTCCTGGCGGTGGAATTTGGCATTGAGCACTTTGTGGGGAATCTTGGCCCGCTTGAGCATGCGGGAGAGAGTCTCGGAGGATTCCACCGAGGCGGTTCCGCAGAGGACGGGCTGGCCTTTGTCGTGGGCTTCTTTGATCTTGGTCACCACCGCGTTGTATTTCTCGCGGCGGGTTTTGAAGACCTGATCGTTTTCATCGATGCGCTGGTTGGGGCGATTGGTGGGGATGGGCAGCACGTCGAGGTTGTAAATATCCTTGAACTCAGCGGCTTCTGTTTCCGCCGTGCCCGTCATGCCGGCCAGTTTGGTGTAGAGCCGGAAGTAGTTTTGAATGGTGATGGTGGCGTAGGTCTGGGTCTCGGCTTCGATCTCGCAGTTTTCCTTGGCTTCCACCGCTTGGTGAAGGCCGTCGGACCAGCGGCGGCCGGGCATTTCGCGACCGGTGTTTTCATCCACAATGACGACCTTGTTGTTCTGCACCACGTATTCGACGTCTTTTTCGTAAATGCAGTAAGCCTTCAGCAGCTGGGTAATGACGTGCATTTTCTCGCCCTGCTCATCGAGCTTGACGGTGACCTCGTCCTTGCGCTGGGCTCGTTCTTCGTCAGTGAGATCGAGTTGGGCATCGATTTCGGCGTAGGCGCTGGCGAGGTCGGGGAGAACGAAGGCTTCCGGATCGCCGGGGGAGAGGAATTCGCGGCCCATCTCCATCAGGTCGGTGTCGTGGCCTTTCTCGTCGATGGTGTAGTAGAGTTCTTCCTTGGCCTCGAAGAGATCTTTTTTCTGCGTGTCCTGATACATGGCCAGCTCGGCCTTTTCGATGATGCGGCGGGTATCGGGATCCTCCATGAAGCGGAGGAGCTGGCGGTTGCGGGGTTGGGCCAGCTTGAGTTTGAAAAGGGTGCGTCCCGCTTCCTCGTAGTCCTTGTCGTCGAGCTGCTTTTGCGCGGTGGCTGCCAGCTCGCCGCAGAGGGTGTTCTGCTTTTTGACCAGGGCTTCCACCATCCCTTTGTATTGGACGTATTTCTCGGTGGAAGTGGCTACGGTGGAGGGACCGGAGATGATCAGCGGGGTGCGGGCTTCGTCGATGAGAATGGAGTCCACCTCATCGATGATGGCAAAGTAGTGGCCACGCTGGACCTGCTGGTTGGCGGAGGAAGCCATCCCGTTGTCGCGCAGGTAATCGAAGCCGAACTCGGCATTGGTGCCATAGGTGATGTCACAGCCGTAATGAGCGCGGCGCTCCTGGGGGGGCTGGCCATTCTGGATGCAGCCTACGGAGAGACCGAGGTAGCGGTAAAGAGAACCCATCCACTCCGAGTCCCGGCGGGCGAGGTAATCGTTCACCGTGATCACGTGCACGCCCATGCCGGTGAGGGCATTGAGGTAGACGGGGAGGGTGGCCACCAGGGTTTTTCCTTCACCAGTTTGCATCTCGGCGATGATGCCGCGATGCAGGCCGATGCCGCCGACGAGCTGAACGTCGAAGTGAACCATTTCCCAAGTCAATTCCTGGTCGGCGACTTCGATGGTGCGGCCACACATGCGGCGGGCGCCATTTTTGACCACTGCGTAGGCTTCGGGGAGAATTTCCTCGAGATACTTCTCACGCAATTTGGGGAATTGGTCCTCGATCTCGTGGAAGGCCGCCTTCGCTTTTTCAATGGACGCGGGGGTAGCTTCCACTTGAGGAAGATTCGGGAAGTCCGGGCGCAGGGCTTCGAGGCGCTCGCCGAGCATATCCGCCAGCTCCTTGAGCTGCTCCGGGGGTAGTTGCTCAATGGCGCGCTTGGTGGGAGTGTGGAGCGGGAGAAAACGGTGCAGTTTCTGCTGCCAGCCCCGGGTCTTTTCCACCAGAATGGACTCTGGCTCCTGCTGAAGGGCCTCCTCGATTTCGTTGATACGGGCTGCGATGGGCCGTAAGCGCTTGACTTCGCGTTGATTCTTAGTCCCGACGATTTTCTGGAGAGTCCATTTAAGCATGAGATTGTTGCACTGTGCTGCTGGGCGGACTCATACACACGGCAGGGCGGACATGCAAGGGAGGCGTTTCCCTCTTTCGTGTCGGGCTCAGGAAATCAGGCGGATGACAAGCGGAATGCGATGCCATCTTCCTTTGTTTGCTTCCACACAAGCAATGATTTCAAAGATGAAAACGGCAACCAGATAGGGAACGAAGACAACTAGGCCGATACCCAGGGTCACGACCGAAAAGATCCCGAGGGCAATGGAGATAAGGGTCACCGTGATCATATTGTTGATTGATTCCTTGCCGTGGAAATCGATGAACGGAGAGCGGTCGCGGGTGACGAGCCAGAGGATGAGCGGGCCCAAAAAACCGGTGAGCAGAGAGAGGAGGTGGATGAGCATGGCGAGCGTGCGGTCATCCTGATTGGGCCAATCCGCGGATGGAGAGGGGGAATGGTGGGGTGGCAGTCCCGCCGGGGGCTGGGGGGGATGATTGAGGGCGGGAGGCCTTTGTTCGGGTTCCATCATTTCCCTGACCTCTAGCAGCGGGAAAAGGTCTTGGCGAGCTAATCCGCCGGGAGGATAAGGGTCGCCTCCGCGCCGCCGTCCTGGCCGTTTTGCAAGGTCGCGTGCCCCCCGTGCAATTCGGCCGCTTCCTTGACAAAGGTGAGGCCCAGTCCCGCTCCCTTGCCCTCCTTGGGATCGGGGCGATGGGAGAAAAAGCGTTCAAAGGCCCGAGCGAGCGCGAAGTCGGGCAAGCCCGGTCCTTGATCGGTGATGAGGACCCGCACCTGCTCGCCAGCACGCCGGGCCGCGAGGGTGATGGTCCCCCCTGGCGGGCTGAACTGGAGAGCATTTTGCAGAAGGTTCTCGACGGCCGCTCGCAGCAAGTAGCGGTTTCCCATGACCCGGAGAGGCTCTGCCGCCAGTTTACTCTCCATTCGCACTCCCTTGTGGGCCAGGGCCGGGGCGAGTTCGTCGGCCAGATCGCGCAAAAGGTCCTGCAGCACGATGGTCTCGCTCGGGCCAAGTTCCTGCCGTCCCTCCAGCGCGGCGAGGTGCAGCAGCCGGTTGATGAGGTGCTCCGCGCGCTGCACCTCGCCGCGAATGGTGCGCAGAAAGCGCTCGCGCTCGGCCCGGGGCATGTCTTCGTGCAAGAGCTCGGCCGAGCCCCGGATGGCGGCGAGGGGCGACTTCAGCTCATGGGTCAGCGTCTGGGTGTAATTTTCCACATAGGAGCGGCCTTCCAAGGCTTCCCGCATATCGCGCAGCGCCTGGCCGAGGGCATTGACCTCGCGGCCTTTCCCCAGTGGAGGAAAGGGAGGACGCTCTCCGGCGGTGATGCGGCGGGCGTATTCTGCCAGGCGACCGATGGGGCGATAGAGCCAGATGAGCACCGCCCCGATGAGAAAGAGGATGGCCAGGGCAATCACGATGGCTGGACGCAGAATCTGGGCCCGGCGTTTGTGGATAAAAGGGAGCAACTCCCGCTGGGCTTTGTAAACCGTCACCACCCCGACTATTTCCTGCTGGTGGTGAATCGGGGCCCCCACATACATGATGGAGCTGCTGGCATCGCTCTCGCTGACCCGGCTGGATCGGCGGCCGTATGCGCCCCGAAGGCTGAGGAGGACATCATTGAAAGCGGAAAAGTCCTCTCCCAGCCGTTCCCCAGTGGAATCGTAGAGAACCGTGCCCTGCCCATCGGTGACGTAGCAATTCAGGCTCACCCGGGTCTTGGTTTGGCTGAAAATCTCCGCTGAAAACCGTCGCTCCCGTGCCCGGGAAAAAGGGCCGGTCAGCGCGGCCCGCACTGCCGGAGCCAGCGAGGTGTCAGCACTGGTCGCCAGCTCATCTTCTACCCAAGCCGCTACCAGATGGGCGGTATCGACCATCGCTTCCTCGGTGGCCTGAAAAGTTTGCGCCTCCAGATCTTCCAACAAATAGTGGGTGAGGCGGTAGAACCCCAGCGCCAGGATGAGGGCGATTAGGACGAGAGTCAGGCGGGTCAAGCGCATGGAGAACGAGCGGAAAAAGGGGGGACGTTACGCAGCTAAGAGATAGCCCAAGAGGAAGGAAAGGGGCACAAAAAAACCGGCTGAAAAGCCGGGGAAAAGTGGGCCACTGAAAAGTGGCTCCGGCGGTAGGATTCGAACCTACGACCTAGTGGTTAACAGCCACCCGCTCTACCGCTGAGCTACGCCGGATTGTTGTGTTTGGTGAGGCAGTGCCTCGGGGGCGGCGACTCTCCACAGAATCGACCCCTCGCGCAAGGAAAAATTGAAGGTTTTCGGAAATTTTTTTCGCCGGGGGGGAGACGCGCTTTTTCGCTTGCTCATTTCGAGTAGAAATCGCCTCTTTCCCCCACCATGATTACGCTCAAATCCGATGCCAAATATGCCCTCGTCATTCCGACTTCCATGGGCACCCGGCTCACTCCTCTCAACGGCCAGCCTTTCCACTGCAGCGATACCTTCAAGATGCAGGCTACCAGTGCGGAGTCGAATGTCGGTTCCGTGGCCTCCTACCTTGGTTTGCCGGTCAAGATTCTCACCGCATTCGTCAAGGGCAGCCCGGTTTCCCGTTTCATCAAGGACAACCTCGCCAGTCGCCACATGGATTACGAGGGGCCGGAGTTCGATGCCGGAGGGGCTTGGGGCCTGCGCCACCAAATCAATCTCGCTGATAGCGGAGCGGGTTCCCGGGGGCCTCGCGTGGCCAATGACCGGGCCGGGGAAGTTGGTCGCAAGCTTTCCGCCGACCAGTTCGACCTGGATCGCATTTTTGGAGAAGAGGGGGCCCAGTTCATCCATCTTTCGGGGCTCATCGCGGCTCTTTCTCCCGAGACCAGCCAGTTCTGTCTCGCCGTGGCCCGCAAGGCCAAGTCCCACGGCACCCGCATCGCCTTCGACCTCAACCACCGAGCCAGTCTGTGGGAAGGCCGGGAGGAAGAGCTGAGCAAGGTGTTTCATGAAATCGCCAGCCTTTCCGATGTTCTGGTGGGCAATGAAGAGGACTTCCAGCTGTGCTTGGGCATCGACGGCCCGCCTCCCGGAGGGGAAGGCATCGCTGGAAAAATTGATGGCTTCAAGGAGATGATTGGCCGGGTGAAAAAAGAATTTCCCGAGACCACGGTCTTTGCCACCACTCTGCGCGAGGTGGTGAGCGTGAATCTCCACCAGTGGGGGGCCATCGTCTCGGCTGGGGATGATTGGCATGTCATGGAGCCCCGCGAGATTGGCGTTCTCGACCGCATCGGCGGTGGCGACGGCTTCGTGGGCGGCCTTCTCTATGGCATCCTGCGGGAGTGGCCCATGGAAAAAGCAGCTCAGTTCGGCTGGGCCAGTGGTGCCCTCGCTGCGACCTTGCTGACCGACTACGGCCAGCCCGCCGACGAGGAGCAGGTCTGGAGCATCTGGGAGGGCAATGCCCGGGTGAAGCGCTGATGGCCTCTCGCGCTAGCAAATTTTAGAAGAAAAGCGGGCTCCGGATTTACCGGGGCCCGCTCTGTTTTTGAGAAGGGTCGTGCTGCTGGGGGGCGGTTCAGGCAGAGACCGCCGGTGCGCTCTGGCTTTCCAGGAAGTTCCTCATCAGTTGCAGGCCAGTGTGCTGGCTTTTTTCCGGGTGAAACTGGGTGGCAAAGAGATTTCCCCGCCGCACCGCGCAAGGGAAGGGGCCGCCGTAATCGGTGGTGGCGGCCACGTCCTCTTCCCGCTCCGGTTGGGGATAGTAGGAGTGCACGTAGTAGAAGTAGGGTTCCTCGCCCAGTTCTCGCCACATCGGATCCGAGGGATCGCGGGCTTGCACGGTATTCCAGCCCATATGGGGCACCTTGAGACCCACTTGCCGGGGGAAGCGCACCACCCGGCCGGGAATGATCCCCAGGCCCGGGGTGCCGGGGGACTCCTCCGAGCTGTCGAAAAGAAGCTGGTAGCCGATGCAAATGCCGAAAAAGGGGCGGTCCGCCTGTAGCCAGGCGCGCAAGGGATCGACCAGGCCCCGCTCTTCCATATTTCTCATCGAGTCGCCAAAGGACCCTTGGCCGGGAAAGGCCAGATGGGTCAGGCCCTCGAAGTCCCCGGGACCGGTCACCCGGTGGGGCTCGGCCCCGACAAATTCCATCGCTCGCAGGAGAGAGCGCAGATTGCCTCCTCCGTAATCAATCACTCCAAGTTTCATCGCGGATCAGAGAACGGCTTTGGTGCTGGGAATGGCGCCTTGCTGGCGGTCGTCGATGGCGACCGCCACCCGGAGAGCCCGGGCGAGTGCCTTGAAAATGGCTTCCGCAATGTGATGGCCATCGCGTCCCGCCAGCAGATCGACATGGATGTTGGCCCGCAGATTGGAGGCCACCGCGCGGAAAAACTCCTCCACCAGCGTGAAGGGGAGATTAGGCGCGGAAGCTGTCTCGGCCGGAGGATTGAAGGCCAGGTAGGGCCGGTTGCTCAGGTCCACCACCACCCGGGCGAGGGTCTCGTCCATGGGCACGTAGGCATGGCCATAGCGCTGGATGCCGGCTTTGTTTCCCAAGGCTTCCCGGATGGCATCGCCGAGCACAATCCCGGTGTCCTCCACGGTGTGGTGGGCATCCACTTCCAGGTCCCCCTCCACCTTGACTTCCAGATCAATGAGGGAATGCTTGGAAAAGAGGGTCAGCATGTGATCGAAGAAAGGGTGACCTGTCTCGATAGTGCTGCGACCGGTGCCGTCCAATTGAAGGGAAAGGGCAATCTTGGTTTCCGCGGTTTCGCGTTGAATGCTGGCTTCTCGCATTTAGTAATCGGACTCGATCTCCTCCTCAGCTTCCTCGTCCTCGGCTGGCTCCCCTTCGGCCGGGGGATTGTTGATGGTCGGGTCGAAGCGGTCGACCAGCATGTTGAGGTAGCTTTCCGCGACTCCCGCTTCGTCAAGCTGGTCAAGAATGCCCTCCAGCTCTTCCTGGTTCTTTTCTCCGGCCGCAGTCCAGCCGTCGCGATAGAGTTTGTCGGTGACGGGGAAATCCTTGAGCTCTTCCGCCACGTTTTCCAAGCGCTCCCGTTCGGAAAGCAATTGTTCAAGGGTCTCGTTCATCGAGCCCCCATTTTTCGTGTCCACGGAGTACCAGATTTCTTCAGCCTCTTCCTCTTTTTGCCAGAGTTTTTCGTAGGCTGCCTGCCGTTGCTCTTCGGCAGCGAGGGCCCGGCGGCGATCGCTGTCCGGAAGGCGTTCCAGGCTCTCCAAGCGCCTTTCTTCCCGCTCTTCAAATCCATTCAGTTCCCGGTCGAGCAATTGCGCGTAGGTGGCCACGACCTTTTGCGCCAGCGGCACGGCCTGGCGATGCGCTTCCGTGCCGAAGTAATTCATCTCCAGCTTGGAATACTCGCGTAGGGCGGGGATGAACGAACGGTCCTTGACCAGCTTGTTGAATTCCTGTGCCCGGCCCTGGGACTCGATGCCCAGCGCGTCTTGGGCGCGTTCCGCCGTACTCACCCGGCCTTCCGCAGTCTTGACTCCCCCCTCGGCCACAAAGGCGCGCTCTTCCTCCAGCTCCTTGAGCATGCGGCTGGCCTTCGTTCCCGCCGAGGTCAGTTGATGGGCGCTGAGGAAGGATTTGACCTTCTTGATGCGCTCGTCGTAGCCCGCGAGGTCGAGAAAGGGCGGGGCCGGGGTGAGACCGGCAATGTTTTCTTCGAAAATGGTGTCCGACTCATTCACCCGCTCCACATTCACCACCTCATCGCGCTTGATGGTGCGCCGCTCGCGGATCGACTTGGTGATTGCGACGTCCAGAACGTATTCATCGAGAGTTTTTTCGATGATTTCGGCATCCAGCTTGGTGCCGTCCTTGAGGGTGAAGATGTCGGCGGCAGCGGGAACCGCGCAGGCCACCAGTAAGGCAGAGGTGAGGATTTTCATAGGTGTCTTGAATTGCGTAATGGCAATCTTGGTCAAAAAGAAGGTCACGAAAAGAGGAAACTGGTGGGAAGCGCGATTTTCGCCTGCCAACAATTCTGTCTCCGGGCGATTAGGACTCGTGAAAGCCTTGCGAAGTGATTTGGAACTCCTAAAGATCAGTCCCTCTCCCGCAATTCATGAGTGACGAAGACGATCGCAGCCACGAACACGCCAGTTTGGGCGACATGTATAAGGACTACTTTGTCCTCTATTCCAGCTACGTGATTTTGGAACGGGCCGTTCCCCACTTGCTCGATGGCCTCAAGCCGGTGCAACGCCGCATTCTCCACTCCATGCGCCAGATGGAGGACGGCCGCTACACCAAGGTGGCCAACATCGTGGGGGACACCACCAAGTATCACCCTCATGGTGATGCCGCCATCAAAGACGCCATCGTGGGACTGGGACAGAAGGAGTTGCTCATCGATACCCAGGGAAACTGGGGCAACGTGCTGACTGGAGATCCGGCGGCCGCGGCCCGATACATCGAGGCCCGGCTCACTCCCTTCGCCCTTGAGGTGGCCTTCAATCCCAAAACCACAGAGTGGACGCCCAGCTACGACACCCGCAACCAGGAGCCGGTGACTTTGCCCATGAAGTTCCCCCTCCTGCTCGCCCAGGGCGCGGAGGGCATCGCGGTCGGCCTGGCCTGCAAGATTCTTCCCCACAATTTCAACGAGCTGATCGATGCCTGCATCGCCGCCCTCCGCAACCAGCCTTTCGCACTGGTGCCCGATTTCGTCACCGGCGGGCTTCTCGATGCCAGCGACTATAAGGACGGTCTCCGCGGCGGACGTCTGCGGGTGCGCGCTCGCATCACGATCGAAAAAGCCCGCCTGCTGCGCATCACCGAGGTGCCCTTTGGAGTCACGACCAAGGCCCTGGCCGAGTCCATTGTGGCGGCCAACGAAAAGGGAAAAATCAAGATTTCCAAAGTGGAGGACTTCACCGCTGCCACCGCCGATATCGTGGTGCAGCTCCCTGCCGGGGTCGACGCCGAGACTACGAGAGATGCTCTCTACGCCTTCACCGATTGCGAGGTCTCCATCTCACCCAATGCCTGCGTCATTCGCGAGGGCAAGCCGGCCTTCATTGGGGTGAGTGAGATTTTGAAAGCCTGTGCCTTCCGCACACGCGATTTGCTCGAGATGGAATTACAGATCCGGCTCGGCGAACTGCAGGACAAGTGGCATTTCAGCTCGCTGGAAAAGATTTTTATCGAGAACCGCATCTACCGCGACATCGAAGAATGCACCACTTGGGAGGCCGTCATCGAGGCCATCGACAAGGGGCTGGACCCCTTCAAGAAATTGCTGCGCCGGGAAGTGACGCGCGACGACATCGTCCGTTTGACGGAAATCAAAATTAAGCGCATCTCAAAATACGACTCCTTCCGGGCCGACGAGGAAATCAAAGGCTACGAGGACGCCATCGAGGAAGTGGAAAAAAATCTGCGCAATCTCACACGCTTTTCCATCCGTT
This sequence comes from Roseibacillus ishigakijimensis, assembly GCF_016595415.1. Lineage (GTDB taxonomy): Bacteria > Verrucomicrobiota > Verrucomicrobiia > Verrucomicrobiales > Akkermansiaceae > Roseibacillus > Roseibacillus ishigakijimensis. The sequence goes on from NZ_JAENIO010000013.1 coordinate 81,175, forward strand.
ACTATGAGAATTTGAAGAAAAAATACGGAAAGGGGAGAGAGCGGCGCACCGAGTTGGCCGAATTCGAGGCCGTCAACCGGACCCAGGTGGTGGCGGTGACCGAGACTCTCTACCTCGATCGCAAGAACGGCTTTGCTGGTTATGGCCTTAAAAAAGAAGAGGCCATCGAGCGCTGCTCACGCATGGACGATGTTCTCACCATCTTGCCGGATGGCACCATGCAAGTGAGCAAAATCGCGGAAAAAGCCTTCGTCGGCAAGCGGCCCCAGCACATCGCTATTTTTCGCAAAGAGGAGGACAAAATTTATTCCCTTCTCTACCGGGAAGGTCGGGATGGCCCGATCCTGGCCAAGCGCTTCCGCATCGGAGGGGTGACCCGCGATAAGGAATACAAGCTCACCAAGGGAGAGGCGGGCACCCGCATTCTCTACTTCGCGGTTCACGACAATGAACAGGAAAGTGAGGAGAATACCGTGCTCATTCACCTTAAGCCCGCTCTCCGCCTTCGCAATCTCAGTCGGCCCTTCCAATTCGGCGAGATTGCTATCAAAGGCCGCGGGGTGCGCGGCAACGTCGTAACCAAGCATGCTGCCGATCGGGTGGTGAGAGCTCCCAAAGAAATCGGATGAATTCTCTTGAACACCTGTTCGCGCGTGTTATTTTGTGCGCCATGACAGCGTTCAAATGGAAGATGCGGTTGTGGTGGATTCGGGTGCGGGTTGGCTTGTTGCACAAACGTCTGGCCACCATCCGACGGAGAATGGCCGGTCACGAGCAGAGACTGCTCGCCAGTCAAATGGATCTGCCCCTCTCCCAATAAATTGGTTCACCTCGAAAGGGAGGGGGAGGCCAGGGAAATCTTGCCAAATAGGGTGCTCAACAGGATGGTGACGAGGTTTTTTGTCAGTGTTTGGGAAAGACCCTTGGTGGGCTTGACCCCGTGTGGGCAAGGGATTTGCGGGTGATTCTTTCTTTGAAAAAGGTAAAATTTTTCCTCTTCTGTCTTTATCGGTGAATTTAGGGATGGCGGGAATGGGATCGACTGTTTATAACCCTGCGAAGCATTAGCCATTGGAATCAATTTTGAAGAAAAGCGGTCTCAAAAATCGGACAATTTGCAGGTCCATGATCACGGTAGTCTTGGGAGGTCTCATGACCGGACTATCGGGACAATCGGTGGTTCAAGAAGAACTGGAACGTCGGCGTGATCGGGTGATTGCAGCGGAAGAAGCTCTCATGATGGGAGACGAGGCCTATCAAGGCTCGGATTTCCAAGCTGCTGTCGATAGCTATCGCCAGGCCTACGCCCAGATGCCAGATGGTGATAAGACCTTGCAACTGCGAGAAGCGGCCCGTGAGCGCTATGCCCAGGCTGCCGTGCAAGCGGCCCGGGTGATGAACCGGCAGGGCGACCGGGCTGGAGCCATTGCTCTGGTCGACGAAGTGCTCGCCGAGGCCGTTTACCCTGATTATTTTCCCGCGCAAAAGCTGCGGGCCCAGTTGGATGATCCGATTCGCACCAATCCCTCCGCCACTGCCGAGCACGGTCAGAAGGTCGACGAAGTGCGCCGTCTTCTCTACCAAGCCGAAGGAGCCTACAATCTGGGCAAATTCGACGAATCGACCCAACTCTACGAAAAAGTTCTTCGCCTCGACCCTTACAACGTTGCCGCCCGCCGAGGCATGGAGCGCACCAATGCCCGCATTTCGGACTATGCCGGCAGCGCTTACGACCACACCCGGGCCGAAATGCTCTCCCAAGTGGGTGCGCAGTGGGAAAGCGACGTGCCTCAAGCCTCCCGCAATCTCGACTTGGGCGAAGTTGGCGTGATTCTCGAGGATCGGGGGGCGCAGCTCGATCGCAAGCTGGACACCATCTTTATTCCCTTTGTGAACTTCGACGGAGTCACTCTGGAAGAGGCTATCGAGTATCTTGAGGCCCGTGCCTTTGCCCTTGACCCTGAGGTCATCGAGGAAAAGAAGGGGATGGACTTTGTGCTCAACATGGGCAGTGGCAACTCCCCGGAGGTGGAGGAATTGCTCTCCCGCACCTTCACCTTCACCCTCCGGAATGTTCCTTTGCGGCAGGTGCTCGACTACATCGCCCGTCAGAGCGGAACCGTTTATCAGGTCGATTCTTACGCCGTGGTCATCAAGCCCGCCTTCGGTCTCACTGATGATCTGGTGGTGCGCCGCTACAAGGTGCCCCCGAATTTCCTGAGCCAGACTTCTGGGTCCACTTCGGAGAATGATGATATTTTTGCGCGGGAAGAGAATACCCCCCGCCTTGCTCCCCGCCTGAGCGCCCGGGAGTTTTTGCAAAGCCAGGGAGTTCCTTTTCCTGACGGAGCCAGTGCCACCTACAACGCCAGCTTGGGTGAACTCGTGGTCAAAACGAGTTCCTCAGGTCAGGATGATGTGAGCCGGATTGTTGATGCCATCAACTTGCAGGAGCCCATGGCAGTCATTATCGACTCCAAGATTGTGCGAATCAGCGAAGAGAATCTGGAGGAACTGGCCGTCGATACCGCTTTGGAGAACCTGGCGGCTTCGGGTGACCTCGTTCTTGGGGGAGGCACAGTCGGAAGTGGTCGGCAAAGTGACTTCTTTGGAGGCGATCCCCTGAGCGCAGGTCTCCGCAGTGGGGATTTCGCGACCTCTGGAGATCCGTTCCAAGAGCTTCTCAATCGTGAACGGCGCCAAGTGCCCTCCTCAGTTTCGACCTTGTTTGGGAGCTCTTCGACCCTGCCCCAAGACAGTCGAGGGACTGTGAATTCCGCTCCCGGTGTGCTGTCGGTAGTGGGGAGCGTCAACGATCATGCCTATTCCGCGCTCTTGCGGGGCTTGAACCAGAAGAAGGGGGCGGACGTCCTGTCCCAGCCCTCCGTGGTCACCCGTTCCGGCCAACAGGCCTTGGTGGAAAGCACACGAGACTTTATCTTTCCCACGGAGTATGAACCCCCGGAAGTTCCCAACTCCATCGGCGCAGATACTTTGATCGATCTTGATGCTCAAGAAGAATTTAGTCCCACCTCCTTTTCCGCTACTCCTTCCCATCCGACCGCTTTCGATACCCGTAAGTTGGGAACATTCCTTGAAGTTCAGCCCACGGTGAGCCAAGACCGGACCTACACCGACTTGGCTGTGAACCTGAAAATTGACGAGTTTCTCGGTTTCGTGAACTACGGGGAACCGATTCAAGGGGGTAATACCCAGGCCGACTTCGGATTTAACGGAATTGTCGCTACCGGGCAGACCGGAGAAGTAACTTCCAACGATATTCTGATGCCTTTGTTCAACAACGTTCAGCTCAACACCAACGTATCGGTAGCGACTGGTCGCACCCTTCTCATCGGTGGCATGTTGAAGGAGAGCATTGAAGATGTAGAAGACAAGGTTCCCGTGCTTGGGGACTTGCCTTTGGTGGGCAGCCTGTTCAAATCGGACGCGCTGCGGCGGAAGAAAGAGCTGGTGATGATTTTCATCACGGTCCGGATTGTCGATCCCGGGGGTAACCCCATCGGCGGCGAGCTTCCGTGAGCCAGCTCTGATCTTTCCCTTCTCCCCCCATCTATGAGCGAATCTTCTTCTGATAAAAAGTCCTACTCCGTCGATGAAATGATGGAGGCCCTGCGCGACGGTGAGCGCGAAAAAAGCCGGGAGGGCGAACTCGTCACCCGCGAGGATGGCACCCAAGTCCTGCGGGTCAAAAAGCGGAAACGCCGGAGCAAGCAGAAGAAGGACGAGATCGCGAAAAAAAAGAAGCGGTTGAACATCGTGAAGACGGTGGCGGCCATTGCCATTCCTTTGGTTGTGGGCCTGGCTATCCTGCTCATCACGATGCGTTACCACGCCCCCTCGTTTCTGCAAGGGATCACGGCGAGCGTTTGGGAAAGGACGGGGGCTCATGGTGACCTTCGCAGGTTGAGCCCGCTCGGCACCCGGGTTGGCGCTTCTGTCGCCCGGCTCAGCTGGCCGGATGGACATACTTTGGAGACGCTGGCACTCAGCGAGCTGGAAGGGGACCTGAACTTGTGGTCCTTTCTGACTGGGGACTTGAAGGGCCAGGAATTGAATGCCAACAAGGGTTTCCTGGTCGTTTCCTCCCGCGACAATCGCAAGATCAATCCCCCCAAAGGTGAGCCCATCGCCCTCTCGGGTTTCGACCGCTACACGAGCGATTCCTTTTCTTTTTTCTTCGGCCGCCCCCAGTCACCCTTTCGCCTGCAGGATACCCGGGTGAAGTTTGTTTCTAGCGACTACTCTCAGCAACTGATCTTAGGCGGAGGAGAGCTTCGGGCTGGTTCCTGGGGCGAGGTTCCCTTCAAACGGGGCACGCTGGAGTTCTTCAAAGACCACCTCAAGGTCGTCTCCCTGCGCTTTGAAGAACCAGAGCGACACCTGATTCTGACCGGGAATGTCCATTGGAAGGATAGCGATCACGAGTTGGCAGTGCAAGTGGTGCGAGGAACGTTGGGGAATCTAGCGGGCTTTGGGCTGGGATCCCTCCTCGATTCCCAAGTCGCCAATACCGAGGGAACTCTCCGCTTCCGCAGCTGGGATCCGGCCTCCCATCTCTTCAAGGTTTCGTTTGCTCCCGATTTGCTCACCCTGCGGAATCTGCCTCTGCAAAAGATCTTGTCCGAAGTCTATGGCGATCCCGACCTGGAAGAGTTCGAGTTCCGCCCTTCGGGAGAAATTTCTATCCTGCGTCGGGCCGATGGCTGTGAGATCAGCGGGCTGGATTTCCAGGATGTTGGCCGCTTCGCTTTCCGAGGCTCCGTGTCCGTCACCGGGGGACAGCTTGGAGGCAAATTGGAAATCGGACTGCCCGATCACCGCGAGATTAATCTGAGCCGGGATGCCAGCCAGGCTCTCTTCGCCCAAGGACGTTTGGCCGATGGCTATTTCTGGTTCGAGGTGAATTTGAGTGGCACGGTGAGCGAGCCCGAGGACGACTTTGGCCAGTTTTTGGGGCAAGGGGCCACAGGGCAGTCGGCAGACGACCTCTTCGACCAATTGACCCGCTAGTGCTTTCCTGCCCTTTGATTTTTCTCCTGGGGGCAAAAGTCTTTTCGATCCTCCGCAAAAGAGACGGCCCGGCTCCCGTAGTGATGCGTTAGCCGGAAGGCCCGCATTCTTCCTTTCTTTCCGCGTGTCTTCGCGCTTGTCTCGCTGACGGAACGCCGTCTCAACGCCGTTCCGGATATCCCGTCCTCGTAACCATGTCCCAGTCCAGTCACCATCAGCCCAACCTGTTCGAAGTTTTCGGCCGCCGTCATGCTCCGGCGGTCCCGGCGATCAACGAAGCCTCCCTCCGAAATTTGCAGGAGCTGCTGCATCCTCAGGGAGTTTCTCTGGACCGCTTCATCCTCCTGCGATCACCGCGATCGGGCTACGGCAAGACTCATCTTCTCCAGGCGCTGAAGACCCGGCTCGCCGATAGCCATCTCTTCTTTGCGGTCGAGCCCAGTGGCGGCGGTCGCATCGAGAGTGCGGATGTCCTCGAGAGCGTGCTGCGCCAGCTGTCCCGCATCCTTCCGGCTTCTGGGGGATTGAGTGAACTCGACCTCTTTGCCCGGCGCCTTTTTGCCTGTGCCCTACAGCCTCTTCTCGAGCAGGGCGACATTCCCTGTCACGATCAGAAAAGTGCCCTGCGCGCTCTGGCCGAACGGCCCATCGAGACCTTCGACTTCCACGATCCGGAAGCCAGCACCGCCAGCTGGACCCGCGCGAACTTCTCCGTGCTCGCTCCCCGTCTGGCTGCCGAGTTGAGCTCCTTGAGTGGCGCGACGCTGCGGGGTTGTGCCTACTGGCTCGACCTCGTCTTCCGCTATGCCAGCAGTGAGCCGGATGAGTCCGGACGAGCAACCCTGCTCATCGACGCCACCTTCGGAAAAATCCGGGAAGAGGGCGCGGGAGGGATGGAAGAGCGCCTCCTCAGTCTCCTTGCCCTGCTGGCCAAAGTGCAGCCCCTTTGTCTGGTTTTTGACGAAACCGAAGGCTTTTCCAATCAGCCCGAAGCTGGTTTGCGGCTGGCCGCTTTTCTCGGGCAACTGCGCAATGCCGTTTCTGGCCTTTCCCTCATCCTCAGTGTGAACGATGATGTCTGGAAAAGTGGCTTTCTCCCCCTGATGTCGAGTGGAATAGCCGATCGTCTTTGCGAGAACGAAGTCGCCTTGCAGGACCTTCCCCGGGACTTGGCCGAAAAATTGGTGCAGCGCCGCTTTGGCGATCATGCCCCGGTCTTGATTGAGAAAATGACTTGGCCGGCCCCACTCTTTGCGCGCGCGGTTCTGCGGGAAGGAGCCCGCACTGCTGGCGAACTGGCTCGGGCCGGAATCCTGCCTGCGGATCAGAGCTCTCTTTCCTCGACCCAGGGGGCAGAGTCCCGGTCCGGCAGCAACCTGCTGGCCTCTCCTTATGGCAGCGAGGCCTTGGCTCAAATCCGTTCGACTGCCGCCAGTCTGGTGGATCCGGTGAGTTCGACCTCTTTTACCTCCAGTGAAATAGCTGCCAGCCAAAAGGACGCTTCCGCCTTGCTGTTGGAGCAGACCGCCACCCACTTTTCCTCCGTGCTCAAGTCCACCGCCAAGCCACCGGCCGCCCGACCCGCGGAGGAGAAAGGAGAATCTGCCCAAGAGAAATCCCACCCCGGGGCCGCGGTCAGCGCAAATCCAGTCGAGCCCAAAGTCAGTGGCGAGGAGCCCGTTGCCTCTCCCTTCACCATTGCTGCCGATGAGCATCAGAGCAATAAAGAAGGGGCCGCAAGCGAAGCGCCAGAGACAACTGTATCTACTCCTGGTAGTCCGGAAGCGGAAGCGACCTCGGACGAGGTGGAAACTCTCTTGCGGGAATTCCGCAGCCGCTTCGACAAGGCGTAAACGGAGCGGAGAAACTTTTTTCTCCTCAAAGTCTGCCGAGACGTTATCGTCCCCGCACCTCGTCAGTCCCCATAGTTCAACGGATAGAACGGGGGTTTCCTAAACCTCAAATGGTGGTTCGATTCCACCTGGGGACGCTCTTCGTAAGTTGTTCTTTTTGAGTTAGTATTGAAAAGAGAGTCTCGAA
>NZ_JAENIO010000140.1 GCF_016595415.1 Roseibacillus ishigakijimensis
AACGTTCTAGCACACCCAATCCGACCGACTCAGCGCGCTTTTCACTACTTCTACCACGTCCCCTCCTCCAGTCAATCTCCGACTCGCCAGCGCGGTCGGATTTGTGGTGCTGCGCATTGTTCGCTATTCCTAGAGATTTCTTCGTTGACCAAATCCTCAAGAACCTTCCTCGGAATCCACGAAAGTGATACCAGTGTTCCGCTGTAGATTGGGATAGTAGCAAATAGCAGCCACAAATTTGAATTTAGCCCCGCTATCAGGGTTGTTGCCATCGCGGCAAGAGCAATCGAAGAGGGAATAATACTTACAAGCGTCATCATACGTGACGATGCAACCTTCAAAAATTGTTCATTCGAGAGCATCGTAGGAAACTTAAACTCGCCATTGAATGCGCTACCTAAGTTGCGAGCCAAGTTCTCATCCTCACTGTTCCTTGCTGCTATCAGAAGGTTCACGAAGAACGCAGTTAGACAGCAAAGGGTAAATCTAAAGGCTTGATTCGAAAATAAGTCTTCCATCAAGAATGCCATTTCTTAAGCGAAC
>NZ_JAENIO010000141.1 GCF_016595415.1 Roseibacillus ishigakijimensis
GGGATGGCAAGACCTTTCTTGATGAAAGATGAATTTTCTTCCGAGGGGAAGATAAAAGGGCGTTTTGTGCTGGTGGGAGGCTTTTTGGGGGCGGGCAAGACCACTCTCATTGGCCGCATGGCACTGTGGATGAAAGCCAAGGGGCGCGAGGTGGCGCGAGGTGGCGCTGGTGACCAATGATCAGGGAGAGGGCCTCCTTGATACGGATTCGGCCCGGGAAATCCTTCGGAAAAGCGAAAAATCTCGACCTGGGAAAAGTAGCAAAAATTACCAGTTAGATAACAATCGTAATTCGCTATCGAATCCCCATCTTTCCCCGCAGAATCAAGGCTCGCAGCCGGTGGCGGAGATCACGGGAGGCTGCTTTTGCTGTCGGTTGGAGGAGCTGGTGGGGGCCATTGAGGAGCTTTCCTGGGAGAGCCGTCCCGAGGTCATCGTGGCCGAACCCGTGGGCAGTTGCACCGACCTGATGGCGACGGTGGTTCGCCCCTTGGAGCAGGTTTACGAGACTCCCCTGGCTCTCGCTCCCCTCTCGGTGGT
>NZ_JAENIO010000142.1 GCF_016595415.1 Roseibacillus ishigakijimensis
GGGATGGCAAGACCTTTCTTGATGAAAGATGAATTTTCTTCCGAGGGGAAGATAAAAGGGCGTTTTGTGCTGGTGGGAGGCTTTTTGGGGGCGGGAAAGACCACCCTCATTGGCCACATGGCACTGTGGATAAAAGCCGTGGGGCGCGAGGTGGCTCTGGTGACCAATGATCAGGGAGAGGGCCTCCTTGATACGGCTTCGGCCCGGGAAATCCTTCGGAAAAGTGAAGAATCTCGGCCTGAAACAAATAATAAAATAGACAGAAGAAATGAGAATATTACTTCGCTATCAAATCCTCATTCCTCTTTGCAGAATCAAGGCTCGCAGCCGGTGGCGGAGATCACGGGAGGCTGTTTTTGCTGTCGGTTGGAGGAGCTGGTGGGGGCCATTGAGGAGCTTTCCCGGGAGAGTCGTCCCGAGGTCATCGTGGCCGAGCCCGTGGGCAGTTGCACCGACCTGATGGCGACGGTGGTTCGCCCCTTGGAGCAGGTTTACGAGACTCCCCTGGCTCTCGCTCCCCTCTCGGTGGT
>NZ_JAENIO010000143.1 GCF_016595415.1 Roseibacillus ishigakijimensis
CAAGCTCCTTTCTCGAGCCCCCAAGGGAGTCCCATTTGCCAGCCCGGGGTAACGCACTGGATCACCGTTTTTCGGGAGCGGTTGCGGTGAGAGGCTATCCATCGGTCCAGCGCGCGGAAACAGGTGAAACGCGGAAGCCTCGGCGAGGCTTCCCTACCGGGGGGCTTCCCTACCGGGGTGTGCGTTCTAACGTCCGGTTGACTCGGCGGTAGGGATGTCTCGCCGAGACATCCGCCGATGTGGCTGACGCTTCCAGCGGTAGTCCGTCCCTGCGGCCTCGTGCCGCCGGACAATTCGTCTTCCCAATGTGACGTCGAAGGAGCGCCGTCGAACGTAGCGCCGACGCCTCGTCGGCCCCATTGCCCTCGTCCCGGCAAAAGCTCTGCAACCAGCGGGACGCCGGTGCTCTCTGAAGCGCGGCAGAAAGGAGGTCGTGTTTGTCGGGAGGAGTGTCCAAGCTCCTTTCTCGAGCCCCCAAGGGAGTCCCATTTGCCAGCCCGGGGTAACGCACTGGATCACCGTTTTTCGG
>NZ_JAENIO010000144.1 GCF_016595415.1 Roseibacillus ishigakijimensis
AGGGGCGCGTCATCGTGGGCGGCGGTGGCTTCTTCGATGCGCTGGTCGAAGCGGGTGATGCTGGCGGTGAGGGCCTGGAGTTGTTTGACGAAGGCTCGAATGAGTTCGGCGGCGGTATCGAGAACGAAGCCCGTCGGGCCGGCCTCATAGCAGACTTTGAGGTCTTTGAGCTTTTGGCCGAGCTGCTTGGCGAGCTTGCGCAGAGCGCGTTCAGCAGCGAGGAGGGAGCCCCCGCATTCGCCGTAATAGGTTGGTTATTTGCGCGATCCTTCTTGCGTGTAAGCGATGGCGATCGATTCGTTGACTGCGGCTTCGCCTTGCCCTTTGGGCTGACCTAGCGGTCAGTCTGTCTCACTTCGTTCGGCTATGGACATCGAGTCCGATGTCGTATGTAGTGTTCATGGTGTGTTTAGGTGAATTGCTGATGTTGGATAGTGAGGTGGACCCCGAAAATCGGGCCAGGGGTTAAGCGATAATTTTGGTGGTGAGGAGCGGCGAAAAACGCCAAACCCAACCAAATAAAATGAA
>NZ_JAENIO010000145.1 GCF_016595415.1 Roseibacillus ishigakijimensis
AGCGGGAAGATGCACTTCGTCCACCGCCGCTATGGCTGCAACAAATTCTGGCGGCAAACCTTTGTGGAAAAAAGCCGAAGGCTTGTAGGCTTTTTAGACAGGAGTGCTAGCGACGAGCCCCGCAGGGGTGAGACCCCGTGGGGCGGGGTCGAATCAATGGGCCGCTCAAACGGTTATCAAATCCCTTTAGGTGAAGGCCTACTATCAACAACACTAGGCGCGACCGAGCGACTAGAATTTCACCGCCATCAATCCATCCTTCGCAGCCTCGCCTACAAATGGCAACGCATCCTCTTCAGTTGCTGGAAAAATCGCGAAAAATACGACGAACCGGAGCGAAGCGGAGATAGAGTCTCCGCAGGAGAGCCCGTAGGGCCAGGCGAAGCCGCAGTCAAAGGCGCTACCTCAAAGCCCTGGAAAAATCAAACAGCCCACTCCTCAAAACCATCGAAACAATCAAGAAAACCCACCCCAAACTCGGTGAACAG
>NZ_JAENIO010000146.1 GCF_016595415.1 Roseibacillus ishigakijimensis
GGGGGCGCTCTTGTCCCTGAATGGAGCGGCGCTCGCGGGCCTCGCCTGTCATCCCGATGGTGAAGGAGTCGAGCCACCTGAGGGCTTCCCGAGCCGGGGCGGCTGTTTTTCCTCCCGATACCGCTTCTCCGTAGGAGCTCCAGCGGTAGTCTTTGGGGTCCTGGCAGATCCCGGCCCGCACGGGATTGAGGTCGATGTAGGCGGCCATGGCTTTGAGGGCGGGGCCTTTTCCTTCGACGAGGACGCTTTTGAAGCGGTCTTCCCAGAGGGTGCCGCGGCGCTGGTGGGCGCGGTTGAACCATTGGGTAAAGCGCTGTTTGAGGACTTTCATGTAGGCGGAGAGGCTCCACATGCGGGCGAACCATTTTTCGCGCAACTCCTCGGCGGCCTGGTGATTGCCCTGGCTGCGGTGATGCGCGAGCTCCCAACGGAGATTGGTGGCGGGGCCTTCGCCCAGGCAGTCGAGGACGTGTGCGATGAGCCCTT
>NZ_JAENIO010000147.1 GCF_016595415.1 Roseibacillus ishigakijimensis
CCCACCGTTACCAACTCGCCCAGCCACTGGCTGGCCGCCTGCGGGTCCATCGCTCGCCTCGCCGAGCCCACCCACTGCCCGTAACGGGCGGCCCACGGCCACCCCACGCCCCAACGGGGCATGCCATACCCGCCCAGGGCACCGCTCTGGGACCAGAACTTGAGCTTTTGACATTATTGACGGCGAGAAAAAGTTTCTTTCCTCGGAAGAGCGAGAAAAGACAGGTGTGTAACATTCTCAGGTAAAACATGTTTTGTTTCCTTTGTTTCAAAGAAAGGTCGGCGGAAAAGCAATGATCTGAGCTCTAAGATCGACGATCTGAGCGGTGAGATCGATGATCTGAGCGGTGAGATCGATGATCTGAGCTGTGAGATCAACGATCTGAGCCGTGAGATCGATGATCTGAGCTGTGAGATCGATGATCTGAGCCGTGAGATCGACGATCTGAACTCTGAGATCGAT
>NZ_JAENIO010000148.1 GCF_016595415.1 Roseibacillus ishigakijimensis
TTTGGGCGGCCACCGACATTGCAAGCCTTTTTTGCGTATTTTTTCCTTATTTTCAGTGCGTTACGTGCTCGATTTTTGTCGTGTAGTGTGATTTAGGTTATCGTAAAATAGTTACTTTTCAGTTAAGTGAAAGTCAGTTCTTAAGTTTGTTCTATGAATATGATTTTGCTGAAATCTCACGTGCTAAGATGTTTTACTCGTTCGATAGTGTTATTTTTAAAAGTGGAAAAATTGTAGCTCCTGATAAGAAAACTAGATCTGGACTTGTTTTGGAAGATTCTTTCGTGTCCGCTCCGCTCTATATTGTTTTTGACCGAGAGTCCCAGATAGCTTCTTACTCCATTTATGAGTCTCAGAGGTAGATAGGGAAGTGTCCCCGTCATCGTTAAAATAGAGGTGGTAGTTGGTCGGCCCACGCGTGAGCGTGAGGTCGCAAAAACCAAACCAAACCAACTACCGT
>NZ_JAENIO010000149.1 GCF_016595415.1 Roseibacillus ishigakijimensis
TATCAACCCCTACCGCTACCACCACGCAGAGGTCTTTGTGGAGAAAAACCCCGTCAATGACGAGGGCAATCCAGTCCTTCTGCGCGAGTGAGCGACTCCGAAACTCGCTTAAGATTTCCCGGCTCCGCTCGACCCACATGCGGGAGGCCTCACTCTTGCTCAGCGAGCCTTTTCCCTTCGCTCTCGCCGCTCCCCGGGCGGCCAGACCTTGCTCCAGAGAGGCCACTACCTCGTCAAAAATTCGTCCTTTGCTACTGGCAGCCTGGTAGCTCGCAAGACGAACTTCCGAGCCGTCTTTTTCACGCACTCGGGGCCGGATGATCTTCTCGCGCTGCCCCTCGATGTAGGCTTGTCCCTGCTCGCTGCCAGCGCGCCGGCAGTCCGACTCGGGCGCCGGATGATGCTTCGGTCCACACAAGAGTTCGACCTCCTCGGCCATCACTTGCAGCAGTCCGGC
>NZ_JAENIO010000014.1 GCF_016595415.1 Roseibacillus ishigakijimensis
TTGGTTTCTCGTGAGCCGCATCTCGCGGCGGGGCGCGAAGCTAGTCACGAACCCGGCAGACGTCAACATCATTCCGCTCAAAAATCACCCTTTCGCCCCTTTCCCTGAGGAACAAAATAGGAAAAGGCCACCCCAGACAGATAATGAGCCAATTACAACTCGAGGAAATAGGAGCACTTTTTGCAGTCAAACAAGCTTTCCGGAGGGCAGGAACGGGACCCGAAGGACGAATCAGATCGACCAGACTCCCTAACTTATTCCTAGTCAACAAAAAGAAAGCGCAAGCAGTCAGAAGCCGCTTGCGCATTTCATTCGTTCCACTTGGCCCGGATTAGGCCAAAATCTCTTTCACCACATGGCCATGCACATCGGTCAGACGAAAGGCGCGGCCCTGATGGCGGAAGGTGAGGGCCTCATGATCGAGGCCCATCAGGTGCAGAATGGTCGCTTGGAGGTCGTGGACATGCACTTTGCCTTGGGTGACATTGAAGGAAAAGTCGTCGGTCTCGCCATACACGCCGGGTTTCACCCCTCCCCCGGCCATCCACATGCTGAAGCAGCGGGGATGGTGATCCCGTCCCGCAGAGGGAGAGCCGACTTTGCCTTGAATAACGGGGCTACGGCCAAATTCCCCGCCCCAGATGACGAGGGTATCATCAAGCAAGCCTCGTAGCTTGAGGTCCCTGACGAGAGCAGCACTGGCTTGGTCGGTATCGCGACAGTACTTTTTCAATTGGCTATCAATATCGTTATGATGATCCCACCCCGGGTGGAAGAGCTGGATGTAACGCACCCCCCGTTCGGCCAGGCGACGGGCGAGGAGGCAATTGGCCGCGAAGGTGCCAGGTTGGCGGGCCTCCTCCCCATACATTTGGTAGGTCTGCTCGCTCTCGCCAGAGAGATCCGTCAGCTCGGGCACAGAATGCTGCATGCGATAGGCGAGTTCGTATTGGGCAATGCGGGTGCGAATCTCCGGGTCTTGGTAACGGTCGTATTGCCGCTGGTTAAAACTGCTCAACTTATCGAGCATGGACCGGCGCAATTCGCGAGGAATGCCGGGGGCATTGCGGAGATAGAGCACCGCGTCTTCCTCTGATCGCAGAAGCACTCCCTGGTTCTTACCTGGCAAGAAGCCCGGTCCCCAGTAGTAATCGTAGAGAGGTTGGCCTCCGGGATTGCTCACCTTGGATGCGAGAACGACAAAGCCCGGCAAGTCCTCGTTGGGACTACCCAAGCCGTAGGTCAACCAGGAGCCCAGGCTGGGCCGCCCCGCAATCTGATGCCCGGTGAGCATGAAGGTCATGGCGGGAGCGTGATTGATCTGGTCGGTAGAGACGGATTTGATGAGGCAGAGATCATCGATAATGGCACCCGTGTGGGGCAGGTGCTCACTGAGCATGACCCCCGACTTTCCGTAGCGCTGAAACTTGTGAAGACTCCCGTGGACGAGTTGCTTTTGCGCAGCCGTCATCCCGGTCACCCGCTGTCCCATGCGGACGGAATCAGGCAGCTCGGTGTTGTTGTATTTGTTCAGCTCCGGTTTGTAATCAAAGGTCTCAATCTGGGACGGAGCTCCGGACATCATGAGGTGGATGACCCGCTTGGCTTTCGGCGCATAGTGCGGCAGAGAATTTTCGAGTGGATTTTGACCGCCTGAAGCTTGGCAGAGTTGAGCCAAGGCGGCAGCACCGATGCCATATCCGGCGCTTCCGAGGAAATGCCGGCGGGACAAATGAAGGGAGGGTTGTTGTAGGAAAGACATGGCAAAATTGGGTCTACTGATGGGTCAGGGTTTCGTCGGTATTCAGGAGGAGAAGAGCAACGTTGCTAAAAGCTGCCAGAAGAGCGGGTTGCTCAGTCTCGCTCTGGGCTTCCCCCACGCTGAGGAGGGCTTGTGCCTCCCCGGGATTCGCTTGATAATATTGCCGGGCCTCCTCGAAGAAGCTCTGCAGTTCACCCAGCTCGGCCTCCTGCGGCTCGCGGAGAAGAACCCGTCGAAAAGCGGCCACCATCGCCTCCTGCGGCGCATGACTCCTGAGAACCTCCTGAGCCAGAACGCGGGCTGCTTCCACATAGGTGACATCATTCAGCGTCACCAGAGCATGCAGAGGAGTATTGGTTCTCCGCACATTGACCTCACAGATCCGGCGTGGGCTGGCGTCGAAGAGGTTGGCCGGCGCAATCGTCCGCCTCCAAAACGTGTAGAGACTTTTGCGATACAGCTGCTCACCTTTGGCTTGCTCGTAACGAATCTTACCCGCCGTGGGGGTGAACCAGATATTCTTGGGTTGATAAGGCCGCACCGAGGGGCCGAAAAGCTCCTCGTTCAGGAGCCCGGACACCGCCAAGGCCTGGTCACGCAGCATCCAGGAGGGATAACGAAAACGCGCCCCCCGAGCGAGAAAGACGTTGTCGGGATCCGAGCGCTGACTCTCCTCATCGCGCACCGAAGTCTGGCGGTAAGTGGCCGAAAGCACGATCTGTCGACAAAGCCGCTTCACATCCCAGCCCTGCTCGCGGAAGTCCGCCGCCAGCCAGTCCAGGAGCAAAGGATGACTTGGACGCTCACTCTGAATGCCAAAGTCTTCTTGGGTCTTGACGATTCCCCGGCCGAAAAAGAGCTCCCAAAAACGGTTCACGGTCACCCGCGCGGTCAGAGGATTCTCGTCATCGACCATCCACTGAGCCAAGCCCAGCCGATTGGCGGGGTAGTCTTGAGCGCCAGCGAGGAAGGCTGGCGGAGCCGGGGTGACCTCACGGGTAGGCTGGTCCCAGGTCCCGCGATCGAGAATGTGGGTGGGGCGAGGCTCCCCTTCCCGATCCTTCATCACGGCCACCCGAATGCGATTTCCTTCGGGGAAGCTGATGTGGTGGTGCTTGGTATTGGCCTGATAGGCTTCCACTTGCTGGCGATGAGCGGCAGGAACCTCCAACTCGAGAAAGGGCTTGGCCTGGTGACCGGATTTGCCGTTTTCATCGACATTATTGAAGTAGGCAAAAAAGCGAAAGTAGTCCTCCTGGGTGATGGGATCGAACTTGTGGTCGTGGCAACGGGCACAAGCCATGGTCAGTCCGAGAAAGGCCGTCGAGGTCGTTTCCGTCCGATCGGCGACGACTTCGATGCGTGTTTCCTCCGGGTCGACTCCCCCTTCGCCATTGATCATGTGGTTGCGATTGAATCCGGTAGCGATGATCTGGTCTTGGGTCGGGTTGGGGAGTAAATCGCCCGCCGTTTGCTCCAGGATGAACTGGTCGTAGGGTAGATTCCGGTTGAAGGCTTGGATCACCCAGTCACGCCACGGGTATTGCGACCGAACCTGATCCAACTGGTAGCCATCACTTTCCGAAAAGCGAGCCACCTTCA
This sequence comes from Roseibacillus ishigakijimensis, assembly GCF_016595415.1. GTDB lineage: Bacteria > Verrucomicrobiota > Verrucomicrobiia > Verrucomicrobiales > Akkermansiaceae > Roseibacillus > Roseibacillus ishigakijimensis. The sequence goes on from NZ_JAENIO010000014.1 coordinate 3,365, forward strand.
TCCAATACATCGCCATCCGCTCACCGAAGGAAGGAGAGGCCAGCAGCGCGTCCACGAGGCCTTCGTAAGCCTTCTCTCCCTGCTGGGGATAATCCCGGAGAAAGGCTTCGGCGAGATCCGGGGCTGGAGGCAGGCCCGTGAGATCCAGAGCCACCCGCCGCAGAAGAGTTTCGGGTTCCGCTTCGGGCGAGGGGGTCAGGCCCTTGCCTCTGAGTCGGGCACGGACAAAGGCATCGATCTCGTTGCGCACCGAGTGGTCTTCCCCACCAGGGACAGCTGGTTTCTTAATGGGCTCGAAAGACCAATGCCGCCCCCATTCTGCCCCTTCCGCTATCCAGCGGCGAATCAGTTCTTTTTCTTCCCCCTTGAGCTGGCGGTGGTTCTTGGGAGGAGGCATCTGATCGTCAGGATCGGTAGCAGTGATTCGCTGGTAGAGCAGACTGCCCGCTGGATCCCCTTTCTTCACCACGGCATCTCCCTTGAGCAGGCCATAGAGGCCCTCTTCGGTATCGAGGCGCAAATCGGCTTCCCGCGTATTTTCATCCGGCCCATGGCAGTGGAAACAGGCATCGGAAAGCAGCGGCAAAATCTGATAAGAGAAGTCGACAGGCTCGTCCGCGAAAAGCGAGGAACTCGCTAGCGCGGCGGCGACAAAGGTTCTGAAAGTATCCATCATAGTCAGGAGAATCGATTGCTTAGGGGGACGAGAGGAGGCGGCCGGGCACGGAGACGGAATCAAGACCGATCCAGCTCCAATGGGGGTTGCGGTAGGTATCGATGAGGTCGAGCACGTAGACTTCCTCTTCCCCATCCTGAGCGGTGGCGGCGGCGAGTTCGGCGGCGGAAATCTCCACCCGGGCCCATTCATAAAAGTTGCCCGGTGCCCGTCGCACGCTGCAGAGATAGCGACCATCACTCACCCGCCGCAAAGCCAAGCCCAGAAAGCCCTGGTCACTGGAGTCGGTGGGCAAGTCCTCCAAGCGAGCTGGGGGAGCCTCGGCCCGGCCCCGGCCCCCAGTTAAAAAAGCGCTGAGAGAGCCCCCCTGGCGGTCCAGATGAAAGGGAGGCGAGGTCAAACGCAGGGCTGCCATGGTATCCCGATCATGAAAAGGCAGCGGCAAGATCCGCCCCTGGCCCTGATGAGGAGCAAATTGGTGGGGCCCACTATGAAAAGCGCCTATTTGGTCGGGGGCCGAGGGAAGGGACACAAAGCCTTCCAAGAGCGAGAAACGGGCAATGCCAGCGGTGAGCGGACTGGAGGGCCGATCTCCCCGGTCACTATATTGCCCTTGTTGGGACGCCTCCCAGCGAGGACTGCCGGGCTCGAAGTCAAAAGTGATACGCTCGTGCGAAGGCAAAGAATCCCGCGCAAAATCCTCAGCCCGGAGGGCTATGGGCTCGTAACCGGCATTATCGGGATGGTGCACCCGCACCGCTTCCCCGACCCCAACCATGGTGGAAACCTCTCCCACCGGCAAGAGGACTTCCGCTTTTCCCTCAAAGACATGCAGCTCGGTCTGTTCATCGTCCACGGCCACCCCAATCTGAGTTCCATGGTCAATGACATCCCCATTGGGGGTCAGGACCCGAAAACCGGTCGCCTCGGGAGGCACATCGGCGGACAAAATCCCGCGATGAAGCACCAGCTCATTGTCACCGCTGATGCGATACCTGGCGGGGCCACGTAGCTCGACCGTCACCCCGCTAACCAGAGCGAAAGATCGTTGCTGCTCATCCGCCACCACCTCCCACTGCTGGACCGCGCCGCCGTCGACGTCGGCTTGGGAGGAAGAAGTCCGGCCCTCCATTCCGCTGCGCAAAAGCGGAATAGCGATCAATGAAAGAAGCAAGAGAGCCGCGCTAGCCGACCACATCCAGGGCTTACGGGACCGCTTGACTCGCGGGAAGGAGAGCACCTTTCCACCCTCATCCTCTAGAAGGGCCTCCACCGCCACCGTATCGAGATAGAGAGCGAGAGCCTCGTCATCCTCCCGAAGCATTTCCTGCAGCCGGGCATGGTCTTCATCCGAGAGAGTCCCCGCCAGAGCCTGGCCGATCCAGCTTTCCAGTTGCGCTCTTTTCATGCCGACACCTCCCCCTGCAATTGGCGATTGATGCAGTCCCGCAGGCTGGCCCGCACCCGTTCGAGAATTTTGCGAACCGCGGCATGGGTTCGCCCCTTGCGACGGGCAAACTCCGCGAGAGACGCTCTTTCGAAGTAACGATGCTCCACCAACTCGCGCTGGTCGGCAGCGAGCTGGGCGAGGCAATGTTGCAAGGCCTCTTGGCGCCCTTGGAAATTTTCCCACTGCGTGCTCGCCGCCTGGGACAAACGCTCGAGCACTTCCTCATCAAAGGCGAGACTCTGATTTTTCAAACTGCGCTGCCGCCACGCCATCACCTGAAAGCGGGCAATCGTGCCGGCCCAAGCATTGAAATTCGTCCCCGGGGTAAAGGTCGCCCGTTTGCGCCAGAGAACGAGATTGGTCTCCTGCAAGACATCCTCACACTCCGAGCTACCCGGAATCATACTCCGGATCAGAGCCCTGAGTATCGATTGCTGCTGGGCAATCAGAGCCATCATTTCCTCTTCCTCCGCCGCTGTCAAAGTCCTGTCCACTTACCCACTAATAGGCGGAAGCAGGCCGATGTGACAAAAAAAGTTCGCCCCTTCCCGCTGAGTTCTCCAGCTCTTCGGCCTCCTCCGAAGACAGAGAGAGCCCTTCCAACGGGGGGCAAGGTGCTCACTCTCAAGAAAGAGAACGACTCCACAGGGCAACAAAAAGGCCGACTTCGAAGTGAAGTCAGCCTGCCAAAATTAAATTGTTTCCGAGGGGAGGGGCCTCAATTACCAGCGGTCGCGTCCGCCACCACGGCTGTCGCGATTGCCGCGGCCGCCACCGCCACCGCCACCGCGATCTTCGCGAGGCTTGGCTTCGTTCACCCGGAGGTTGCGGCCACCGAATTCAGCGCCATCGAGGTCCTTGATGGCAGCTTCCATAGCTTCCTTGGAATCCACGGTCACGAAGGCGAAGCCACGAGGACGACCGGACTCGCGGTCTTCGGGAATGTGGACGTCAGTCACTGCGCCAAATTCGCCGAAGAGATCTTTCAATTCATCGGCCGAGGTCGAGAAGGGGATATTCCCCACATACATTTTCATAATAACAGGTAGCTCGCCCCGAACTCGAGTTTTGGACAGATCCTTCCCCTTCCCGCTGGCGAAAAAAAGACTGACCCGCCAGCATCCGCCTCATCGGCGCAAGCGCCCTTCCGGGCCTGAGCCAAGTCGGGGGCGACGGCACAGCAGTGACAGATTCCGTTGAAAACACAAGCCAATTCAACGGCGGCAGCAAATGGCCCTCCATCAATCCACAAAAAAACCCGGAGAAGATTTTCTCCGGGTTCCTTATTTCATTTCTCAAAATAAAAATCGGGGTCAGGCAGGTAAGGGACGCAACTGGGAAAGCCGGTCCATGAGCAAGCGGGTCTCTTCGCGCCAGCGCTCGATGGTATCGCGGGAAGCCTCGGCGCGTTGGGCCGCCTGTGCTTCCAGCTCGTGGTAAGCATGAGTAAGCTTTTCCTGCATTTCCTTCACGGCGGAAAGGGTGTTTTGGCAGATTTGAGCTCCCGAGGCCTCCAGGCTGGCGAGACGCTTCTCGGTGTGGCGGCGGGCTTCCGCCATTTCGGCCAAGAGAATCCGAGTCTGGGAAACACGGCGCAAGTTGGAGGCCAGACCGACTTTTTGCAGGGTCCAGATGGCCCATTTGGTCGGATCGAAGTTCCAGGGTTTCACCCCGTTGCGGTAGTCGTGCTGAAACTCGTGGTGGTAGTTGTGATAGCCTTCGCCAAAGGTGAAGAGAGACATCAGGAAGCTATCGCGAGCGCTGCAACGCGTGGAGTAGGGACGCTTGCCCACACAATGGCAGAGGCTATTGATGAAGAAGGTGCTCTGCTGCACGACGAAGACGCGGAGGGCACCCACAATGAGGAATCCGCCAAGAGCGCCGGTCAATCCGTTGAGGAAAAAACCAATCACGGCCGGAAGGAGAAGACCCACCACGCCAGCAATGACTTTGTCGTATTTGTATTGCCACATCACAAGCTTGTCCTTACGAAGATCGGCCACGTTGTCGAGGGGGCGCTCGGGGTTCACTTTGAACAAGATCCAGCCAATGTGGGCCCAGAGAAAGCCATTATTGATGTTGTAGGGATCATCATGCCCGTCCACGTGCTTGTGGTGGCGACGGTGGTCGGACGCCCAGTTGAGTGCGGAGTTCTCAAAAGCGCAGGAGCCGAAAATGAGAGTGAAGAGTCGCACCGGCCACTTGGCTTTGAAGGACAGGTGGGAAAAGAGACGGTGATAGCCGAGGGTGATGCTCATTCCCGTTGCCACCACATAAAAGAAGAAGAGGGCTGCGGTGACCCAGTCGATTCCGTGAGCGAGCAGGTAAAGCGGGGCTCCAACCACCGCCAAAAGACTAATAATCAGAAGAAAGAGTGTATTCACCCAGTTCACGCGGTGAAACGGAATATTCAGTGCCATGTTGATGGTATTTATTGTTGAGGAACCGATCGACAGCAAGGCCAGCGGCTCGAACTGCCCGGAATTACGGGCCGTTACGCGGGGACCTTACGAGCGGATTCGACAATTACCAGCCTCAAGTTGAGAGACTTTGTAACCCCTTGGCAAAAAGACAAAGAGGCGCTCCTTTGCCCTTTCTGGAATGGCAATTCATCGCTACCACCGCCAGACCAGCCCCAGATGAGCCCGGGGGCCATCCCCCTCCAATAGAGGAAAACCGAGGTCAGCCCGCAGGTTCGCCCCGTGCCATTGCGCCCGGGCTCCCAGTCCCAGGCTGAGAAACGACTCGCGATCTTCTCCCTCGCGCCAGGCCCAGCTTTGATCGAGAAAGAGGAGTCCTTGCGCGGCCAGCTCATGCTCTCGCCAATGGCTCCGCCAGGCCGGACTGCGCAATTCCACACTCCCCCACCAGCCGTGGTCGGCCAGATACTCGCGCTCGCGATAGCCCCGCACGGTGCGCAGCCCCCCGATACCCAGTTGTTCGCCGGGAAGGAGCGCTCCGCTGGCCAACTGGGCTTCCCCACGCAGGGCCAGAGTCCAATCCCCCCAGGCGCGACTGGCCTGGCCTTGCCCCCGCAGGTAGAAATAAGTCTGGTCGGCTCCCTCCCGATAAGCTGCGAAATCCTCCCCGCCATTGCGTCTACTCAGGCCCCCCGGACTCACCACCAGAGCCATTCTGCCCTCCCGCTCCCACTGCTCCTCGGGACCGCGCTCGCGTCGGGCCTGGAATTCCAACCGGGCTTGCACCACCTCCACCGGTGTATCCGAATCGAGCCCGGCGAGGTCTCCAAAAGTCAAAAAGGTATCCGAACGCTTGAATTCCAGTCCGGCACTGAGTTCGCCCTGCCAGGAAGGCCCGGCCACGGGGCGGCCATAAGAGACACCGACTTGCCAAATGCCTCCCTCTACCTCAGTGGGTCCGAGCAAGGTGTTCGACTCACTCACCACGCGGGCCCAGCTGGCAGCGAGGCGAAAGAACTCGTGACGCCCATGGAGTGGCACTTCCCAGGAAAGGCCATGGGCTTGAAATTCACCGGGATTGGCTCCCAGCGTGGCTTGGTAGGCCAGGATGTGATCCCGATCAAAGGCATTGCCCCACACTCCGCCAAGGAGAAAGCGCTCTTCTCCCGTGGTCTCGGTGCCACTATTCTCGTAACCGGCATAGAGTTGCCAGGGGCGCTTTTCCTCGAAGGCGATGATCAAATCCGCCTCGCCGTGGCTCTCCCCTGCTGCCGCAAAAATCTCCGCTTGCCGAAAGGGATTCCGGCTCAACCAAGTGGTCACGGCGGTGAGGTCGCTGGTTTTCAGCAAGTCTCCCCGCGAGAGAAAGAGGGCGCGACTGAGTCGCTCTTCGTTGAATGCAGAGCTCGCCCGCATCTGGACCGAGCCCACCCGCCCTTCCTCCACCCGCACCACAAGAGATTCCAAGCTCTCCGGAGCCTGGGGCGGAATCCAGACCTCCACCACGGGGCGGTCGTGGTCTTCGTAATGACGAATGATAATTTCGCTGAGGGTGAGCAAATCCCTCTCGGTCAGAGGGCGCCCCCGGAAAGTCTCCAAGCGACTCCGCAGGGTTTCCTGCTGGTCCACCGTGAGCCCCACCAGTTCCACGCCGGGGGCGCCCGGGCTCTCCACCTCTTCCACCCCCGCCACCACCTGAAGAAAGGTCACGGGAGACACAAGAGCCAGCTGGTCATCCCCCGCGGCCACGGGAGAATCTGAGCCAAAGGGTAAGGCGCGGGCCGGAGTGAGGTTGTCCACCTCGGGAAAAAATTCTTCCTGAGCCCGGGTCTCCCCCATGGCCCAGAAAACTCCTAAAATCAGCCCCACCTTTTGCACGAAGCAAGAGCAAAGCCGAATGGCTGCCGAATCCCAAGCAAATCCCATCGCCGACAGCCCGCTCCCGCCCTTCTCGCCGAGGCAGCGGCAGCCGCTTCGGTCACTTTCTCTTCCCCCCGGCTCGCATTCCCTGCCCATTTTGCCTAAAACCGGAGGTCGTCGAGGCCATTTCCCATGAAGTCTGAAAATCTCTCAAACTCGTTTGCGGTTGGAAAGCCGGACACGCCCCCGGAGCGCTCCGCCTTTTCCTTGCCTGTTATGAAGCTCTTTCTCTTATCCTTCCTCCTCGGCACCCTCGCCTGTGTCGGTGACATTCTGGAGTGGTCCCAGGCAGACACGACCTTGAAAGGCAAAACCTCGGTCTTCCACAGCGTGGACGTGCGCCGTCCCGAAAAGAAGGAAGCGACCGCTGCGGTGGGAGGAGCTTTTCTAGGCGACTTTACCCTCGCGGGACTGACAAACAGCACCCCCTCAGCCGAGAAAGCGCCACAGGCGGTGGTCGTCCACTACGAGGAAAAAGGCGATGGTATCTGGACGCCCCGCTGGGCCAGCCAGACCTTTTCCGAAGCAGGAGCCGCCATCGTGGATGTGGTGATGGGAAAAAATGATGACTGGATTTTCGTCACCGGCACTTACGACGGCGAGACCGTCTTCGGAACCTCGCAAGACTTCATACTTCCCGATCCCGGACGACCCAATGGCTTTGTCGGCATTCTTAGTGAACACGACGGGAAGTGGCTGCAGGTCTTTTCCACGCAACAGTTTCTCCCCTCCTCCATTGAGGTCGATCGAGAGGATCACATCTACCTCACCGGTCCCGACTACCTTCTCCTCAAGCTTACCCCCAACGGAGACGAAGTGTGGTCGGTGGAAGCAACGGATCGAAGCCTCGCGCCCCGTCGCCTCGCCCTGGAACTCTCGCCAGAGAAGCTCTACCACCTCTATGTGCAGGACGCCGTCCTGAACGGGGCCAACACCCGGGTAACGCGCATCAGCCAATTTTCCAATGAAGGCGAACTGAAATGGTCCGAGGTGGTTAACTCGGAGGGGGGAAATCAACCGGGAGGCATTGCCGTTCCCCGCCCCGGATTGGTGACTTTCGCCTACTCCTCCGCTTCCACCAAGACCCGCTTTGGGGAGCAGAGCCTGGCTCCGGACTATTCGCACAAAGGGGTGGAAACCTTTGTGGTGCGGCTGAATGCGAACGGGAAGGTCCTCTGGAGCACCCCAACGGTCTCCGCCCAGGAGGACAAAGCGAGCATGACCGCCACCGACCTGCGGCATGACCCGAGAGGCAATGCCCATCTCGCGGTCAACTTCCAGGGTCTTTTCCTTTGGCGACAGCGCGACTACCCGGGGAAAGAGGACACCGGCGTTCTCACCGTGGGCGATGGCGGTGTGCCCTATCAATTTCTGCGCAGTGAAGGCAATACTCCGGGGCATGGCCGGGGAATTGCCGCCCTCGATCGGGAGCGGCAAGTGCTGGTGGGAGACTTCGGCATTCCCACGGATGGCGGTGAGCTCACCTTCCCCCCGCTCTCCGTCTCCGGGTCGGATTCCCAAGTCTTGTTTGCCGCGACACATAAGAAAGCAGGACAATCCTGTTTCATCATCCGGCAGCCCATCGACGACCCCACTCCCCCCGACGCCTTTCTGGACAAGCTGCGCAGTGTCCTCGAACAACATCCCGGGGCACCGGGAACTCTCTCCTCGCCGGCCATCATCTATCGCGAGCTGAACTTCCCCGATCTCGTCTCTTCGCCCACCACCGGCTTTCTCACAAAGATTGTGGGCTTTGCCGCTTTTCTCTCCCTGCAGGATGTCGATTTCCTGGCCAGTAGCGGGGAATACGTGGTCGAGGAAGACCTCATCATCACCCCCTCGGGCACGCTGCAACCCGCGTCTTACAACCTGGCCAAGCTCAACAGCAGCGATGCCTCCGCGCCTTATAGCTTCGATTATCCGGAGCTTTGCCAACCCGTGAAGCTCTACCTCATCGACACCGCAGTCTACGACCCGGGCAACAACTACTTTGCCAGCAACGACAAACTCACTCTCCTCGACCCCTTGCCAGCGGGTTACGGCGAACTCTTGCGGGCCCCGAACGACACCCACGACATCGTGACTTCCGAGCACGGCACCAATGTCCTCTCCCTCATTGCCGGGCCAGGTCACGGGGTGGCACCCGCAACGCCCATCACGACCAAGATCTTCGATATTTTTCCCGATGCCAACACCGCCCGAGTCTCGGCTCTCATCGAAGCCCTGCTCCTTGCGCGCGACGACTATTTGAGCAATTCCTACTACCAGCCCGCCACCATCCTCGCCGCCGTGAATTCGGTGCAGCAGGTCTCGGCGGGAGATTTGCCCGGGTTGAATATCGCCATCCATGCCTGCTCCGATGCCCAACTTCCCTTGATTTTCGCCGCAGGAAACAATGGAGGACTGGCCAGCGACTACGCTCCCAGCCAGTTTGCCACCTACCCCGGCGTGCTCTGTGTGGGGGCCAGCCGCGAAAACGGAAGCTTCTACACGGTCTCCAACTACGGGCCGGAGGTGGATCTGCTCGCTCCGGGCCACCAGACTTGGGCGGCCAGCGAAAACGGTGGCAACCTCATCAGCAAGCAATTCAGCGGCACTTCCGCTTCAGCCGCGCTGGCCACCGGTGCCTTTTTGCAATTTCAGGCGGCCAATCCCTGGTTGCGCAGTCACGCGCTGGTCGCCAGCTTCCTCCAGCATTCCCGGCAAGCAACGACCATTTCCTACGAAGGCACGGACTACCCGCAGGCACGCGCTCTGCCCGGTCTTCCGCCTTGTCTCACGGGATATGCCGACTGGGTCCAGTGGTTCGATCTGAACAACCCCAACCCAGAGGAGAATGAAGATAACGATGCCTACGACAACCTGCGAGAATATGTCCACGGGCTCCATCCCCACCTGGCCGACCCCCTCCCCTATCCCTTCTGCATCAGCCCCGCCCCGGAGACTCCCGAGGTCCACCTGACCTTTCCCCTCGCCGGGTGGCTGTGGGACCCGGCGGCCACCGGACCCGAGTATCTCCTGCGCGACGGCCAGACCTGCCTCACCGTTCTTGCCTCCAACGACTTGGTCAAATGGGAGTTCTACGATCCGGCCCTGACTGAAATCTCCTGCAAGAACGGTCAATCCCTATTGCAATTCTCCATTCCCACCACCGACCACGACCGGGCCTTCTTCCGTCTCTGGTATCAAGCGGACAAAAAAGAGAAAGCCCGGCCCTAGGGGCTAGGGAGAGAGCTAACCCCCTCACCAACAGAAACAGCGGACCGGGTGGGGCCATTTCGGTCAAGTTCCGGATCTAGCCTTGCTTGCCTGCTGGGGCCAATGTAAAGGGAGCTTTGGAACCACACTGCCCTGCCTGATTATGAGAAAGCCGATTATTGCCGCCAACTGGAAGATGAACAAAGGCCCCGCCGAGACCGACGACTTTATCAAAGGACTTATCTCGAAAATTGGAAAAGCCACCGACAAGTGTGATGTCATCGTCTCTCCTCCCTTTGTCAGCCTTCCGGTTGCCAGCCAGCTTCTCTTCAGCCACGACATCTCGGTGGCGGCCCAGAATGTGTCCCAATACGATCCCGGGGCCTACACCGGCGAAATCAACGCCCTCATGCTCAAGGAGCTCTACATCCCCTACGTCATCATCGGGCATAGCGAGCGCCGCTCTCTCTTCGGCGAGACGGATGAGATTCTCAATGCCAAGATGCACAAGGTGCGGGAGACCAATCTCAAGCCCATTTTCTGCATCGGAGAAACCTTGGAAGAGCGCGAAGGAGGACAGCTCGACGCCGTGCTGCGCCGCCAGCTCACCGAAGGCCTGAAGGGTCTTTCCGAAAAGGACATTCTCGAAACCGTGCTGGCCTACGAGCCCGTCTGGGCCATTGGCACCGGAGTCACCGCCAGCCCGGAGCAAGCCCAGGACGCCCACGCCAAGGTGCGGGTCATCCTCGCGGAAACCTTCGGTGGAGAGGTCGCCGACAAAGTGCGCATCCAATATGGCGGCAGCGTGAAGCCTGGCAATGCGGCCGAGCTCCTCGGCCAGCCCGACATTGATGGCGCCCTCGTGGGAGGAGCCAGCATGGAAGTCGCCAGCTTCTTGCAAATCATCGAGAACGGCACAGCGGCCGCCAACGCCTGAGCGCACGCGCCTTTCTTTTCGCACCGGAATGAAGATGGACTGGGCCTGTTTTGCGACCGCCGACGGTCGTCTGGTCCAGGGACACGGCCCCTTCGAGGCACTCCCCGAGTGCCCTCCGGAAGGGGTCGCTTTTTATCGCAACGACTTCGCCCTGCAGGAAAAGGCGCCTTGGTTGCGTCCGTCCCGGGTCGAAATTTCCGCCACCCTGCCCGCCTCATTCGCCGCCCCCGGGGGAGAGGGCGAGCCAGTCACCTGGCAGGATCCCGAAGCCGGACGCTTTGCGGAAGTCTTTCGCGAAGTGATGGATCGGATCCGTAGTGGCAGCTTGGAAAAATCCGTCCCGGTGGTCACCGAGACCGGTCATTGGCAAGCGCCTCCAGCCGCTTGGCGGAGCCTACCCCAGCGGCTCGCCCCGGGGATGCGGCTCTTTGGCTGGCAGGCAGGGAACCACGGGCTGCTCTCCGCCACTCCCGAGCAGCTCTTCCACCTCAAGGACGGCCTCCTCACCACCATGGCCCTGGCGGGAACCGCCCGCAGCGAGGAGAGGGAGCTCTTCAGCGTCGATGAAAAGGAGATCCGCGAGCACGAGTTCGTCGCACAGACTCTGATGGCCAAGCTGGCAGATACCGGCATGGTGCGCCGCAAGGACCGGGAAATTCTGGATTTGGGCGAACTCATCCATTTCCACACCCCCATCGAGGTCGAGCTCTATCGCCCGGAGGATCCCGAAGTGCTGGTGCGGCGCCTGCACCCCACCCCGGCCCTGGGCCCCCTCCCCCGCACGTCCGAGACCTTGGAAGCGCTCTACGACTGGCGCGAGCGCCTACACTGCCCCCGCTGGTTCGGAGCCCCCTTTGGCTTGGCCATGGACGGAAGCTTCGAGGCCCTCGTCGGTATCCGCATGACCGTTTGGGAAGGAAATCTGGTGCAGATCCCCGCCGGTTGCGGAGTGATCGAAGCCAGCCGCCTGGTCAACGAGTGGCGCGAGCTCCGGCTCAAGCGGGAAGCCGTGAAGCGAGTCTTCGGCTTTCTCCCCCAGCCTTTGGGATAGCCCGCCCCTCCTTGAGAGAAGCCCCCCCGCGCGAGGACCCCGCTTCTCCGGCCGGAGAAGAGCCGATCCCGCAGCAAGCGCGGTGGCTTCTTTTCCCCTTTGCAAGGGCGGGCATCTGGAGTGAACTGCGCGACGATTCCCGTGCGTTTTCTCACTTTCATCATCCTCTTGGGCGCCGGACTGGGCCTCGGCTTCTTCCTCGCCCCGTTCGAAGAAGCCTCGGTGCGCAACCACTTGGTCGGCTTCCCCAATGCCGATGCCAGGCTCCATCAGCTCCGGCCCTGGGCCGTAGTCCTCCTTTGCCTCCTTCCCGCCCTCGGGGCCCTCTGGTATACCTTTGCTTCCATTCTCGACCGCTACCTGTTCCGGAAAACCCTCGTCGCCTTTCTCATCACCACGGCAGGCTTTCTCCTCCTCTTCATCCTAATGGATTTTCAGGATTCCATGTCGGATCTATTGGCCGCTCGGAATCCCGCACAATTCTTTCCCACCTACTATGCCGTTCTCCTGTCGCAAACGACGGTGCTGCTCCTCCCCTTCACCATCCTCCTGGCCCTCCTCTACTCCCTGGGGCAACTATCCGCCTCCCGGGAAATCGTGGCCTTCACCCAAACCGGACGGGGCATTTTCCGCCTCCTGCGCCCCTTGGTGGTCCTCGGGGGTCTCCTCTCGCTCCTGTCCTTTTGCCTCAATTTCCACCTCGCACCTTGGGCCCGCGGGTATCGCGAAGCCCTTCTAAGCTCCGCCAATCAGAAAGAAGCCTCCCAGGCCGCCAATGTCATTCACCACACCCGGGAGGAAAGGCGCCTCTGGTTCATCGGCGGATTCCCCTACGACCTCAGCGGAAAAAGCCCCCTCACCGATGTGCAAATCAGCATCCGGAATGAGGACGGTTCCCTGCAAGCGCGCCTGAAATCCCCGCGCGTGAGCTGGAACCGGGAGAACGGACACTGGAGTTTCGCCGAGCCCACGCGCCTCGCGGTCCAGAGCGAGCCCACCCCGGAATATGAGGAAAACCTGCCGGATCCCCTCGTCTTCAGAGACTGGGAAGAGACCCCCTCCCAGCTCATCCAAGAAGGGCTCGACGCCCGCTACCTGGGCATCCCGGGCCTCCACGACTGGCTGAGAACCAACCCCGATCGCAGCACCTTCCTGGCCCGCTCCTTTGAGAGCCAGCTGCACTACCGCTGGGCTCAGCCTTGGCTCTGCCTGGTCACGGTCTTGCTGGCGGCCCCACTCGGCATCAGCTTCTCCCGCAGGGGCCGGGGCGGCACCGTGGCCGTGGCCATCATTTTGTCTGCCCTCATGCTCTTCTGCGCGGAAGTCTTTCTCGCCTTCGGAGACTCCGGCCGCATCCCCCCCATTCCCGCCGCTTGGGCCACCAACAGCATCTTCCTCGCGGTGGCCCTCCTGCTCATCCAGCGCCGCCTCAAGGGACGACCCATTTTCCAAACCATCCGGCGCCTCTGCGGCAACTGACGCAGCCTGCCCCACTCCGGGATTGCTTGCCCGCCACTCCCCGGCGATGATCGGCAATCCCAATCCCATGCTGGAGACCTATTCCATCAAGTCCCGCTCCCACCGCTGCCACGTTACCGGGGAAGCTTTTGTGGAGGATCAGCCCTTCATTGCGGCCATTTTCCCTGACCCCGAAGGCCCCGGCTATCTGCGCATGGACTACTCCCTGCCCGCTTGGGAGCAGCGCGGTGCCGAGGACCCCGTGCCTTTCTCCTTCTGGCGCTCCCACTACCGGCCTCCGGAAAAAGAAAGCAAGGCCGAGGTCACCCCCCACGACCCCGAGACTCTCTTTGTCAAACTGGTGGAAGAGGATGAGGAACACACCGAGAATGCCCGTTTCATCCTCGCAGCCATGCTGGAGCGGAAAAAAATCATCCGCGAAACCGATACCCAGGAGTTGGAGAGCGGCCTTATGCGACTGTATGAACATCGCAAGACTGGCGACGTCTACCTCATCCGCGATCCCCAGATCGCCCTGGCCGACGTGGCCAGCATTCAGGAAGAGGTGCAAGCCCTCCTCGACCCCAAAGAGCCACCCGCTCCCCCGGCGGAAGAAGAGGGAGAGGAAGCTGAGGGAGAACGCCCGCCCGCAGAGACAGCCGACGGGGAGGCCCCTCCTGCCCCGGAGGAGGCGGCGGGAGAGGACGAGCCACCCTCTCCCGAAGAAGAGGACGGTCCGCCTTCCGCGTGAATGATTCTCCTCAAAGCTTCAGCTTTCCATCGTTGGCCCCGGGAGCAAAGTTGCTGCGGAAAATCCCGGTGCCCAGGGCCTTGGGGCCACCCCAATCGACCTCCACCCGGCCATCGCCAAGGACAATGGCGATCAGCTTTTCCTTCATCTTGCGCGCCACCTCCTGATGTTCGGGGGAAAAGGCCAAATTCTTGACCTCCTGCGGATCGGAGGGCAGATGGTAAAGACCGGGATCGAGCTCCTCGTAAGCCGCAGTGCGAGCCCAGTCCATGTTTTTGCCCCGCCGCGATTGCAGGGTAAAGAGATACTCTGCGGTCCGGATAAAGGCCCGTGGCCCGGTCACCGCATGGCTCTCTCCCACCACATAGTCCCGGGGGGGCAACTCACCCGCCGCCACTCTGGCCAAATCCCGTCCATCGAGGTAGGCGAACTCCTCACTCGCCAGATCCGCCCCCCCGGCCGCCAAGACCGTGGGAGCAATATCTACAAACTCCGTGAAGTCGCGCACCACTTTACCCGCTGGAAAAGCCTTCTTGTCGGAACTCACCACAATGATGGGATTGAGGGTATCCAGGCGCCAGGGAGTGAACTTGGAAACCGATCCGTGTTCATTGAGCTTCCAACCGTGGTCCCCGCAAACGTAGACGACCATCCACTCCTGTCCTTTGCCCTCACTGAATTTTACAAATTCATCAACCGCTTGCCCCACCAGAGAATCGCCATAGGCACAGAAGGCGAAATAGTCCTGCACCATCTTCTGCTTCTCCTCTGCTGAAAAATGGTCGGTGAAGCCATGAGTCACCATTTTGCGCATCTGCTTGGGCATGGTTTCCAGCTCATCTCCCACAATCGACGGGATCTGATAGGTTTTCTGCTGAAAACGCTCCCGAAAGCTCTGGGGCGGCAGCACCGGGGTGTGCGGGAAGTCAAATCCGAGGTGGCAGAAAAGAGGCTTGTCGGGATCCACGCCCTGATAGGTGAGCTTCCCCTCCCGAAAGGGCTGGCCTTCGTTCCGCAGGTAATCCGCCAGCACCTTGACGTAAAAACCATCCCGGGTCTCCCCGGCTGGACGGGCGCTCACTCCCGCCAGAATCATCCCGCTATCGATGTGCTTCCCCTTTTTTTCATTGTAATGGCGGAGAATATCATACCGCTCCATGGCCGCCGCCATCTTCCCCTTCTCCGCCGGGAACGTCTCTTCGTAGCGCTCGGACAAGTAAGTGAAGCCATCCTCAGGGGTGTAGAAGTATTCTAGACTTTGAAAAGGCTCCTCCAGGGTCTGACCATTGATTTTGGAAAACCAGCCCTTCCCCCACGCGGTCAAGCCTTCCAGATGCAACTCTTTGAAGCCCGCGCTCTGTTGGTAAATGGGGCGCATCCGGGACGACTGTCCATCAGCCTGAATCTCTTTCAGCCGCACCCCCCGCTTGCCAACATGAAAGGTCTGGTAGCCCATCGCGGCCAGCTTCTCCGGAAATGGCGGCTGCCAATGCGGCGCGCTGGCATTGTGATACTCGAACTCGTAAATCCCCGAATGCCACGGATAGCGGCCGAAGTGCATCGCCGCCCGCGAGGGAGCGCAGCCCGGCGAATGGCAGTAGGTATTGATAAAGGTCGTGCCCTGCGCCGCCAGTTTGTCCACCTCGGGGGACTCCACATAGCCCAAGGCACTATGCTCACGCCCGTCAATGATACGGTTGAAGGCCCGGATGGAATCGTAGCGCTGATCATCGGTCACAATCCACAACACATTGGGCTGACTCTCTCCGGCGAAGAGCCCGCTCACCCCTCCTCCCAGCGAAAAGACACCCAACATTATTCTCAACCCTCTCACCACCAATCGATTCTTTTTCATAGTCTCCTGTTTTATCCGACCACAGCGTTCCCCTTCGCAAGCCAGGGGACGAAACTCCGGTCCGGTTGGAGAGAGATGTTTGGCCACCCACGTCCCGTGCAGAAATCCCTCTTCCGTTCCCCCAAAACCGCTGCCACGAGCAAGTAAAAGTTACCGGGCATTTCACCCTCACTTTGTAAATTTTACCCACAAAAACCAACTCATGAAATCTGGCACAATTTAACAGGAATCTCGCAACTCTCTCATAAAGAGCAAATTAAAACATAGAGAAAACAACTAGGCACAGGGATAGCTCCATTCTTTCTACCGACCATGAAAACCACAACCCCAAGCAAAACCATGACCCCCCTGCGCAAGACCGCCATTTGTCTTTCGGCCATCGGTTGCGCCCTCGCTACCGCAGTCGAAGGGGCCAGCCTGTCTCAAGCCGCCCCCTACAACGTGTTCACCTTTGGAGACCTCACCCTCACCAACGTAGATTCCGAAGGCCGGGTCGCGGTGGGAGGCCAGGCCAATCTCACCAATTTCGGCATCGGAAGCACCTTCCAGGGCCGTGCGGCCAGCGCGGGAGACTCCCTCATCGTGGCCGGCAATCTCAACTATCGAGGTGGTGAGGTCCACTATGGAAATGCCTACTACGGCGGCAACCTCATCAGCGCTCCAGCCATCCCCAATGGCACTCTCAATCAAGGCAACCCTCTGGACTTTGCCAGCGCGCAATCCCACCTCACCCGGTCCTCCACCTACTGGTCAGGGCTCACCGCCAATGGGGCCACCAACGACAACTATGGCGGCATCAATCTCATCGGCACCGATCCGGACCTCAACATTTTCGAGGTCTCCGGCCAAATGCTCTCCTCCGCGTGGGGAGTGACCATCGATGCGCCCGCCGGTTCCACCGTTCTGGTCAATGTTAATGGCGCCGACAATCAGTTCAAGAATCTCGGCATCAGCTTCTCCGACATCAATGGCGACAACACCGGCACGACCAACCGGGAACACGTGCTCTACAATTTCTTCGAAAGCTCCACCCTGCGCATCGAGTCCATCAGTGTGCAAGGCAGTCTGCTGGCCCCCCATGCCGATGTTGCCTTCAATAACGGCAATCTGGAAGGCAACCTCATCGCAAACACCGTGACCGGAACCGGGGAGGCCCACGACTACCTCTTCGAAGGCACCTTGCCAGAGGAGACCCCCGTCTTGCCACCCATCAGCGGGCGCTCCCTGCCTTTCCCGGGCGAGGGTGAGAGCGCGGTTCCCGAGCCCTCCACCGCCCTCTTGAGCGCTCTCTTCGGCTCACTCGCGCTCCTGAACCGGCGCCGTTCCTGAGTTTCGTGGCTTTTCCACGGGTTTTCAAAGTTGACAGCATGTCCACCCCCGTGGGTCCCTGCTCCGCTTCCGGGGGGAAAGCGGGGTGGGGATTTTCTCTTGCCAAGAACAGCCCTCCCCGCCACATGGAGAAGATGGAATTCACCAACGTCACCGCCCTGGCCAAAGGCAATGTCTACTTCGAAGGAAAAGTCATTTCCCACACCATCCTCCTTCCCGATGGCAGCAAAAAGACCCTCGGTGCCATCCTGCCCGGGGAGTATCACTTCGGGACCGAAGCCGCCGAGCGCATGGACATCGTCGGCGGGTCCTGCCACTATCAGCTCGACGGAAGCACCAGCGAACAAGAAGTCGGGGAAGGCTCCTTTTTCGAAGTGGCGGCCCATTCCGGCTTCACCATCACCGTGACCGGCGAGCCCTGCCACTACGTCTGCTCCTACCTGTAAGAGCCACCACGCGTTCTCTCATAGGGAGAAGAACCCGCCCTACTCGCTCCGCACGAGGTAGCGCCCACTGCTGCGGAGATAGAGGATGGCTCCCTCCCCCTCCCCGGGCACCCTGAGGGACAGCGGCCGTCCACTTCCCCAGTAGCTTCCAGCCCGGAGTTCGCGGGGGTCGTCCGCCCCCTCTCCGGCCGCCACAATCGCTCCCTCCACCACGACTAGGCGGAGTTCCCCGCCACCAGCCGCGAGGCCGAGGCTCCCCACAAAGCCGGGGGGCAGCTTGAGCAAAGAGCCGTTGCTCCTTCCCTCATCATCTTTCACCCAGAGCAAGGCCACCTCGGGAGAGGGGCCTTCCCCGGAACCCACAATGCGGGTGCTTTCCGAAGAATCCAGCCACACAATGTTGTCGGCGTGGACGTTGACAGGGCGCTCGCCATTGTCGGTGGCTTGTGCGGACGGGAGGACCAGATAGGGCCCGCTATCAATTTCGATATAGGCCACGTTCCTCTCACCCCGCGCTGCCGTGATGTGGTCCTCTCCCGCCGGTTGCGTCCAGTAGGAGCCAGCCGGCATCCACATCTTGGCCGCCGCTGGATCGTCATTATGGATTTCCCCCGCCAAAACCACCCCCCGGTAAGTCACATTATGGATGTGTGGCGGGGAGGCAAAGCCCTCTCGAAAAGTGACCAGAAAACCCGTCGCCCCCTCCCGCGCCCGATCGCCCCACAGATTGGCCGCCTGCGGGCTCTGATCCCCGCGGGCCGGATTCAGGGGCGTCCAAGTCACCTCATCATGGGCCAGCATCTTTTCTCCCTTCGCGGCCGGAGCTTCCGCCCCCGCCTCCTCGGCCTGGAGATGGGCCTGCAGGACCACTACTCCGCTCAACAACCCGAGGGGAGCCCCCAAGGCAAACAGTCGTGATAATTTCATCCTCATAACAATAAACATAAGAACTTACGAAAAACACCTCGCGATCCACTTTTCTCAATGTTCGAGAACCACCTTCCCCATGCCCCGACCGCTCTGCAGCCGGGCGTGAGCTTCTTCCACCTGCTCCAGCACATAAGGGTTCTCGTCGAGAACCACCTGCACCGCCCCCTCTTCCACAATGGCCGCTAGATCGGTGAGAATGGCCTGATGCGTTTCCCGCCGAAAGTCATGCAGCATGGGAATGAGCATGAAAACCACATGCAGAGAAAGACCCTTGAAGTGAACAGGGGTGAGGTCCAGCTCGCACATCGAGACCGTGGTTGCAATCTGACCATTGAGGGCGGCGGCCTCGAAGGAATTCGGCAGATTGGCTCCCCCCACTGAGTCGAAAATCAAGTCGAAGCCCGCCCCAGCGGTGTGCTTTTCCACGTAATCGGCCACGGCTTCGTTTTTGTAATGAATGGCGGTCGCCCCCAGCTTCTCGATGAGAGCCAGCTGCTGGTCCCCTCCCCCGGTGGCAAAAACCTCCGCTCCCCAGTAGCGCGCCAGTTGCAAGGCAAGGTGGCCCACCCCGCCCGAACCTCCGTGCACGAGCACTTTCTGCCCGGGGGCAATGCCCGCCCGCTGCAAACCCTCGTATGCGGTGATGGCAACCAGAGGCAGAGCCGCCGCCTCCCGCATGCTCAGGTTGGCCGGCTTCCTCGCAATCAGGCGACTGTCCGCCGCAATGTATTCCGCCAAGGTTCCCGGCAAGTCGGCCAAGCCCCCCGCGCATCCGTAGACCTCGTCACCAATCGCGAAGCCCTCCACCCCCGCTCCGACCGCCTCCACCGTGCCGGCGAAATCCATCCCCAGAAGGGCCGGAATCTCGGGCGACAGCGGGAGTTCGCTGCCCATATTGCGAATCATGGTATCGACCGTATTCACACTGGAGGCCGCGATTTTGACCAAAACTTCGCCGGCTTTGGCCTCCGGCCGGGGCACCTCGGCCACCTCGAAGGGGGCTTTCTCACCATAGGAATTCAGGAGCATTGCTTTCATCGTCATTTTTCCGCGATTGTTGTTTTCGCTAGACTGCAGACTACCTCCCCCCTTTCTATTTGGGAAATTGGTTATTAAAATTGATTCGATGAGCCATTCCAATCCTTCTTTCAAACTCGAGACCGATCTCCTCGCCCTGCGTTCTTTCGTCGCGGTGGTGGAAGAAGGAGGCTTCTCAGCGGCGGCCAAGCGCGTCCACCGCTCCCAGTCCGCCATTAGCCTGCAAATCGCCAAGCTGGAGGACCGGCTCCACAACAAACTGCTGGAGCGCACCAGCCGCTCGGTGACCATGACCCCCGCTGGAGAAACCTTCCTGAGCTATGCCCGGCGCATTCTGGCTCTTGCGGACGAAGCCAGCCTGGCAGTGAGCGCGCCGGACGAACCCACCCGCCTGCGGGTGGGCTTTGCGGACTACCTCGCCCCCCTGCACTTGCCTGCCCTCCTCGCCCGCTTTCGCCGCGCACACCCCAATTGCGACCTCACCCTCAATCTCGGTCTGGGCGGCCCTTTGCTGACCTCCTTGCAAAAGGATGAACTCGACCTCGTCTTTGCCGGTCCCGAGTCTCCGGCCGGGCAATTGCTTTGGGAGGAACAACTGGTCTGGACGGGCCATCTCCCTGCGGAGGGAAGCTCCACCCCCCTGGACCTGGTCCTCATGCCCTCGCCCTGTAGCTACCGCGCCATCGCCTTCGATACCCTGGCAAAAATCAACCGCACCTGGAAGCTCTCCATCGAGGCCAATTCCGTGCAAGCCGTGGAATCGACCCTGCAAGCCGGGCTGGGGCTGAGCGTTCTTCCCCGCTCGGCCGTGCCCGACAGCCTGCCCATCATCCGAGAAGGCCTCCCCGAGCTCCCCAAGACCTCGGTGCGGGCTCACCGCAACCCCAACCAAGAGCACAATCCCTATCTGCAGCGCTTCATCGACTTTCTGGTGGAAGGGATGGATGCGGCGGCCTGATACCCAGACAAGCCTTCCGCTGAGCCAGGGATGAAACTTCAGAATTTCACGTGCCAGGCAGAGAGAAGACTCCTCCGCCCTCAATCCTGCAGAATAATCTGCCCCCGATACTTTCGAGCATAAGGAATAAAACCAAAGGCGGTCAGCAGCATGACCCCGGCAAAAAACCAGAAATAGGACGCGCCCTCGAGACGGCTGCCTCCCCCACTGTAGTTGGCCACCTCAAAGGGATAGCGTCGCTCTTCCGCGCTTTCTCCTTCCTGGCCCAGCCCCAGCTCGCGTTTGCGCTTTTCCAGCCAGGGCTCGGCCGGGACAAAGACATCGGACCAGGATTTCTTTTTCTCGGCCACCACCTCGGGCAGGGTCAGCGTCACTCCCTGGTCCCACTTGGTCTTGCTCTTACCGTCCGGCCCCGGCGAGGAGAGCCGCACCGTGCGTGAATTCAATACGCGGTAGTCCAAGGGCTGTCCCCAGAGGTCCTTCCACTGGCCGTCTTCATTAAAGGTGGCGGGGAAAGAGCCCTCCCGCAGCTCCAGAGCCGCTAGCGCCTGCGCAAACACGCCCTCCTCAGCGAACATGAGATCGTCCCCAGTGCCGATTTCACCATCCGCCCCCGCGTAGCCGGTGGCGTCGTCCGCATACAGTTCCGTCTTTTCCGGCACGGGGATGGCGATGAGACGATTGATCCCAGCGGTGAACACATTACCCAGCGCCACCGCGAAGAGGAAAAAGCACATCACCATCGACTTCATGGTCTTGGGCGCCTGCGTGTAGGCGAACTCCAGCGCGACAATGGAGACCATCACCTCGGAGGCCGTCAGGAGAGCGTAGGCCAGCACCTGCCAACCGACGTTGGGACTCGCCCCAGCATCAATGCGCATCTGGGTGAGGGCCACCAAGACAAAGGAAGAGGACATCACGAACAAGCCAATCCCGATTTTCCGCAAGGGCGTCAGGGCCCAGACCTTGTCGAGGGCGGGATACAGCCCGTAGGCAAAGAGCGGAATGAAGCTCAGCACGAAGAGGGAATTGAGAGACTGCAGCTGGGACGGCAGCCAGTGGTGCCCCAGAAAGTGGCGGTCCATATCCTGGGCCTGAAAGACCCAGCTGGAACCCGTTTGATCGAAGAGCGCCCAAAACATGGCCACAAAGAGATAGAGCGGGGCTAGGGCCAGGACACTGCGCAGCCCTTCCGGGCTCTTCAGCTCCGCAAGGGTTTGCTCTTTCTTAACCGGAATGTGCACGAAGCGGGTGCGGCCTAGCCAGAAGACAAAGGTCGCCAGAGCCATCAGCACTCCCGGCACCCCGAAGGCCCAATGGGGACCATACCACTGCAACAACCAGGGCGTCAGCAACATCGAGACCATGGCCCCGAGGTTGATGGAGAAATAGAACCAGTTGAAAATCTTCGGCAAAAGATGGGCATTGGTCGCCCCAAACTGGTCCCCCACGTGGGCCGAGACACAGGGTTTGATGCCGCCGGAACCAATGGCAATGAGAGCCAGCCCGCCGAAGAGCCACCACCGGGCATCACCAGCCACCCCCATCAAGGCGAGAGCACCGTGACCCAGCACGTAGACCACCGAAAGATAAATGATGGTGCGGTATTTCCCCCAAAACAAATCCGCCAGAAGGGCCCCGGCCACCGGAGTGAAGTAGACCCAAAAGTTGAAGAGATGGTAATTGGAGGAAGCGATGGTCTCACTCATCGCCTCGCCCGGAGTGTCATTCATGAGGTGCAAATACTGCACCATGAAAACGGCCAGAATGCCCTTCATGCCATAGAAGGAAAAGCGCTCGGCCGCTTCGTTGCCGATGATGTGCGGCACACCAGGAGGCATACCGGTGTGATTGCCGGGTTTGGTTGCGTAACGGGACATAGTCGATTTCGAAAAGTGAAGCTCAAAAAGAGCAGAATTGCGATGATTTTTGTCGCGAAGTCAGGATGGCAGCAATCGGCGGGCCGGGACTTGGCATTTCCCCGCAAAAACTTGTCCTCGCTTGCGCCGGGAAAACAAGTTTTCCAGTTTGACGCCATGTTGACTCTCCGTCCTTTTCTCACCCTCGCCACCGCGCTCTTGGCAGCCCCCCTGGCGGCCCAATTCCAGCCCACCGAAGTGTTGCAAGCGCTTTCAGAAGACGAGCAAGTGCTCGGCCACAATGGCTTGCGCTACCGGGTGCATCGGGACTGGGCGAAAGTTGATCGCGAGGTGGCCCCGGTCATCAACGCCCATGCCATGGTCGCAAGTGAAGACGGCCTTTATTATCTCGTCACCGATCATCCCAAGAATGCCATCATCGTGCTCAAACCAGACGGAAGCTATGTGCGCAGCTTTGGCGAAAATCTGAAGGGAGGCCACGGCATCGACCTCGTGCGAGAGGGCGAGCGGGAGCTCATCGTCCATGTCGATTGCGGCTGGGCCTTCAGTGCGGAAGGAAAAGCCAGCAAGCAAACGGGCTCGGTGAACCTCCTCACCAAAGAAGGCGAGCTGGTGCGCACCCTGCCCTCCCCCGTGGACCTCGGGCTGGAGAAGGAAGGCACCTACTACGGCCCCTGCGATGTCGCCATCACCCCCGATAACGACATCATTGTGATCGACGGTTACGGAAGCCAGCGGGTGCTCCACTTCACTTTGGAAGGAGAATTGGTCCGCCACTGGGGGGGCCGTCGGCCGGGAGAAGAATCCGACATCTCCAATGGTCATGGCATTTCCCTGGACTCCGAAGATCCCGCCGGACCAGTGCTCTGGATCAGCTCCCGGGAGCAAAACCAGCTGAAACGCTTCACCCTCGAAGGCGAACACCTGAGCACCATCGACTTGCCTGGGGCCTACGCCGGCCAAGCCGTCTTCCACGGCGACCACATCTACACCGGCGTTTGCTGGTCCAAGCACCCGAAAACGGGAGAAAAGCTGAACAAGAGCGGATTTGTCGCCGTCCTGGACCGCAAGACCCACCGCTTGCTCTCGGTGCCGGGTGGGAGCGAACCTCTTTACGAGGAGGGCAAGCTGACCTCCATCTCCCAGCAACACCCCGTCTTCCTCCACGTCCACGATCTCATGGTCGACCCGGCGGGAAATATCTTTGTGATGGAATGGAATGCCGCCTGCCGCTACCCCTTCAAACTCGAGAAGCTGTAGCAACGCGGCAATCCCGTCCTTGGGCAAGCATCCCTAGCGTTTGCGCTTGCGGGTGCTCTTTCCGCCCTTGGCCTTGGGCTTGCTCTTCGCCTTCCCCTTGGGCGGTGCCTTCTCCGCCACCTTACGCCGGGAAGCCTTGCGCGCGGTGCGCTGGCTCTTGGTCTTCCCTCCTCCGGTCTGCTGGGAGCCCCGGCGGGACTTCTTCTTGCTCTTGCGCGGCGTTTCCTCTCCCAGGGGAGAAAGATCCTGCCCGGGCACGATTTCCACGATGGCGAAGTCGACCCGCTGCTCGATGAAGTCGACCTTGGCCACCTTCAACTTGACCTGCACCCCGGACTGGACGTGCTTGTCGGCTTTGACAAAGGAGGGCCCTCCCCCGTTGAAGCGCCACCCTCGGCCGGGAAGGTCGGCCACTTTGACCAAGCCCTTCTGCATGATGTCGGTGGCCTCCACGAAGGTGCCCATGGAGCGGACCTCGGTGACCACCCCCTCGAAAAGGGGCGGACTCTCGCTCTGCCGGGTGCGTTCCAGCCACTCCAACAATTTGAGGGTCTTGGTCTCCTGCTCGGCAAAACTGGAATTCCGCTCGGTCTCCGAGATGTGGATGGCGGCCTCCTTGCATTGCTGCTGGGTGAGACTGCGATCGGGCTTGGCCGGCCGGTTTTTCAGCAAATGCTGCAGGGCCCGATGAACCACGAGGTCGGCGTAGCGACGAATGGGACTGGTGAAGTGCGCGTAGTCGGCCTTGGCGAGACCGTAGTGGCCGAGGGGCTCCTCGGAATATTCCGCCCGCTTGAGACTACGGAGGAGACCCAGCTTGATATTGTGCTCCTCGGGAGTGCCCTTGGCTTGATCGAGCAGCTTCTGCACGTGGGCCCGGTTGGTGAGGTCGCCCACCTGGTAGCCATGCACCCGGGCCAACTCTCCGTATTCCATTAATTTCTCCGGGTCCGGATCGTCGTGGACCCGATAGATGGCAGGCTTATTGCGGTCGCGCAGCACTTTAGCCACCGCTTCGTTCGCGGCCAGCATACATTCCTCAATGAGCTGGTGGCTCTCGCAGTGTTCGACCTTTGCATAGCCCGTGGCGTCCTTGGAGCTCTCGTCGACGAGGACTTTGATCTCGTCCATCTCCATATCGAGAGCGCCGCGCTTAAAGCGCCGCTGCCGGAGAACGCTGGCCATCTTCCAAGCCTCGCGAATCATCGCTTCCAAGTCCTTCTTGAGCTGGCCCTTGAAGCGCCCCGGCACACTGCCCCCATCAAGCACGGCTTGCGCTTGCTCGTAGGAAAGCTTGGCCTGGCTATTGATGAAGGCATCGACAAAGGTGCTCTTGCGCACAAGGCCATTGGCTTCGATCTCGAGGATGGCGCACTTGGTCAACCGCTCCTCATCGGGACGCAGGGAACAAATGCCATTGCTGAGCACCTCGGGGAGCATGGGCAGCACCCGGTCGACAAGATAAGTGGAGTTGCCCCGCTTGAGCGCTTCCTTGTCCAGCCGCGTGCCGGGCTTCACGTAGTGGGACACATCGGCAATATGAACGGCCAGGGTCCAGCCTCCTCCTGGACGCGGACTCACCCAGATGGCGTCGTCGTGGTCTTTGGCATCGAAGGGGTCGATGGTGATGACGAGACGGTCCGTCCAATCCTCGCGCCGCTCCTTTTCCTTGCCCGGCACCGGAACGGCCACGGCCTCCGCTTCAGCGAGAACCTCGGGCGGGAAATCCGTCTGCAAGCCATACTTGTGCACCACACTCATGATGTCCACCCCGGGGCTGTCGGGCCAGCCGATGACCTCCTCCACCCGACCACGGGGATCCTCGCCCTTGCGCCATTCGATGAGCTTGACCGCGACCTTTTGCCCAGTCTCAGCTTCCGCGCAGGGTTCCACCTCCAGGGTGGCCGGCAAGGCCTCGGCGTCGGGCTGGATGTAGGTGAAGCCATTGCGATTGAAATAGACTCCCACCACCAGCCGATCGGTGCGTTCGACAATCTGGGTCACCGCACCCTGGGGATCGACTTCGCCGTCGCGCCCACGCTTCAATTCCACGCTGACTTCCACGGTATCGCCATCCATGGCCGTGCCCGTGCGGTTGTTGGGCACGTAGATGCGGCGAATGGACTCGAGGTCGAAGCCACTGAGATCGTTGGCAAGATCGTTCAAGTCGGGATAAACGGTGGCGTGGCCTTTGGGAAAGACCCGGATACGGCCAATGAGACGCCCTTTGCCGCCCCGGCCTTCGCTATTGGCCACCTCGATGCGGGCTTTTTTGCCGGGATTGAGCACCCCATCGGCGACCATGGCATCGAGCACGCGCCGGAAGTGAGCCCTTTCCTTGGGGGCCAGACCGAGGGCCCGGGCCATTTCACTCTTCGTCAAGGGCCGGGCCCCGGGCTTGGCAAGCAACTCAAGGATGCCTTTTTTCAATTGTTCTTCGTTCACAGAAAGTTAGTTATATAATTTCACAATCTCCAGAGACGCGACCGCGCCAAGACTAGGAGAGAGTTGGGGGGAAAGGCGCATTTTCCGCAAAAGAGAAGGGGGCGGAGGGAATGACAAATGGGGGCCATCCACACTCAGGAGCCGGAATCCCCGCTAGGAAAATCACCAGTGACGAGAGCGATGAAGCGCTCTCCCGATGCGGTGAGAGTGGCGCTGGAACCCGTCCCTGTCAACCTCCCGATGGTATAGTGGCGATGATCGATGCGCGTGGAGCGCACATACGTCACCGTCGGTCGCGAGACCTCCCGATCGCTGGGAGCGACTCCAACGAGAAATCCGGAGCGGGTGAAAGCCATCTCCCAGGACTTGCTAGGCTCACTATGATTACCGTAGCCCATCCAACGATAGCGCCGCACGATGGGGAGAATCTCCGTCCCCTTGCGAGGCACGGTGATGCGGTAGTGCTGGGGCAGGCCGTAGAGATGCTTGGCCAGATTGAAGGACGGATCCTTGCGCTGCTTGAGATAGATCTCGGCCATGTCGATGCCGGAAAGATTGATCCCATTGTGATTGCCATGAACATTGGTCGAGCGCAGGCAGTGCTTGATCCAGTCGTCGAAACGCTCGGAATACATGATGTTGAGCTCCAGATGGACGTGGGCCCGTTCATTGTTGAGCCCCGCCCCGGTGGAGCCCAGAATGCCGAGTTCGCTGCCGGGAGAAACCGACTGCCCTTCCTCCACTGAGGTCGAGGCCAAATGAGCATAGAGGGAATAAAACGGCCCCATGCCCCAATCGTGCTGAACCACCACATACTGCCCGTAATTGGACCGAGAAGAAACCGGATTGACGTAAACCACCACCCCATCGGCGATGGGATGAACCGGATCGGTGGGAATGCCGCGGGCATTGCGGGCCACCGGCCGGATGTCCAGACCCTCGTGGAAGCGGGTGTAGACTTTTCCTTCCGAAAATTCGCGATAATTGCGCACAAAACCCCACGCGCCCGACTCCGGCGGCCGCAGGGTCAGGTTGGTCGGCATGTAAAAGTCGGCAATTTCCCCCCGGAAAAGGGCGTCATTGGCCGTGGGCAGGCGGAACTGGGGCAGCTGCGCAAACAGCGCCCCTCCCCCGCAGAAAAGGGCAAGAAGGAGACTGCGAATCATCACTTTTTCTGCTTCTTCCACTCCTGCACGGATTGCCCGATACGGGGCATCATCTTGTCTGCCAAAGCAATCTCGCGGGTCGTAACCCCCTGCCAAATCACCAGCACGCCATCCTGAACCGTCTGGTCAATTTCGACCACGTCCAGCGGACGGCCATTCACCCGGGCCATCAGGAGCTTGCCACGATTGGCATTGGTCACCGCCGCCAGCCGCTGGGCTCCCGCGCGATTGAGCTTGAGCATGACACCGTAGGAATAGCCGTCGGAAGCGGGAAAGGGACGGAAGGACTCGATGTCGCGAGTGGAAATCTCGGGAGAGATTCGGAAGAAGACCCGCGTGCCGACCACTTCCTGGGGAACGGATAACTTGGGGCCGTCGACCTCGGATCCCTGCAGATTGAACTGCACGACCAACTTTTCATCCTTCTTGCTTCCCGCCATCAGGCTCAGGCAGCAGAAAAGCCAAACGGCTAGAATAGAAACTCTCATCCCCTTCCTCTTAGCGGAAAAAAGGGGCGAGGTCAAAGTCCCAACCCGCCCTAATTCGTTCGGAAGGCCTTAGCGTCGTTTCACGCGCACTGGCTGAGCCTGGAGCTGGCGGGCAGGACGATTGCTCACCCACCGCGCTGCCAGCCCGGTGCAGGAAAGGGCGAGGAGAAAGCCCACCGCGATGGGAGCGAAGGGCCAGTCATCACCATGGGTGTGACCGGGAGGGCCCGGGTGGGCGGAGGCAACGGTGATCAGTCCCGCTTGCACAAGAAGTCCGGCTTTTACTGCTTTTTGCGAAATCATTGTCATTACTGGCTTAGACTATCAGCCGATTTCCCCCTGCTAGCAATGGAAAAAAAGGCTCCAAGCTCTCCCGCACTGCGCGTGAGGCCCCTTTGAGAAGCAAACTCCGTGCCGCAAGGAGACGCACCACGCCCACCCCGGGCTGCAGCTCGCTATAGCCCGCCCGCAGGCCCTCGCTTGGCAAGCCATGGACGGCCCGGGCGAGGTGCTCGCCGTCGTGCGCCCCCACCACCCAGAAGGCCCCATAGAAGCAGTGCTCCCAATCGGGCACGGTCAGAGGCCAGGGGCCCTGGGCGGGTTCGAGAATCATCTGCTCGCGAGCCACCAGGCGCTCACCGACGGTAAGCTGGAGCCGGGTGGTGAGACGGCGGAAGCGGTGCTCCTCGCCATGGGCCACGCGACCGGGGGCCAGCCACTCGCCATAGACCAGGCTCGCTCCCTCCGCGACTTGCAGCCGGGTGGTCTGGGTGACCGCGCTGCCCCGCTGGGGAATGATCCACTGGGGCTGGAAATCGAGCCAGCCTCCCGCGCCCACCGCGATGTCCTGGTCGAGGGTCGCGGAACCGCCCTTCATGGTGTGGAAGCGATTGGCGCTGGGATTGCTCAGACGCACGCGGGCCTTTTTCTCCAGCTCCACCGCTAGCCGCCAGTGGTCCCCGGCGAAGATCCCGGCGGTGGGATTGACGATCTGCAGGGCCAGCAGCCCGCCCTCGCGATAGGGTTTGCCAAAGTGACAAAGCCCGCCCGCCCGGCGCTCCCGCAACACGGTCTCTCCCCGCTGCGAATCAAAGCCGAAGCGCAAGCGCGACTCACTGTGGAGACTACCCGACATCGGTAAAAAGCACCTCCCGGTCAAACCAAGCAAAGAACTCCTCGCGGCCGAGGTCCTTCTTCCAATCCGTGAAAATAAACGGTCTTCCTCCCCGCTGGGCCGCGCAATCGGCCTTCATGCGCTCCACGTCCGAGCCGACGTAGGGCGCGAGAGACACTTTATTCACCAGCAAAAGGTCCGCACCGGCAATGGCGGGTCCACCCTTGCGCGGAATGTCGTCGCCCTCGGTGACGTCGATGACGTAGATGAAAACATCGACCAACTCGGGCGAGAAGGTGGCAGTGAGATTGTCCCCTCCGCTCTCGATGAGAACCAGCTCCAGTTCGGGAAAGCGCTCTGCGAGCGTCTCCACGGCATCGAGATTCATGGAAATATCATCGCGAATGGCGGTATGCGGACAGCCCCCGGTCTCCACCCCGATGATGCGGTCGGGCGGCAGGGCCCCCTCGCGCACAAGCATCTTGGCATCCTCACTGGTGTAAATGTCGTTGGTGATCACGGCCATATCGCGCGACCGGGCGTAGTGACGGCAGATCTCGATGCAGAGGGTGGACTTTCCCGAGCCCACGGGCCCGCCGATGCCGACTTTGATTGCTGCTTTGCTCATGATAGAAATAGTCTCGCCGACGCGCGCTCGTGGCGACTGGCCGCGATGTCCCAGAGGGGGTTGAAGGTGCCCCACTCCTCCTCCGGGAGCTGCCCAGCCCCCTCCCGGCAATGGCTCTCCCACGCCTGGAGCACCTCGTGGAGCAGCTCTTGCACAGCCTGGGGACCGACGGGAAGGAGCTTGAGAGAGGCCTGCAAGAGGGCGGAAAAGGTCTGGTAGCCCAGCACGCGGGCAGCGGCCGCAGGAGGCACGTTTTGCAGAAAAGTCATCACCCCGGCCACCACGGGAGCCTGGTGATGGGGAAAGGAAAACTCCGCGAGCGCAGCCTCCCGCCCCCAGGTCTTGCGAAAAAGCCGCCACTGCTGACGCCCGACTTGACTGGCGGCCTCGCGCAACTTCGCGGTGGGGCGCAGGGCCCAGGCTTGCTCATCCAGCGTGACCAGCGCGGCGGCATCACCGGCTTCGGCCGCTTCCCGCGCCGCCAGCAAGAGGGGGAGATCCACCCGGAGTAACGATTCCATCACGTCGCGCTGGAGGAAGCGGGCCAACTCCGCCCGCCCGGTGAGGTGACCCTCATGCACCATACCCTCCAGGCCATAGGAGTGGGCATAGCTCCCCACCGGCGCGGAACTGTCCGCAAAGGCCAGGACCCAGCTGAGCCAGCTGGAAGCGGAAGGGACTGCCTCGGGTTCGCTCATCATCTAGTGGGTATGCTCGGAATGAGGACGGCAATTGAGCACCTCATGGCGAATCTGGTAAGCGATGCCGATACGGTCGAGGGAGTCGGTGAGAGTGGGAAAGAGCTCCAGTAAAATTTCCTCCTCCCGCACCTCGATGGGCAGATGGCGATTGCCCAGATACCAGCCAATCTTGGCCGCCAGGGAGGACTCGGCGGGCATGGGAATGACCAGAACATCCTCCGGCCGCTGACAAATCCGGAAAACCCGCTCTCCCCCGCGCAGGCAATCGCCATTGCGGGCCGCTTTCTCCAAACTCACCGCCACCGGGGTGCCATCGGCAGCTTCCCCCCGCCAGCGCCGCGACCAGAGATCGATGCGCGCGACCGGTAGCTCCACGGCTTTGGCCACCGGTTCGGAGAGGACTTCGTTGAGCAACAGGGCTCTTTTTTCCCCCGCCATGCTCAGAAGAGAAAGTAGCGTTGCGCCAAAGGAACCTCGGAAAGGGGCTCGCAGGTCAGCTCTTCACCATCCGCCGTCACGGTGTAGCTCTCGGGATCGATCTCAATCTCGGGACAGCTCTCGTTGAAAAGAAGATCCTCCTTTCTCACCGAGCGAGTGCCCTTGACCGCGACGAGGCGCTTCTCCACTTGCACTTCTTCCGCCAGCCCGGCCTCGAGGGAATCTTGACTGACAAAGGTCACCGAAGTGCGGCGCTTGGCCTTGCCCAGAGCGGCGAACATGGGACGGTAAAAAGTCGGCTGCGGGGTGGGAATGGAGGCGTTGGGATCGCCCATATTGGCCATCGCGATGAAGCCTCCCTTCAGAATGAGCTCGGGCTTCACCCCGAAGAAAGCAGGCTTCCAGAGGACCAAATCGGCCAGCTTGCCCACCATCAGCGAACCCACCTCGTGGGCCATGCCGTGGGTGAGGGCGGGATTGATGGTGTATTTGGCCACATAGCGCAGGGCGCGGAAGTTGTCCGCCGCCGGATGAGCCCCCGAGCTGTCGGGGAGAGGGCCGCGTTGCACCTTCATCTTGTGCGCGGTCTGCCAAGTGCGGGAGATCACTTCCCCCACCCGCCCCATGGCCTGGCTGTCGGAAGCAATCATGGAAATGGCCCCTCGGTCGTGCAGGAGGTCCTCGGCCGCAATGGTCTGGGGACGAATGCGGGACTCGGCAAAGGCGACGTCCTCGGGAATCTTCGAATCCAGGTGATGGCAGACCATCAGCATGTCGAGGTGTTCGTCGAGGGTATTGACGGTGAAGGGCCGGGTGGGATTGGTAGAAGAGGGCAGGACATGGGAGAAGGAGCAAATCTTCATGATGTCCGGGGCATGGCCGCCACCCGCGCCTTCGGAGTGATAGGTGTGGATGGTGCGTCCGGCGATGGCCGCGATGGTGTCTTCTACAAAGCCGGCCTCATTGAGAGTGTCGGTGTGGATGGCTACCTGCACGTCCATCTCGTCAGCCACCGAGAGACAGACATCAATGGCGGCGGGGGTGGTGCCCCAGTCCTCGTGCAGCTTCAGGCCGATGGCCCCGGCGCGGATTTGCTCGCGGAGCGGCTCGGGGGTCGCGCAGTTGCCTTTTCCCAGAAAACCAAGATTCATGGCGAACTCGTCGGCCGCCTCGATCATGCGGTGGAGGTTCCACTTGCCCGGAGTGCAGGTGGTGGCATTGGTGCCGGTAGCGGGCCCCGTGCCCCCGCCCAGCATGGTGGTGACCCCGCTGGAAAGCGCTTCCTCAATCTGCTGGGGACAAATGAAGTGAATGTGGGCATCAATGCCTCCCGCCGTGACGATCGAGCCCTCGCCCGCAATGGCCTCGGTGCTGGCCCCGATGATCATCTTGTCAAACTCACCCGTGGCCGGATCGGCGAAGCAGGAACCGATGCCGTCCTGAATCCCCGGGTTTCCGGCATGGCCGATGCCCACGATGCGCCCGTCGCGGATGCCGATGTCGGCTTTGATGATCCCCACCTCGGCATCGAGAATGGTGGCATTGGTGATGACCAGATCGAGGGCTTCGCCATCCAGAGCGGTCGAGGATTGGCCCATACCATCGCGAATGACCTTGCCGCCCCCGAACTTCACCTCATTCCCGTAGCCGCCATTTTCCGCAATCAAATCCCGCTCCACCTCGATAAACAACTCGGTGTCACCCAAGCGGATGCGATCGCCCACCGTGGGCCCGTAGTGCTCGGCGTAAACCTGCCGCGGAATCTCCAATGCCATACTCACAGGGAGCCAAGCAGATTCAACGCCAGATGAGAACTCCCTTCTCGCCCGCAGGCTCAAGTTTCTTCATCAATGAGGAGTTTGGACTGGAAAGCACCTTCGTCCTCCAGGTTGCCGCCCAGAGCCCCGGCGAGAGTGCCCAGGGTGGAGGAAAAGACCGCGAACCGGAGCAGATCCGCGCCCGTGACGGGCTCGCCCACCCAGCCCACGATGAGTTCGCGGGGGAAAGCGAAGGTGATCAGCAGGGAGAGAAGAAAAAGGTAAAGCCCGAGCGAGAACATGCCCGCGAAAAGCGTGAGCTGCAGCACCACGCGGGTGCGCTCGAGCTGCTCACTGGCCCTGGGTTGGCGGGTCAGCTCAGGGATGTTTTGCCCATGGTAAAGCGCCCCCGTGCCCACAAGCACGGCTAGGATTGCGGCACCGGAAAGCACTTCCCCCCGAATGGCCATTCCCAATTCCCAGGGCTCGGCTCCCAGATAAAGAAAAAGCATACTGACAAAGGCGGCAGCGGTGAGCCGACCCAAGCGGAAGGGCTGCTTCCAAGGCTCATAGCCGATGACATCGGACAAAATTCCCCTGGGGTCGGCGATGAGGGCGCGCAGACGAAAAAGCAGGCCCGGTCGTTGCCCGGCCTCCTCCAAGCGAAGATCGGCGACCTCGGCCAGGCGCTTTCCCATGAGTTCCTGATCGCCGGACGAGAAGGCTGCCACCAGAGCCTCCTCGCTTTCCAGCGGGCGCTTCATGGCCCCGGGTTCATGGGGTTCGAGCCCGAGGAGATGCCCGAAGAGATATTGCGCCACCACCATCAGACGCAGCGAACAGTCCTTCTCCTCCGGCGGGTAGCGATGGGTGGAGAGCACCGCCGTCTCCAGCGCGGAAGAAGGCGTGCCGAGGGTGAAAGGACGCGTGCGGGCCCGCAAATCCGCTTGCGTCACCACGAAAGCAAAGTCCCAATGGCGCACCAGCTTTTCGTGGCAACCCAAGGCCAGCAGCTCCAGCGGATCGAGCCGCGAACCATCGCTGGGACGGGTGTTTCTCTCCCGAAACTCCGCCCGCCACTCGAACTGGGGAAATTGCCGGGCCAATTGCTCGTTGAGAATGACGGCCGCCTTGCGAGTGAGGGCCACCAGCTCATCGTCTTCGCCACCACCCACCGGCTGGATGACCCAACCGATGACGATTTCGCGGGTTTCGTTGTCGAGGAGGTGAGGGGTCATCTATTGGGCTAGGAAAAGGGTGAGCAAAGCAACGCCGTAGAGGGATAAAATCGTGAAACTCTCGAAGCCGATGTTGGCGATTCCCCGGCGCTCGCGACCGACGAGGCCCATGGTCAGCACCGCCGTCATAAGAATGGCGAGAGCGATGAGAAAGAGCTGCTGATTGGTGATAGCGTGGTAGATGGAGCCATCCCGGTAAGCGACGTCGGAGGCAGCCATGAAGAGACTGTCAAAGGCATTCCCCCCGATGATGCCACCGACCGCGAGAGTATAGGCCCCATTGCGCACCGCCGCGATGGAAGTAACCAGCTCGGGCAAGGAAGAGGAAACGGCGGTGAAGAGTCCGCCCACGAGGGACTCGCTCAAGCCCATGCGCTTGATGGCCCCGATGCCGGTCTCCGCCGTCAGCCAGCCCGCCACCGCAGTGAGCAGGGCCAGCAAGACGAAGCTCGTGAGGGCCGCCGTCCAGCTTTGGCGGGTTTTCTCCGCCTCCCCCTCATCCTCTTGGGTCACCTCCGTCCGGTGGGGATGCCACATCGGGTCGGCCTTGGTGCGGGAGCTGAGGCGCATGCCGTAGCAGTAGGCCGCAACCATCAACACGGTGACGGGATGAATCTCCCAAAAAGTCCACTCCGGCAGCGTGAAGGCCAGCAGCGGGAGAGTGAGCAGCGCGATGAGCAGCCCCGCCTGCATGAGGTTGGCGAGAGAAGCCGCCGCGTGCTCAAGATTGCCCCGCCGGAGGCTGATATCGGCAATACCCAAAAAGGCGGTCTGGGCCGCGATGCCTCCGATGGCGTTGGAAACCGCCATCTCCACATAGCCCTGCCAGGCCGCCGTCACCGAAGCCACCAGCCCGGGCAAAGACGTGGCCGCCCCGAGGAACAGCCCGCCCGTGATGGCCTGGCCCAAGCCCGAGCGGTCGGCAATGGTCTCGGCCACCTTGGCCAGGCGCTGGCCCGCGAAGAAAATGATCACCACGCTGACCACAAAGATCAGGATGTGATAAATGAAAGGGAGGGAACTGAGAAGGTCTTGCATCGATCTATGGCTCGAGGATCTATGGCTCGAGGCCGGGTAACGATCGCAAACCCCATACCAACGGAGGACCGGGACTCACGGGCCTCATGGAGGAAGAATTCGCGCATTTCGCACGATCTCCAACGACAATTTGCACGCCGGGCAGGGCTCCCCCGCCCCTGTTCCCTTGCTGAGGCCAGCCTTTCCGGAATGGCACGCTCTCTTCTCAGCAATTGGCAGCCTCTCTCAACGGAGGCGCTAGAACGTCCATGCACCCGATCATCGTCATCAACACCTCTTCCGGCTCGGGGGAATTTGCCGAGAGGAGCAAGCAAGAAGAAATCCTCGCCCTTTTTCGTCACCATCATTCCGGGGCCGAGCTGCGGGCGGTGGGGCCGGAGAGTTTTCAGCAGACCATCCAGGAAGCCCTCGCCGGTCCTTACGACACCATCATCGTTGGCGGTGGCGATGGCTCCCTCACCTCCACCGCCCAATTGGTGGCGGAAGCAGACAAAACCCTGGGTGTCATTCCCCTGGGCACCTTCAATCTGGAAGCGCGCGATCTCGGAGTTTCCCTCGACCCGATGGAAGCAGCCGCCCAGCTGGCCACCGCAGGCCGGGAACGCATCGACTACCTCATGGTCAATGACCACATCTGCCTCTGCGCCCTCATTCTGGGCTTTTACCCCGCTCTGGCGGAAATGCGCGAAGAGTATCACGGCAAGGCCTGGTGGCAGAAGTCGCTGCGCACCTTTTACGAAACCTCCGTCCTGGCCACCGAGACCCCCGCGCTCCACCTCCAGCTGCAAACCCCACAAGGCCTGATCGAGCGCGAGAGCCGCATGACCGCCATCTCCCCCGGGCCCTACGCGGAAGAGTTCGGCCTCATTCCCAAGCGGGACCAGCTTTCTTCAGGCCTCATCCATGCCTACGTCTCTTCCCATCTTTCCCGTAAGGAGTTGCTCGCTGCCTCCCTCCACTTCATCTCCGGGCAATTGAGCACCACCGAAAATCTGGAAATGGTCACCGCGACCGAGATGACCATCGCCACCCCCGGGAGCGACGAACTTCCTCTCATGATCGATGGCGAGATCCTCACCCTGCGCACTCCTCTCGACATTCAACTCCGTCCTCAAGCTCTCTCCGTTCTGCGACCATGAGTTTCACTCTCCTGCACTACTCCGACCCCCACTTCGGGGCTTCCGTGGCCGAAATCTCCAAAGCCGCGGTTCAGATTGCCCACGAACTCGAGCCCGACCTGCTGGTGATTTCCGGGGACTTTGCCATGAAAGGCCGCCGCCGGGAATTTCAAGCCGCCCGCGAGTGGTTGAGCCGCTTGCCCGCCCCCCGCCTCGTCATCCCGGGCAATCATGATGTCCCCGCCCTCAACAATCTCTGGCAACGCTTTTTCGCCCCCTTCAAGCGCTACAAACACTTTATCCATCCCTCCCTGGAGCCCTCGCGCGACCTCCCCGGAGTGGGAAAACTGGTCTCCGCCAACTCCAACCTCCCCTTTGGCTGGCACCGGGACTGGTCCCACGGATTTCTCAATCCCATGCAAGCCCAGCGCATCCATCGCGAGCTCCTCGGGGTGCCTGCCGAGCGCTTGCGTCTCCTCACTCTTCACCACCCCCTGCTGGCCGCCAAAGACAAGGAACGGGCCTTGGTCGCCCCCCTCCCGCTCGTCAGCAAAATGCTGACGGACAACGCTATCGACCTGGCCCTGACCGGGCACTTCCACCAATCCTCTCTCGCCCTCTTTCCCGCCAAGAATTCCGAGCGAAAAATAGTAGTCTCGCAAGCGCCATCCATTTGCTCCACCCGGCGCAAGGGAGAGCCCAATGGCTTCCACCTCCTCCACCTCAGCCCCGGGAAAATCTGTGGCGAGCTCTTCCAATGGGAGGGCAAAAAATTCCTCCGCCAAAGCGCGCACCGTTTTTCCCGCACCGCCGAAGGCTGGCAGGAAGACCTCCCCGCCCGGCCAAGCGGCTCTTCCCCCGATGAGAGGTGCTAGCAAAGCAGAGAAGCGCGCTCCAAGATTTCCCGTCCGAGGCGGAAGAAAGCGCGCTCCGGACCGGGAATCCTGACCGTGAAACAACCGATCTTAACCAAGCAATAGGCCCAGAATGCGGTCACGCACACTGTCATTGCGGATCAGCCCGGAAAATTGCTCCGAGCCTGCTCCGAGAGCGCTCAGCTGGGTGGGATCGGCGGTGTGACTCACCCCGGTCCAACCGGTGCCAGTGTGATTCCCCACCATCTGCCCCAGCAGTCCCGCCGGATTGTTCAGCTGGTGACTCCATTCGATCACTTCCCGACCGCTGATTGAATCGAGCACCGCCTCCGACTCGGCTTGGGTGGGCTGGAAGCCGCAAGTATTCTCCACCAGCTTTTGCCAATCCTTCACGCCCCCTTCTTTCTTCTTCCACCGGGCCAAGAGTTCCTCGTGGGAAGCCTTCAGCTTGGCAACATGCTCGAAGTGCTGGTTGGTCTGGGTGTAGCGGGCTCCGGTGCCGTTGAGAGCGGGATTGGCATTGCCGTGATCGCTGGTCACCACCACCAGGATGTCGTCGCGGTCCGAGACCATTTCCAGCACCTTGGCCACCGCATCGTCGAAGGCCAGCTGATCGTGGAGCAGACCGCCGATATCGTTGCCGTGCGCGGCGTGGTCCACCCGGGCACCCTCCACCTGGAGGAGAAAGGGCGCTCGCCCGGAGAGAAAACGCCGCAGCGCCACCGAAGTCATTTCCGCCAGGGTGGGCACCTGCTTTTGCAAAGCTGCACTCTGATTACGGTCCAAGGAATAGGGCAGGTGACTGTCCCAAAAAGTGCCCAGCAACTTGCCGCGACCCGCCCGGAAGAGTTCATCCCGGCTCCCCACAACCTGATAACCGGCTTTCTCGTAGTCCGCGAAAAGGTCTCTGCCGTCCTTGCGGTCGCCAGCCTTGAAGTGGCGCGTGCCTCCTCCGAGCAGAATCTCAGCCCGATCAAGGAACTGGGGGGCAATGAAATCCTCATCATCGCGACTGGGCGAATTGGTGGCAAAGCCAGCCGGGGTGGCATGGGTCACCCGCGAAGTGGTGACTAGGCCGAGACGCGCCTTCTCCTTGCTCAAGGTCAGCCCAATGGGCTCAAGGTTGGCTCCCTTGGCATCGACACAAATTTGTCCATTGGGCACGCGCTGGCCCGAGCTCCAGGCGCTCGATGCCGCCGCCGAGTCCGTGACCAGAGAATTGAAGGAAGGGGTATCCATCAAGCCGTGGGCCGCAGTGGGGTGACTCAGCAGCTGCCACCAAGCGGTTCCCTTTTGGCGAATCTGCTGGGAAAACGCCTCCGCCATGGGAAGCACCCCTTGACTCATGCCATCGGACACCATGAAGACAATCCCGGTGGGCCGCTGGCCCTTCTTCATTTTTTCCTCAGCGCGCGCGGAACCAGAAAAGAGGAAACTCCCGACTCCGGCAGAGAGGCTGGCTTGCAGAAGATGGCGACGATTGAGTGAAAAGTTCGACGATTTCATAGTGGTGTGTGTGGGCCCGGGGCCATTGTCCGCCCAAGACCGGGTGCTCTTGGGAAAGGACTTGGCACGCTGGCACCTTCCTTACGGGCAGAGAAGAGACACCATTTCGTCTCGTTTCAGGAGGGCGCAATTCCGATTGCGTGACAGAGCTGTCACCGAAGAAGAATGGCCCCGCAATCCTGACCGCAAGGAGGGCAAATCTCCTCGGGCAAGGCTAGGGAAGGAGGGAGCACTCAATCGATGAGATTGTCGATGCGCTGGGCCATCTCGATATCGGCCGGAGTCACTCCGCCTTCATCGTGGGTGGTCAGGCGGAAGGTCACCTTGGAATAACGGATATCAATATCCGGATGATGCTGGGCCTCCTCGGCTATCTCCGCAATATCATTCACGCAATCAATCGCTTCAGTGAACTCTTCAAATTCCACGACGCGGTAGATTTCCTTGCCGCTGTCACTGATTTCCCATTCCGGATGTTTTTTGAGAGCCTGGGCCAGCTCTTCGTCTCTAAGCACGTCTGACATTGTTGATCTGATTTGGGGTTCGCTCCGCAAAGTGCGCCCTTCCCTCCCCCTTTGGCAAGTTTCTTTCCGCCCCCATCCCCCGATTTTTCTGACTTTTCAGGGTGGCGATCGGGTCTAAGTTACCGCCATGAAAATCCTCCTCCCCATCCTGGCCCTCGCCACGGCCCTCCTCTTCTCCAGTTGCGGAACCTCCAACCCCACCAGCCGCATCGAGAAGAACCCCCACCTTTACAATCAACTCTCCCTGGCTGAGCAGGAGCTCGTCTCCCAAGGGCGGATTGAAAAAGGAATGTCTCCCCACGCCGTCTACCTTGCCCTGGGCTCGCCCGACCGCCAGTTGGAGGGCGAGGCCGATGGGGTCCACACCATGCGATGGGACTACACCAGCCTCTACCCGGTCTATCACAACCATGTCTACGGCTACTGGGGCTCCGGCTACGGACGCTATGGCCGCTATGGCCACCGGGGTTATCACGGCTTCGGCTATGCCCCGACCATTGAATATGTGCCGGCCCGCTCCGGCACGGTCTGGTTCGAGAACAATGTGGTGAAATCTTGGGAGCGGGTCCGCCGTTAATCTCCTCACACCTTCACCCCTCTCTTTTCCCGGACCCAAACATGCGATTCCTGACCTTCAGCAGCTCCGCCGTCATCCTCGCGAGCTGCTTTCTCCTTTCCGGCTGTGGCGCGACGACCTCGACGAGCAACGCGCGCAATCCCCGCCTCGCAGCCTACCAGAACTTTGACGCCGAAGCCAAACTGCCCGAGAACCGGTCGGCAGTGGAGGTGAAAGTCTCCCTTCGCAAGCAAGCGGCCTACGTCTTGGAAGACGGCAAGCCCCTACTCATCATGCCCGTCTCCATTGGAGCCCGGAGCACCCCCACTCCCCAGGGGAACTTCACCATTTTGCGCAAGCTGACCCGGCACCGCTCTCCCCGCCACGGGTGGGCCTACAGCGCGGCGGGATATGTGCAGGAAAGCGAAGCCGGCGCCCAACCGGGTGGTTGGAAATTCACCGGTCATCCCCTGCCCTACTGGTGTGAGTTCGCCCCCGGCCTGGGCTTCCACACCGGCTGGTTGAAGGCGGAGCCTTGCACCCGGGGCTGTCTGCGCCTGCACGAGAATATCGCTCCCAAATTCTACCGCCTCGTCTCCAACGGCACCCCGGTGAGCATCGCGGAGAGCCAACCCGAGGACGCCCGCCTCGGCCGCAAGGTGCGCCGCCCCCCTTATGGCGAGCACCTCGATGACTACTCCCCGGCTCTCTACATCAGCGATGATTACTTCACCCGCCACCAAGCCCCCACTTTCCACTCCGGTTGGCTGCGCTGAGCCCTCCGCCTGCTGGTCCCCGCAAATTTTTCAAACATTACCGGTTCACCCCATCGTTGATTCCCTGTAGAGATTCCCTCCGAAATGGCTGACACAACTACCGACACCCAGAAACTCTCGGACGAAATTGCCGGGTCCTCCCGCTGGATCAGCGACGTGCGACAGGAAATGTCCCGCGTCCTCATCGGCCAGAACCAGCTTGTAGACCGCCTTTTACTCGGTCTTTTGTGCAACGGCCACATCCTACTGGAAGGCCTCCCCGGCTTGGCCAAGACGCTCGCCGTCAACACCCTTTCTTCCTGCTTCCAGCTCCAATTCTCCCGCATTCAGTTCACTCCCGACCTACTTCCGGCCGATTTACTGGGCACCCTAATCTATAATCCCCAGCAGCAAAAATTCGACCCCAAGTTGGGGCCCATCTTTGCCAATCTCGTGCTTGCCGACGAGGTCAACCGCTCCCCCGCCAAGGTGCAGGCCGCGCTCCTGGAAGCGATGCAAGAGCGCCAGGTCACCCTGGGCGACACCACTTACCCTTTGCCCGAGCCTTTCCTCGTCCTGGCGACCCAGAACCCCATCGATCAAGAGGGCACTTACACCCTGCCCGAAGCCCAGCTCGACCGCTTCTTGCTCAAAGTGCTCGTGGACTATCCCAGCAAGGAAGAGGAAATGAAAGTCCTCGATCTGATGGCCAACACCAGCAAGCCCCCGGCCGTGAACCCGGTGGCCGAGCCCGCGCAACTGGCTGCCAGCCGCCAGCTCCTCAACCGCATCTACATCGACCCGGCGGTGCGCGAATACATCGTGGATCTGGTTCACGCCACCCGTTCTCCCTTGAAGTATGACCAGGGTTTGGTCCCGCTCATCCGCGCCGGGGCCTCCCCCCGGGCCACCATCAACCTCGCCCTCACCGCCCGGGCCCACGCCTTCATGAACTCCCGGGCCTACGTCACCCCGCAGGACGTCAAGTCCCTCGCCCCCGAGGTCCTGCGCCACCGCATCCTCCTTTCCTACGAAGCAGAGGCCGAAAACATCTCCACCGATACCCTCATCAGCCGCCTTCTCTCCAAAGTGCCGGTGCCCTGAAGAGGCTTGGCGGCTGAGTGGAAGAGGCCGCTACCCCACGCGCACCCCGCGCGCGGTGGTCCACTTCCCCCGCGGCAAGGGCTCGGCAAAGACAAGCCCTTCCCGCTCTCCCGCCTCCCGCACCGCAGGCCACTGCTCATTGAGAATCCCCGAGACGATCAAGACTCCCTGGGGCTTCACCCACGGCACCATCCGGGGCATGGCGGCAATGAGCACATCGGAAAAGACATTGGCCACGGCCACCTCAAAGCGTCCCGCCGGCTCCCACTCGAAGATGTCGCCCACCTCCATGACCGCGCGCCCATCCTCTAGCGACAGGCCATTCCGTTCACAGTTCCGCCGGGCCACCCCCACCGCAGTCTCATCATAGTCCATGGCCGCAATCCGCTCCGCCCCCAGGTGCCGGGCCGCAATGGCCAGCAAGCCCGAGCCACTGCCCAAGTCGAGAAAATCCCAGGAAGTGCCCCGGCGCTGGCGGGCCTCGTCCACCAGTAGACGCAGACAAGTCGCCGTCGTCGGGTGATCCCCGGTCCCGAAGGCCATCTCGGGCGGCACTGAGATGACATGGCGGTCCCCATACTCCTCGCGCAGCTTCTCCAAGGCCGGACCATCCCCTTCCATCGTGACCACGAGCTCGTTCCGAATCTTCAAGGGCGGCTTCACCACCGCCGACTTGGCCACCCAGTCCTCTTTAACGATCTTGCGCACCGAGCCACCCCAGTAGTCACGGAGGGTCTCCGCTTCTTCCTCGCTTTCGTTGTAAACCTCAATTCGCAAGTTTGCTCCGCCCTTCAGCAAGGTAATGACCGCATTTTGATTGCCGTAGAAGCGCTCTTCCCAGGCATCCATCCACTTGACCGCTGACAACTTTGACCAGACCCAAATCATTGCCTGACTCTAGGGAAAGACCACCGCGAGAACGACTGCAAAATGGAGCCAGCCCCGGGAATCCCGCCGCGCCGCCCTCCCCCAGACGAAATTTCTCCAGAATTGTGCACGCTTTGAGCTAGAAAGAACTCTTTTTACGAAGCTTCGGGCTTTCCAAACCAAACGATAATCGTTACAGACAAAAGAAATGAGAGTATTCCTAATTGCCGCTAGCTACCTAACAAGCCTGGTGAGCGCCGTTGCAGAGAAGCCCAACGTCATCGTCCTCATCTCCGACGATGCCGGATATGCGGACTGGGGATTTATGGATGACTACCTGCAGACCCTCAATCCCGGACAGGCACCGTCGCCCGTCCCCACGCCCAATCTGGACGCCTTGCGGGCCCGGGGAGTGCTCTGCACCAATGCCTACACCGCTCCAGTGTGCTCCCCCTCGCGCGCGGCCATCGTGACTGGCTCCTACCAGAATCGCATCGGCTACGAGTTCAACATCAACAATTTGACCAGCCCCACCGCGCAAGACGGACTGGTTCCGGAGGCGGTCACCATCTTTGACCGGATGAAGGAGGCGGGCTACACCACGGGAGCGATTGGCAAATGGCACCTGGGTGCCCGCGACGATTCCGCCGGACTCGGCAACCGACCCGAATACAAGGGAGTGGATGAATTCCATGGAATCTGGCGCGGCTCCCGGAACTACGAAGTCGGAGCCGAGACGGTGACCCGGGCCCTGCGTTCCACCATTCGCGAGCCCTTCTCGGACACGGTCTTGGAAACCTCCGCCCCGTGGAATGTGGATGCGAATCCCTCTTCCTCCGCCCGTCCGGACCTCAACGCCTACATCACCAATGGCTTTGGGGAAGGAGCACTCCAGTTCATCGACCGCCACTACGAGGATGAGGACCCCTTCTTTCTCTACGTAGCCTTCACCGCGCCCCACTCGCCCATTGGGGCCTCGCCGGATATCGACGATCCGCGCTTGGCCGGGCTCAGCGGCACCCGCAAGAACTACGCTTCCATGGTGCTCACCATGGATAAGGAAATCGGCCTTCTCATGGATAAAATCGCGGATCCGGCCGGGGATGGCTCCGTGGACTTGAGCGAGGAAACCTACTTCATCTTCATCAACGACAACGGGGGAGCCTCGGGAATCGGCACGGTCAATACTCCCTTGAATGGCTGGAAGGGCTCGGTCTACGAGGGCGGCACCCGGGTGCCCTTCCTGATGGCCGGTCCGGGAATTCCCGCCCAGTCGACCTTTCACCATCCCATCCATTCCATCGACATTCTGCCCACCTGCCTGGGGGCGGCCGAGGCTCCTTTGCCCGGAGGCATGGACGGAGTGAATCTGCTGCCCTACTTCCGGGGCGAGCGCACCTCCGCTCCTCATGAGACGATCACCATTCGCTCCGGGGAAAAGGCCAGTCTCCGGCACGGCGATTGGAAACTCGTCAAGGCCAGTGCGAGCTCCAACTTCGCCCTCTACAACCTTGCCCATGACATCAGAGAGGCCAACAACCTCATCAATGAGGAGCCCGAAATCGCCTCCTCCTTGATCAGACACCTCACCGCCTTCGAGGCAAAGAACGACAAACCGCGCCATGCCGGCTTGAGCGACGAACCCGATTCCATCAACCTCAATGATCGTTTCGTGTTTGCCCCCCAACCCAGCAACGACCTCATCTTCACCTCCGAAGAGACCTTAGTGGGAGGCAGCCTGCGCAATGGCGACTTCAATGCCAGCAGCGGTCTCAGTACGAAAAGCTTCGAAGACACGCCGGAGTGGTTCAATGCCGAGAGCACCAGTCAGACCACCGTCGCCACGCGAACGGATCTCACCTTCGACGGCTCCCGCAATGCGGTCATCGCGGAGAGCCCGGGCCGGGGCTTTGGCCTCGACACCGGCCACACCCTGGAGGGAGGAGAGAACTTCCGGGTCCAATATGTGTGGGCGGATGCCTCCAACTGGAGTGACAACCTGGACCGCATCCGGGTCTCCCTCTTCACCACCTCCGACGACACCGCGACGGGCGAACGAACCCTGATTCAAGGCCTGGATTCCCAGCTCTCCCGCAGCAACAGCGATTATCAGGAAGAGA
This sequence comes from Roseibacillus ishigakijimensis, assembly GCF_016595415.1. GTDB lineage: Bacteria > Verrucomicrobiota > Verrucomicrobiia > Verrucomicrobiales > Akkermansiaceae > Roseibacillus > Roseibacillus ishigakijimensis. The sequence goes on from NZ_JAENIO010000014.1 coordinate 47,360, forward strand.
GCGCCCTTTTTTCCCCCATTCCTGCTTCCGCAGCCGGGAAGCGCCTCTTCGTGCTCATCGACTCCGCGCAACTGGGTTCCGGCTTTGCCCGACTGGATAATTTCGTGCTCGAGCGCGGCTCGGTGGAGGCCGACCTTACCGAAGCGACCACTCTCTGGAACAAACCAGGTGCCTGGATGGATCCGGACACCAATGCTCCCGACACGCTCCTGACCAGCGACTTCTTTGCCAACTGCGTTCTCGACTTTCCCGCCCGGGAATCCTTCTCCTATGCAGCCCAGAACAATCTCACCCGTCTCACCGGGCTTCCTGCCATGGTCAACCGCATCGATTTGTCGGGTGAGTTTGCGGGCGACACGCCGCAATCCTTGCGTGTGAACGGAGCCCCCCTCTTTCTCGTCAACGACCTCACCAATCAGCCCCCCACCATCGGGCTGACGACCACCGGGGCCGACTTCGAGGCCCGCCTGGAACTGCCCCTCGAAGTCTATGGCGACCTCTTGATCACCGGTGATGGCGACGCGCAATTCACTTTGGCGGGAGCCGTCACCGAGTTCGAACCTCTGAGGGGTCTGCGCAAGGAAGGCTCGGCCACCCTCACTGTGGAGACGGCCCCACAATTGACCGGCACCACCACCCTGGCGGGCGGCACCCTCCTCGTGGCCGACGGAGTGAACTGGGAGCATTCCAAGATTCACGTGGAAGAAGGAGCCACTCTCGGCGGCGGCGGGACCATCAGCAGTGCCCTTTCTGGCAACGGGACCCTTTCGCCAGGCGCATCCATCGGGACTCTGACCGTGGCCAACGATCTCGCTCCGGGGCGCTTGTTGCTGGAAGTTGACGGGGCGGATAGCGACCTCCTGCAAGTCACAGGCACCCTCGACCTCGCTCAAAGCAAACTCGTCCTGAGCGACTTGGGCCAAGGATTCACCGAAGCCGCCTACCCCCTGATCGCCTACGGCTCCCTTTCTGGAGAATTCCAATCCGTGGAAGGCCTGCCAGCAGGTTATGAGCTGAACTACGCCTACCAAACCGCGAACGACGCTCCGGTCGTCGCTCTGGTCGCGGTGAGCAATTCACCCTACGAAACTTGGATCCAGGAAGCGGGGGTCAGCGAGGCCCTCGCCGACTTCTCCGCCGATGCCAGCGGTGACGGAGTGCCCAATGGCATCGCATTCTTCCTCGGTGCCCCCCACCCCTTCACTCCTCTGACCGACTTTCTCCCCCTGGTCGACCGGGAAAACGAGGGAGGGCGCCTCATTTACCGCTATCGTAAGGCCCAGCCACTGCCGGAAATCGTGCAACACAGCTCCGACCTCCTCAGCTGGCATGAAGCCGTGGCCGGTGAAAATGGAGTGAGCCGGGAAGTTTCGCCCGACCACTACGGCCCGGACATTGACGAAATCCGCTTCTTCTTTCCCGAAACTCTGATCGAAGACGAACCCCTCTTTCTCCGCCTGCAGGTCACTCCTTGAGCTTTCCGCGTATTGGGATCCATGGAAAAAGCCGTCCCTGCCTAAGGGACGGCTTTTTTTATTGGCTGACAAGAGAAGCAGCCTCAACTCTCGTCAGGAACCCAAAGAAGCTCACTTCTTGCGGCGGGCCAGCGCGAAAGGCAGGGCCCCCATGAGCAGAAGAACACTGGAAGGCTCGGGAACAACCGTTGCGGTCAAAGTTCCTCCCTCATAGAGCATTTCGATGCTCTGCCCGGCATCCAACCCGCTGGCGGTGACCGTGGAAAACTCGCCCACATAAGTCGTGATGCCATTGATCAGCTCAAAACTGCTGCCCAGGCTGGGAGCAGTGGCGAAATTCAAATCGATCCCAGATCCCCCGCCCAGCAAGAGAACGAGAGATTGCCCGGTCAAGCTGAAGTGCTGGAAAGAAGCGTCGAAGTCAAAGGACACGGTGCCATTCTGCACCATCAATTCATCCTGGGTGTTGCCCACATGAACGGTGGTCGCCCCAAAAGAGAGCGTGCCCCCATTAACGGAAATGGCCTTGGAGGCTTGGAAATTCGCTCCCGAAGCGAAACTCACCGAGCCCCCTCCTTCCACGAACAAATCCGCCCCCACCCCAGCCAAGTCCAGCGTGCCCCCGCTGCCGATGAGAAGAGAGCCGCCATCCACGATGACATCGCCATAGCCTCTTGAGCTTGAACCACTGCTTCCGGCCCGCAGCTGGAGCTCGTGCGAACCCACGGTGAGGCTGCCATTGATGGTCATGTAGAAACGCCGCCCGGTCTCGGTCTGATAGTCGGCGGACATGATCACATTGGCTCCAGCCGGAATGATCCCTTCGTCATCATCCCCGGCAGCAGCCACGGTATCAGGGAGACCATTGTCCCAATTGCCCGCGTCGTTGAAGTCCGAACTGGTTGTGCTGACAAAGGTCGTCGCCGCAGGTAGCGAAAGCGATCCCGCAGTGAACAAAGCCAGTCCGATGAGTGTGTGTGTTTGTTTCATCTAATTATTGGATTTGGTTGCTCATCCCCTCATCGCCCGGGTGACTCTGGAAAGCATAATTCACAAAACCACCCAATTGAAACCCGAAACGATAGGGGATAATGAGCGAGAAAATAGCAGAAAACGTTCCATCTCTCTCAAAATAAAAAGGCCGCCCGGCGAGGGCGGCCTTGGTCCAAAAGGATTAAAACTTTCTAATTATGAATGGTCTTAGAAAACCTGAACCGAAAGGCGGACGAAGAGTGAGCCTTCGACGGCCAAGGAAGCAGGCAGGTAGTATTCCACCAAATCGACACCGCTTTCCACGCCATCGACGGTTTCGACCACGACCACTCCGGCGTTCCCGTCAACCGCGGTGTCCCAGCCTGAAAGATCGGAACCATACTGCACCGCTATGGAGGTGCGGGCATCGCCACCAGCAGCAGACGAGCGGGGGAAGCGATAGACGAAATAATCACCCATCTCCTCATCGCCATCGGGATCCGCTGAGGTCATCAGCGCGGTGGGCAATTTATCAAGGTCCGAGCTTTCCGTATCCGCAACAGCACCACCGACAACCCATTCCAGCCCATTCGGCAGGGAATCGCCATCGGCATCCTCCTCAATGGCTCCCGTGGTCGCAGGATCCAGCCCCGCCGCACTTGCAAAAGCAAGGTAAGCAGAGGGAACGTCATCAGGCACCGCCGAACCGGAGAGGAGAAGGCTACTGATATAAGCTGAATTCAAATTGGCATTCTCAGTGATACGCAGCTCGTAGGTTTTTCCGCTCTCCACGTCAAAGACATCGCCAAGCTTCCCGGTGCGCAGAACTGGCCCGACGTAAATCGGAGCCTCCTCGCTGCCAACCTCGCCGAAGGTGACTTCCAAGGGCACCCCAAAAGAGGTTCCGCTCATATTGAAGTGACTGTAGAAGGCAAGTTCACCAGTCTGCTGACCACTGATGAGAACACTGATGTAATTGCCCGCACTTCCATTATAAGTGGTTTCCGCCCCATCAATTGACAAATCATCCCCGCCTTCCGCATCGGTGCCAGCAACAAGGTCACCATCGCGGGACTGGATAGCCAAGCTGATGCCACTCCCATTCGTGGTCGCGCCTTCGGAGACCACGAAAGGACGGTAGCCTTCCGCCACGGGGGAATCCGCCGTTCCGAAGTCAAAGCCCACGCTATTCCCCGACGCCATCATAAAACCGGTCATGGGAATGGTCAGAGAGCCTTCCTCCCCATCGAGGGTCAAAATGAGGTCATCCTCGTAGAATCCGCTATAGAAGGGGAAAAAGGCGACCTCCACCACTCCAGAAGCCCCGGGAGCCAAGGGCTCGGGGAAGGAAACAATTTCAAAATCGTTTTCATCAAAAGCGTAAGAATTCGTCTCATCAAATACGAGATTGCCCACCGCTCCATTGTTGGTCACCGGGACCGAGCCAATCACGCGCGCGTCATCGGAATAGGCAATCGCTCCAAAATCGAAGGAGCCCACCGACGAAAGCTGGGGACCGGCCACATTGATAGTGATGGAAACCACCCGGGGCGACGGTTGGGAGAGGTCGTTGGAGGCAATCTCCATCTCGAAGGTGTGAGCCCCGCTGCGAGTGGGGGTGAAGTCGAAGTTCACCACCTCCCGCACGCCTGCTGCGATCGTGGTCGGAAAGACCAGATTGGAAACAAGGCCGGCATCAGCACCGCTCACCGTCACCCCGGAAAGAGCCAATGGGGTGGTCTCATCGCCAGCAGCGTTTTCAACGATGATCGAGAACGTCTGACTCGCGGAGTTCTGGGCCAGGGTCACGGCCTCCGTCGCTTCCAACTGCGGGCTGTAATTGGCAACCGTGGCCTGCAAGCCCACCCGAACCACCGCACTGGGATAGGCCGTCGTGTTCAATTCCAAGGCTCCAATGAAATCTCCCGTTTCCGTCCCGGCGTCGAAGTAGACCTCGATTTCAGCGCTTTCTCCCGGTGCAATGGCCTCCGGCATCTCACCAAAGGAAAAGCCGCTGCGGTTTTGGAGAATCACCGAATCAGAAACCCCCTCCTCATCGGCGGGAAATTCCAACGCATCATTTTCTCCATTGTTAGTAACCGTCAGAGTGTAGGTTTGAATCCCCGAACCAGGCACCACCTCACCGAAATTAATCAGGTCGGTATTGGTCGTCCCGACAGCCCCAAGCAACTGGAGTTCCACCGGCACCGCATCAAGCAGCACCTCACCTTCGCCATAAATCTCGAGGGCAAAATGATGCCGGGCAGAGGCCACGGAAGGCGTGAAATCGAAGGTGATATCCGCGCTTCCCCCCACCGGAATGCTATCCGGGTAAGAAAGATTGCTCACGTCGGCGGCATCGCCGCCCGTGATCTGGAGATCAGAAATGGCAATGGCTGAGCTCGTGCCCCCATTAGCCACCGTCACGGTGTAGGACTGGGTTTCAGCCTGCAAAAGTTCACGCACAAATAGCGGGGCAATCAAATCATTGGCCGGAGCAGTCTCGGCGACAATGGTCGCCTGCAAAGCATTCGCGCCGTAAACGACCTCAACAGCGGTTCCTTCCGCCAAACCATTGGCCACGACCTGGCCAAAAGTGCCGTCGCCCGAACGACCGGTGACGCCGACAAATCCGCTCACTCCCGTAATGAGGTCAAAGGTGGTCCCCAACTCGGGAGGACTATCGAAAGTCAGCTCCAGAGTGGAACCCAATCCCAATTCCACCTGCAAAGACTGTCCGGTGAAGGTGAAGTTGTCGAAACCCCCTTCGTCGTTCTTGCTGATTTCGAAGGCCAAGGTCGCCTTATCGATGACCAGCTCATCCTGAAAATTGCCATCCGCAATCGCTCCCGACCCCATGGTGACGGAGCCATGATGGACCTCCAAAGTTTTGCTGATCTGAAAAGTCGAACCGGATTCGAAGACGAGATGACCTTCCCCGTAGTTGGTTCCGACAAAAACGTCCGCCCCGGTTCCAGCCACATCAAGTCGCCCTCCTTCTTCCACAATCAAGCGCCCGACCGTACCAAATCCATTCGCGATGTGAAGGTCCGTGCCGTTGTTTCCAGAACGATGCTGCAACTCGAAACTGCCGGTTCGCAGCTCAGCATTAAGATAAAGGTGATAACCAATTCCCGTTGCGGTGTTGTAGTTGCCTGACATCTCGGCGTCTCGCATCAAGAATCCGTTGTTCCCGGTAAAGAGAAGGCCTCGAGACCAGTTTGCGGCGTTGTTGAATTCATCGTCAACGAAGCCGAAAAAGTAGGAACGCGCCGACATTTGGCCCACTGCCGCTAGCAGAAGGGCTGAAATTAGAGCAGTTTTTTTCATAGATATCACACTGTCGTGGACACTATACCTGCACATTCCATTCCAAATTGTCCACTAGTTAGACACAAAATTGTCAACAGCGTGAACTGTCACGCAAATTTGCTCCGCCCATTGGACAGGGGCTGTCCCATTGGATGTCAAATTGCTGCCGATATTGGCAGCGCTCTTGTGATAGGAGCGAAGGCCGAAAACGGCCCGAAGGTGAGCTAGCGACGCTCCGGGAGCTCGATGGCAGCAATGGCCGCTATCACCTTGTCCGCGATCGCCTGGTAGGCCTCCCGTCCTTTGCCCTTGAGCTCCTCTTCCGTAAACTCAATGGGCTCCCCCACCACTAGGGTCACCTGGCGGTTTTTCCAAAAAGAAGCGCCCCGGGGCAGGGCCTCGTGAGCCCCGAAAAGCCGCACTGGCAAGACCGGCACCCGGGCCTTGGAAACGATGAGACCAACCCCGGCTTTAGCGGGCAAAAGCTGCCCATCCCAAGAGCGTTCCCCCTCCGGAAACATGACCACCCGCTCGCCTGATTTGAGCAATTTGATGATATTCTTCAGACTGCTCATGTCGGGATTTTCCTGGTCGATGGGGATGGAATTCCAGCGCGGATAAAGCCAGGCCGTAAAGCCCTTGAAGAGAGTCTTGCGGGCCAGGTAGAAGACACCCTTGCGATGGGCGATGCCCACCAAGGGGGGGTCGAGAAAGCTCACGTGATTGGAAACGACGAGGGCCCCACCTTCTTCGATGAGGCGCTCGCGGCCAACCACTTCGTAGTTGAAAGAAGCCTTGGCCACCCCGCGGAACCAGCTCCAGCCCGCCCAATAAGTCCAGTTCATATTCTGTATCAGCTTCATGCGTTCCATCCCAGATGAGTTAATTCTTCCTTCACTTTTGCCACCACTTCCTCGATGGCGAGGTCCGAGCTGTCGACAAGAATGGCTCCATCGGCCACTCGCAAGGGAGAAGTCTTGCGCTCGGAATCGCGTTTATCCCGTTCGCTGACCGCATCGTCAGCCCCCTCGGCCGCGCGCCTCTGGCTCCGCACTTCCTCGCTGGCGGTGACGAACACTTTGTAGGGGGTATCGGGAAAGACCACGGTGCCAATGTCGCGTCCTTCCATGACGAGATCGCCCAAGGCGAGGAACTCCCGCTGCTTGGCGACCAGGAGTTCGCGCACTTCCGGAATGGCGGCAATGTGGGAGACGGCGGCGTTGACCTCATCACTTTTCAACTGCTCGAGAGTGGGCTCGACCTCATCGACTTTCATCACCGTCTGCCCGTCGCGAATCACACAGCCCCATTGCACCTGGGGCAAGAGCGCGACGATTTCCGCACTAGCCTCGGGGGCGATGTCGCGGCGCAGAACCTCCCAAGTCACCGCGCGATACATCGCCCCGGAGTTGACCATGGTCAGCCCCCAATCTTCTGCCAACCGTCGGGCGACGGTGCTTTTTCCCGAAGCGGCCGGGCCATCAATGGCGATTGCGCGAAAAGTGGTCATGGTCGTGTTGGCGAAATCCTGCCCCCATCAGGCCCAGAAAAGCAACCCCCCTCCCTGTCGCCACCCGATTTTGCGTTTCACACCAGGGTGACCCCACTTCTGCAGCATTCGCTTGCAGTCCCCAGCCTCTCCCCTTTATTCTAACGAGATGAAATCCGCGCCCGAGACCCTTCCCGATGCCGAACCGCCCCGCGAGCTCTCTGATCTTCATCGCAGCGAGCCCAAGGCCCATGCCGTCGGCTCGGCAGCCGTGATTTCCAGTCTGGCCCAGATCCATGCCCATACCGATCCTGTGCGCGGCACCAAGGCCCTCACCAAGCTCAACCAAAAGGACGGGTTCGACTGCCCCAGCTGCGCCTGGGCAGACCCGGACGGCAAGCGCTCCATGGCCGAATTCTGTGAAAACGGCGCCAAGGCCGTGGCCACTGAGATCACTAATCGCCGCGTGGATCGGGAGTTTTTCGCCACTCACTCCTTACTCGATTTGGGCAAAAAAAGCGACTACTGGCTCAATGACGCCGGCCGCATCACCGAGCCCTTTCTCCTCGACGAGGGAGCCAGCCACTATCGCCCGGTGAGCTGGGAAGAGGCCTTCGCCGTCCTCGCCGAGGAGCTCAATGCCTGCGAGCACCCCGACGAAGCCATCTTCTACACCTCCGGGCGAGCCAGCAACGAAGCCGCCTTTGTCTACCAACTCTTTGTGCGCCAATTCGGGACCAACAACCTTCCCGATTGTTCGAACATGTGCCACGAGTCCAGTGGTTCGGCCCTGAGCGAGACCATTGGCATTGGAAAAGGCACCGTCACCCTGGAAGACCTCGAAACCACCGATTGCGTGCTGGTAGTGGGACAAAACCCCGGCACCAATCATCCCCGCATGCTGACCTCCCTCGAGCAAACGGTCAAAAACGGGGGCCAGATCATCTCCGTCAACCCCCTGCGGGAAACGGGGCTGCGCGCCTTTGCCCATCCCCAAAAAGTCTCCGGCATGCTGGGCAAAGCAACCCCTCTTTCCTCCCTCCACCTCCCGGTCAAACTCAACGGCGATCTCGCTCTTTTCAAGGGCCTCATCAAGTGCGCCTTTGAGGCCGAGGCCAAAAATCCCGGCACCGTGGTCGACGAAAACTTCGTGCGCACTCACAGCGCAGGATTCGAAGAATTCCAGGCCGCCGCCGAGAAAGTGGAATGGGCGGAACTCGTCGACCAATCCGGTCTCAGCGAAGAGCAGATTCGCCAGGCGGCCGCCATTTTTCTCCAGGCCGAAAACGCCATCACCTGCTGGGCGATGGGGCTCACCCAGCACCACAACTCGGTGGAAATCATTCGCGAAGTGGTCAATCTGCACCTCCTCACCGGAAAGATTGGCCGCCCCAAAAGCGGGCTCTGCCCCGTGCGTGGGCACAGTAACGTGCAGGGCGACCGCACGATGGGCATTTGGGAAAAATCGCCGGAGAGCTTTCTAGCTCGTCTCGATCAGGAGTTCGCCTTCACCTCTCCGCGCAAGCATGGCTACGACACCGTGGAGGCCATCCGCGCCATGCACGCCGGGGAAGGCCGGGTCTTTTTTGCCCTGGGCGGAAACTTCCTTTCTGCCGCACCCGATACCCACTACACCGCGTGCGCCCTGCGCCGTTGCCAGCTCACCGCCCACGTCTCGACCAAGCTCAATCGCAGCCACCTCGTCACCGGCAAGCGGGCCCTCATCCTTCCCTGCCTCGGACGCAGCGAGATCGACCACCAGGCCACGGGCCCGCAAATGGTCTCGGTGGAGAATTCCATGGGCGTGGTTTCCAGCTCGCGTGGTGCCCTCGAGCCGGCCTCGCCCCACCTCCTCAGCGAGCCCGCCATCATTTGCCGCCTGGCTGCCGCCACCTTGGGCGAGCGCTCGCAAGTTCCTTGGCAAGCCTTCGAGAAGGACTACGACCAGATCCGCGAGCGCATCGCCCGCGTCATCCCCGGTTTCGAGGATTTCAACAACAAGCTGCGCCAACCGGGCGGCTTCTATCTGCCCAATGCGGTCAAAAAGCGCGTTTTCAACACTGCCACCGGCAAGGCCAACTTCACCGTTAATCCCCTCCGCCCCCTTGCTCTGGAAGACGGCCAGCTCCTCCTGCAAACCTTCCGCAGCCATGACCAGTTCAACACCACGGTCTACGGCCTGGACGACCGCTACCGGGGTATCAAAAACGAGCGCCGCGTGATCTTCCTAAATCCCGAAGACATGAAAGAGCGCGGACTCGAAGCCGAGGAAGCGGTGGACATCACCAGTCACTTCGAGGGCGAGAGCCGCACTGCGAAGCTCTTTCTAGCCATTCCCTACGAGACCCCCCGGGGCACGGCGGCGGCCTACTACCCCGAGGCCAACGTCTTGGTGCCCATCAATTCCACCGCCGCCACGAGCCAGACTCCGACCTCCAAATCGGTCATCATCACTTTGCACAAACGCGACTAAGCCCGCGTTTGTCAGCGGAGGGAAAGAAGGTTAGAACAGGGCCATGAATATCGGCCAAGCCACCTTCCTGACCTCCGCGCCCGAGCTGGCGGAATGCCCCGAAACCCCTCTGCCCGAGGTCGCCTTCATCGGGCGCTCCAATGTGGGCAAATCCTCGCTCCTGAACATGCTCACCAACCGCAAGGAGTTGGCCAAGACCTCCTCCCGACCCGGCAAAACCGAGCTCATCAACTACTTCGCCATTCCACCCAAGGCCGGCCATCTCGTCGACCTTCCCGGCTACGGCTACGCGCGTAAATCCAAGGAACGGCGCGAGCTTTTTGCCACTCTGATCGCCGACTACATCGCCGATCGACCGCAATTGCAGCACGTCTTCGTGCTCGTCGACGCCATGATTCCGCCCCAGGCTCTCGATCTGGACTTCATCCTCTGGCTGGCCGATCTGGGCCGCCCCCACACCATTCTCTTCACCAAGACCGATCGCTTGAAGAAGACTCCCTTGCAGAAAAATACCGAGCGCTTCGCTGCGGCATTGGGCGAGCACTACAATCCCCTGCCGGAAATGATCGTGACCTCCTCCAAAAAAGGAACCGGCAAAAGCGAAATCCTCGCCGTCATTCGCGAAGCCTTTGCCACTGGCAAGTAGACCGAAAAAAACCGGTCGCGCTCTCACGCGACCGGTTTCTCCAGAAAGAAAGTCGAAACGGCTTAGAAATTCCACATCTTGCCCTGCTCGGCATCAGTGAAGACCTGCTGGCTCTGCATGTAGGAATTCGGTGGATCCGGAAGGGGCGAGTCGTCCAGATTGGGCAACTTGGCCCCGATGGTGGCATCCCAAGGCTGGCTGCTGGCGACGTGCACCGGAGTGCCCACGCGAGCGAGATTGAAGGCCTTGCGAGCGGAGTTGAGCGGCATGCGCACACAACCGGCAGTGCAGGGATAGGGCTTCACAAAACCCCAGTGCATGCCATAGGCCGGACCATAAAAGGACATCCAGTAAGTCATGGGATAACCCCGACCCGGTTGGCTCTGGCGACGGCGGAACTTGGTCTTGGAAAGAATGCGGTGAGTGCCTTTGGGAGTCGGCGAAGAAGCCTTGCCCACGGCAGCCGGAGTGGCCATGAGCACCTTGTCTCCCTCCACCACGTAAAGGCGCTGGGCAGTGGTGCTGATCGCGATTTTGACGTTATTCGGGTTGCTCGGCTGGGTCACCGGCGGGTCGAACTTGAAGGAATTGGCGGGAGTCGTATTCGCGGTCGGAGCCCCCCCTCCGCAGGAGGTCATCAGGAAGGAGCCAGCCGCCAGTGCGGCTACGGCGAGGAATTGCGGGATCAATTTCATAGTTTGGTTCGTGGGAACGATGGAAACTTTCATAAAATGAGCCTGCAAGCAACCCGTTAGGACGTGATGGCTGGCTTTCTCCTCGGCAGAAAGCCCCTTCCCGGCGCAAGCTGGCCCCTTTGTTTTCCTGATGAACTTCGAGATGCCCCTCTCTTCCGGCCCGCCGGAACTCCCCACCGGGGATTGCTACCCCGCCCGCCGGAGCGCGACCGAGAACGAGCGCAGCTACCGCCTGCGCGCCGGGCAATTGGCTCTCCTTCTTCCCGACCAAGCTCCTAAGGTCACCCCTCTCAGCGAAGCCAGCCGGCTCCGGCTCCGCTTTGAGCCCACCCGGGTGCAACCCAATCGCTATCTTTGCGAAATCACTTTCCGCCACGGTCTCCGCTACACCCTGAGCAACGAGCGCTACCGGGGATTCGGCGATTTCGAGGACCAGTCGGAGGATTACCGCCACTGGGTGCGCCTTCTCATTCGCGAGACCGCCTACCACGCTCCCCATTGCCAGCTGATCACGGGCTGCCACCCTCTTCTCTGGTGGTTCTACCTCGCTCTCAATCTCGTGGTCTTTGGCGGGCTCATCGCGCTCCTCCTCACCATCGGCTTCGCCTACTTGCCAATCGCCCTCTGCAAGCTCGTGGCCCTGGCCGTGTTCGTGCCCCTTGCTTGGAAATGGTTCCGCAAGAACCGGACCCGAAGCTTCGATCCCGCCCGGATTCCCAGCGAACTGCTGCCCTAACGGACTCAAACCCGACTGCGGGCAGGACCACCGCCGCAATCAGGCGAATGCGTCTTCCCACTCCTTTTCGCGAAAACCCGTGAGAGCCTTTCCCTCCCCGATGAAGAAGGGACGCTTCACCAACATGCCATTGCTTTGCAAAAGCGCGAAGGCCTCCTGCTCCGTCAAGGTCGGCACGCGTTCCTTCAGGTTCAGCTTGCGATAATCCATTCCAGAGGTGTTGAAAAGCTTGCGCAATTCTCCTCCCTTGCCCGCCAACATCGCCGCCAGGTCTTCATCCCCGGGCGGCGTCTCTTTAATGGCCCGGACCTCATGCTCAATGCCGCGCGCCTGCAACCATTGCAGGGCTTTGCGGCAGGTGGAGCACTTGTCGTAGGCGTAGACCCGGATCATCAGTCGTCTCCCAAATCGTCTTCATCATCCATCTCGCCGCCATGGCTCAGGATGAACTGCAGGTCATCGATGCCCAGATTGCTGGCAAAACCTTCGTCCCCGAGGACGTTGGTCACCAACGCTGTCTTCTGGTGCTGGAGCACGCGAATCTTCTCCTCCACCGAGTCCCGGGTCAGAAGGCGATAGGCGATCACCTTGTTCTTCTGACCGATGCGGTGAGTCCGGTCGATGGCCTGGTTTTCCACCGCCGGGTTCCACCAGGGATCGTAGAGGATGACGTAGGAGGCGGAGGTGAGGTTGAGGCCCGCTCCACCCGCTTTGAGCGACAAGAGGAAGACCGATGGATCCTTGGTCGTCTGGAATTTCTCAATCTCGCCGCGGCGATCCTTGGTCTGCCCCGTCAGGTAATTGAAGGGCCGGCTATCCACTTCGAGCTGGGCTTTGATGATTTCCAGCATGGAAACGAACTGGGAGAAGACGAGCACCTTGTGTCCTTCTTCACGCAACTGGTCGAGAAGGTAGAAGAGGGAGGTCAGCTTGGAGCTTTCTTCCTTGAGATACTTGGGATCGATCAGCCCCGGGTGACAGCAAATCTGACGAAGGCGCATGAGGCCCTGCAGAATCGCGAAGGAATTCTTTTTCACCGCCTCATCGGAGTCGAGACCGAGGAGCGCCTTTTGGATGCGCTTGAGCTCGGCCTTATACATTTCCAGCTGGATGCCCTCCATCTTGGAGTAAACCTCTTCCTCCGTCCGGGGGGGAAGGTCCTTGGCCACCTGCAGCTTGGTGCGGCGCAGCAGGAAGGGGCGCAGCCGGGCGGCGAGGCGGTTTTGAGAAAGCGGATCCTTGCGCTTGTCGAAGCGCTTTTTGAAGTAAGCCCGGCTACCCAGAACCCCGGGCATGGCGAAGGCCATCAGGGACCACATGTCCATCAGGCGGTTCTCAATGGGAGTTCCGGTCAACACGAGACGATTCTCTGCCTCCAGATCGCGGGCCCCCTTGGCCGCCTTCGAGTCGGGGTTCTTAATCTGCTGCCCTTCATCGAGGACCACCACCAGCCAACGGACCGACTTGAGCTCTTCCTCGCAGACCCGCAATTGGGCATAGTTGAGCACGAGCACGTCGATGGAGTTGAGAATTTGGTCTTTGTCGAACTCATCGCGACTGCGCAGCACCTGCACATTGAGCTTGGGAGCGAACTTGGCGGTCTCCATGGCCCAGACGTCGAGGACGGACTTGGGACAGACCACCAGCGCGGGGATGCGACGTCCCTCGGCCTCCGCTTGCTCGCGCAACCAGAGGATGTAGGAGATACTCTGCACCGTCTTGCCCAAGCCCATATCGTCGGCCAGGATACCACCGAAGCCATTGGTTGCCAAGTAGGCCAGGAATCGGAAGCCTTCGGCCTGGTAGGGCCGCAACTCGGCATTGAGGCTCTTGGGCACCTCGGCATTGGACTCCAGCTGGATATCCTTCGCCCGGTCCTTGATGCGCTTCCAAGCCTTGGGATCGAAAACCTCGGCCGCCTTGGGGTCGGCCAATTGCATGGCGTGCATGCGGTGGGTCTCGCCGGAAAGATCGAAGGGATCGAGCCCGAGACGGGTCACCGCATCCCGCTGATCATCATCCAGCTTGATTTCCAGACGCATCCAGGTGCCATCGTCCATGCGGACGTAGCCACCCCGCGCCGCGACAAGCTGGCGAATCTGGGTTTTGGAAAGATTGACCCCTTCCACATCGATGACCACGCGGAGATCGAACCAGTCGATCTCTTGGTTGACCACTTCGAAGCGGATGGCGGCCGAAACCGGGTCGGCCAGAATGGTCTTCAGTTTGCCATCCATCTCGACTTCCACGAAGGGAGGCATGGCCTCCACCCATTCAGCGAATTTTTCCGGGAACTGCTTGGTCACCCGGGACTTGAATTCACCCAGTTTCTCATCGTAGGTGAGCCCCATTTCGCTCAACAAATCGGGCACGGGGTAAAGTTTCTCACGGGCAAAGCGGAGCAACTGGTTGCCCCGGACGGGCTTTTGCTCCACGACATCCCATCCCCCGCGAATGAGCTTCTCGGTGCGGCGACCACGCTTCTCCAAGGCGGTGACGTCCATCACCAAGTGCTCGGTTTCCGCCGCCGTCAAACCTTGCTCGATGCGCATCTTGAAGCGCGGGTAGAGGTCCAGATCGACCACCCGGCGCTTCATGGACTTGGGCAGAGTGGCCCCAATCTTGCGCAGGAACTCCACTCCTTCCAAGGAGTCAATCACCCCGAAGGGAATGTCGTAGCGGGGCATGACCTCGGTATCGTCCAACCAACGGGGCGGCCCGGGGAAGACGGTTTCGTCAGACTGGTAGAGTTCCTCCCGACCGGGGAGAAGACGCACCGAGTGCGAGACCGGATTGCCCGCTTTGGTCACCAGCTGGAGCGCAAAAACCTCCTTATTGCCGGGAACATCCTCGCACTGCCAGCGCAAGGCATCCTTCACCACTTTGAAGTGCCGCTCATCGAGGTTCACCATATAACCCTTGAGCGCCTTCTGGCGGAAAAGGCGGTTCATGATGGAACACGCCTCTTCATCATCCAAATCCAGTTTGGCATCGTTGGTGCGCTCGAGGTAGGAGATGAACTCTTCCCACAAAATCTGGCTGGAAGCATCCATGCGGAGGGCGGAATCCGCGTAAAGACTCCTGAGACGCTCGATTTCAGGCTTCTCGGAGACGGGATACCATTCGCCTTCTTCCTCGCGCGCCTGCAGGCGGGCTTCGTTCATGGTGGCCACAATGCGCAGCGAGAGATTGACCGGCTGCTCCTGCGGCGGCCGCTCATTCACGCTCTCGATGCGTTCATACCAAGCCGCAATCTCGCGCTCCTGCTCCCATTCGCTCATCTTCTTCTGCACTTCCGCCAGATCGGTGATGCAGTTCATAAACTCCGGGTAAGGGAGCTTCTTCTTGTAAAAGGCGTAGGCGATGTAGTTCCAGAACTCGAGGATATCGCCCGGAGGCACGGGCCAGAGCTCCAGGGGCTCATAGGTCTGGATTTCCCACCGGGGGCTCAGCCGGACCATATCGTGGTCGTGGATTTCCCCCTCGATGGCATAGCGCCGGTAACGTTTCTCTACTTTGGAGACGAAGTCGGCCTCCTTGTCATCCAGCTCCCGGTCCAATTTTTCCTCAATCAGGTCCAGGATGGGGGCATCGTCGAATTCGTTGGGCGATTCCGGCAGATCCTCTCCCCGCTGCAGACGCTCCAACATGGTGGCATATTGCGCGGCACCCGAGGCTTTCTCGTCCTCCGCGGTGCAGCTTCCGAACCAGCGATTCCCCTGCAGGCGAAGGGTCGTGCGATGGGTATTCCCTTTTTCGTCAACCCGGCCTTGGATGAAGAGGTGGTTACCGAAGATCTGGGAGACCCCTCCCTCCTGTTGAAGCTTTTCACCACGTTTCTGGACAGCTTCTGGAAAGCTGTTGAGGAAATTCAACGTGGCCCGATCGGGGTTGAGCGAGGACATCAGGGATTCGGACATAATAGAGAACAGCGTTTCCCAGCCGGAGGAACGGCTGAGGGCCGCGAAGACTAGCACCTTCCTCCGAAAAAAGGCAAGCGATAGAACGAGATCCCACCCGCAAAGGTGAAAAAGCCCTCATTTTTCCCGCCTCCCGGGGCCAATTCTCCTTGCCAAGGGACGAGTTCCCAAGTCCCGTAACCGGACATGAACGACATGCCCCAAAAAGGAATCCTCACCGGATCCATTCTCATCGCCGTGGCCCTCATCGGTTACTTTGCCAGTGGAATGGCCAGCTGGACCGCCCTTATCCCGGCCATAGCCGGTCTTCCCATCCTTCTCTGCTCGCTGGTCGCCCGCAAGGATCACCTCTTAAAGCATGGCATGCATGGCGCGGCGGTGTTTGCCCTGTTGGGTTTCCTCGCCCCCCTGGGCCGCCTCATCCCCACCGCTATCAAGGGCGAATTCGTCTTCAATCTCGCCACGGCCATCATGCTGGCCATGCTCGTGATTTGCGGCTTCTTTCTCTTCCTCTGCATCCAGTCCTTCAAGGCTGCGCGACGAGCCAAGCAAGGCTAAGACCAGCCCGGCCGACGAGGGCGGCCTGAACTTCCAGTGCGGGCTTTCGTGGGCCCAAGCTTTTCGCTTGGGCCGATTGATCGCTCCGACCATCGCTCCGACCGACAGAGTTTTACTGCGGACAAGAATGTCCGCGCTCCCTCGCCTCTCGCAAACCCGGAGGTGCCCTTACTGCTTTCCGGCCCGATCTTCCGGGTGAGGCTCGATGAGGCCCTTGGTCAGTAGATTGTTCTCCGAGCTGGCATCGGTGAAGACCCGGGCTCCGGGCACATTCTTGACGTAAGCCCAGAACCAGCTCATGAGGACCCCCACCTTGTTGCGGAAGTCGACGAGGAAGAGAACGTGGACGAAGAGCCAGATGAGCCAGCCCAACCAGCCGCGCGGCTTCCAATCTTTCACCTCCACGACGGCGGAACCTTTACTCACGATCGCCATTTGCCCCTTGTCGGTGTAGCGGAAGGGATAAGTGGGGCGCGGTTTGTCGAGCGGCGTGGTGGTGATGAGGGAGGCCACATGCTCGCCTTCTTGCATCGCGGCAGGGGCTTGCCCGGGGATGGGCTTGCCATTTTCCTGCTCCAGATAGGCACAATCACCCACCACGAAGGCGGAGGGATAACCGGGAATAGAAAGATCAGGGGCGACCTTCACAAGGCCGCCACGAGTCAGCTCGGGCTGCGGCTCGATCTGGCGGGTCAGGTCGGCAGCCTGCACCCCGGCAGCCCAGATGATGGTAGCCGCCTTGAGTTCCTCGCCCCCTTTGAGCACCACGGTCTGGGAACGAATGTCGGAGACAAAGGCCTGGGTGCGAACCTCAACCCCCAGCTTTTCCAAGTGCTCGGCGGTGTAGCGGCTCTGCTCGGGACTGAATGGCGCCAAGAGGCGATCTTGTCCCTCGATGAGAATGATACGCTGCTGACTGGTGTCGAAACGCCGGTAATGCCGCTTGAGGTTCCGTCGCACCAGATCGCAGAAGGCGCCCGCCAGCTCGACTCCGGTGGGACCACCACCTACGATGATGACCGTAGATAGAATTTCCTGCTGTTCCCCTTCGGTCTGGTCGGCGAATTCCAGATTGCGCAGGACCGCTTTGCGAATGCCAATGGCATCGGAAAGGCTCTTGAGCTGATGGACGTGCTCGGCCCAGTGATCGTTGCCGAAAAAAGAAGTGCGGGCTCCGGGAGCCATCACGACGGCATCGTAGTCGAGGGTCACTCCCGAGCCGAGGAAGACCTGCTTCTTCTCCAGATCCACTCCAGTAGCCTCGTCGTAGCGCACATCGATCCAGTCGCTCCCGGTGAACATCCCCCGCAAGGAGCGGGCGATATCCGGTCCCGTCAGGGTGGTGGTCGCCACCTGGTAGAGCAGGGGTTGGAAGAGATGATGATTGCGTCGGTCAAGCAAGGTCACCCGGAACTTGTCTCGCTTGGCCAAACGGCGGGCACAAGCGAGTCCTCCAAAACCACCTCCAATGACAACAACGTGTTTAACGGGATCCGAGCTCATGAGCAGAAAGCCGCTTCTGCCCCCGATTCGAGAGCGGGTAAAGCCTCAAGTCGGAAAGATCACCGCCTGCCCCAAGCGGTCTCCCGCAGCAGAGGCATTTCCCTGCCCGATGACAAATCCACGCCGATCCTTGGCAATCGATCGCTAGCCCCCTCCCTGCCTCCGCAGACAGACTAGCCACCACCTGCTCCTTCTGGAGACGGCCCCCCGCGGCCACCGTTCGCCGGTCCGGGGAGCCCGTCCCCTCAATCCAAACCCACTCCATGCGCTTCTCCGCTCCTTTCCTCCTCCTCGCCCCCGTGGCCTACTGTCTCCCAGGCTTCGCCATTGCGCCCCTACACGCCCAGGCAGAAGCCGCTCCAGAGAAGGAGGAAGTGCGGGAACTGGCGGATTCCGTGGTCACCGCCAGCAACCTCCGCGAGACGGCCTGGCTCGCCGCCCCCGGCTCGGTGGGTCAGACCTCGGCCCGGGACCTGGTGCGGATGGGAGCCAGCGATCTGGCAGGCCTGGCGACCTACGATCCCACCGTGAACCTGCCCTTCGACTTTGCCAGCGGTGATGGCGCCTATGCCTATGGGCAGTCGGGTTACGGCTCCATCAACATCCGCGGGATGGAAGGCAACCGCATCACCATCGAACTGGACGGCGTGCGCCAGCCTCCGCAATACCTTTCCACGTCCTTCGATCCCAACTCCGACGAAGGAGCCGGTGGGGTGGGCCGCGATTACTTCGATCCGGCCATGTTCGAAATGATCGAAGTTCTCAAGGGCGGTGGCAGTGCGCTCTACGGCAGCGATGCCCTGGGCGGGGTGGTCTCCCTGCGCACCCCCGATGCCGAGCATTTCTTGCAGGGAAAAGACTGGGGCAGCCTTGTCCGCAGCCAATATTTCTCCCGCAATGAAGGCCGCGCCACCCAGATTGGGGGAGCTCTGCGCCACCGGAACTCGACAGCGCTGGTCCTTTATGGCGGCCGCTGGGGAGAGGAAACGGAGAACAACGGCAGGCTCGCGCCCAATCCCGGCGACCTGGAATCCCATGCCGGCTTGGTCAAACTGGAGCACGACTTCGCCGACCACTCCCTGCGCTTTACCTGGGAATCCTACCAGCGCGAGACCTTTATCAATGCCCGCAGCGCAGCGGAATCCTCTTTCTCCCCGATCTACAATGACTATGTCCACAACACCCAGCTCCTCGATCGACAGCGGGTGGGCGTGCGGTGGAATTACGATCCCCAGCTGCCTCTCCTGGACTCACTGGAGAGTCACCTCTACTGGCAAGAGGCGGGCTCGCAAAGCGATAGCCAAATGCGCTCTCGCCCCGTGATGGTCGGCGGAAATCCGCTCCCGGGCACGGAACTGCGCCGCGACCAGACCATCATCTTCGACACCCGCATCCTGGGAGCCTCCACCACCGCCCGACAGCACTGGAGCGGCCCCTGGAACAGTGAACACTCTTTCACCACAGGTCTAAGCTATTCCTTGGAAACAGGCGAGAATGTCTTTCAACGCCGCGACCAGGTAGGCACTGGCACCCCTCTTGCCTCCGACCGCATCTCCATGGCCCCTGCCGACACCACCCGCGTGGGTCTCTTTTTCCAAGATGAGATCGAGCTGGGAGCCTTTTCCCTCACCCCGGGGCTCCGTCTCGACTGGCACTCCATCTCCTATCAGGCCGACCGCGCTTACAACGATCGGCTCGCCGATCTCATCAATACCGAGTATGAGGGCCCCGCCGACTACGACAATTTTTCCCTCGCGCCCCGCCTCACCCTCTCCTGGCGCCCCAACGATTATTGGCAAAGCTACCTCAGCTACTCCCATGGCGTGCGCAATCCCTCGGCGGAAGAGCTCTCCATGATCTTCGACCATCCCGACGTCTCGGGCGACTCCACTGGCAGCCAAACCGTGCCCAATCCGGACCTGGAGGAGGAAAAAAGCCACTCCTTCGAGTGGGGCCTCAAGGGCGAGGGTGAGCTCGGCCGGGTCCATCTCGCCACCTTCTACACCGCCTACGACGACTTCGTGGACCGCAATTTCTTCGTGGGCCAAAACAGCGAGGGGAAAAACATCTACACCGCCGAGAATGTGGGTGAAGCCACCATCTACGGGCTGGAACTCAACGGAGTCCTCGAGCTGGGAGCCCTTTCCCCCGCAGCCGAGGGCTGGACCTTGGGAGGCGCGGCCGGTCTGGTGCGGGGGCGCAATGAGCGCAAGGACGAACCCCTCAACTCCGTCGACCCCCTGCAAGTGATCGGCTACCTCGGCTACGAAGACCCCGCCGAGCGCTTTGGCCTGCGCCTGACCGGCACCTGGACGGATCAAGTCCGCCGGGTGGATGACACCACCGGCCAGGGAGAGTTCTTTCGCCCTCCCTCCTGGACCACCGTCGACCTAGGCCTCTGGTGGCAAGCCAGCGAGAACCTCACCCTCCATGCCGGGGTGCACAATCTCTTTGACGAAAAATACTGGGCCTGGGGCTCGGTGCGACGCGGCGGAGGTCACCTCGGCGGCAACCACATCACCGATCGGACCACCGCTCCGGGGCGAAACTTCAGCCTCTCCGCCACTTTGACGTTTTAAGAAAAATGAAAGCATCCCACCCTTCTTTCATCCTCGGCAGCTTCCTCACCCTCCCCCTCGCCGCCGAGCCTCTCGTCCTCATCGCCAGTCAGGACAGCGATGTCTATGGCTTCACCGGCCGACCGACCAGCAGCCTCACCACCCTGGGGGTCAGCAACAGCGGCCCCGGCGAGCCCCACTCCCAACGGAGCCTCCTCCAATTCGACTTCACAGACCTCTTCCTGAGAGGAGCAGAAGTCGGCCGCGCAACCCTGCGCCTCTACCTCACCGAGCCCGACCCGGAACGCGGGACCCTCCTCCCCGGCGTAGTGGAAATCCTCCGCCAAAATACCGCCTGGACCGAAAGCGGCCTCACCTGGCCCCACCTCGATGCAGTCGAGTCCCATGGCAGCTTCTACGTGGCCGCGGAACAGGCCGACAGCTGGGTCGAGTTCGATCTCACCTCCTTGGTCAAAGTCTGGGTCAGTGGGGAAAGCGCGAATCACGGCCTGCAATTGCGGGCCAAAGACCTCGAAGGCCCCTCCGCGACCGAGGCCTCCCTCAATCTGACCTTCCTTTCCCGCGAAGTCCCCGGCTACGCCCCCCAGCTCGTGATCGAGGCAGCCGCCCCCGAGCCCCCGCAGCTGACCCTGCAGCCCACTGGAGACACCCTCACCCTGTTCTGGCCTGCAGACTCTCCCTGGACCCTGCAGACAAGCCCCGACCTCTCTCCCCTCTCCTGGCAAACGGTGGAGGCCACCCCCACGACCAATGGGGATCGACACGAACTCACCCTTCCCCGCCCGGACGGCACCCGCTTCTACCGCTTGCAAGCTCCCGCCACCCCGGACGATCCCCAAAGCTAGCTCCCGCAGGAAAGGGGAAGGAGTGTTTTTCACTCTCCTCCCTTGCAAGGAAAGAGGTCCGCACTAGGATACCCACGCTATGAAAAACGTACTCTTTAGCTCCCTCGCTGCCCTCTCCTTCCTCGCCGCCAACCCCGCCGGGGCCCACTGCCAGATCCCCTGTGGCATTTACGACGACAACAACGTGCTCCAGTCCATGCACACCGACTTCGTCACCATTGAGAAAGCGAGCAAGACCATTCTGGAGTTGCAGGCCGATCCTTCCGAGAACGCCCACCAGCTAACCCGCTGGATCATGAACAAGGAGTCCCATGCCCAGTCCATTCAGGAAAAAGTGCTCAACTACTTCCTCGCCCAACGCCTCAAGCCCGCCACCGATGAAGCCGGCATGAAGGAATACAACGAAAAGCTGCAAACTTGCCACGCAGTGATCGTCGCCGCCATGAAGTGCAAGCAAAGCACCGACGCCGAAGCGGTGGAATCCCTCCACAAAGAGCTTCACAAATTCGAGCAACTCTTCGCAGAAAAAAGCGAATAACTTCTCACTTATTAAACACTTTCGCCTAAACCCTTCCCGGTTCCGGGAGGGGTCTTTTTTTGGCCCACGAGCGCTCCCCTCCTCTTCCTTCCACCCGAAAAACGACCGCGAAGAAACCCTAAATCACTCATGAAAAACGTCATAAAACAGAAATAGGATTCTGGCACGCCTGCTGCTTTTCTCGGAATCGACTCAAAAAACCAGTCGAACTAACACCATGATATCCCTAAAAACAAAACTCCCGTGGCTCGTTGCTCCTTTGGCAATGATGGGCACAGCCTTTGGGCAGGAACAAGATGCCGACTACGTGTCGATGGTCGAAGCGCAAGGTGATGCCGCCTACGCCTTTGACTTCTTCACCACCTCCATGCTTTGGACCTGTATTGCTGCGGCAATGGTCTTCATCATGCACTTGGGCTTCGCCACTTTGGAGGCTGGCCTGACGCAGCGGAAGAACACCGTCAACATCCTGTTCAAAAACGTCTGGATCATCAGCATCGGCCTCCTCACCTATGCCCTGATGGGATTCAACACCCATTACCCGGTCGACAGCTGGCAGATTCCTGGCATTCTGGGTATCAATGGCCCCATCAGCGGAGCCTTAGGTGGTGGCGAGAACGACACCTTCGCCTACGGCGGCACCGCCTTGGCCATGACTGCTTACGGTGACTTCATCTTCCAAGCCATGTTTGCGGCTACGGCGGCAACCATCGTCTCCGGCGCCGTTGCCGAGCGGGTCAAACTGACTTCCTTCATGATCTACTCCACCATTCTGGTGGCTGTCGGATACACCGTGGCCGGTTCCTGGCACTGGGGTGGCGGCTGGCTCTCCTCCCTTTCCACTCCCTTCAAAGACTTCGCCGGTTCCACCGTGGTGCACGGCTTCGGTGGTGCGGCTGCTCTCGCTGCCGTTCTCATCCTCGGACCACGTCGCGGCAAGTTCACTGCTGCGGGCGTGAAGCCCATCCTTCCCCACAACCTGCCCCTCGCGGCAATCGGAGTCTTCCTCCTCTTCTTCGGTTGGTTCGGCTTCAACGGCGGTTCCGTTCTCTCCGCAGCTCCCGGTCCTCTTGGTCTCGTCTTCGTGACCACGGCTCTTGCGGCTGCTGCCGGCGCCTTGACCTCCATCTTCACCGCCATGATTGTCCTCAAGAAGCCTGACCTCTCCATGGCTCTCAACGGTATCCTCGCCGGTTTGGTGAGCATCACCGCTGGTGCTGACGTGGTCGGCCCCTGGCAGGCAGTCATCATGGGTGCCGTTGGTGGTATCCTGGTGGTCTTCTCCATCATCTTCTTCGACAAAATCAAAATCGACGACCCGGTGGGAGCCATCTCGGTTCACGGTGTCTGCGGTATCTGGGGAACCATCTCGCTGGCCTTCTTCAACACCGAGTTCAGCATCGTCTCCCAGCTGATTGGAGTGGTGGGCGTCTACGCTTTCGCCTTCGTCTTCTCCTTCGCTCTCTTCTTCATCATCAAGCTCATCATGGGTGTGCGGGTAGACGAAGAGGAAGAAGTGGCTGGCCTCGATGTCGCCGAGCACGGAGCTCCCGCTTACACCGAGTAAGCACCGACCTTTTCCTACTTGTTGCTTGTAAAAGCGGCCGGGCAACCGGCCGCTTTTTTCTTTTTGCTCCCCAGGCTCTTTCCCCCTATCCCTCCGTCATCCACCTCCTCATCGACAATTCCAACACCCGCACCAAGTTCGCCCTCGCGGACGGCTCCACCCTCCTTCCCTGGCGAGCCATGGTGCCCACGGCGGATCTCAGTCCCGCCAGCATCCTCGCCGCCCTTCCCACAGAGACCCTCCACCAGGTCACCATCTGCTCGGTGGTGCCCGCCAAAGGCCGCCTGTTGGCGGAAACCCTCCGCCAACAGGGTCTTCCCTGTCATCAGGTCAGCTCCCAGAGCCAGCTGCCCATCGCCATCGACTATCCCCATCCCCGCCAGATTGGTGCCGATCGGCTGGCCAATGCCGCGGCCGTTGCCCCGCTCACCCGCCCCGCCATCGTCATCGACTTCGGCACCGCCGTGACCTTTGACGTCATTTCCCAACAAGACGAAGGCACCTACCTCGGCGGCGTCATCGCCCCCGGCCTAGGCGCCCTGCGCAACGACCTCCACCAACGCACCGCCCTCCTCCCCCGCGTCGACCTCAGCGAGCCTCCCAGCGCCATCGGCAAGTCCACCGAGCACGCCATGCAAGTAGGTGCCGTCATCGGCTACCGGGGCCTGATCCGCGAAATTCTGCAAGCCCTCAAGGCCGAGCTCGCCGAGGAGGCTGAAATCCATGCCACGGGAGGAGACGCCGCCCTCATCGCCGCCAAGATGCCGGAAATCAGCCAGGTCAACGAGCAGCTCACTCTCGAAGGCATCCTCAAAATCGGCTTGCTCAACTCCTAAGCCCCCGGCGTAATAGCCGTCCATGGCCGACCTCAAACAGACCGCCCGGCGAGTGGCCCACCGCCTCCTCGAGGCCGGACACGAAACCTACTTCGCCGGTGGTTGCGTGCGCGACCAGCTCCTCGGGCAAGAACCCAAGGATTACGACCTCGCCACCAGCGCCACCCCCGACGAGGTGCAGGCCCTTTTCAAAAACACCAATGCCATTGGCGCTCACTTCGGCGTCATCCTGGTCAAGGAAAAGGGCCATCACCTCGAGGTCGCTACCTTCCGCCACGACGGCTCCTACCGCGACGGCCGCCGCCCGGATTCCGTCACCTTCACCAATGCCCGCGAGGATGCCCGGCGGCGAGATTTCACCATCAACGGACTCTTCCAGCACCCCCTCACCGGGGCCATCGAAGACTACGTGGGCGGGCAAGAAGATTTGGAAAAAAAGGTCCTCCGCGCCATTGGGGATCCCGCGCAACGCTTTCAAGAAGACGCTCTCCGCCTTCTGCGCGCGGTGCGCTTCGCCGTGCGCACCGGCTTCACCATCGAGGAAGTCACCTGGCAAGCGATGCAGGAGCACGCCCCCCTCCTGGCGCGTATCTCTCCCGAGCGCATCCGGGACGAATTTTCCCGCATCCTCACTGACTGCCATCGCGCCCACGGGCTCCAGCTCCTGCTCGACTCCGGTCTCCTCGGGCACTTCCTCCCCGAAGCGCTTCCCCTCGTCGGTTGCGAGCAACCGCCGCAATGGCATCCCGAGGGCGACGTCTACAATCACACCAAAATCGCTCTCGACCTCCTCCCCGACGACGCCCCGCTGGAACTTTGTCTGGGCGTCCTCCTTCACGATATCGGCAAGCCGCCCACTTACAGTTGGGATGAGAAAGACCAGCGCATCCGCTTCTCCGGCCACGACGCCGTGGGCGCGGAGATGAGCGAGGAAATCCTGCGCCGTCTCCGCTACTCCAACGAGACCATCGCCCGGGTGCGCGAGATGGTCGCCCGCCACATGCACTTCATGCACGTGCAGGAAATGCGCACCGCCAAGCTCAAGCGCTTCATGGCCCGCCCCACCTTTCCGCTCGAGCTCCAGCTCCACAAGGTTGACTGCGAATCCTCCAACGGCTTCAGCGACAACTACGAGTTTTTGCGGAAAAAGCAGGAAGAATTCGCCAACGAGCCCATCATCCCCAAGCCCCTCGTCACCGGCCGCGACCTCATCGCCCGGGGACTGCAGCCAGGCCCCGAATTCGGCACCATTTTGGAAGAAATCCAGACCCGGCAACTGGAGGGCGAGCTCAAAACCCGCGAGGAAGGCCTGCGCCTGCTGCAACAACTCCTTCCCTCCGCCTAACGGCGACGACGGCCCAGGAACACGCCACCCAACAGAGTCAACAAGGCAACCGAAGGTTCGGGAATGATGGAAACGAAGTCGTTGCTCCAAGCAAAACCGTAATCCTGCCCCCCCGTATCGGAGCTGATGACGAGGGCATAAGTCCCTTCACTCAAACCTTCGGAGAAAAGATGTTCCACGTTGTCAACAGTGCTCACACTCTCATCAAGCAGCGAGCCAAGGGCGAATCCAGTAGTGGTGAAAAGCTGCACATCCAAATTCGCCAGCGTTGAGGAGTAGGTTCCCAAAAATTCCTCCACCTCACGGTCCCAGGTCAAGGTCGCGGTCAAGGTCGAGACCACATCGGCCGGAACTTCAAAGTGATAAACCCGGGATTCGCTGGCCGAGGCCTCCGCAAAGTCCCAGCCATCGGCAGCAACCAGGGAGGAAGCGCTCGCCGCTTCTTCCCCCGCCATGAGATTGAGGTAGGATCGCTCGATATTGAGCTCCCCCGCGCCATAGACCGGATCCAATGGCTGGGTGGGAGTGCGACTCCATGTCGCAGAAAAATCCGCTTCGTCCTTGGTTGCTCCATTGAGCAGCAGGGCCTTGATCACTTCATGATTGAGCGCGTTGCCATGGCCTGCCCCATCGGCTGCTTCCAGCAACAGCGCGGCCGCTCCAGAGACGGTCCCGGTCGCCCAACTGGTCTGCGAGGCCGGTGTGACTAGATGAGGCCGCGCCCGACCGGCCCCATCAATGCTCGTCGCTCCCGTGGCATGGCTGCCATCGGAAACCCCCACCGAAATTCCGTTGTAGGCGGAACTCATCAAATGGCGGTCCGCTCCATTATTCACCCCCACCACCATGACATAGTCGTCCCGCGAAATGGCGTAATCGGCCCTCCGGAGAATCTCCACATTGCTACTGCTGGTTTCCGATTGCCCGACCCAGCTGTGGTTCTGCACCGCACTAGTTTCCACCTCGGGAACAGGATTCCCGATCACACCAAAATTGAGCCCTCCCCCTCCCAGCCAATGATTGACCTCGTAGGCCACAATCTCGCTCCCACTGGCGGAGGTCCCCGCTTGCGGCGCCAGAGAATCCGGCCCGTAGGCGTAACGACCCACCGTGGTGGCATGTGAGCTCACGGCCGGACTGCCATTGGGAAAGACAAAATCCTTTCCCGTAAAGGCACCCGTATTCGGGCTATAATCTCCAGAGCCAGTGGGTGCTTCCACTTGCGTCACGGAAATCCCCGAACCCGTTGGCAAAGCCCCGCCCAAGAGGGACTCGAGGGAACTCAAGCCAATGTCATTCTTAGCCGCCACCCCCAATTGCGCGACAGCCGGGACTGTGAAAAGAAGCGAGCTAGAGAAAAAAACAGCGACACGGATAGTATTCACTATGTCATCTGCTAACAGATTTCATCGTCTGTCAACGTTTCAATCCTCTAACAAATCTTGCCAGCCGGGCACCCGCCTACTCCGCCGCCAGACAGCGCCCCTGCAGATAGGAAAAAACGTCCTCGGCCTGCTTCACGTCTCCACACCCCGTCCCAATGAGCACGGGCTGCTCCGCCGCCCCCACCCGATCGCGGCCGTGGGAACCTCTCACCAGGGTGGCATCGAGCGGGATGACATCGAGGAGGCCCCGCAGACCAAGTTTCTTCTTGGCCAAAAAGGCGGCCACTTTCAGCTGGGGAAACTTGAGCTCTGGATCAATGAAGAGCTCCGCCGGATCATAGCCCGGCTTGCGATGAATATCGATGGTGCGCGCGAAGTCCGGCGCCACCGCATCATCCAGCCAATAGTAGTAAGTGAACCAAGCCTTCTCCGTCGCCACCGCCACCAAATCACCCCCGCGCTCGCCGCCCACTCCGCTCCAATTTTCACGCACTTCTTCCACTCCCGCCGTGGAGGCCACCAGCTCGCGCACCTCTTCCTTGAGAGCGGGATCATTGAGATAAATATGGGCTACCTGGTGATCCGCGACCGCAAAGACCCGGCTCGCCCCACAATCAAGCTGCTCCAGGCCGAGCTCATCCTTGATGGTGAGCCAGCCTTTTTCCCGAAAAAGCCGATTGAGGTGAATGGGTTGGTCCACTGCCGAGATCCCGTATTCAGAGAGTACGACCACCTCGATGCCGCGTCCTTCTAGGAAAGGAATCAAATCCGCCAAAACCTCATCGATGGCCTCGATCTCTGGCTCGGTCTCTGGGGCTCCGGGACCGTATTTCTGCAAACTGTAGTCGAGATGGGGCAAGTAAACGAGATTGAGTTCAGGCTCTTCGCGCTCCTCAATCCACTTGGCCGAATCGGCGATCCAGCGAGAAGAAGGAATTCCCGCCCGGGGTCCCCAGAAGGAAGGAAAGGGGAAATCCCCCAGCTTTTTTTTCACTTCATCACGCAAGGCGAGCGGATGAGCGTAAACGTCGAAGACCTTGCGCCCATCGGCGGGATACATCGGCCGCGGCGTCATGGAGAACTCCGCGCTGGAATACATGTTATACCACCAGAACCATTTCGCGCAGCGGAAGCCGGGGCGCTCGCGACGCAAGGCTTCCCAGAGCTTTTCGCCCTTCACGAGGTGATTGCTCTGTTTCCAGAACTTCACCTCCGCCGCTTCGCGGTCATACCAGCCGTTGCCCACGATGCCATGCTCGGCGACCGGCTTTCCCGTCAGGTAAGAGGACTGCGCGGTGCAAGTGACGGCAGGAAAAGCTGGGGGGAAGGAAACGCGGTCACGCTTCCCGGCCCAGCTCTTCAAAAAAGGCATCCCCTGCAGCTCGCGCTCACAGAGGCCGACGACATTGAGAACGGCTAATCGCTGACTCATCACACACAGGCACAGGCTCGCTCTTGCAACTCCTGGAGACAGCGCTCGAGGATATCCTCATCCATCTCGTGGACCTCGATTCCCTCCCCCGGGGCCCGCAGGAGCAAAATAGTCAGCTGTCCGCCCAGATGCTCGCGAAACTCCTCCAGTCCGGCAAAGACCTCCCGCTCTCCCGCCGCATTGCGAGCCTCGTAGAAGTCACTCCACAAAGGGAGATTGAGAGTCTCCAGAAGAGTGAGAATGCTCTCACCCTCCTCGGCCGCCAGGTAGCCCTTTTTCACCGAATAGAGGCAATCCAAGGCCAGCCCGATCGCCACCGCGCGGGCATGGCTCAGTTCAAAATCACTTATCTGCTCCAGTTTATGGGCGGCCCAGTGACCGAAATCCAGCGGACGACTACTGCCCGACTCGAAAGGGTCTCCCCCCTGCGCAATGTGGCTGGCGTGCAGCACGGCCGACCGCTCCACCGCCCGCTCAAGAGTGGCCGGGTCCAGGGAAGCCAGGGCCTCGGCATGATCCTTGAGCCAGCAAAAGAACTCGCCATCTTTGACCAAGGCCACCTTCACCGCCTCGACCAAGCCATCGCTCCGCACCTCGGCAGGCTGGGTGTGGAGAAAGTCGAAATCGTTGACCACCGCGTAGGGCACGGCGAAGGCGCCCATGAAATTCTTTTTGCCGTATTTGTTGATCCCGGACTTCACCCCCACCCCGCTGTCATCCTGGGAAAGAGTGGTGGTGGGAAAACGGACCAAGCGAACGCCCCGGTGGACGGTGGCGGCAGCAAAGCCAATGGCATCAAGAAAGGCCCCTCCTCCGATCGCAAAAACGTAGGAATGGCGGTCGATCCCCGCCTCCGCAATGGCATCACAGGCCGTTTGGTAGACCCGATCATCCACTTTGCAGACCTCGCCTCCGGGCAATTGCCGCAAGCCCCGGAAGTCCAGACACGGGATGGAAGCAATCTTATCCGCCACCCGCTGTGCCAAATCCGGAAAAACCGGTGCCAGGTCTTCTTCCACAAAAACAAAAACCCGGCTCACGCGCCCTCCGGGCTCCCGCAGCAGTTCCGCCAATACCGTGCTTCCAAGCCCGAAAACATCCCGCTCGAAAAGAATTCGATGGCGGAAAGTCAGGGGAATATCAAAGTCATACCTCATTTCGTGTCGGACAATTTAACGCCTCTTACGCGCTCTGACCACTGGTTCTTGTGGGAAAAGGCACCTCTTTTGCGAGTGACTGTCCTAGGCGTTCCAAGCACCCACCCCCACTGCGATAAGCCCGAAGAGGATGGGGGCGAAATTCAGAACGAGGGTGGTGTAGCCGAGGATAAGCCCAGCCAGGGCGAGACCATCGCCACTCTGCGGATAAGACGAATCGCGAATCTGCGTTCGAGCCAAATGGCCGCATATCACGGCGGGCACCGCCAGCACAAAGCCAAAACACATCAGCAAAGCCAGGATTCCGGAAATTCCCAGAATGAGACTGGCCAGGGCCATGCCATTTTGCGGCGCCACCCCCACTCCGGGAGCGCCCGGCGAGGGAGCGATGGAAGGAGAAGAGACCTGATAGGGATTGCCAGGCCCGCCCTGTCCGGGGCCACTCGCAAATTCCGCTACTTGGCCCAAAGGCGTCCAATCCGCCATCCCCTGCCGCCAAACCAAGGTCGTGGCCGAGACCTCGCCGACTTCCCGAAGCTCAGCCAGCCGGGCGGCCTCGATGGGACCCTGCTGGGTGCCATTCTTCTCGTAATACCACATTGGCTTCTACTTTTGCTCGGGTGATTCCCCGGCGGTGGGCAAGCGATCGACTTCCTCCAGGAGATTGACGATGTCCACTCCCCGCTCGGCCGAAGCATCGTGACGGAAGGAAAGCACGGGGGTGTTGCGCAGCTTCACCCGTTTCATGACTTTGCTTTGAATAAGACCGTGTTTGCGAGCCAACTTTTCCAAGACGGGTTCCGGATCCCCGCCCAAAATGCCGACCCAAACTTTCGCCTCGCGGAGGTCTTTGGTCACTTCCACCGCATTGATGGAGACCAACTGACCTTTCCACTCGAAATCCTTTTGGACGACGGCTGAAATCTCCCGCTTGAGGAGTTCATCGACACGTTGCAGACGTTGGGACATGATCTGAGAATAGCCCGTCTCGCGACGGGCGCAATGCGGAAGTCATTTCCTAGAGTTCGACCGGAAGAGTCTCGATGTTGTAGCACTCGATGATATCTCCTTCTTCGTATTCGTTGAAGGAGCCGAGGCGAATACCGCACTCGATGCCCTGCTTGACTTCCTCCACTTCGTCGGTGAAGCGACGCAAGGTCGACATCTTGCCATCGTAGACCGGGGTGCGATCGCGCATCACCCGGGCGTGGGCGGTGCGGGTCACTTTGCCATTGGTCACCAGACAGCCGGCTGCGCGGCCACGCTTGACCTTGAAGACCTGCTTGACCTCGGCGTGACCAAGAATCTTTTCGCGGGTCTCGGGGACCAGCAAGCCCAGCATGGCCTCCCGGACCTGATCGAGCAGCTCGTAAATAACGGAGTAGAGCTTGATCTGCACATCCTCGGCCTTCGCCACTTTGACCGCCTTGCTCTCCACCTTGGTATTGAAGCCGAGCACCACCGCATCGGAGGAGCTGGCCAGAAGGATGTCGGACTCGCTGATGGCGCCAGTGGCGGCATGCAGGAACTTCACGTTCACTTTATCGGACTCGATTTCCTCCACCGCTTGCTGGATGGCCTGCACCGAGCCCTGCACGTCGGCCCGAAGAATGAGATTGAGAGTGGTCTTTTCCCCGGTCTGCACGAAGGACAACATGTCCTCCATGCGGCTCTTCTTGGGACGAACCAAACGCTCCTGGCGGCGTTCATGGAGGCGCTCGTCGCTGAGCTTCTTAGCCGCGCGCTCGGACTCCATCTCGACCAGCTCATCTCCCACGTGGGGTGCTTCCGAGAAGCCGAGAACCTCGACCGGACAACCGGGCAAGACTTCCTGCACCTGCTCGCCGCGGTCGTTGATGAGGGATTTCACCTTGCCCGAATAGGGACCACAGATGAAGGGCTGGCCCACCTTGAGAGTGCCATTCTCGACAATCACGGTGGCGGTGGCCCCTTTACCCGCTTGGATCTGAGATTCGATCACGATGGCACGGGCGTTGGCGCGGGGATTGGCCTTGAGCTCGAGCACTTCCGCCTGCAGAGCCATCAGCTCAAGCAGTTCATCCATTCCTTGCCCCGTAGAAGCCGAAACTTCTAGGCAATCGATATCACCCCCGAAGTCCACCGGAGTCAATTCGTGCTCCATGAGCTGGGTCTTGACCCGGGTCGGGTCCGCCGCCGGCAGATCACACTTGTTGATCGCGACAATGATGGTTTTGTCGGCCGCCTTGGCGTGACTGATCGCCTCGCGGGTCTGAGGCATGATGCCATCGTCAGCCGCGATAACGAGCACGATAATGTCGGTCACATCCGCGCCCCGCGCCCGCATGGACGAGAAAACAGCGTGGCCGGGAGTATCGATGAAAGTGACGGAACGATCCCCGTGGTCGACCTGATAAGCTCCCACGTGCTGGGTGATGCCACCCGCCTCACCGGAAGTCACCCGCGATTGACGCAGGTAATCGAGGAGAGACGTTTTGCCGTGGTCGACGTGTCCCATGAAGGTGATGATGGGAGCGCGCAGGACCATCTTGTCCTCGGGCTCCTCTTCTTCGGGCTCGGGCTCTTCGATGACTTCTTCCACCTTGTGGACACCGCCTCCTTTTTCCCGCTTCTCCCGCTCGAAGACAAAGCCGTGCGCCTCACAAACCTTCTCCGCGATCTCGGGCTCGATGGCTTGCTTGGGGCTGACAAAAACTTCCAGGGCGATGAGATCCTTCATGATCTCAAAGCCCTTCAAGCCCATGCGCTCGGCCAGCTCCTCCACAATGATGGGAGGTTTGAGGGTGATGCGCTTGTCATCAGCAGCGGGGGACTCTTCCCCTGCGGCCTCCACTGGCACCGCCGCTTCCTCCTCTTTGACTTCCTCGCGGGCCGCCTTCTCAGTGGGAGTCAGCTCGGCATCCGCTTTAATCTTTGAAATGGGAGCGAGGATATCCTTCCCCGACTTGCGGGTTTTCTTGATCGCAGACTTGGGAGCATCGTCATCGCCAATGCCCAGGTCGAGAGCACCTTTCTTCTGCTGCTCCACGGTCGGCTCGGCGGCCTCGGCTGCAGCTTGCTTCTCACGCTGCCGTTCGCGGCGTGATTTCTTGGGAGCCTGATCCTCTTCCAAGAGGCTCAGCACTTTCTTCTTTTTCGTTTCTTTCGATTTTCCGTCGTCTGCCATGCAATAATTCTTTCGTTTTCACCGCTCGTTCCCGGGGGTTCACTCCGCGTCGCTTGACGCGTCTTTTTCCTCCTCCGAAGAAGCGGTTTCGCCACTATTTTCCTCGGTGGCCACAGAGTCCGGAGTAGAATCCTGGCCTTGTCCGAGCTTGTTCTGAGCTTTGCCAAGGATTTCCTCGGCCAAAGCACGGTCGCCATCCAAAGCGGCTTCGAGATACTCCACGGGCATCTGGGTGACCAGTTCCACGGTCGCTCCCCCGGCGCGGAAGAGCTTGTCAGCAGCCACCGGATCGACCCCCAAATCCTCAGCCAAAGTCAAAGCCGCACCAGCGACCCGAGCCTCGAATTTCTCGTGCTGGGACTCATCCTTGCGCACCTGCACATCCCACCCCACCAATTTGGAGGTCAGGCGGGCATTCTGTCCCCGCCGCCCGATGGCT
This sequence comes from Roseibacillus ishigakijimensis, assembly GCF_016595415.1. Taxonomy (GTDB): domain Bacteria; phylum Verrucomicrobiota; class Verrucomicrobiia; order Verrucomicrobiales; family Akkermansiaceae; genus Roseibacillus; species Roseibacillus ishigakijimensis. The sequence goes on from NZ_JAENIO010000014.1 coordinate 80,428, forward strand.
TTGCTCAAATCTTCCTCGTCCACGGTCAGATGGATGACTTTGTTCTCCTCATCCACCTGAAAGCTGCGAATGACGGCGGGCTTGAGAGCATCGGCAACGAATTCCTGCAGATTGTCACTCCAGCGAATGATGTCGACCTTCTCGTTGTTCAATTCCCGCACGATATTCTTCACCCGCGCACCCCGCAGACCCACGCAGGCACCCACTGGGTCCACGTTCTCGTCGTTGGTTCCCACCGCCACCTTGGTGCGGTAGCCAGCCTCGCGGGCGATGGCCTTGAGCTCGACCGTGCGGTCGGAAATCTCCGCCACCTCGGCCTCGAACAATCGCCGCACAAAGGCTGGATGGCTGCGGGAGAGAATGATTTCAGGACCACGCGAGTCGTTGTCGACCGCCACCACATAGCAGCGGATGCGGTCACCCACGTTGTAATCCTCGGTGGAAACCCGTTCCCGGGAAGGCATGCGGGCCTCGAACTTGCCCAAATCAATCATCACATCGTTTTTCTCAAAACGACGCACCGAACCACTCACGATATCACCGGCCCGGTCCTTGAACTCGTCATACATCATCTCCTTCTCGGCCAAGCGGAGACGCTGCATCATGGTCTGTTTGGCGGTTTGCACCGCAATGCGCCCGAAGTTCTTGGGCGTGACATTGAACTCCATCCGGTCTCCGGGCTCTGCATCCGGCTTACGTTTACGAGCCAAGCTGAGGGGCACCTCGTTGAATTTATCCTCATGCTCTTCGTCTTCCACGACCAGCAGATCGGCGAAAATTTTCGTCTCCCCTTTCTTGGTATCGATCTCGGCACGAAGGGTTTCAATAGCATCCGCGCCCGGCACCATGCGACGGTAGGCCGAGGTGAAAGCATATTCCAAAGCCTCGACCACTCGCTCGCGAGTGATGGCTTTTTCCCGTTCGTAAAAATCGATGAGGGCAACGATGTCGTTGGTCATAAGGTCTCGAGGTTGACCTCTTGAGACAGAAAAGAGCGGGTCCGTAGAACCCACCCTTGGCCACTTCAAGAGATGTCTTCGGGCGAAGTCTTACGGGTGCCAACCCCGCAAAGCAAGTGCGAAATCCCCTCTGGCCCTTCCCGGAAAAAATGGACAAGCTGAATTCATGCCTCTGGAAGCCCTCTTTCTCGATGCCGCCGGCACCCTTTTCGACCTTGCCGAACCTGTGGAGGAAACCTACGCCCGAGTGGGCCGCCAATGGGGCCTCACCCTCTGCCAAACCCAGCTGCGGGATAACTTCGCCCAGGCCTTCCGCTCCTTGCCCGAGCCCCGTTACCACGACCAATGGGATGGCCACGCCAGCGAAACCGCCTGGTGGCGGGACCTCGTCCTCACCGTCACCGGGCTCCCTGATAACCAGACCTTTGAAAATTATTTTAACACTCTCTTCGCAAACTACGAGCGGGCCGAGGCCTGGCGCCTCTTTCCCGAAACGGTTGACTTTCTCAGCCGAGCCCGCGGGCGCTTCCGGCTAGCAGTGGTTTCCAATTTCGACCGCAGACTGCACACCATTCTGCAAGAGTTGGCACTCACCCCTTACTTCGAGTGCGTGATCACCTCCGCCGAGGCACGGGCGCGCAAGCCCAATCAAAAAATCTTCCAACACGCGCTGAGCGCGATGAATCTCAAGGCCAATCAAGTCTTCCACCTCGGGGATTCTCATCAAGCCGACTTCCAGGGAGCCCGGTTGGCAGGTCTCGCCAGTGGCCTTCTTTCCCGGCAGGAGGGAGAATCCCTCAATACCCATTGGGCGCGTCTCATCGCAGAAGACTAAGCACAAAAAAGACGGCAGGGGTCACCTGCCGTCTTCTTAAAATTGCTATCGGGAAAACTCAGTTGGAAGCAGGAGTCTCCAAAGTCACCCGGTCCCCGGTGCGAACCCGCTGACCCGGCTTGAGACTGTCTTGCACGATGTTGCAGATAGTTTGGGTGGGCTCAATGGCGTGAACCTTGAGGCGAGCCACCAAAGTATTGCCACGGCTCACGAGGAGCTGGCTGGTTTCCTCGATGTTGGAATTGTTGGCGCCCCGATTGACGATGACAAAACCATACTCATTGGAAACAGCAGAGACGGAAGCGGACACTCCATTGTTGGCGATACGCTCCTTCACCTTACCCAGGCGCTCCTGCAAGTTCTCCTTGCGGCTGGAAGCTTGGTTGACAGCCTCGCCAGCTTGCGCGGCCAAACGGGTCTTCTCATCCAGTTCTTCTTCCAATTGCTTGCGCTGGTTTTCCAAATCCTCGATGTAACCGACCACGGCGTCGACGTTAAGATTGGAACCCGCTCCGGGCACCATTTCACGGATCAACACTTCGGCTTCGTTGATGGCACCCCGGATTTTGGCCAAGTCAGCATCATAGCCTTCGATTTCGGCTTCCAGCTTGCCAAGGGAAGATTTGAGGCCGTTTTCTTTGGAAGCTTCGTTCTCCAAGCTGGCCGAGGTTTCGTTGCGAGCGTCGACGGCGACTTTCTTCTCGTCTTTGGCGACTTCGATTTCCTCACCCTTTTCGTCAATATTATCCGAAAGAGTGTTGTTCTGAGAGAAGAGCTCGATGGTCTCATTCTTGGCAGTCTCCAGCTTGCCTTTGGTCGAGAAACCAAAGAAAGCGGCCGCTCCAGCAAGGAGAATGGTGAGCGCGTAAAAAACGTTCTTAATCATGGTTGTGTGTGCAGGTTAAAGCTTGGAAAAATTCGATTTAGTTGGAAGCGGCTTTCACTTGGTCGCCCACGCGGACGGTAGTTCCCTCGAAAGAATCGGGAATGATGCTCGCGGCAGCGGTGGAAGGCTCGGTGCCAGTCACCCGCAGCTTGCCAATGACGGAGCCATCCCGCACCACGGAGAGTTCGGAATCGCGCACGATACCTGCATTGTCACCCCCGGAGAGAATCACGAAACCAAGGTCGGTCACCACGCGGGTCACCCGTGCACTCAAGTTCGGGTCGGATTGCTTTTCCGAATAACGCTTGAGCACTTCGGAAAGAGCGGCATTCTGAGTGCTCAAGGAGCCATTGAGAGCCGTGCGGGTTTCAATCTCGGTGTCTTTGAGAAGAACTTCTCCCTTCAAGGTCGCCAAGTCGGTGCCCAGTTTTTCGAGCTTGTCCTTGAGGTCATCGAGATTACCGAAACGCTGCAGTTTTTCTTCCCCTTCTTCCACTTCAGCCTTCTTGGTCTCGACCACGCTCTGCTTGTCTTCGATGTCAGACTCCAGCTTCTTGTTGGTCGCCAGCTGAGTTTCCAACTCGGTGGAAAGAGACGCATTTTCCTCGTTGGCGGCAGTGGTGTCGTCCTGCAGGCCTGCAAGCTCCGTCTTCCGTTCTTCGAAGGTGTTTTTGTTTCGTTCCAATGTCAGCTCTTCATTACTCAGCATGTCGCGCTGATTCTCAAGAGCACTCTTGTTCTTGAAGCCGAAAAAAGCGGCTACTGCCAAGACCAATGCTGCAATAATTCCAAAAGCGTTTGCCATAACGTGTGTGTGCGTTTTCGGATGATCGATTATCAATCGCCCGTGATTTAGCCACTCTAGGGAGAATCCCCCCCACTCGACAATAGAAAAATGTCCTGAAAGATCACGCGTCTTTACAAAAGCCAGATCCTGCGCCTAGGTCCCGCCGTTCATGAACTCCGTCCTCCGCGTCTTTTCTTACCTCAAACGCTATCCGGGCCTTGCGGCGGCGCAACTGTTTTGCGCGTCGGTGATGGCCCTCTCAGTCATCGTTTTCCCCTCCATCGCGGGCTTCGTCACCGATACCATTCTCCCCGACCCCGCTCGCCACGATGAGCTCCTCTTCTGGGTCCTCCTAGGGTTGGGAGGCTTCTTTCTCAAGGACCTCCTCAATTGCGGCCGCATTTTGGTCAACAATCACTTCGAACAAAATGTGATCTACGACATTCGCTCCGATCTCTATCGCAAGATTCAGAATCTGCCCTTGCGCTGGTTCGATTCCCGTCGCACCGGGGACATCATGACCCGGGTGGCGGAGGACGTGACCTCCATGGAGCGGGTGCTCATCGACGGCATTGAGTTGGGCCTGGTCTCCACCATCCAGCTTCTGGCCGTGGGCACGGTGATGTATGTGATCAATTGGCAAGTGGGACTCTGGGCCAGCCTGCCCATTCCCTTCCTCATTCTAGGAGCCTGGATCTATTCCAAGGACGCCCGCCACCGCCACCGGGCCCAGCGCGATGCCACCTCGGACCTCAACTCCCTCCTGCACGACAACATTTCCGGCATCCGGCAAATCAAGTCCTACGCCGCAGAGGCCGACGAGCACGAGAACTTCAACTCTTTGTCAGAAAAAGTGCGCCAAGCCACCCTGCGCCTGATGCGCTGGTGGGCGGTCTACAACCCCTCCATGTCCTTCGTGCAAATGCTCGGCTACTCCCTGGTCCTCTACTTCGGGGGCCGGGCGGTGCTGGCCGGCACAATGGACGTCGGCGACCTGGTCACTTACTTCCTCCTCCTTTCTCTTTTCTACGATCCCATCAGCAATCTGCGCCAACTCAACCAGCTCTTCCTCTCCTCGCGGGCAGCGGCGGACCGGGTCTTCGATATTCTCGATTCCGAAGATGAGCCCAATAAGAAGGGTGCCCCCCGTTTGCCGGACGACTTTGCCGCGCGGGTGGAATTCCGCGATCTTTCCTTCGCTTACGAAGCGGGCGACGCCGACAGCCCCACTCTAACGGACCTCAATTTGCAAGCTCTTCCCGGCGAAACCGTAGCGCTGGTGGGCCCCACGGGAGCGGGCAAGTCGACCATCGTGAATCTTCTGCCGCGCTTCTACCATTACCAGAAGGGAAGCATCCTCATTGACGGCCATGAACTGAAGGACCTCGACAAGTCCTCCCTGCGCGAGAAAATCGGCTACGTGACCCAAGAAGCCTTTCTCTTCAACGGCACGGTGCGGCAAAACCTCCTCCTCGCTCGCCGCGAGGCCAGCGATGAACAACTCTGGACCGCCCTCGATCACGCTTGTTGCAAGTCCTTTGTGGAAGCCCTCCCCCAAGGCCTGGATACCAATGTGGGTGAGCGCGGGGTCAAGCTCTCGGGCGGCGAGAAACAACGGCTCTCCATCGCGCGCGCCCTCCTCAAAGACCCACCCATCCTTCTCCTCGACGAAGCCACCGCCAGTGTGGACACCGAGACCGAGCACCTCATCCAGAAGGCTCTCGACCGGCTGATGGAGAACCGCACCGTGTTCGTGATCGCCCACCGCCTCTCCACCATCAAGAACGCCGACCGCATCTACGTCCTCGATCAAGGTCGTGTCGTCGAAAAGGGCACCCACGAAGAACTTCTCGCCCTAGGAGGTCTTTACAGCGAGCTTTCTAAAAAGTCCTTTCTCGATGAAGAGCCCGCCTGAAGATAAGGGTGGTCCCCCGCTTGGGAACTTGGCAGGGTGAGAGGCATGAAACCCGCTTTCACCGGAGTCCTCATCGCCGGACTCGTCCTCGTGCTCGCTCTGGCAGGCACCTTGTTTTTCCAGCTGGAGCCCAGCTCGTCTTCATCGACTGAGGACAAATCCTCCCAAAGCGCGCCCCTCCGCCCGGAGGCCTACACCTTTGCCCCGGCCTCCCCCGATGGCATCGGAAAATTCTATCTTGGGCGCGAGATCGCCCGCGTGATGGGGCACGAGGGCATCGGCTGGCTGGAGCGCGACAATCGCGAAGAGGAGGAGGCTCCCTCAGAAGCCATCGATTCCCTGGGCATCGAGCCTGACCACGTCATTGCCGATATCGGGGCGGGCTCGGGCTACTACACCTTCCGCCTCGCCCCTCTCGTGCCCGAGGGGCGCGTCATCGCCGTCGACATCCAACCCGAGATGATCGACTTCCTCACCCACCGGGCCCAAGGCTCGGGGGTGCGCAACGTGCAGCCTCACCTCAGCACCATCGACTCATTGGAGCTTCCCCCTGCCTCGGTGGATGTCGCCCTCATGGTCGATGTCTACCATGAGTTCTCCCACCCGGTGGAAATGCTGGCCTCCATCTACCGCACCCTGCGCCCCGGGGGCCGCATCTTCCTGCTCGAATACCGGGCCGAGGATGAGAACGTGCCCATCAAGCCCCTCCACAAAATGTCAGAAGAGCAAGCCATCCGCGAACTCTCCGCAGCCGGCTTTCACCACCAAAAGACCCTCCGCCATCTCCCCTGGCAACACTTGATGATTTTCGAGAAAAAAGCCCCATGAACTCCTGGAGCGACCTCCCGGCACTCCGAGAAAATCACCATCGGGACTGAAAATGGGTCTCCTCACGCAAGCGATCCTCTTCCGCAAAACTATCTGAGACCGCCCCCGTCCAATCCGTGACTCCAATCTTGACCCTAACAGGCCATTCGCGTCAACTTAAGCTGCAATTCATTGAAAACGAGCAAAATAAATAGAAAACAACTCGCTTTTTCCTTGACTAGGCGAGGTCGCCGGCAAGCTCGGTGTGCTAAAGACTTTACCCACCGACGCCTCACATTCATTCTCCT
>NZ_JAENIO010000150.1 GCF_016595415.1 Roseibacillus ishigakijimensis
AGAAATTCCCCCTGGTAAAAATCGATTTCCCCCGGGAACAAGTAAACGATCCCTTGGCCAATCGCCATTTCCCCGGGGTCCGGGCGGAATTCCCCTTGGAAACGGAAGAAATCCCCCTCGAACAATCCCTTGTTCGAGGGAAGACAAGCGGCCGCGTTCCCGGTAGCCCAGCCCACGTGCCTTTCTAGCGTCCTAATCGAGCATCCCATCCCGGGCCAACACCCCGGAAACAGGGTTTTCGGAAACACTTTTAAGCAGAAGGTCATCAAATGGCCCAGAGCGCGGGAACAGGCCAATCGCGGAGGCCTCGGCGAAGCCTCCCTACCGGGGCACGAGCCTTCGGCCCGTAGCGCCGACGCCTCGTCGGCCCCAGAGCTCACGTCTACCCACAAAGCACCGAACCCATAAACCCCGTCCCACCGCAGGCCCGGCGCCCCAAGCCCACCCCAAGCCCAC
>NZ_JAENIO010000151.1 GCF_016595415.1 Roseibacillus ishigakijimensis
ACCAGATCCATCGCTCCCGTCAACGGAACCGAAAGCCCCGGGATCTCCTCTTTCAAGAAGACCTCCACCGCACGCGGCTTTTCCTTCAGGGCCTCAGGCGAAGCGAGATAGGCGGCGACGACTCGCAAGCCGTCGCCGATTGCCTTCTCCCGCTTGTTCGGTTCGCCGAAGTTCACCGGGCCTTCGTCACGCTCCAACTGCAGGAACGCCTTCTCGAAAGCCTCGGCCACAAACTCCGGAGAGTCATCCTCACCCCGCCAGCGAGCCAGATGAAAGGCCTGCAACGCAGCATGAATGGACTTGCCCAAGTGCAGCGCGACCGAGGTCGGCTTTTTGATGTCGGCCACCCGCTCGAAGTAAAAGCGAAGCGAGCAGCTCAGATACGACTTCGCCGCCGAGGGGCTGATGTGTTCCGGGAAGGCCAGCATCACGCCGCCCTCCTTCGGTTGCCCCCG
>NZ_JAENIO010000152.1 GCF_016595415.1 Roseibacillus ishigakijimensis
CGGGGGCAACCGAAGGAGGGCGGCGTGATGCTGGCCTTCCCGGAACACATCAGCCCCTCGGCGGCGAAGTCGTATCTGAGCTGCTCGCTTCGCTTCTACTTCGAGCGGGTGGCCGGCATCAAGAAGCCGACCTCGGTCGCGCTGCACTTGGGCAAGTCCATTCATGCCGCGTTGCAGGCCTTTCATTTGGCTCGCTGGCGGGGTGAGGATGACTCTCCGGAGTTTGTGGCCGAGGCTTTCGAGAAGGCGTTCCTGCAGTTGGAGCGTGACCAAGGCCCGGTGAACTTCGGCGAACCCAGCAAGCGGGAGAAGGCAATCGGCGACGGCTTGCGAGTTGTCGCCGCCTATCTCGCTTCGCCCGAGGCCCTGAAGGAAAAGCCGCGTGCGGTGGAGGTCTTCTTGAAAGAGGAGATCCCGGGGCTTTCGGTTCCGTTGACGGGAGCGATGGATCTGGT
>NZ_JAENIO010000153.1 GCF_016595415.1 Roseibacillus ishigakijimensis
CCCCGCCGGGCCCCGGCCCGATGCACCGCCGTCTTCAGCCGTTCGGCCAGGGTCAGCCCCGTGCCCCCGTCTCGCTGGCACACCGCCAACCAGTTGAGATACCAGCGCATGGCCTCCTCCCACTGATCCAGCTGCCACTGCTCCCGCGGCTTGGCTAGCACCTGGTCCTTCCAAAAAGCCCGCGCCGCCGGAACTCCCGGCGAGACCCCCGCCCGCAGCCGCCAACTCTCAAACCAGTTTCCCACCACCAGGAATTGCTCCTTCTGCCGCTGGCTCAACCCTCTGGAAGTTTCCAGATCCGCTCTCCAATTGTCTCTCTGGTTCATGCTTGAATAATGACTCATGAGAACACTAATTCTGCAAGAAAAATGAACTTCGGATAATCGTAAGATATCCCCGATCCAAAATTTATGGATCGCTCAAGCAATCGATAACGATTCTTTTCAGCTTGTAA
>NZ_JAENIO010000154.1 GCF_016595415.1 Roseibacillus ishigakijimensis
CCCGCAGCCACTTGGACTACGGAACCTATCCAACATCAGCAATTCACCTAAACACACCATGAACACTACATACTACATCGGACTCGATGTCCATAGCCGAACGAAGTGAGACAGACTGACCGCTAGGTCAGCCCAAAGGGCAAGGCGAAGCCGCAGTCAACGATTCGATCGCCATCGCTTACACGCAAGAAGGATCGCGCAAAGAACCAACCTATTACGGCGAATGCGGGGGCTCCCTCCTCGCTGCCGAACGCGCTCTGCGCAAGCTAGCCAAGCAGCTCGGCCAAAAGCTCAAAGACCTCAAAGTCTGCTATGAAGCCGGCCCGACGGGCTTCGTCCTCGATACCGACGCCGAACTCATTCGTGCCTTCGTCAAACAACTCCAGGCCCTCACCGCCAGCATCACCCGCTTCGACCAGCGCATCGAAGAAGCCACCGCCGCCC
>NZ_JAENIO010000155.1 GCF_016595415.1 Roseibacillus ishigakijimensis
CTTAACAATCCCCACCTCAAGGCCAAGGACCGCAACGAGTTTCTCGCTTGGCTCAAATCGCCTTTTCACCCCTCAATTTTTGTCGTGTAGTGTGTCCAGAATTGAATGATGCTATAATGGATTCATGTTCAGATGTCCCAGGGAATCATATTCATATGACGCGCGCTTTTTTGAGAGGAATGGCGGAACATGATTTAAAAGCGGCCATAGAAACAACGGAAGAAATAAGAGATACGAATCCCGACTTCCACAGGAGTTTGGGATTTTCGGTTGAGGGGTATCTTATTGACGAAGATATTTACGAGTGGGCGCTAGAAAATGAGGTTGATGAAGGCGTGCAGGCATTCGCGTCAACTTAAGCTGTAATTCATTGAAAACGAGCAAAATAAATAGAAAATAACTCGCTTTTTCCTTGACTAGGCGAGGTCGCCGGCAAG
>NZ_JAENIO010000156.1 GCF_016595415.1 Roseibacillus ishigakijimensis
ACCCTACCTGAACTATCGTTCAAAAACCTAACAGATTTACGCTAAATTTCACACTTTAAGAATCACCTAAAAACTTGTAACTCACTCATCAAGAGGCAGTAAAAGGAATCAAAAATTCACAATTCACGGACTGACCCCGTCTGCCTTCCGGTGGCCTCATCCCGTGTGAGGAACGAGCCGGGTCGAGGACACCTTGGGGAAGCGCGGCCGCCCCTCGAATGGACTGCGCGCGAGGGCTGGCGCGATTTCCTGCTTTTGGGAGCCCCAGCGACCATCGCAGGAAGCGTGACCGCCCGGTCGGGACAAGGACGGCTTTGAGTTCCCCCGTTTCCGGGCGGCAGCCGTGCAGCCATCGAACAATCTAACAGACCCCCTCCCCTCTCAATCAGACGAACAACCCTACCTGAACTATCGTTCAAAAACCTAACAGATT
>NZ_JAENIO010000157.1 GCF_016595415.1 Roseibacillus ishigakijimensis
TGGAAGCTTCCAGAGGGTTGAGCCAGCGGCAGAAGGAGCAATTCCTGGTGGTGGGAAACTGGTTTGAGAGTTGGCGGCTGCGGGCGGGGTCAAGGGGGGCCGACAGGGCGTCGGAGCTACGGGCCGAAGGCTCGTGATCGGTAGGGAGGCCTCGCCGAGGCCTTTGCGATTGGCCCGTTGCTAAAATCCGGACGGTTCAATGCCCTTTCCACGCTACCGCTCCCGAAAAAATGGTTCCAAGGTGCTGCCCCGGGAGGAAATGGGATGTCTCTTTAGAGGACTTGGGGAGGGAGCGTGTGCGTCTCGTCCGCTGGAGAAAATCGTGAAGCAAGGCGTGGCGCACCGACGTTTCGGGGTGGACGATGCTGCGGCTGCTTTCGTGATCAGTGGAGGCAGCTGCGAGCAGGATTGTTGGTGCGGCGAGATCACAG
>NZ_JAENIO010000158.1 GCF_016595415.1 Roseibacillus ishigakijimensis
TTGTAGCGCGCGAACCATTTCTCCAAGCCCGCACAGAGCCCGATGAGGGTGGCGTGTTCGTGGAGGTAAATTTCCTCATACTTCACACTGCGCCAAAGTCGCTCGATGAAGACGTTGTCCATCCAGCGGCCCTTGCCATCCATGCTGACCCGGATTCCCTTCTCCTCGAGGCGACTAATCCATTCCTCGGAGGTGAACTGGCATCCTTGGTCGGTGTTGAAAATCCCAGGCACCTTGCCGGTGGTGGCAAAGGCCTTTTCCAGCGCTTCCAGGCAAAGGCCGGTCTCCATGGTGTTGGAGAGCGACCAACCCAGGACCCGACGCGAAGACCAGTCCATGACCGCGCACAAATAGGCGTTGCCGCGCGGCATGGGGATATACGTGATGTCGGCGCACCACACTTGATTGGGCCTCACCACGGCG
>NZ_JAENIO010000159.1 GCF_016595415.1 Roseibacillus ishigakijimensis
CTTTCCAATTGTCTTTCGGGTTCATTTTTGAATAGTAAGTCATCAGAACACTGTGCGCGCAAGAAAAATGAACTTCGGATAATCGTAAGATATCCCCGATCCAAAATTTATGGATCGCTCAAGTAACCGATAACGATTCTTTTCAGCTTGTAAAAAATTCGGGGAACCAGTAATTTGCCTCCTGAATCAGAATTTCTCACAAATGATTAATACCAAACCCCCAACGCCCGCCAAAAAATCGCCTGGAACCAAAAACCGTCCTGCTCCTATCGCAGCATCGTCATACTAATAAACACTGTTCGACTGAAAGTATAAGAATTGAATAACTGAGGTGGACCCCAAAGTTCGGCCAGTTGAGGGCTCAGCTAAACGATGGTGATGAGGGAAAATTGATTACTTGTTCTGGGGTTCTTTGGCAAG
>NZ_JAENIO010000015.1 GCF_016595415.1 Roseibacillus ishigakijimensis
GGCGCACCGACGTTTCGGGGTGGACGATGCTGCGGCTGCTTTCGTGATCAGTGGAGGCAGCTGCGAGCAGGATTGTTGGTGCGGCGAGATCACAGCCTTGCTGGGACGTAAGCCGGGCAACAATCCCAGGGCGTTGCCCTGGGCTGATATGTGCAGCCCCTTTGGGGTTCGGGGAGTGCTTGGGGCACCGGGCCTGCGGTGGGGCGGGGCCGGTGGTTTCGGTGTTTCGTGAGTAGACGTAAGCTCTGGGGCCGACGGGGCGTCGGCGCTACGGCCGCGTAATCTCTGACGCGAACTCTCAGATTATGGTTCCCGAAGGCCAGTTCATTGCTCTCCCAAACGCAATCCTCGCTACTATCCTCGCTGGATTGCTCCTAGGGAAGGAACCAGGCAAACCTCTGACAAGGGCCTCCTTTAGCACGACATCTTCGTCACCGAGAGGAAGAGCCCCTCTTACTTATCAGCAGTCCAACGAGAGCATTTTTCCCAAATCTCTTCCTGCTCACGGGCCATGCGGGCGGCGTCCGCTTCGCTGCGGTCATCCAGCCCGGCCAGGTGGAGAAAGCCGTGAATGAGGTAGAGGAAGGTCTCGCCCCGCACCCCCTTGCCATATTCCCCCCCACAACGGGCCGCCATCTCCACGCTGACGAGGATTTCTCCATGGGGGAAGGTGATCACATCGGTGACAGTGGGATCGTTGAAGAATTCGCCATGGATCTCCGCCAAAGTGGCATCATCGACCAATGACAGCTCCAGCTCGGACAAGTCGGCGAGGCCGCTTTCCGGGTAGCGGGAGAGAACCTCGTCGCGCACGGCCGGGAGGCGGGACTCGATCCATTGCAAATCACTCTCCTGAAGCGGTTCCGCCCAGTGCACGAAGAGTTCCAGTTCGGGGGAATTGCTCATGACGCCGTTCCTTTGCCCGACTTGGAGGGCTGACTCTCCGTCTTTTTGGCCGGAGACGGTTCCTCTCCAGTCTTCTTCTCCTCTTCGCCATTTCCGTTTCCGCGACGGTCAGCGTTCTTCTTGCCCTTCTTTTTCTCATCGGGATAGGCGATGCGGGTGTGCATCATGCTGCGCAGGGTCTTGGCAAAGACTTCCCGAATCACCTTCACTTCATTAAGGGTCAAACCGGACTCGTCAAGCTGGCCATCCTTGATCCGGGAAAGCACGATATCATCGACCAGAGCCCGAATCTTGGTGGGGGTGGGCTTGTCGAGGCTGCGGGAAGCGCTCTCCACGGCATCGGCCAGAGAGATGATGCCACTCTCGCGGGTCTGCGGCACGGGACCGGGATAGCTGAAGTTTTTCCGGTCGACCTCCACGATATCTTCATCGGAGATGTGCCCGCTATCGGCCTCCTCCTTTTGCAAACGCCTCTGCTCTTGGGCCTTGCGGTAAAAGTAGTAAACGAGCGAATCCCCGTGATGCTCCTGAATGACGTCGATGATCTCAGGCGCCAGCTTTTCCTTGATGGCCATATCGACCCCATCCTTGACGTGAGCCACGATGACAAGCGCGCTCATGGTGGGGGTGAGGTCGTCGTGGGGATTGCCTTCCACCTGATTCTCCACAAAGTAGCCTGGCTTTTTCAATTTGCCGATATCGTGGAAGTAGGCACAGACCCGGCACATGGCGGAATTGGCCCCGATGGCATCGGCGGCAGCCTCGGCAAGCTGGGAGACCATCAGGCTGTGATGAAAAGTCCCCGGCGCTTCCATCTGCATACGCTTGAGCAACTTGTGATTGAGGTCACTCATCTCCAGCCAGCTGATCTCGGTGGTGAGGAGGAAAACTCCTTCCAAGATGGGCAAGACCGCACTAACGGCCATTCCAGTGAGCAATCCCATCCCGAAAGCTACTCCCATCTGGGTGAGACAGGCCTGGGCGGCAGCACTGCCTTGCCAAAGTTGCGCCGGATCAATGGCCCCGAAGAGCAAACCGAGCACCACGCTCACCAAACCAATGTAGCAGCCCGCTCGCAGGAGCCGGCCCCGCTTCTTAACCCGCCGGGTGGCCACCACCCCGGTGTAACTGGCGACCAATCCGTAAGCGAGAAATGGCATCGCTTCCTCGGGTTCCATCAGAAGAGCCCCTAGAATGGCGGTAAAAATAGCGGAAAACGTCCCCACCCGCTGCCCGATGAGGACAGAGTGAAACAAGGGAATCAAGGCCACCGGCATCAGAATCAAGCCGTGCACCGGGTCCATCGCCAGCACGGCCCGCAGGATAAAAAGCTCGGCCAGCAAGCCCCCGATGACGAGGAAGGTCTTGCTACTCCGGCTCGAAGTCGCCGGGTAGTTGAAGTGGAAAATGAGGACCGCCGCCGCGAGAATGACCAGGGTCACGGTCCAGCCTGCCAGCAATTGTCCTTCGAAAGTCCCGCCTGGCATGGAGGTCACCAGCCAGCCGGCAATCAACGCCATCAGCGAGTAGAGCCCGATGCGGACCCCCAAGCTGCTCTCGAGAGACTCGCTGACGTGGCGGTCTTCCTGCTTGCGACGTTTCCGCCCCGAGCCCAAGCCCCGGCGCGCCAAGCGCTCCCGTTTGATTTTATCGAAGAATTCCAAAATCGATTGATTGCCCTCGCACGCAAGCTCTCGCGAGACTGGCGGCGATAGCTGCGAGGCTACACCGTCTCCTGCCGAATGCCAATCATTCGATGCAAATTCCCCAAAAGTTCCCCGCCGTCACAAAAAGCTCATCACGATGGAGTCCCGATGAAAGCAAGCGCAATCATCGACAAGAGAAAGGAGTCCTCCCGGCGGCACCGTCCTCCGGAGAGCCCCCGTTTCCCGACGCAAGAAAACTCGACTCCACCCGCTCCCGTGCGCTAGTTCCTTCATGCGCTTTTTCCTTTTTTCCCTCTTTCTCGCCACTCCCCTTGCTGCCCAGCAGGGAAGCCCGCTCCCCGACCAGGAGGAAGGCTACGAACACCTCGAGCGCTTCATCCACCTCCTCGAAGAAGTGCGGGCCCACCACCCCGAGGCCGATAAGGTCACCTACGAGCGCCTTATCAATCACGCCCTAGAGGGCATGGTGGGTTCACTGGATCGCTTCTCGGCCTTCTACCATCCCGAGACCGCCCGCCATCTGGACCTCGAAAGCGAGGACCCGAGCGAAGCTCTGACCCTGCCCAGTCTGGGCCTCTCGCTGGCCGAGAAAGAGGGCCACATTGAACTCGCCCGCGTTTGGGAGCATTCGGCAGCAGCCCAAGGTGGCCTGCTCGATGGCGATATCCTCCTGAGAGTGGACGGCGTAGCACCGGCGGAAGGAGACCTCCTAGCCGCGCGGACCGCTCTGAGTGCGCCCCCCGGACAAGCCGTGGTGGTAACCGTGCTTCGCCCCGCCAGCAATCTGGAAGTCGAGGCCACCCTCCTCCCCCGGGTGGTGAAGGAGCGGGCCCTGCCCGAGGCCTTCCTCCTCACCGACCAGGGAGCCCCCACCACGGGCTACGCCCGCTTGGGCGAATTCTCGGCAACGGCCGCCCGCGAGCTGGGAGCCGCCCTCGATGACCTGGAAGATCAGGGAATGAAGGCCCTCATCCTGGATCTACGGGGCAATCCCGGCGGGCTCTTGACCAGTGCGGTGGAGATTCTCGGCCTTTTCCTCCCCCCCGACAGCGAAGTAGTTACCACCCGGGGCCGCTCTCCGCAGGCCCAGACCCCGGCCCTGCGCACCCCCGCCCGCCAGCGGGTCCAACGCTCCTATCCCCTCGCCGTCCTCATCGACCGCCACTCCGCCAGCGCCTCCGAGCTGGTCGCGGGCGCATTGCAGGATCTCGCGCGCGGCACCATCGTGGGCGAAACCTCCTTTGGCAAAGGATCGGTGCAAAATGTGGTCGGTCAAGCCGGCGGCACCGCCCTCCGCCTGACCTTCGCCACCTACCACACTCCCTCCGGCCGCACCCCCCACGAGGTCGGCATCTCTCCCGACCTCGCCATCAACCTCAGCGAACGAGATCGGCAGCTTTTCGACCTTTTCCGCCTGCGCCACCAAGCCGACCCGGCCACCTTGCTACCACTGGCTTCTTGGAAAGACCCGGTCCTTTCCGCCGCTCTTGAGCTCCTGAAAAGCGAGAACAATGAGTAGAGAAGAGCGCATCACGGCAAGATCCGTTCGCGCAGACTCCCCGGCGGCAAAGAGCAATCCTCCCGCGCGCCCCACCAGCGGCGGCGATTGCGAGCCACCTGGTCATAGAGCTTGTCGCGAAGAGCCGGGGGAACGAAGGCGGCTACCTTTCCCAGCAAGGCCCAGGGACCGCCGAGGTGAGAAGCCAGGGCCAAGGCCGCCCGACTGCGAAACGCGACTTGCCCCGTCTCCTCATCGAAAAGAGCAAAGGTCTCTGCCTCCTCTCCGGGGCCGGGCAAATCCAAGTCTTCCCGCCGTTCGCGCGCAAAATCACTTCCCAGCGAGGCAAACCAAAGCTTTCCCCCGCGATCCCAGCGATGACACCACCGCACCACCGCGGCGCAGAGCAGACAGTCGCCATCATAAAAAACAATTTTTCTCCGTCCCTCCATGGCATGACAGTCTAGCACCATCCGGGGCGAAAGAAATGCGCGCACTTGGCAAAAAGCTTGCAAGAAAAAGCGCCCCGAGCGCGTTTCAAAGGGAGCACTTGACAAAAATGTCATTTTTACCTTTAATTAACAAAATTACCACAAGCGAACGATCATGAGTCAGACCACCACCCGCCGCCAAGTATTGAAGACCGCCACCGCGGCCGGCACTCTCGCCGCCATCTCCGCCCCGCACATTGCCAAGGCGCAAGCTGGCAACAACGACACCATCAAGGTCGGCATCATCGGCTGTGGTGGCCGTGGCACCGGAGCCATCACCCAAGCGCTCAATGCCGACGCCAACACCAAGCTGTGGGCCGCTGGAGACGCCTTTCAAGATCGTCTCGACAGCTGCTTGAGCAACATCGCTTCCTTCGAAGACCGGGCCAAAGTTCCCGCCGAGCGCCAGTTCACGGGCATTGACTGCTACCAAGGCGTTCTCGACTCGGGAGTCGACGTGGTCATCCTCACCGCGCCTCCCGGATTCCGCCCCGAGCACATTGCGGCAGCCGTCGACAAAGGCGTCCACATGTTCATCGAGAAGCCGATGGCGGTCGATCCCGCGGGTCTCCGCGCTGTGCTGGATTCGGTCAAAAAGGCCAAAGAAAAGAACCTCACCATCCAAAATGGTTTCTGCTGGCGCTTCCACCCGGCGGTGAAAGAAGCCTACGGCAAAATTCTCTCCGGTGAATACGGTCGCGTGAATGCGGTTTACGGCACCTACCTGGCCGGTCCCGTGCGCCCTCTGCCCAATGACGCCAAGAAGCCCTCCGGCATGAGCATGGTGGAATGGCAAGTGGCCAACTGGATCAACTTCGACTGGCTCTCCGGCGGCCCCCTTGTGGAGCAGGCCATCCACACCACCGACAAGGTGGCTTGGGCCATGAACGACGCCATCCCCATCGCCGCCGTCGGCAATGGAGGCAAAATCGCCCGCACCGACCCCGGCAATGTCTATGATCACACCAACGTGACGTATGAATACGCCGACAACGTCTTCTGCCACGTGGCCCAGCGCCAGATTCAGGGCGTGCATACCGAGGTCATCGACCGCGTCACCTGCGACGACGCCACCGTCATCGGGCCAGGTCGCTGCTATGCCAAGGACCACAAAGGCAAAATGATCTGGCGCTCGCAGCCCAAGCCCGGGGAAGAGCAAAACATGTATCAAGTCGAGCACAACGAGCTCTTCGCCGCCCTCCGGGCCGGCAAGCGCATCGATGGCGGCGAGCACATGATCAATTCCACCGCCCACGCGCTGCTGGGGGCCTTTGCCGCCCAAACTGGCAAGCGCATCACCTGGGACGAGCTCTGGAATTCAGAACTGGATCTAGCCCCCGAAGGACTGACCTTCAAAGACGACTTCGAGCCCCAGCCCCTGCCCATTCCCGGAAAATTCTCTCTGGCCTAAGCCCCCTGTGGCGCCATCCTGGCCAGAGCCCTTTCGGAAAAAGCCCGTCATCCGGCGGGCTTTTTTTCCGCCAACCCACCGCACATCCGCCCTCCTTTCTTGATATGAAAATCGCACCCCTGTTTGCCGCCACCTTCCTCGTCGGCCCCCTCTATGGCGAATCCACTACCGGACTCGCCCCCACCGTCACCATTCTGCCCCAGACTCCGGCCGAGCTCCCGGCCCCTGACCAACTGGAAATCAGCCGCAAGATTCACGCCCTCATCGTTGCCAAAGCCAAGGAAGAAGCTTCTCACGAGAACTACGAAGTGCCCGTCCCCAAGGCCGGAGACAAGCCCCTTAAGCTCATTGCCATCCCTGGTGGCAGCTTTCTCATGGGTTCGCCCGCAGAGGAAGAGGGCCGCAATGAAGACGAAGGCCCTCAGCAAAAGGTCACCATCGCTCCCTTCTGGATGAGCCCGACCGAAATCACCTGGGCCCACTACAACCCTTTCTGGCAAAACAATGTCGAGACCTATCCCCGCAACAAGGATGGCACCATCGACACCAACGAGGATCGCTACGTGCCGGAAAAGCCGGACCTCGAAAAACACCCCCTCATCGACGCCGTCTCCCAGCCTACGACCCAGATCATGGATCAGTTCCTCAATGGCGAATTCATCCACAGCGATGAATACCCCGCGATGAACATGACCAATCATGCGGCCGCCAAGTTCTGCCAATGGCTCTCCGCCCAGACCGGCCATTTCTACCGCCTCCCCACCGAGGCCGAGTGGGAATACGCCTGCCGCGCGGGCACCACCACCGCCTATTCCTTCGGCGATGATGCCAGCCAGTTGGGCGACTTTGCCTGGTTCGTGGACAATGGCGACTTCACCTATCATCCGGTAGCGGGCAAGAAGCCGAATCCCTGGGGCCTCTACGACATGCACGGCAACGTCGCCGAGTGGACCATCGACCAGTATGCCGCCGACTCGATCGCCAAACTACCAGAAAATGTCACCAATCCCTGGGTCTACCCCACCAAGCGCTACCCGCGGGTGATCCGGGGTGGCTCCTGGGACCACGACGCCACGGGACTCCGCTCCGCCGCCCGGGCCCAGTCGGACAAAAACTTGAAAATGCGCGATCCCCAGATTCCCAAGTCTGTCTGGTATCACACCGGCGGCCAACACGTCGGCTTCCGCGTAGTGCGCCCGCTGGAGATTCCCTCTGCCGAAGAGATGCACCTCTTCTGGAACACCGACTACCTGACCCCCGAGCGCACCGCCGAGGATCTGTAGATTCTCCGGCTCACGCCACCGGGCCCGGCGTTCCTTCAGGGCCCACTCTCCCCTTCACCCCCTTTGGCCCTGGCACTGCCAACACTCGGCCAAGGAGTCGGGGACCTTTTCCCCACAGGCTGAACAAATCCAATCCTCGCCCAGAGGCTCGTTTTCCCTGGCCAAGTAGTCCTTCACCAGCTCCACGGCCCTTTTTTCATCCTCAGGATGAACCACACAAAGCGCGGGATAAAACTCCGGAATGGGAATCTCACTCAAGCCAGACATGGTCAGATTCCGGTTACGCAGAAAAACTTCGATCCCTTCGCTCTTCAAGAGCGATTCCAGCAAACCCACCCGGGCGTGATCGCGATGGCGATAAATCTCTCTCATTCCCAATCATTCCCCTCCAGCACGCTCTTGCCGATGAGAATTGCTCCCGCAATGGCACAAAAAGAGCCTCCGAGGAGGCTCAAGGTGAGACCAACCGGGCCTTCGAGCGGTCCCCTCCCCCCGGCGAGGTAAATCCCCACCCCGAGCAAGAGAAAGATGATGCCGAAGACCCGCTTGATCATGTGAAGAGAAAGGGAAGGCCCCTCACTTTTGCCGCGCGGCCTCTTGGCGGCGCTTCTTATCGTAAATGGCCTGCTGCAGGGGCGACATCGGCATGCGCTCCTGAGGGGCCTGCTGCTGCACGGGCTTGGGCTTGCCAAAGACTTTGTCCACCGCACTATTCACGCGGGGCTGGTATTCCGGTGCCGTGAACTGCTGGCGCGCCTTGCCACTCAGATTGCTACTGTAGTCGTAGACGTCCTGATACTGCTGAATGGCCACTTTGCCATCCACGATGGTGGGACGAATCATGATCACGAGCTCCGAGCGGCGGAATTGATCGTCGATGTTCTTGAAGAAGTTTCCGACCAAGGGAATCGCCCGCAAAATAGGCACCCCCCCTTCGGAGTCGTTGGTATCTTCTTCAATCAAACCACCGAGCAAGACCGCCGCGCCCACCGGGACGGTGACAATGGTGTCGAGTTGGTCGGAAAGCAGGTCGGGAATGATCAGCTCGCCCACGTTGCGGTCCTCGCCCACGGTGTCCCGCACGATGGAGATTTCGAGAGTCACCTCGTCGGCGGAGTTCACCAGAGGGCGAACCAAAAGCTCGAGGGCGACATCGCGATATTCCACGTTGGTGGACTGCCCGCTGGAGCCATTCAGGCCCTGATAGGTGTTGGTCGGAATGGCGATCTGCGTTCCCGAGGAAATGCGCGCCTCCTTGTTATTGGTGGTAAAAATCGTCGGCCGGGCGAAGGACTGGAAGTTGGTGTAGGTCTCCACCGCATTGATGAAGGCTCCGAAATCGCCGTCGATGCCTGCTGCGGCCAGACCCGCTCCGGGCGTGACCAAGTTGGCAAATTCGGTGATGGCATTGTTCTCAATAATGCCTCCACCGCCACCATTGTTGGTCGCGAAGCCGATGCCGTTGCCATTGAGCAAGCGACCGAGGTTGGTGCCGAATGTCAGCCCGTCAGTCACGGAGAAGCGACCGAAGACCGCACTGATGGCGACCTGCTCATTCTTCACATCCAGTTCGTCAATCAAGCCCTCCACCATTTCAATGTGGTGGGGAGGACCCTGCACAATGATGCTGTTGGCCACGTTGTCCGTAACGAGCAAAGTCTGGCCCACCAGAATGCTCTCCGGCTGGGTGGGGCGATCGGAACCGCTCAAGGAGGCCGTAGAACTGCCCGTTCCTCCACCCGCGCCTCCACCGAACCCGGTGTTGGAATTGTTGTTCGAGTTGGTATTGTTCTGTCCCAAGCTGCGGTTGTTGGCATTGGCCGTGGAACGCGCTCCCCCGGCAGACCCGCCACCACCGGCGACGGCCTCGCTCATGGTGCTGGAAATGGCACTCTCGGCAATAGGAAGAAACTCGTAAACAGGCAAGTAACGGAGCTTACGTTTGAGGAAATTGCGCTTGCTGGTGGGCACATCCCACTGCGCGATGAGTTGCTTGATGAAGACCAGGTCCACCGGACGGCCCATCAGGAAAATCCGATTGGTGCGACTGTCAGGAGTGATGGTGGGCGGGCTCTCCTCCCCACCGCCCTCGGCAGTGCCTCCTGCCGCGCCATTGGCAGCCAGGCCGGGAATGGGCGGCGTATTCGCCGGCTGCGCCTGCTGTTGGCGCTGCACCCGGGCCGATTGCTGGTTGGACTGCTGGGCATTGAACATCTCGTTGAGCTGCTCGGCGAGTTCTTGCACATCGGCATACTCCACTTCCACCCACTCGGTGCCCACTCGGGCGGAAGGAACGTCGATCTCGTCCTTCAGCTTGAGCAGATTCTGAATGAGAGCCGCTTTCTCTGTAATAATTAAAGAAGAGGCATTGCGCACCTCGGAGATGGTGCCGCCGGGGCGCAGCTGGCCAAAGACCTGCGTGAAGGCACGCTGTGCTTCCTCGGGCTTGAGATACTGGAACCTCATCACGTAGGACACCACGCCCTGCTCGAGAGCAAGTTGCGAAGGCTCGGTCACCACTCGGACGGGCTCGGCCGCCGTCGCGGGACCACCCGGCTGATTGGTTCCCAGCAGAGTGACGATGTTGGGATTGCGCAAGTCGGGATTCAGCTGATAGCCCTCCAGCATGAGGAATTTTTCCAAAAGATCGGCTACCTCCTGGTTGGTCATTCCCGGACCTTGCAGGAAGGTGAATTGCACGTCCTTGAGCGCGGAGGGCACGAGCACCCGCTTGCCAGTGACGTTCTGATAGACCGCCACCAGATCATGCGCGGTGGCATTGGGAAATTCCAAGCCCCCAGGATACGGGGCATCGGGGTCGGGTTTACTGAGAGCTTGGGTCAAGTTCGCGGGTGGCGTATCGCCCTGCTCTTCTTCGGCATTGGCTCCTCCCTGCGTCAAGCCGGGAATGGGCGGAACCTGGGCGGAGAGCAGGCTGGAGACCGCAAGGCTCAGGAGTAGAAATTTCGAAATGGACATGATTGTTTAGTTCTGGGGTGGCACCGGGACCCGACGGACTCGGGGCTGACGTCTGTTTTCTTGCGAATTATTGTTGTTGTTGCTGCGAGCGTTGTTGTTATTGGTAGGAATAGGCGGCTGAGCCTGCTGCTGGGCCGGCTGCGGCGTGGCCGCCGGAGGCTGCTGCAAGGTGAGAAACTTGTCCTCGTAGCCGATCCACCTCTTATGCGGACCCATGGTGATGAGAATCTGCGTCGATTTGTAGTTGGTGGGGTCGCGCTTCACATCGAGCACCTGGAAATTCTTTTCGTTGGGCATCCCCGGCGCGATGGTCTGCCGCTCCTTGGGGTCCTTGGTGTTGATCAAGCTGACCAGATAACCATTCCCGGTCTGGGTCCAGCCCGCGAGCACATAGTCATCCAGCTCGTTGGGCGGGGCCTCCACCGGACCGGGGTCCACCACCGGCTTTTCAGTCACAAGGGAGTTGTCCCAAAGCTGACGATACTTGTTGAGCGGGTCTTTGCGAGGAGCTTGCGCGCTCACACTCAGGACACTGGCAAGAAGAATGAGAGAAGTGAATTTCATATTTGGCCTCCTTCCGGAACGAACCATTGGTCGAGGAAGATCTGGCAATCCGCCCGGGTGGCATCATCGCGCTGAGGTTCAAGTTTGATAAAAGTCACCACCCGGAACTCGTTGGGATTGTGCAAACGGTCAATCCAGCTGTAGATCGCCGCCTCGGTGCCATTGACCTCAATGTCGTAGCGCGCCCGATGGTAGTGCAGCGAGGGGTCGACAACATTGGCTCCAAAGCCCTTATCTTTGATGGTGAGCCCTTTGCGCACCGCTTCGTTTTCAGCCAACTGCTGGATCCGGGTCTGCATTTGCCCCGCCGTGGTGGGCTTGGGCTCGTAGCGGGCCAGCCACTCCATGTCTGCGGAGAGCGCGTCGCGGATGCCGCCCATGCTTTCGTTGGTCTCGGCCTTGCGCTCGGCCGCTTCCATGGCCGCCTCCATCTCCGCCATCTTGGGCGCATACCACATATTGTAGGCCAGGAAGTTGACCGCCAAAAAGGCCATGGCCACGAGGAGGATGAGTAAGTTTCTTTCGCGTGAGGTCATCGTTCGTTATAGCGCTGCGCCGACGGGGTCGGCTTGATATCTAAAGCTCCAAGTGTCGCGATTTGTCGGTGTCGGGCTGACAATACTCCACTGAAATTCCGAAAAATAAGAGCTGCGGGTGAGATTTTCTCCGAATTGCACCGCCTGCTCGGCCTTCTCGCTCTCCCCTTCCAGAATCATGAAACGACGCAGTCGCGCCTCTCCACTGGGGTAATCAATCTCGTTGTGCATCTCGATCTCGGTCAGTTTGAGCCCTTCCTTGGGAGCGGCCAGATAAGCATTGTAGTATTGCTCCAAGGGCCAGAATTGGTTTTCGACGATGGGCTTGAGCTCTTCCCACTTGGAAGTGAAGGTCGCCACCTCCTCCGCCACCGGGCCAGAGGCGGCCGCCCGTTGCTCAGCCAGATCGGTGCGCTTTTTGGCCTCATTGAACTTGTAAGCAAAGTAGCCGATGGCTCCGAGGTAACACAGAACCACTGCCGCGATAGCCATCTTGGTTTGCCGGGCCTTCTGCAGCGCGAGCCTCTCGGCCCGGATGTCGGCCGGCAAGAGCTGGCTGAGGGGCTGTGGCAAACGCGGAGCCGGCTTTTCTGCAGCGGAAACCGGAATTCCCAGTATCTGCCCCAGCGCGGCCATTGCCTCTTCCGCAGGAGGGATTTCGCTTTCTCCGGTCCAGACCAAGCACTGCTGCAAGGGCTGGGGCAACAGCTCCTGCATGGAAAGCTGCGCCGTGCCAAGCGCGACTTCGCGACTGAGCTGGGCATCAAAGAGGGCCCCCGGAAGGGCTTGGAAATACAAAGTCTGCCCCTGGGCATCGGAAACCGCAAAAACCCAGCGACCAAATTCGCGCCAGAGCACCACCGACAAGGGAGGGAGGGGCAGGCAGCGGGCGGAGACATCAAAGGCCTTGGGCGATTTCTTGGGCAAACCGCCCTCCGGCGGCGGGGAAAGCACCACCGGCAGAAGAGTGGCCTCCTCCTCCCCCGTGCTCAGGGTGAAGCAGTCACTCAAGGAGCCCGCCGCATCCTCCGCGCGCAAACCCGAGCGCTCCAAATGCAGGTCGGCGAGATCGCGGAACATCTCCTGCTCACCAGTCGCCGCCAAAAAGGGAGCCGCCGAAACGTCGCGCACGGGAAAGGCCATGGTCAACAGTCCCTTGGGCACGCCCTCGACCGCGAGCGCCTCCCGCTCTCCGGTGGCTTTGAGCAGACTGAACTCCTCGGTCCCCCGCCAGATTTCCCAGCCTTCGGCCCCCGGAAAGAGGAGCACTTGTTCGTTCTTTTTAGCGTTTTGACTCACGTGATTGTTCTGAAATGATGAAAACTGTTAATCTACTGCACGATTTCCTCGCGCCGTTCTAGCAAAGTGGGATTGCCCTCGCGATTACGAATCACGATTGTGACCCGTCTTTTCACGTCACCGGACCAACCCGTGCTTTCGATGCGCACGGTGGGGCTGTTGACCGTGATGCGATGTCCATTCTGGGCAAATTCCTCCTCGGTCATGAAAATCGCACCTCCCGGACCAGCGGCCGCCTCCACACTCTGGAAAGGCTGATCGTCATCGGTGCCCAGAATACCATCCGCCCCCCGCACCGTTTCGGGAATGACGTCGGCATCATCGATGGAAACATTGAGCACCCGGGCAATCTTGTCCGCGCTGGCTTCATTGACATCGAGTCCGCTCTGGGTCCAGATCGTGAACCAGTCCTTCCAATTCGGGTTGGCCGCTTCCAGCAAATCAAAACCGCGCACGAATTTCATTTCGTCCAGATTGTAAAAGGGCCGGTTGAAGGGTCGGTCGAGAAAACCCAGATTTTCGTAATAGGGAGCCTCGGCACCGTTCAACTCCTCGGTATCCCCGGCATCCACCCAGTCCACCAGAGCGTCGACCAAGTCCTGCGCGTCAGTCAGCTCCAATCCCCAGTCAAAAAAGAGCTCGCGCAACCACCCCTTGTCATCCGCAATCGGATCCTGATTGCTGAGAAGGTAGTTGATATCAATTTTGTCGGCCTCGGAAGCGAGCTGGCAACTGAAGCCCTCGCCACCCCCTTCAAAGACCTGCCGCAGAATCGGGTCGTCGCGCCGCACCACGGGATTGGCTCCCACCGCGATACCCATCTCGGCCAAGTGCCGGGCCCGCGTGCCCTGGGTCTGGGAAGCCACCAGGTCGCTCTCGAACTTGACCAGAGTGATCACCGAGAAGACCGCAATGCCCAAAATGGACATCAGCCAAAAGACCGCCACCATGGTCGAGCCCCGTTGCCGGGCCCCAGATTGCCGACAACCCAGTCTCATTGTCCACCTCCTCCACCTTGGGGATCGCCATCGTCATTCCCGCCCTGATTGCCTCCTCCCCGGGTGCCTCCCCGGGCATTGGAGCCTTGGCCCATGCCCCGCATCAGCGCGGAGGGATTGGCCTTGGGCGGGACCCAGAAATAGTGAATGACCTCCTCACCATTGGGCTCAAAGACCGCATTGAGTTCGATCTGCAAAGGCAAGCGCCCGCGTATGTCCCAATCGCTGACCCACTCCATGGTGCGGGAATCCATCACCCGCATTTCAAAACGCCAGATATCGCGGTAGAGAATCAGCGAGCCCGCCGGTTCCTGTCGCTCCGTTGCGACCTGGTCTTCATCATCCAAAAGCGGCTCTTCGTAATATTCCAGCACGACATTGACGCCTCCACTGGGCACCGGAACCGTATTCAGAACAATCGCTTGGGCCGAAATCGGCAATCCCGCAAAGGAAAAGGAAGCGGGCGCATTCTGAATCGTCATCGTGGGCAAATAGCGCTGGGCGGTCTCCTGCGTGACCAGTTCGATGACCGCATTGCCCGGCAATTGCTCGAAATTGCGCCCCATGAAGTTGAGAAAAGCTTCCCGCCTCGTCTGGTAGCGCCCCTCCTCCACAATGCGCTCCGCCAGACTCATGGAGCCCGTGGCAATGGCAAAAATGCCACCCAGCAAAGCGGCCGCCAGCCCCATCGCCAGCACCACTTCGAGCAAAAGATAGCCTCCCTGCGAAGACTTATTGACGGTAGAGCCGCGCATATCGCCAGGTTTCGGTTGATTGAATTTGGTCTTGTCCATCCGCAGTCCAGTAGGCTGTCACGCGGATGAGAAACATGTTATTGAGCACCTGCCCGTCCTGATTTTCCATCTCTTCCAGAGGCTCAATGAGAGTCTCAATCTCCACCCCCAGTTCCTCGAATTCCCGCACCTCTTTTCCCTCTTCCAAATTGGGCAAAGACATGGTGCGCCGCAGCTCGCTATCGAGAATCCGCGACAGGCGCTGACTGCGGTGGAGCTTGAAGGTCAAATCTCCCACATCATTGATCGCCACCACCATGGCGGTGCCCACGATAGCAAACATGGAGACCGCGATGAGAACCTCCATCATCACAAAGCCACGGCGATTCCGCTGGCGACTGGAAGTTCCTTTAATCATAAATTTCACTCGATTCGTCAGCCACACGTGCGGTCAGTGGGTCCATCTCCAGCTCGGTCCAGCTCTCCCCGATTTCCAAACGCAGGGAAATCGGTTCGCAGAGACCACTTTGCTCGAAGTTCCAGAAGATCGCCGGGTCCTCGGGCTTCTCCTGATGAAACCAAGCCTGGAAAGGAGCACCCCAGCGCCGCACGAAGACCTCCATCCCTGCCGGAAACTCAAAGCTATCGTAATCGACCGTCAGCTCCTGCACTTCGGTGGCAGCGGCCAGCTCCTCCTCGTAAGAAGCACCGAATTCCTCGCTGGGAGCGGAGGTATCGACTTCGGTCAACTCCGCGCCCTGCAAGATCACCTTGTTGCGCTCGAAGCGGAGCCAGAAGGGCTTCTGGTGCAGCACGGCCATGGTGTGACCGCGCGCCGAGAGCGCCTCCAGCTCCACCACTGCCCTCTTCATGCGCTCTGCCGGGCTATCCGGCTTGTAGGCCATGAAGACGAAGCTGATGAGCAGAGCCACAAGGCTGAGCGTGACCATCATCTCCAACAGGGTGAAGCCACCCCGAGGCATCAGCGTCAAGCGCAGTGGCTTAGTCCTGACTACTGATGTCATCTTCGGTATCGAACTGACCGTCCGGGCCGGCGGAGATCACCTCCGGAGTGCTGGCGTCCTTACTGCCGGGATAGACGTATTTGAGCTCCTTGCCCCAAGGATCGACGGGCAGCTCATCATAGAGCGCGTTCCAACGCTTGGGAACGGGAGCCATCGAGGGCTTGGTTACTAACGACTGTAAACCTTGGGCTTGAGAGGGATACATTCCGCCCAACATGCGATACTCCCGCAACTTGGTCTCCACCCCTTTGACGAGCGTTTCCGACATCTTAATGTTAGCGGTGTCACTCGATTTTCCCACCACCGCCACCGCAACCGAGAGAATGAGTCCGATGATGCCGAGCACGACAATCATCTCCAAAAGAGAGAAGCCGCGTGCCTGGGAAGAGAAGATGAGAGTCTGTTTGCCTGTTCCTTTCATAAATTCCAATGGTTGAGCTGTGCCGACAGCCTACGTAGGATGAAACGCCCTTGAAATAAAAAGTTGTCAGCAAAATCGAGGAACTTTGTTCACTCAGCGAAAACGAGCACTTTTCCGACCTTTCAGGACGCCTCCTTCTCCCGCTGTCGGGCTGAGACCCGCTTGGCTTCGGGGAAAAGCAATTGCAACATCCCCGGCACACAATGCCGCGCCGCCAAGGCCCGCATGGCCTTGCTGATAGCGATGCGATCATCCTCCCGCGCGATGATGGCTCGCGATTGCAGAAACTGGCTGGTCAAGGTCGCGGCTTGCCACTCCACCCAAGCGGCGATGAACCCCACCAGAGTGCCCACCCCCAGGCCAACGGATACCGCTGGCAGGATCCAGCGCACAAAGCTGCCCACGAGGGCGGAAAAAATGACCACCAGAATGAGAAAGGCGGGAAAGGCCCAGGAAAACTTGAGCGCCCACTCGCGCCACCGCAAGAGCTCCGGCTGCCGTTTGCCCAGCAGCGCGAGACCAAAGAGCAAACCGACCTCCGCCAAGGGCACGATACTTTTTTCCTCCCCCCAATCCCGCGTAATGACGATCTCCTCCTCATCCAGCTTGCTGCGCTTGGCCATCCGCGGGGTCAGCTCCAGAGAAGAAGCGGCCAGCAACTGACCCAGAAAACGCTCCCCATCCAAGCGGGTAGGATGGGCCGGCAAGCGCTGCAAAACACGCTCTCCAAACCACTTTCGCATCGCAATCCCGACCACTACGGGAATCAGTCCTAGAATAATCAACGCCCTCACCACAGCCCCAGTCTCGATCCTACCCCCTCCCGCAACAACTTCTTTCTGGGTTCATTGATGCCATGGCCTTGCCACCCCTCCTTCCCAAAGGGGAAAATTTGTGCTACTTCCAACCTCATCAACGCCAGCTCTCCCAGCTTTGGCCTCTGGCCCACCACATGAGAAGACTTAAGAACATAACGATTAGAGGATTAAAGTCCATTCGAGAGCAAACTCTTGAGCTTGACAAACTCAACGTATTTATAGGCGGCAATGGAGCAGGGAAATCGAATCTTGTCGGTGCCTTCCAATTGCTTCACGAGGTCGTGAATCAGCGTCTCACAGACTATTCCATCGCCCGAGGAGGAGCATCCAGCCTCTTTCACTTCGGACGAAAAATCACTTCCGCTATCGAAATCGAACTCAGCTTGCGGCTCTCTAACTCTAGCGTTCTTGACTACAAGCTCCAAATCGAGGCTACGGATGAAGGCCTCTTATTCGTCAAAAATGAGGAAGTCAATAAGCAGGCCGACGGAAGTGACAACGGAATTATTCTGCCAAATTCTCGCCTTGAATCGCGTATCAAAGACGACCGTGATCCTCTCTCCAAGCAGCTATTTTCCTCTCTCGACAGCTTTCGGGTCTACCATTTCCACGACACCAGCGAAACGGCAGCTGTGAAAGGTCATTGCGCAGTCGAAGACAACCGGCTCCTTCGTCCCAGAGCCGAGAACTTGGCCGCCTATCTTTACTTTTTGCAACAGAAACACCCTGAACATCTTGCTCTCATTGAGGACACGATTCGTCAGATCGCACCTTTCTTCGATGGATTCCGGCTCGCGCCCTCCCGCTTGAACGAAGACAAGATTCGACTCGAATGGCAAGAGAAAGGGCAAGATGGCTATTTCAATGCCACCGCACTTTCCGATGGCACCCTGCGGTTCATTTGCCTGACCACCCTCCTCCTCCAACCTGAGGAGGATCTGCCCACCGTGCTCCTACTCGATGAACCCGAACTCGGCCTCCACCCCGCCGCCGTCGCCTTGCTGGCGGATTTACTCTCTTCCTGTGCCGAAAAGTGCCAGGTCATCGTCGCCACCCAGTCAGTCACCCTCATCAATCAATTGCATCCGGAACAGGTTTGGACCGTTGATCGCGAGAATGCGCAAAGCGTCTTCCGCCAATTGAATGAAAACAGCTACCGACAATGGCTCGATGATTATTCGCTCGGAGAGCTGTGGGAAAAGAACCTCCTCAACGCCCGCCCCTGATGAAGCGCTGCCTCATCATTACCGAAGGACAAACCGAGGAGCGTTTTATCAAAGATCTCCTCGCTCCCTACTTTCTCACTCTGGAGCTCGCGGTCACTCCCACCATCCTAAATACCAAAGTTGTAAAAAGCGGCCAAAATTTCAAGGGAGGGGTCACCAGCTACCCGCGATTGCGACGGGACATATCAAAATGCCTTGGTGACTCGAGCGCCCTGCTCACGACTTTCATCGACTACTACGGCCTCCCCGATGACGTTCCAGGCATGGAGAACCGACCACAGGGAAGCGCGCTGGACCGAGTGAGGCACGTCGAAGCAGCTATCAGGCAAGATTTTGGCAACCCTGCAAATTTCAAACCCTTCCTAATGCTACATGAGTTTGAAGCCTTCCTCTTCTGTGATTGCCAAATCACCGCGACCGCGGCTCTCCAGGGGGGGCAAGCGAGAGAGTTGGAACGCGCAGCGGGAGAACGATCACCCGAAGAAATCAATGAGCGGCCCGAAAGCGCTCCCTCCAAGAGAATTCTGCAAATATTCCCCGCATTCCGCAAAACTCTTCACGGGCCTACTGCAGCCAAACGTATTGGACTGGAAACGCTCAGACGAAAATGTCCTCACTTCGATTCCTGGTTGAGCGACCTCGAGAACTTTGCCCGACCCTAGAAAACCATGCGCAGAAACATCCGCAGAAAAGCGAAACCGGCGCAGACTCCCGCATACCAATAGGTGAAGTGACGATTGAGCGATCTCCAATGGGGATCAAAAAGTTTCAACGCAAAAAAGCCCAATACGAATGGAACCGTCGCTACCCGAAGGGGCCGAACGGGTATCAGGAAAAGCAGCAGAACAGACAAAAGTGCACACCCCATCACGACCACCCGCAGGCAAAGGAGTTTCTTTTTCCGCTCTTCTTTCTCCTTGCGGTAGAGAGCACTGATGGCTTTGTCGAACTCGGGTTTGCCTCGCACAAGAGGCAGTGGAGAAGAAAAGCTATCGGCCTGCAACCTCAATCAGCCGAACCGCTTTTCCCTCACTTGCGCCCGAAACGTCGTTCCAGCTCATTGGTAGAATAATGAATCAGCGTCGGGCGGCCGTCAGCAGTGCAGTAGGGCAATTGGCAGCGAAAGAGATCTTCCAAGAGAGCCCAGGCGGTGTCCGGGCGAGCTTTTTCGCCCCGGGCCCCTTGCTTGGCAAAGCGCGCGGCAAAGCTCTCGAAGGCCACCGCACGGCCACCTCGGGTTCCCTCGCTCGCGAGAAGCTCATCCACCAGATGCAGCACCAATTCTTCGATTTCTCCTTCCCCCAGGAAGTCCGGGGCGCTGCGAATCTGCACGGTATTGCCACCGAATTCCTCCACTTCCATGCCTGCCTCCGCGAAGTTCTCGCGATTGGCAAAGACGACGGCGGCATCCCGGGCGTCGAGGTGCAGGACCACCGGCACGAGCAGGCCTTGGGCAAGAGCATCGCCTTCTTTCTGAAGAAGACGCTCATAGACGATGCGCTCGCGGGCATTACGCGGATCCATGAGCACGAGCCCGTCTTTTCCTTCCAAAATCAAGTGCCGATCGTGGAGGCAGCCTAGCACTCGGAAGCTCTCCGCACCCTCCCTCGGCGGGGTCTCTACCGGCAGTTCCTCCTGCCGGGAGACCTCGATGGTGCGCGCTTGCAGGTCGGGCTTGGGCGCGCTGGCGACAAGATTTTGCAAAGCCTCGCGGGAGGGCAGAGGCGGCAATTGGGAAGGAGAATCATCCGGCAAGGGCAGGGGCTTCTTCTCCGGCCCAGGGGAAACCTCCCGGCCCACCCACTCAGCGGGCAAAGTGGCTCTGAGCGCAGAAGTCGCCTCCTCCCCGGCGGCGGGAGAAGCGGGCGGCTCGTCTTGCGCCGTCGATTCAAAAACATCTTGGCGTTCTCCGCGCAGGGCCGCGCCCACGCCCTCCAGCAGGATCCGCCGCACCTCGGAAGGCCGGTGGAAACGCACTTCCCGCTTGGCGGGGTGGACATTGACATCGACCGATTCAGGAGGCAGCTCCAGCCACAGCCAGGCGACCGGGGACATCCCCTTCCCCAGCCGCTCGCCATAGGCATCGGCCACGGCCCGCCAGATGACCCGGTCGTCGATGGGGCGGTCATTGAGAAACATCGCTTGCCCGTGGCGGCTCTTGCGCGCGCCCTCTACCGGAAGGACAAAGCCCCGCACTGAGAGCCTACCCTCCCGCCAATCCACCTCGCGCATGGAGCGCATCAGCTGGCGGCCATCGAGCTCGCCAATGCGCACTCGGGCATCCTTGCTGGCCGGGACATCGAAAACGGTGCGTCCGTCTTTGCGAAAGATAAAGCGCACTCCCGGCGAGGACAGAGCATGCATCCGCACCTCGTGCTCGACGTGACCGCTCTCGGTCAATTCCGTGCGCAGGAACTTGCGCCGGGCAGGGACATTGAAGAAGAGGTCCTTGACCTCCACCTCGGTGCCGACCGCACAGCCGGCCTCGCGCACCTCCCCCAAGCGCCCCCCCTCCACAACGATCTCGGTGCCGTAGTCGGCGCCTTTTTCCCGCGTGGTGAGACGAAAACGCGAGACGCTGGCAATACTGGGCACAGCCTCTCCCCGGAAGCCCAGGGTGCTGATGCCGGCGAGGTCCTCCACCGTCTTCAGCTTGCTGGTGGCATGGCGTTGCAGGCTCATCTCGGCATCGTCCCGCGACATTCCACAGCCATCATCACGCACCTTGATGAGGGCGATGCCGCCCTTGCGCACCTCGACCACGATCTCGCGCGCGCCGGCATCGAGCGCATTCTCCATCAACTCCTTGACCACACTGGCCGGGCGCTCCACGACCTCCCCGGCGGCCACTTGGCTCGCCAAGGTATCGGACATGACCTGCACTTTCCCCATCGCGACCCCACGCTAGCCAAGGATGGCGGGGACGGAAACGATTTCGGTGCAATATGACGGAGGCCTTTTCCCCCGGCGCAAGAAAAGGGGTGGAAATTCGCCTGCAGGGCTTTAACTTTCCCCCATGATCACCCTCACTCCCAAAGCCGTTATTGCGCTAAAAGACCTGCTGGCGAAGAAAGAAGCCGCGCCCACGGCTGGACTCCGCCTGGCCATTGAACGCGGAGGCTGCGCGGGTCTCGCCTACACCATGAAGGTGGCCGAAGCGGGCGAGGACGACACGGTGGTGGAAGAAGACGGCACCCGGGTCATCATCCCAGCGGATTCACTCGACCATCTCCGGGGTTCCACCCTCGACTTCTCGGACAGCCTTTCCGACGCGGGCTTCAAGATCACCAATCCCAATGCCGCGCGCTCCTGTGGCTGCGGCACCTCCTTCGAGCCTGCGGAGGAAGGGAAAAAGCCGGAGTATGATCCCGCCCTGGATGGGACGGCCTGCCGCTAAAAGCGCGGAAAAACCTAATGACTAAAAACTCAAAAATTAAAGTTCAGCCTCCGAATGGCAAAAATTTTTCGAGGGCTGAATCTTTGGTTTTTGGATTTTTGAGTTTTTCGTTTTTCGTTTTTCGTTTTTCGTTTTTCCTCGCGTAGCGAGGAGGGGCGGCCGCTCTCCTGTAAGCCGGATTCTGTTCGACCGGCCCTTTGCCGGCCGCGATGACCATTTCTCTATGCGACTATTACCCGGGGATCCAACGGACGGGTCGCCCTCTCCCCTGTTCTGTCTTGCACCACGCGGGGTTTGCCCTGCCACCTCGGTTACCCTCAGCGCGGTGGGCTCTTACCCCACCTTTTCACCCTTACCCGGCGAACCAGGCGGTTTGTTTTCTGCGGCACTTTCCGTCCAATCCCGCTTGCGCGAGACCGTCCCCCGTTTTCACGAGGCACGCTACCCGATGGAGTCCGGACTTTCCTCACCCACGCCAAAGCGCGACTGCGGTCACCCGGAGAGCGGACAGGGAGTAAGCACCTAAATCCTGAAAAGGTCGACTACTAAATGAATCGCCACGGCCCCGGCCGCTACCATGATGGGGATTTGTGCGGGAATGAGCGGAAAAAGAGGTATCCCTCAGCCGGAGAGAAGGAGGAACCACGGCAGGAAGCAAGTGCCATCAACGACCCCCCACTCACTCCGGGGATTTCCCCCGCCCGGGAGCTTTTTTCTCCGCTGTCTCGTTCTCTTCTTTCTTTGCCGAAACCAGGATGGCGGCCTCTTCTCCCTTACCAGGCTCCGCCGGGGCGACCTTGGCGAGCGCTTCTTCACAAGCCTGCAGCTCGGCTTGGCACTCCAGCCACCGGCGACGATAGCCGCGCCAAATCCAGCACCCCATCAGAAGCCCGAAGAGAAAGCAGAGCGAGCCGAGGAGAAAGTTCCAAAGCGCGAGTTGAGTGAGAAAGTGGGCGGCAGCATCCATAAACTTAACGCACTAATACCTCGACTTGCCCCGCCAACTCACTTCCCGCCTCCGTCATTTCGAAAGGGACGATTTTCAGGCGCTCTTCTGCCAATCCCTGCGAGACCAGGAGGGATCGCACCACTGCCGCCCGAGCGCGGGCCTGGGCCGACGACTCCCCCTCAGTGGGATGAGCCCCGATGACGAAGGTCACTTCCTCGCTCTGCTCCTGGAGAATCCCATGCAAGCGGGGAAGCAGACTCGCGCTCTCCGCCGTCAGAGCCTCGCCGGAGGCATCCAGCCGCAGAGTCCATTCCACCAGCTGGCGACTGAGACCCCGCAGCGCTTCGCCTTCCAAAGGAGACTCGCTGGTCCGGGAGGGAAAATGATAAAAGGAGGGAAATCGCAGCAGCACATCGCTGACCCGCACCTCCTCCCCCAAGGAGCGGGCTTGCTGCAAAATCTCCTCGGCCATCGCCGGGGTCGCCTCTCCTTCTAGCGAAAGCCGCGAGCCGAGCAGCGCAAAGGCTCGCTCTCCCGGCGGCTGGAAAAAGGCCTGCAGCCACGCCCGCCAGGCAGCGGCATCCTTGCCCGCCAAGGTGACCTCCGCGCGTTCGGCCAGCTCACCCACCGTTTGATCCCCCAGGGCAGACAAAAGCTCCTCCCGCCAACCAGTCGGGACGATTCCCCGCAAAGAGATCTCTTCCTTTTCCCGCCGAAACCGCAACCAACCCTCCACCACCAGACGGTTGTCAGCCAATCGTGCTCCGGGCAGGGCACTGACCAATTGCCCAATCCGCCGGGCGTCGGCCTCTTGCTGCACGAATCCGGCAATGGTCACGTCGAGGTAGTCAACGGTCACGCGGGGTTCCCCCACTCCTTCCGCGCGCAGAAGAGCCTCCACCTCCGCCACCCGGCGCGGCAGGGACTCCTCCCGATAGGCACGGGTCTGAAATTTCAGCAGCAAGGGGACGAGCAGTAGGGCCGCCAACACGATCAACACTCTCACGTCCCCCACCCTGCCTTCTTCCCGGACCGGACAAAATGACAAACTCTGTCCTGCCTACTGACCAGCCTTCCTTCAGGCCGACCAATCCCAGTCGGCAAGGTGGCAAACGGCATCGGCGAGCAGGTCGATGCCGCCCTGGATATCGTCCTTGTGACTCATCTCAATCACCTGGTGAATGTGCCGGGTCGGGATGGAGATGGCCCCCGCAATCGATCCCCCGGGGCTCATCCGCTGCAGCCCGGCCGTATCCGTGCCACCAGCGGCGAGAATCTCGGGCTGCCAGGTGATGCGCTCTTCCTTGGCGCGCTCCTTCAGATAGGCCACCATGCGGCGGTCGCAGATGGTGGAGCTGTCCATGATCTTGATGCCCACTCCTTTGCCCAGCTCGGTGCAGCGCTCCTGGGGCTTGGACCCCGGAACATCGTAGGCAATGGTGGTATCGAGGCCGAAACCGAAGTCCGGCTGAATCTCCAGCGCGGAGGCATTGGCTCCCCGCAGCCCGACTTCCTCCTGCACGGTGAAGACGGCATAGAAATCATAGCTCGGAGTCTGGTCCTGCAGCTTCTTGAGCGCCTCGATGAGGACAAACACCGAAACCCGGTTGTCGAGAGACTTCACATTCACGCAATCGCCCATCTCGATGAGACTGCGCTCGCGCGTGACGGAATCCCCCACTTCCACCAGCTTCTTGACCTCGCTGGCGGGCAAACCCACGTCGATGAAGTAATCCTGCAGCTTCACTCCCTTGGTGCGCTCTTCCGGTGCCATGATGTGAATGGGCTTCGAACCCATCACCCCGATGACGTCCTCGCGGCCATGCACGATGACCCGCTGCGCGGAAAGAGTCTTGGGATCAAACCCGCCGAGGGGATTGAAGCGAATGAACCCCTTGTCGTCGATATGAGTCACAATGAAGCCGATCTCGTCCATGTGAGCAGCGGCCATCGCCTTTTTCTCGGAAGACGCTCCTTTTTTGAGGGCCACCACATTGCCCATGGCATCAACGCGCACCTCATCCACCAGACCTTCGATTTCCTTCAACACAAGGTCGCGGATGGGCTTCTCGAATCCGGGAGCGCCGGGGACTTCACAAATCTTTGCTAACAATGGGACATCAATGGCCATGCCGGACGCTAGCAAGAGACATGCCGCACTCAAGGCCACAAAGCGGCTGCGCCAAAGAATGTCTCCATTTCGCGATTTCGTCTCCTCGGAAAGAAGCTTTTCCGGCTGGTTCCCCTGCTCTCGCTTCGCTAGCCTCCGCCATGTCGAACAGGGCAACCGCCCGCCAAAAAACCGAAACACGATGACGGCAAAACCTTACGGAACTCTCTCAAACGGTCGCGAGGCCACCCTTTTCACGCTCACCAACAAGAACGGAATGGAGGCGAAAGTCACCGACTACGGGGCCATTCTGGTTGGCGTGTTGGTGCCAGACAAAGATGGCACCAGCAAGGACGTCACTCTCGGTTTCGATGACCTCGCGGGCTGGGAGCAGGACACCTGTTACCTCGGAGCTACCGTGGGCCGCTTCGGCAACCGCATTGCACACGGGAAGTTCTCCCTCGATGGCAAAGACTACCAGATGGTGCTCAACAACGAGCCCAACGGCGTTCCCTGCCACCTTCACGGCGGCACCGTCGGGTTCAATTCCGTCCTCTGGGAAAGCCGGGAAATCGAGAATGGCGTCGAGTTCACCTACCTTTCTGCCGACGGCGAAGAAGGCTACCCGGGCGAAGTGACCGCCAAAGTGCGCTACCTCCTCACCGATGACAACGAGCTCATCTGGCAAGCGGAAGCCACCACCACCGCCGCCACGCCCCTGAACATGGTTCATCACAGCTACTGGAATCTCTCGGGCGACAGCAGCCAACGCATCGAGAGCCAACGCTTGCAATTGGAGGCCGACCACTACCTCCCCACCGACCCCGGCCTCATCCCCACCGGGGAAGTCGCTCCCGTCGCAGGCACACCCCTGGACTTCCGCCAGGCCACCGTCATCGGAGAGCACATTGAGGATGACTTCGAGGCCCTCAAGTTCGCCGGAGGCTACGACCATGCTTGGGTGGTCAATGGCGAAGGCCTCCGCCTGGTGGCCACCCTGAGCGATCCCGCCAGCGGACGCAGCATGACCCTGCACAGCGAGCAACCGGCAGTTCACTTTTACGCGGGCAGTTTCCTGGAAAGCGCCGTGCCCGGCAAAAACGGGCAGCCTCTCCTCCCCCGCACCGGACTTTGTCTGGAGACTGAACTCTACCCCGATGGACCGAACAAGCCAGCCTTCCCCAACTGCATCCTGCGCCCCGGCGAAACCTACCGCCACACCATGGTGCACAAGTTCAGCTGGTGAGGCTCTTCCCGCCATCAAGTTCGTAAAGGGCCGCAGACTTGAGCTCACCCAGTGGCTTCCCCAGCACCTCCCCTGCAACCGAAGATGAAACGAAAACTCCGCAGATTCATGCTTTGGTCCGCTGGGGGCCTCCTTCTTTGGGTCCTCTTCGTTGCAGTCTCCATTTGGAGCCATGGGAACAAGGACTTCGCCCAAAAATCCGACTGCCTCATCGTCCTCGGTGCCGCCGTCCAAGGCGAACAACCCTCTCCGGTATTCGAAGAGCGCATTCAGCATGGACTCACGCTATTCAGGGCAGATATGGCCCCGATCCTCATCTTCACGGGGGGCTTCGGACCGGGAGCGAGCCATGCCGAAAGCGAAGTCGCGGCCTCCTATGCGCAGGCAAGCGGCATCCCCGAGGACGCCATCCTGACGGAGAACCGCTCTCGCACCACGAGCCAGAATCTGGCCCAAGCCTAGGCTCTCATGAATGCGGCGGGGCTGAAATCTGCCATCATCGTGAGTGATCCCTTGCATCTCAAGCGCGCTTCCCTGATGGCCAAAGACCTTGGCATCCGGTCCGTCACCTCACCCACGCCCACCTCCCGCTACCGCTCCCTTAAAACAAAACTCCCCTTTCTCCAGCGCGAAATCTACTTCTATCATCACTACGCGATAACGGGCCATTGAGAAAGTTCGCTCCATGAAGAGGAGAACCCGTGGAGCGGAGAGTTCTCGTTCCCACTTTTCGGTGGAGGCCCTGAAAAGACCGCTCGACCACCCTTGCGAGGTCGGCCCTCGTTTTCCTTGGTGACCACTTTTCGCCCTGAGCAAGATCTGGTCACTGGGTCCGTAGTCTGGTTCCTTTTTCACCCATGCGACCGCTTACCCTACTCACCCTCGCCCTGGGCAGCCTCTGCGCTGCTGGAGAGCAGATCGATCTCGTCACTCTAGGCGAGGAAACCTTCTCCAGCCTCGGCTGCATCGAGTGCCACTCGGTCTTGCCCGACGACTCCTCGGTCAAGACTGGCCCGGGACTTTACGGACTCTTCCAAAAAGAGGCGCGCGACCATCGCGTGCAGGCGGCGGACGCGAAAAAAGAAGTCACCGCCGACCGCGCCTTCCTCCTCCGCTCCTTGCGCGAGCCCACCGCCGAGCTGGCGCTGAAGGATGAGAACGAGGCCTATCTGCCGGTGATGCCGCCTTACAACGAGCAACTGCTCCCCAACCAAAAAGTCGAAGCTCTCTTCGCCTACCTCCAGACCCTCAACGACCCGGCCCAGGCGGGTCCAAGTGAGGTGCTGGTCGAGAAAGTCGGCGAAGCAGACCAAGGGGGCGCCCTTGCCGATGCGGCGGAAATCCTCGTCACCGATCGCACCCGCATCTTCCGCGCCCGCCTCGGCAAGACCTCGGCCCGCGCAGTCCACGTGGGCACTCCAGTCGGCATCAATTACAGCTTTGATCCCCGCACCCTTTCCATTGAACGCCTCTGGTGGGGCGGCTTTCTCAATCTGCGCGAAGAGCTCTCCGGTCGGGCCGGCAAGGTCTCGCGCCTCGGGGAGCAAGCACAGGAGGTGGAGCTGGGCGGCTCTCTCCTCGCCCCCCTCGACCCCGCCACCGGCCAGCCCATCGACCTTTCTTTCAAGTCCCCGACCCACGCCGATGAGCAACAAATCATTGCCAACATGAAGGGCGCGGCGGAGTTTCTCGATCAACTGGCCGAAGCCTCCGGGCACTTTCTTGGCTACGAAGAGGGCGAGGCTCCGACCTTCGTCTACCGGGTGGGAGCCAACACCTTCCAAGTCCGGCTTGCCATCAACGCCGAGGGCGCGGCCAAGCTGACCTTGCAAGGGCAGCTGACCCATCCCCAGACCTTCCGCCTCTCCCCACTCATTCGCGGACAGGCCGAGGACTGGACCGTGCGCCAACTCCCCGCCGAGCTGACCTTTCAAGTTCCCGTCAAGCCCGCCTGGCGTCCCTGGGAAGCCCAAAGCCAACGCGAACCCCAGGCGGTGGTCACCTCCGCGCCCGACAAGCTGGTGCTCCCCACCGGCTACGGCGCGGAAGTCATCCAACCCCCTCTCGACGTCAATGGCCGCCGCCAGCTCTTCGAGCCCATGGGCATGGCCGAGACCGCCGAGGGAGCCCTCATCGTCTCCACCCGCACCGCCGGACTTTGGAAGTTGCAAAATGGCCAATGGCAGCAAATTGCCGAAGGCCTTCTCGATGCCCTGGGCCTTGTGGTGGAAGACGAAAACACCCTCGTGGTGGGGCAAAAACCCGAACTGACCCGCCTGCGCGACACCGATGGCGACGGCTGGATGGACCGCTACGAAACCCTCTGCGACGACTTCCTCTTCACCCACAACTACCACGAATATCTCCACGGCCCAACCCGTGGCGCGGATGGCAACTACTACATCCAGCTCAATCTCGGTCACCGCGGCAACCCCAAGAATAACCACATGGCTGGCGGCAAGTTCATGGGCACCCAGGGGGGGCTGCGGGCCTGGGCCTTGCAGGTGACACCCGAGGGCCAGATGACCCCCTTTGCCAATGGTCTGCGCAGCCCCGCCGGACTCGCTACCGGCCCCGATGGGCGGCTCTACTACACCGAGAACCAAGGAGAATACGTGGGCACTTCCAAGCTCTTCGTGCTGGAGAAAGACAAGTTCTATGGCCACCCCGCCAGCCTCATCGATCTGCCCGGCCGCCATCCCGACTCCCCGGAGATCGCTTGGGAAAAAGTCCAGCAGAGCAAGGAAAAAGCCCTCGCTCTGATGCCGCATTCCCGCCTCGCCAATGCTCCCGGCAGCCCGGCCTGGGCTCCCGCCGAGAGCGATTTCGCGCGCTTTGCCGGCCACATGTTCGTGGGCGACCAGACCCTCTCGCAAATTTTCCGCATTTTACCCAAGGAAGACCACGAGGCGGCCCTCATTCCCTTCGCCCACGGCTTCGCCTCCGGGGTCATGCGCCTGCACTTTGCTTCCGACGGCAGCCTCTTGGTGGGCCAGACCGGACGCGGCTGGCGCGCCCAGGGGGGCTCCGAGGACGGACTGGTCCGCCTTTCCCGCGCGGAGGAGTCCCTCAGCAACGAGCTCCTCGACCTCACCCGCGAGGGGGCAACCTTTACCCTCCACTTCGCCGAAGCCCTGGCCCAAGCCCCCGCCGCCGAGGCTCTGACCGTCCAGAGCTGGGAATACCACGACAGCCCTGACTACGGCTCCAAGGAGCTACGCAAGACCGATTGGAAGATTACCCGAGTCTCTCTGGGAGAAAACCGCCGACAACTGCAGGTGACCCTGCGCGAGCTCACCCCCCCGGAGGACAATCGCGTTTTTGCCCTGGAGAGCAAAAGCCTGCCCGGCACCAAAGGCGATCTCCTGCAGGCCTACTACTCGCAAACCGTGCGCTGAACCCCGCCCCGGCTCCCTCTGGCTGAGAAAAACTTGCCCCGCCCGGGGGAAAGCGCGTTATACTCCCAAGCCCCGCGAAGAAAAGTTCGCGGGGCTTGCTTTTTATCCCCTTAACCCATCTTCCCATGCCCAAAGTCCGCCTCTCTGGAACCGTCCTCGGCCCCGAGGACCCTAGCCGCTCTGCCCGCGCCCGCCTGCTTTTCCACCTCTTCAATGCCGGTTGGGATATCTACAATTCCAATGGCGACCAACAAATCACCCTCGCCAATATCGAGGAGAAAATCATCGAATCCGACGCCTTTGTCTTCACCCCCGGCGCCAGCTTGCAAGACCTCTTCAAGGCCATCTCGGTCTTTGTCGGCTACCAGACCCTCGACAAGAATCTCGCCAACAAACCTACTGTCATCCTCAACGACGACGGCTCTTGGGACCCGCTCTTTCGCCTCCTGGAGCATCTCCACGACCGCGGCACGGTGAGGCAGAATTACCGCGACTACCTCCTCATCGTCGACAGTCCCTCCGGGGTGGTGAAGGCCTTGGAAGAATTCCGCGACAAAGGACTCCCCCCCATCGATCGGGAAGCCATCGAGGATCATCCCCAGCTCCCCGCCGACGCCAAGACCCCACCCCCGACCGATCTGCAGGGGCGGGTCTGCGTTTTCTGCTCCGCCACTATCGAGAAAGAAGGCTACCTCGCCGATGGCGAAGAGCTGGGCCGGCAACTGGCAGAGCACAAGCTCGGCTGTGTCTCCGGAGCGGGCAAATCCGGCGTCATGGGTGCCGTGGTGCGCGGCTCGGTCGCCGCCGGCGGCTGGACGGCGGGCTCCAATGTCCCCCACATCATTCGCTTGGAGGGGCTCCCCGAAGGACTCTCCTACTTCTGGTTACGTGACGACATCTACACTCGCATGGAGGTGATGATCGAGAACTCCGAAGCCTTCGTCATCTTCCCCGGCGGCTCGGGCACCGTGCAGGAGCTCCTCGCTCTCATGATTTTCCTCGAACAAGGCGATGCCATGATGAAAGGCAAGCCCGTGGTCATCTTCAACCGCCGGGACCAAGACGGCATCGCCTTCTGGGATCCATTGATCAAACTGCTCGAGAACTACTGCTGCCAAGAGCAATTCACCGTCGTCGACGACCTCCACGCCATCGTGCCTACGATTGAAGAAAAACTCGCTCGGCAGGAATGAGGGGGGCTACTTGGACTAAGAGGGATGAGATTGACGTCCTTTTGAGAAGTTTGAACCGCAGATTGACGCGGAGAGACGCAGATTGACGAGGCTTTGAGTCATTTTGGTTTTTTGACGGAGGTTTCTGAACTCCACCCTGTGAAAGGGCTTCCTCCAGAGTGGAGGATGCTATTGTGCGAGGACGAGGGCTCCTTACCTGTCTTCGGCGCCAAAGGTGCCATCCATACCAGCCCCGGACGCAGTCCGGGGTTCGGAAAGGCGTGGAGAAAAAGAAGGGTGATGACGTTGCACCAAACAACGTTCCCGCCGCGACTGGGAAAACGCCGACGGAGAAATCGAAGCGATGTGTCCGTCAGCCATTGCCTTTCGACCCAACATCGCCCTTCGAATCCCCACGGCATAGACGGTCTTCGGGAGGACCTAAGAACTTCACAATCACCCGCTCGACCTCAATCTCTCTTCTCCTAGATCCGGGGGCTCCGCTGCGCTCTACCCCCGGCTACCCTCTGCCGTCCCTTCGGGACTCAAAACCCCGTCAATCTGCGTCCCTCCGCGTCAATCTGCGGTTCGTCTTCAAAAAATTTCCCTCCTCGCCAGCAACAACAAAGCACCCGGAAGCCTTTCTATAAATCATTGCGAAAAGCCCCTCCTTCCCCTAAACCAAGCGGCACGTAATCATGTCAACGCCAACCATCATTTACACCAAAACCGACGAAGCTCCCGCGCTCGCCACCTACTCCTTCCTCCCCATCATCGAGCGCTACGCCCAGGCCGCCGGAGTCCAGGTCGAACTGCGTGACATTTCCCTCGCCGGGCGCATCCTCGCCGTCTTCCCCGATTACCTCAGCGAAGACCAGCGCATCGCCGACGAGCTCTCCAACCTCGGTGCCCTGGCCAAGACCCCTGAGGCCAACATCATCAAGCTCCCCAACATCTCCGCCTCCCAGCCCCAGCTCAAGGCCTGCATCACCGAGCTGCAGAGCCAGGGCTACAACATCCCCGACTACCCCGACACCCCCTCCACCGATGAGGAGAAGGACATCAAGTCCCGCTACGACAAGGTCAAGGGCTCGGCCGTGAACCCCGTGCTCCGCGAGGGCAACTCCGACCGCCGCGCCCCTCAAGCCGTGAAGGAATTTGCCAAGGCCAACCCCCACCGCATGGGCGCCTGGAGCAAGGACTCGCAGACCAACGTGGCCACCATGGCCGCCAACGACTTTGCCCACAACGAGAAGTCGGTCACCATCGCTTCGGCCGGTGAGGCCCGCATCGAGCACGTGGCCGAGGATGGCACCGTGACCGTGCT
The DNA here is from genome assembly GCF_016595415.1 of Roseibacillus ishigakijimensis. Taxonomy (GTDB): domain Bacteria; phylum Verrucomicrobiota; class Verrucomicrobiia; order Verrucomicrobiales; family Akkermansiaceae; genus Roseibacillus; species Roseibacillus ishigakijimensis. Next base: position 31,456 of record NZ_JAENIO010000015.1, read on the forward strand.
CAAGGAGTCCGTCCCCCTTCTTGAGGGCGAAATTCTCGACGGCACTTTCATGTCCAAGAAGGCTCTCCTCAACTTCCTCGCCGAGCAGGTGCAGGTGGCCAAGGACAAGGGCATCCTCTTCTCCCTGCACATGAAGGCCACCATGATGAAGGTCTCCGATCCCATCATCTTCGGCCACACCGTGCGCGTCTTTTTCCGCGACCTGCTCGCCAAGCACGGCGACCTCATCGACCAGCTCGGCGTCAACTTCAACAACGGTCTCGGCGACCTCACCGGCAAGCTCGCGGGCGGAGAAGCCACCCAGCAGCTCGAAGCCGACTTGGCCGCCATTTTGGAAAATGGCCCCGACCTCGCGATGGTGGATTCCGACAAGGGCATCACCAACCTGCACGTGCCCAGCGACGTCATCATCGACGCCTCCATGCCCGCCATGATTCGGGACTCTGGCAAAATGTGGAACAAGGCGGGCGAGCGCCAGGACTGCCTCGCGGTCATCCCCGACTCCTCCTACGCCGGAGTCTATCAAGCCACCATCGATTTCTGCCGCGAGAACGGCGCCTTCGACCCCACCACCATGGGCACCGTTCCCAATGTGGGCCTGATGGCGCAGAAAGCGGAAGAATACGGCTCCCACGACAAAACCTTCGAAGCCCCCGCCGACGGCACCATCCGCGTGGTGCAGGGCGACGAGGTCCTTCTTTCCCACGAAGTGGAAAAAGGCGACATCTGGCGCGCCTGCCAAGCGAAGGACGAGCCCATCCGCGACTGGGTCAAGCTGGCCGTCAACCGGGCCCGCGCCACCAGCACCCCCGCCGTCTTCTGGCTCAATGAAGAGCGGGCCCACGATGCCGAACTCATCAAGAAAGTGACCACCTACCTCGGCGAGCACGACACCGAAGGCTTGGAAATCCACATCATGTCCCCCGTCCAGGCCACCGAGTTCACCCTCCAGCGCCTCAAGGACGGACAGGACACCATCAGCGTGACCGGCAACGTGCTGCGCGACTACCTCACCGATCTCTTCCCCATCCTCGAGCTCGGCACCTCCGCCAAGATGCTCTCCATCGTGCCCCTCATGAACGGCGGCGGCCTCTTCGAGACCGGGGCCGGTGGCTCCGCCCCCAAGCACGTGCAGCAGTTCCTCTCGCAGAACTACCTGCGCTGGGACTCCCTGGGTGAATTCCTCGCCCTCGCGGTCAGCCTGGAACACCTCGCCAACAAGTTCGATCAGCCCAAAGCGGCCATTCTTGGCAAAACCCTCGACGAAGCCACCACGCAGTATCTCCTCAACGACAAGTCGCCCACCCGCAGCGTGCCCGGCAACGACAACCGCGGCAGCCACTACTGGGTCGCCCGCTACTGGGCCGAGGCCCTCGCCGCCCAGAGCGAGGACAGCGAACTGGCCGCCGAATTCGCCCCCATTGCCAAGGCCCTGGTGGAGAACGAGGAAAAAATCACCGAGGAGCTCCTCGCCGTGCAAGGCCAGCCCACCGACATCGGCGGTTACTACAACCCCGACTTCGACAAAGCCAGCACCGCCATGCGCCCGAGCTCGACCTTGGCCACAAGCCTGCAAGGGTAATTTCTTACCTCATCATCAGCCCCGAATCCTCCGATGAAACTCCGCGGATGCCTCTTGAAAGACCTGCCACCCTTTGGGGAGCAGGCCATGGAATTCCCGGAGCTTCCGGCGGGGGCCCAAGGGGCTGAGATTCACTTCATCACCGGCGTCAACGGTGCGGGAAAGACGCGGTTTTTGAGTGTCTTGGAAGCGGCGTTGGGGAATTCAAGTGATCTTGATGCAAGGACTAAAGATCGTGCCAGTGTTGGAGTTTGGGGACAGGTTGACGATTTTGATGAAAATGATCCAACCTACCGATGGTCAAACGGTGCCACCCTCCTCAAAACTACGTTGGGATTCAACTTTAACAAAAACGAACCTGATTTCTCGGCGTTTCGCGAGCATCAAATCGGCGATGAAGTTGTCGACTCACAACTAATAATTAATCCAACAACCGGTAGAAGAATTCACAAACTTGATTTTTCTATTATCGAAGGAGTTTTCGCTCTTTCCTTCCGCGGTAGCCTGAAAATCACCAACTCGTCCATTCAAGCACAAGCCCCAGTTAAGCTTGGCTCGCTAACAGACCACCTCTCCTTAAACCAAAGGCCCGAGGGCGAGTCCCAGATGATCGCGCAGGCGCTGGCGAACATCGTTTCGATGGGGTCACAGGAGGTGATGCAAGAAATCACCGATGGACGCTACGGGGCCCTTCTCAAGAAAGTGAACAAGGTCCTAGGCGACTTTCTCAAGCGCAAGACCGCTTTTTTCGTCGATAGCCGACGGGAAAGAATCGCGCTCAAGGTCCTTCTCGGCTCCGAACGCATCGACCTCGATCATCTCCCCGACGGCTTGCGCTCGATCATTGCCTGGCTCTTTGCCACCATCGCCAAGCTTGAGGTGGCTTTTCCCGATGATTCGGACCCACTGGAGCGCGAGTTTATCATGATTCTCGATGAGCCGGAGACCCACCTCCACCCGGCTTGGCAACGCTACGTGCTCCGCATTGCACAGGAGCTTTTCCCCAATGCCCAGTTCATCGTAGCCACCCATTCCCCTTTCATCATCTCCAGCATCAACCGCGGTTGGATTCACATCCTCAACACCTGTGAGGACGACGGTCTCGTCTACTTCGGTGAACCCCAGCCGTGTAGCGAAGGCGACACCTACATGGATGCGGTGGAAGATGTCCTGGGGATCAAAGAACTCTACGATCCGGAAACCGAAGACCTCCTCGCCCAGTTCCGGGAACTGCGTCAGCAAGTTCTCAGCAACGGCTTTGAGGGGGAAACCGAATTGCGCAGCTTAATGATGAAGATTGGAGCGCGCAGCAAGTCACTGGAAAATATGATGGGGCGCGAACTCTTCCAGCTCGACAAAGCCAAGCAAATGGCGGCGGCGTCATGAGAAAGCAAGTCCGCCCCCCAGCCCCCGACGTCTTCCAGAAGCACGCCGACTCTTGGAACGCCCGCTGGGTGGCCCTGCGAGCGAAGAACCCCAGCGCCCGCTTCAGTTGGTATTCGGCCGAGGGCCAAACCGCCCGCGACTGGGCTTTGCCCGCTCTCAAGGTAATGAATCAGGGGCACTGCTCATTCTGCGACAACTTTCCTCTGGATGCTGGCGATCACCCAATCGAACACCTTCGCCCCAAAACCCATCCTGACTACCAGCACTTGGCCTATGCTTGGGAGAATCTCTACTACTGCTGCACCACCTCCTGCAACGGCTTCAAGCGGGAGCGATTCGACGAGGAGGTTCTCAGCCCTGACGCGGACGATTTTGAGCCTTTGCGCTACTTCTATTTTGACACCACCACTGGCGAAGTATTGCCACACCCGTCCGCCTCGGCAGCGAACCAAAAGCGAGCGAAAGTCACCATCGACCTCTTTGGACTGAACAAAGACGAACGCCCCAAGCTCCGCCGCTTGGAAATCCAAAAATGGGCCGGACAGCAAGAGAACAGCAACTTAAACGTGGACGATTTTGGCTATCGTGAGTTTCTGGCCTGAAAGCGCCCCCCTTTTCCCCGACATTCTTTCGGCAAGGCCGGGGTTTGCAAAAGCGGTCGTTCCTGATAAGCCCGCTCTGTGAGCTATCTCGATACTGCCATTGCCGCTGCCAAGGACGCGGGCCAACTCCTGCGCGACCACTTCCATGCCGATAAGAATGTGGACGAGGCCCTCCACCACGACCTCAAGCTGGAGCTGGACCGCAAGTCCCAGGACCTCATCTTCGACCGCATCGCGCAAGACTTTCCCGACCACGCCCTCTACGGCGAGGAGGGCCTGGGCGGCAACCAGCAGTCGGAGTTCCAATGGATCGTGGATCCCATTGATGGCACGGTGAACTTTTTCTACGGCATCCCCCATTTCTGCGTCTCCATCGCCATGCGCCAGGGCGACGAGATTCTGGTGGGCGTGATCTACGACCCCATGACGGGAGAGCTGTGGACGGCGGAAAAAGGAGGCGAGGTCCTTCTCAATGGCCAGCCCCTGCGGGTGAGCAAGCGCGAGAAGCTGGAAGAAGCCATTGTCTTCATCGGTTGCGGCAAGGATGAAGAAGCGCTCAAAATCGGTCTCGAACGCTTTCGCAAGGCCTCCCTGCGCTGCCGCAAGATGCGCATGATGGGGAGCGCCGCCCTCGGGATGGCCTACACCGCAGCGGGACGACTGGACGCCTATGTGGAATCCCGTATTTCGCTCTGGGACATCGCGGCGGGCAAGCTGATTCTCGAAATGGCGGGCGGTTCCTGCGAACTCGTGCCCAATGCAGAGAACCCCGACATTTACGCCATCAAGGCCAGCAACGGCCTCATTCCCATCGACGAAGTGCTTTAAGTGATGTTTAAGAAAATTGATTCTGACCCGACTTGGATCCCGCTGGTGGGCACGGGCTACGATGTCCATCAGTTTGCCGAAGGACGCCCGCTCATCCTCGGTGGGGTGGAGATTCCGCACACCCACGGACTCCAAGGTCACTCCGATGCCGACGTGCTCTCCCACGCCATCGCCGACGCCATTCTAGGAGCGGTGGGCCTGCCCGATATCGGCCACTACTTCCCGCCGGGCGACCCGGATTGCGCCGGCATTTCTTCCCTGAAGATTCTCCAGAAAGCAGCTGAACTGGTGCGGGAGCAGGGGGGACGCTTGTGCAATGTGGACTCCGCCCTGGTGGCCGAGGCACCCAAGGTTCTGCCCCACGCGGCGGCGATGAAGGAAAACATCGGAGCGGCTCTCGGGCTCTCCCCCACCCGCGTCGGCATCAAGGCCACCACCAACGAGACCATGGGCTTCGTCGGTCGTCGCGAAGGCATCGCCGCCCTCGCCAGCGCCAGCGTGCTGATGCCGGAGGACTAAGGGCCGACCCCACTTTTTTCCGCTAGCTCACTTTTACTCTTCGCCCCGCCCACTTCAGCAGGCGCTCGATGTCGTCGAGGACGACGTAGACCGCAGGGACGAGGAAAAGGGTGATGAGGGTGGCGAAGATAATGCCAAAACCGAGCGAAACCGCCATCGGGACGAGGAATTTGGCCTGCATGTCTTGCTCAGCGAGCATGGGCAGGAGTCCGGCAAAGGTGGTCAGCGAGGTGAGCAAAATGGCCCGGAAGCGCCGTCCTCCCGCCTGCAGGGCGGCCTCCCGCGCCGAACCCAGCTCCGCGCGGTGGCGATTGACGAATTCGACCAGGACGAGGGAATCATTGACCACCACCCCCGCCAGGGCCACGAAGCCGACCATGGACATGATGGACAAGTTCATCCCCAACAACCCGTGCCCCCAAATGCCTCCAATGAGACCAAAGGGGATGACGCTGAGGATGATGAGCGGCTGGAAGTAGCTCTTTAGCGGAATGGCGATGAGGACATACATCACCACCAGGGCCGCCAGGAAGCCCATGCCAATCTCGCGCACGGAATTGGCCTGATCCTCTTGCTCACCCTCGAAGCCCCAGGTCACGCTGGGGAAGCGCGCGTTCAGCTGGTTGAGCACTTCTTCGGTGTAGCGGGCCACCACTTCGTTGGCATTGGTCTCCCCGTCCACGTCGGCGGTGATCTTGATGGAACGCTTGCGATCGGTGCGGTTGATCACAGCGGGACCACTGCCGAATTCCAGCACCGCAATCTCACTGAGCGCGACCCGTTCCCCGGCCGGGCTGACCAGCTCCAGCTTCTCGATGGTCTCCACTGTGCGGCGATCGTCTTCCGGCAAGCGCACCATCACTTTGACCTCATCGCGGCCCCGTTGCAGCCGCTGCACTTCGTTTCCGTAAAAGGCATCGCGCACCTGGGCTCCGACTTCGCCCAAAGTGAATCCCAGGGTCTCGCCCGCCCGGGTCAGGCTCACGATTTGGATTTCATCTTTGCCCGCCCGACTGCTGTCCGCGATGTCGATCACGCCCTGGTAATCATTGAGCCTTTCTTTGGCAAAGGCGGTGGCGGCTTCCAATTCCTCCAAATTTGTCCCGGTCAGCTTGAGGTCGATGGCGTTGCCACCCGCCGCTGTCTCGGCCTTGAAAGACAGCTCCACGACCCCCGGAATGGCTCCGACCAGCTCCCGCCAGGCTTCCACCAATTCATCACTGCCCGCTCGCCGTTGGGCCGAGGGCACGAGTTCGATGGTCACTTCGCCAAGATGGGAGGCCTTGGGCGGCCCGCCGGGAGTGAATCCCGTCAGGAAAGGCTGGGTGCCACTGCTGGCCAGGATATGCTTCACCACCGGCTCCCCGTTTTCGGCGCGATACCTCTCACCCAACTCCACGGCCGCGGATTCGATTTCTTCCACGATGCGTTGGGTTTCGCTGAAGGGCACCCCTTGCGCCAGTTCCAGCTTCGCGCTCAAGACATCGCCTTCTACCACCGGAAAGAACTCGGCTTTGATGCGTCCCGTCCCGACCACGGCGAGGCTGACGACAAAGACGGCGAAGAAAAGAGCGATCATGGGATAGCGCCACCGCAGGCCGAAGTTGAGGGCTGGCTGGTAGACCTTGCGAATGAAGCGCAGCAAACCCTCGGAGATGAGGTGTTGCAGCCAAAAAAGAAAGGTCGAGAGCGCAAGGATCCACTTGAGAGGATTCCACGCGGCCATCTTTTTCCAGCGGGGCTCGCGCTGGCGCTCCTCTTCGCTCTTGGTCGGTCCCAGCAGCGCTAGGTGGGAGGGCAGCACGAACTTCGATTGCACCAGCGAAAAGAGCAGAGTGGGAATGACCACCAGCGGAATATTGGGCCAGATTTTTCCACTCACTCCGCTCAGCCCCAGCATGGGGGTGAAGGCCACCACCGTGGTGAGAACGCCAAAGATCACCACCGTGCCCACCTCGTGAGTGCCTTTCCAGGCGGCCAAGGAGGGATGTTCGCCACCTTGAATGCGCGAGTAGACATTCTCCCCCGTCACGATGGCATCATCGACCACGATGCCGAGCACCAGGATGAAGGCGAAGAGAGAAATCATATTGATGGAAATCCCCATCATGGGCATGAGCCACATCCCCCCGGCAAAGGAAACGGGGATGCCCAGCGCCACCAGGAGCGCCAAGGACGGACGGAGGAAGAGGGCGAGCACCACCAGGACGAGGAGGAGGCCGGTGACCGCGTTGCGGGCGAGCAAATCGATGCGCCCTTTCAAAATCTCGCTCTGATCGTTCCAAATCCCGAGCTGCACCCCATCAAGCGCTTGCTCATTTTTCCAAGCAACGTATTCCTCCACCAGCTTGGCCAGGCGGGTGGTGTCCTGCTCGCCCACCCGGTAAACGTTCACCACCACCGCTTCGCGCTGGTCGTAGTCCACGCTCAGATCGACGTCCTCAAAACCATCAATGAGGTCGGCCACCTGCTCCAGCCGCACCACCGAGCCATCGGCCAAGGTCTTGACTGGCACGCGGGCAAAGTCGACCGCGCGAAATTTCTTGCCCACCGTGCGCACGATGAGTTCGCCACCCTGGGTGCGGATGGAGCCGGCGGGCAAATCGACCGAGTAACGGCGCACCGCTTCCGCCACTTGCCCGAGGGTCAGCCCCAGTTCCTGCAAGCGTTCTTCGCTGACTTCCAGCGAGATTTCGTAGGGGCGGGTGCCCGCGATAGAGACCTTGGTGATGCGGGGCTTGCCCGCCAAGGCATTGCCCACGAAGTCGAGGAAGCCCGGTGCTTGCCGCGACTCAAAGGCCAGCAGCTCATCCTTCATCTCCTCCGCCAGTCGATTGAGGGTGGCTTCATCCGCTCCGTCCGCGACCAGGGTGATAGCCATCACCGGGGAAGTGATGACCACCTCTTCCAGAATGGGCTTCTCTGCTTCTTCCGGGAAATTGTCGATGGCATCGACGCGGGTCTTCACGTCATCCATCACATTGCGCACCTCGTAGCCGGTCTCGACTTCGATGGTCACCGCCCCCGTGTTTTGCGCGGAGGTCGAGGTCATTTTTTTGATGCCCAGGACATCGGCGATGGCCTCCTCCACGGGCACCACCACCCCGCGCTCGACCTCCTCGGGGGTGGCATTGGGATAGGGAATGGAAACGGTCAGGGCATCAAAGGCGGTGTCGGGAAAGATCTCCTTGCGCACCTTGAACCAAGTCGTCACCCCTGCCAGCAGGACGGCCAGCATGAGAAAGTTGCCCGCGACGTGATTGCGGGTGAACCAGCGAACAGCGCCTTCCATCACTCGCCCTCCTCTGCTGGGGTTTCCGCGGCCACGGTCACCGGGGTGCCTTCCAGGGCTCCCGTCAAGCGCGTGAGCACGACCCGCTCGCCCGCCTCCACCCCACTGGTGGCCAGGACCGTATCAGGAGTGGTGCGCACGATTTGCAACTGGCGAAAAGTCAGGGTCTCATCGGCAGCGACCACCGCCACCCGATCGCCCTCGCGCACCGCTTCCCGGGGAATGACCACCGCTTCGTTGAGAGCCTGCCCGGTCAAGGACGCTTCCACAAACAAGCCCGGCGGAGGAAGACGGAGCTCGCCCTCGCCATCGGTGGGCTCCACGGCGGCCACCACCCCGGCGGTGAGCGCGCCGCGACTGACCTCGCCCGTGGTGCGCACGATGCGGGCCGGCCAGGACACAGAGCGCGTGCCCAGAGTGCCGGTGAGAGTGACCTCGCCCTCAACCTGGCCATCGGCATCGCGGCGCAAGAGCGCGTAGTCCGCGAGCTTGAGAGGGAGTTCCACTTCGAGACTTTCCTCCGAAAAGAGAGTGGCAATGCTGATGCCGGGAGCAAGAACAGCCCCCACTTCCACCGACTCCTCGCGCACCACGGCATCGAAGGGAGCCCGGATAATGGTTCGGTCCAGGTTCCGGGCCGCGCGCTCGATTTCGGCTTCCGCACTGGCGATATCGGCTTCCGCGCTCGCCACCCGGGCCCGCGCGCTTTCCAGCTGGGGCTTGCGCACCAGCAGGTCGCTGGGCTCTCCCCCGCCCAGCTGTTCCCAGTCGCGCAGCGCCTGCTCGCGGCGGGCTTCTTCCTGCTCAATGGCCAGGCGCGCTTCCGCCAAAGCCTGTTTCGCCTTGTCGCGAGTGGCCTTGGCCTGCTCCAGAGCCGCCCGGTAATCGGCCGGTTCGATGGCGACCAGGATTTCATCACGCCGCACCCGTCCCCCGGGCACGAGTTTCTCATTCACCTCGGTCAACTTGCCGGAGACCTCCGCCGTGAGAGTCACCTCGCGTTGACTCTCCACCACCCCCTCGGCCACAATCTCCGCTCCGCCACTGGCCTGGCCGACCAGGGCCACCGCCACCGAACGGGCCAAGGCCGCTTCTTCCGCCTTCTTGACGGCCTGGGGCTTTGTTTTCACCAAAATCCAAACTGCCGCCACCAGGGCTGCCAGAATCCCCAGCACGGCCACAAAGCTCAGCACCGCCCGCAGGGCCGTCTGCCGCTCGGCCTCCATCTCCTCGTGCGATCGTTCCGCTTCCAACTCTTCACTCATGATTTGCTCGTTTTCTAAAAATGTTCACTTGCCACGCACCTTGAAGTCGCCGCCCAGCGCGAGGTGCAGATCGACCCGGTTCTCAAGACGCTGCCGCCGCAGGGTCACGACCTGACTGGCGATTTGCGTCCGCTGCCCCTGGGCCTCCAGCACCGTCAAGACATTATCGAGACCATCGGCATAGTCGCGCACGGCGGCCTCATCGGCAGCCTCGGATTCAGCCAAAGCCCGCTCCGCAGCCGCGAGGCGTTCGTCGAAAAAGGCATCCGCGACGAGGGCTTGTTCCACCTCGCCAAAGGCAGCGAGCACTTTGCTCTGCAAATCGGCCAAGGCCCCTCGCTCACTGCTCTGGGACAATTCGTAATTGGCCCGCAACTGCCCGCCGGAAAGAATGGGCGCGGTCAGGTTGCCCCCCAGCGACCAGACCCCGAAATCGCTTTTCAGCAGATCCTCCAACTGCGAAGAGCTGCGCCCCGCACTGCTGGTCAGGGAAATACTAGGAAAACGCGCCCAATGAGCCACCTCCCGATCCTTGCTCGCCGCGGCAAAGAGTCGCTCCGCCTCCAAGACATCGGGGCGACGCTGGAGCAATTCACTGGGCAGCCCCACCGGCGGCTTGGTCGGCAGCGAGGGCAAGGTCACCCCCTGCCCCGCTTGTCCCGCCGGGTAACGCCCGACCAGAATCTCCAGCTGGCGCCGCGCCCGCTCCGCTTCGGCCTGCCAGCTGACAATCAACTCTTCGTTATTGGCCACCTCGGTGCGAGCCAGCCGCAGCTGCGCCGCCGTGCCCCCGTCTTCACTCAGGGCATTGGCGAAGCGCTCGTGCACCGCTGTTTCCAATTTTTTGCGCAGCCCGAGGGTGTATTGGGAGAGGGCGACCTGCTCCTGAGCTTCCCCCAAGGCGAGCCAGGCCTTCACCACCTGCCCGGCCAGGCTGGCCCGCGCAGCGCGATAGGCATTCTCCTCGGCCCCCACGCGAGCGAGGTCGGCAGCCTGCCCGGCCGCCACCTTGCCCCAGATATCGGGCTCCCAGCTGACATCCAAGGAAGCCCCGAAATTAGTCGAAAGCGAAGAGAGCGGCCCGCTCGATCCCGGAATGGGCAAACCGACGAAAACCTGTTTGTTGCGGTTGCCATTGAAAGTGCCGTTGAGCTGCGGCAAGGAGGCCGCATTGGAAGCCTCGGCCAGAATGACCGCCCGCTGCACCTTCTCCCGGGTCGACTGCAAATTCGGATTGGCCGCGATGGCTTCCCGCACCAGCGCCTCCAGGCGACTATCGCCAAAGCGCCGCACCCACTCCTCATCGACCCCCGCACGCCCCGGCCCACTGGCCACCCAGGATTGTGGGGCCATCGCAGTGACCGCCGCCATCTGCGAATCCGGCACCGAGCCCACGCCACAGCCCGCCACCAAGACCAAGAATCCGGCCAGACCACTCCAAATCACTACCTTTTTCATGCGCGCAACCCTCCTTCACAAAAATTCAACACCTCGTCCAAGAGCTCCTCCAAGCTCCAGTTCTCCTGCCCGTGACCCTCCGCTATCTGGCTGAAAGCCTCATCCGGAGTGAGGGCGTCGGCCATCACTGCGAAGCAAAATTTCAGCTGCAAATAAGCCCGCTCCTCACTGAGTCCGGGCACCGCCACCTGCAAGGCCACGACCACCTGCCGCATCATTTTCTGGAAATCAACCAACACCTCGGACGGCAAACAAGCGGCCCCCTCCCCCACCATGCGTGACTTGAAACGAGCAAAGAGGCGTTGGCGAAACTTCCGCTCACACACCCGCTCAATCAAGGGGCGGAGAAAGGCTTCCACCACCTCCCGCACCTGAGGCGGCTTTTCCTGTGCCAAGAGCTCCTTCAGCCGCGCCATCCGCTCCCGATTCGCGGGCAAAACATGACGCTTGATGACCGCATTGATGAGGTTCTCCTTGCTCCCGAAGTGATAATTCACCGCCGCCACATTGGCACCGGCCGCCGCCGTGATTTCCCGCAAAGAAACCGACTCGAAACCCTTTTCCGCAAAGAGTTCCTCTGCCGCATCCAAAAGCCGCTCCTGTGTTTCCTGCTTCTCGTTCGCCCGATCCACGGCCGCAATCTAGGAAAACCCGCCCTCGTGTCAAACAATTGTTTGAAACGGTTGTTTTTCTCCTTCAGGAAGCACCTCACAACTCCGTCACCACGAGCCGTTCGTCTCTTTCAGAGCGTTGAGTTGGCGTTGCAGAGCATTGAGCCGCCATTGCAGAGCATTGAGCCGCCGTTGCAAAGCATCGAGACGCCGTTGCAGAAACCGCAGAACCCGAATCGCCCGGTTATGCCTGCGGTGCAGCCTTGAACCTCACCAGATAGCCAAAGCGTCCTTGCTCCTAAAAACCCCGCATCCGAATCACCGCCAAAATGGCACCGCCGATCACGACCAGCCCGGCCAGCACACCCAGAATCCGATCGGTCGTGGTGGCGCGGGGGCGATGAGCGGAGCTGGATTTGGGAAAAACGATGGCGGCATAAACGGCTCCCGCCAGCAGCCCCCCACCGTGGGCCCAGTTGTCGATGAAGTTGTAGCCCACAAAGCCGACCACAAAGGTGAAGACCACGGCCGCGATGAGACGACGGGTCGCACGCTGGGGCACGAGCTTGCCGTGCAGATACTCAAAGGTCAGCACGAAGCCCAAGAGCCCCATGATGCCACCGGAGGCTCCCACCGAGGGATGCTCCGGCAAGCCATGGGCAGAGGCCATTCCACCCGCAATCATGGAGACGAGAAAGACGAGGGCGAAGTGGGGCCAACCAGCCATCACCTCGGTGCGACGGCCGAGATAGAGGAGCCCGAGCCCGTTCATGACGATGTGGAGGAGCTGCCCGTGGAGCAAAGGCGCGGTGAGCAGACGCCAGCTTTCTCCATGAAAGTAGCCGATCCCGTTCATCGATTTGACCAAGCCCGCCTCGGGCAACCCGGCCAAAGTGAGCTCGCCATTCCAAGTCGCAAACGGGAACCAAAGGGAATTGAGGAGGCTGCCGGATTGGGGGAGCCCTTTGAGGGCCTGCACGAGGTAGACCCCGACGAGCATGCCCATGAGGGTCTTGGTGGCCGGGATATGCTGGCGCCGAATCCAGATTTCGAAGCGGACTTCTTCGGCCTCATCGGCCAGCGTCGCGGCATTCAAGCGGCGGGCCCGGCGGGTGCGTTTCCAAGCTTCGTAGGCGGGAATGCCGGCAAACATGAGCCAGAGAACGGCGAAGATGCCCAGCTCCTGGGAACGAAAGAGGCGTCCTTCGGCGAGGGCCTGCCACAGGAAATAGATAATGGGGAGCGCGAAGAGAAAGGCCCGGAAGCGGGAGCTCCCCCAATCCATCTCGGAAAGCGCCGCCTTGCGCTTGCGCAACACAGTAAGCAAGCGGGCGTCCTCTTCAGGCGGAAAACACCGTTCGCGCTCGGGCGTCCAAATGAGCCCGGCAGGCTCGTTGATGCGGCCAAGGTGGGCTTCCAACTCGCCAAAGTCGTAAAAAGCGCGGGCCTGGCCTTTTCCCAGCAAGACCCCGTAGGGAGCACCGGGAGGCTTTTCAGGAAAAATCTGTTCCCGCCGCCAGACGGGCAGGTCCGACTCACTGTCCTGCCCGCTCATAAATGATCCTTATTCGCCGGCGGATTGTTCGTCCGTTTCGGCGGGAGTTTCTTCGCCAACCGCCTCTTCAGCGGGAGTTTCCTCTTCAGCGGGAGTTTCCTCTTCAGCGGGAGTTTCCTCTTCAGCGGGAGTTTCCTCTTCAGCGGGAGTTTCCTCTTCAACCGGAGCTTCCTCGGTCGCTGGGGTTTCTTCCGCAGCGGGTGCTTCTTCTTCGGCCGCAGTTTCCTCAGAGATAGGAGCTTCTTCCGCAGCAGGAGTTTCTTCTTCAGCCGCAGGTGCGGTGGCGGTCTCGATGGCCTCCAGAAGTGCGTCTTCCTCACTGCTCAAATCGATGGTAGCGGGAACCTCCGGCGCGGGGGCCGCAGATTCCTCACCAGCCACGGGCTTGAGAGTGGTGAGCCCCTGGGCCTTGTTGGAGCGGCCTACCAGGATGCCCAAAATCAGGCTGAAAAGGAAAAAGAGAATACCCAACACCACGGTGGACTTCTGCAGGAAGCTCGTGGTGCCAGCTCCGAGCAGCTGGTCGGTCATGCCGCCCCCGAAGGCCGCGCCGAGGCCTTCCTGCTTGGGACGCTGCATCATGACAACGAGAATCATGAGAAGACTGATCACCACCAGAGCGATGATGAGGAGAGTGATGGCAATATTGAGGCCTGTTGAAGCGGCTACCAGAGTCATGGGCGGCGGACTATGGGTAAGGGATCTGGAGTTGTCAAAAGAAGTTTCACGCAATGCGATGGCGGCGCAATACGGGCGGAGAAAGGGACCAGGCCCGGACCCGATGTGGAATGGATAAGAACTTGAGCCAAGCTTTTCACTTTTCGCACGTATCATCCTATGCCAGATTTTACTGAATCGATTTTTAACCCATGAACCGACTCCCCTTCGCCTCTTCCTTAACGGCCTTACTCCTGGTCTCCACGCCGATCCTCAGCGCTCAGACCGTTTCCATTACCCAGAAATCCACCGGCAAATCCCTTTCGGTGAAGATCCTCGGCTACTCCGAGGGCGAAGTCCGCTTTCGGGCCAATGGCCGCGTCTATGAATTGGCGGAGGACAAACTCACCCCCGACAGCTTGGACCGGGTGAAGGAGGCCCTGGCGGCAGCGGGCAAGCTGACAGCGAGCCTGGGGGTCTTGGGCGAGAAAGCCAACGAACTGGCGGGCCACTCTCTTTTCGGAGAGAAGTCCCTTTGGCAAGAACCTGCCGAGGAAGTCGCCCAACGTCTGCGCCTCCCGCGCGAAAGCCGTAAGGAGGACTCCAGCAGCTACCGCCTCTATCCCCCCAGCGACTACTTTTTCCTCGGTGCCCACCCCTACTGCATCACCCTTTACGGCAATAGCGAGCACCAGCCGGAGAGTTTCTCCCTAGTCTACGCCAACAAGGGCGACTTCGGGAGCACGATGGGACGCGGCGAGGATCACTTCAAAAAAGTGCACCCCGACAAAGAGCTGCCCACCACCCTGGAAGAAGCCATCGAGCTGGATGCGGAATTGATCGCGACCACTCTCAGCGAGCTCCTGGGCGAACCCGAGGACCAATATTACGGGGAGAAAGAAGACAAACGCCGGGTCAAGCGCTGGGATCTGGGCGACCATGCCTTCCTCCTTTCCACCATGGACGAGGAATACACCAGCTTGCTGATCGTGCCCACCGAAGTGGCTGATGCCGAGGGCAAGGTGGAATTCATCGCCGACTCCGAGATGAAAAAGCAGCAGGCGGGCAATCTGCGCCAGGAGGACAATGGCGACGTCTGGATCGACAACATCCCCATGGTGGACCAGGGTCCCAAGGGCTATTGCGCCCCAGCGACCTTCGAGCGGGCCATGCGCTACATGCGCATCCCAGCGGACATGTATCTCCTCGCCACTGCGGCTACCGCCCCGGGCGGAGGCACCAATACCATGAAGCTCTCCGACGATTGCAAACGCATCGTGCGCAGCAAGGCCCGCAAGATCCGGGAACTGGAGCTGGATGAGGATCTGGACCTGAAGACGGTGCGCAAATACATCGACAAAGGAGTGCCCATTCTCTGGCAGATGTGCAGCCTGCCGAACTACAATCAAATTGCCAACACCCGCACGATCCAGCGGAGCGAGGTGGAAAATTTCGAAAAATGGGCCGAAGAGATTGCGGAGGAAGCCGAGAAGGTCGCCCCCGGGCTAGCCATCCCCGCCAATCACCACATCTGCATGATCATTGGCTACAATGAAGCGACCAAGGAACTGGCGGTCAGCGACTCCTGGGGTCCGGAATACGAACTGCGTTGGGTCCACGTCGACATCGCCAAGGCCGTCACCAGCCAGGGAGGCTTCGTGATCGACTATTGACTCTCGCCGTAGGGCACACGCTCGCGCGGGTTCTCCGGACCCGAGCGGGCCACGACCTCGTTCTTCTCGTTCATCACGATGCGGCGGGCCACGACCGGCCCCTCCGAGAGGCCCCAGGCCATGATGGTCACCCGCTCCCCTTTTTTAATGCGGTGGGCAGCCCCTCCATTGATGATGAAGTCGGTGCCGTCGGCCCCCCGCTGGGCGTAGGTTTCCAAGCGATTGCCGGAGGTCACCGAAGCGACGAGAACCTTCTCTCCTTCCACGAGGTCGACTTCATCCATCAGATTCCCGGGCAGCTCGATACTCCCTTCGTATTCGATATCGGCTTGGGTGATGACCGCACGATGAATCTTGGATTTGAGGTATTGCCGTAACATGATTCTCGCGCACTCTTCTCTCCCGACAGCGGAATCGTCAACGGCGAAAACGAATTTTCATGGCCGGGGCGAAGGAGTCACCCCCTCCGCCGACGATGTGGGAAAGGGACGCCCTCAGCGCTGGCTGGCCCGCTCGATGGCTCTCTCCACCACCGGGCGCAGCTCTTCATGGGAGAGTTCACCGAGCATTTCCCGCATCCCGGGCACTTGCGCCGCCGTGCCGACCTGACCCAGCAAGTGGGCCGCCGAGCGCACAAGCGCGGACTCGGACGAGCGCAAGAAGGGCACCAGCAAGGGGGCCACCCCGGAGCCGTAGTTCTCAAGAAAGCGCTGGCGGGAGACCGGCTCTTCCACCCAAAGCTCAATCAAAAGGACAGCAGCGGACTCGGGCTTCCGCTCTGCCAGAAAGGCCATCACGTCGTCTGGAATCGCCACTCCCTCCTCCCGCAAGCGGGTAGCATTGTCCACCACCAGACGATCGACCCCGTCACCCTCTTGCGACCAGACCCCGAGGGCCTTGACGAGGGAGCCCAGCTCCTCGCTGGAAAGACTGCCGCCCAAGAGCCCGACCAGACGCACCGTCATATCTTGCCGCATTTGCCGCGGCTCCACGGAAGCCAAGCGGTCCAAGGCCGACTTCACCCGCGTGCGATCCAGTGCGACCAGTTCGGCGTAGTTCAGCTCGAAGAATCGCTCGCTGGTGGCATCATTCAATTGATTGATCAAGGCCCCGCTGGCAACGCCGAGGACCTCGGGATTGACTTTGACCTGAATGAGGCGCAACTCGGGCAGAACGGCCTCGATCTCTCCGATGCGACCGGCGGCGACTTCCACCCGCTCCAAATCCAAGGGCACCCCGGTCATCACAAAAATACCGCCATCCTGAAGCACGCGGAACTCGGGGGACAAGGGCAGGTCAAACTCACCCTTGAGATATTGCTCGAGCTGGAGACTCTGGAACTCTTTCATCTCCCGCACCCAGATGGCAGCGACCTGGCTCTCATTTTCCACCGTGTGAGGCAGGACCATCGCCTCCCATCGCGTGGCCTCCATGATTTCCTGGGGAGAAAGGGAGTCATCGGAAATGCCCGGGAAATAGGCCTGCTCCCTCTCGCCAGTCTCGTCCGCCGCTTCTTCCAAAGCACCGGTCCCGGCCTGCCTCTCCCCCACCCCGCGCACCGAATAGTGGACGGGCATAAGGTAGGCGAGAGCCATCACTCCAGCCAAGCCCAGCGCACCGACCAGAATGCCGAGGGCCCGTCCCCGCACCGCACCCCAGCCCAGGAGGAAAAAGCCCAGCAAACCAGCGAAGCCCCCCAGCAAAAGTCGATCCGGGCGCTCCACGTCGCGCAGGAGGGTGCTCCCCGGTTGCGAGCCAAAGTAGAGGAAGAGAGCGGTCAGCACGAGGGCAAAGAAGCCTGCCACCACCGCGAACACGCGGATGGGAGGGACGGGCCCCACCACCGGCTGCTTGGGAGGCTCACTATATTCCATGGTGCGGAAAGCCACCGGGGCCGCCTTGGCCGGAGCCCGGCCAAATCGGCTCAAATCGGTGTTCTTGCGAATCTCATCCGGGAAGAATCGTTCGCGCTGATTGGCGATCACGTCGGGAGTGACCTGAAAACGGCTTTCACAAGATCCACATTCCACCATGCGCCCCTTCAGCTCCTCACTCACTTCGAAATCCTGGCGGCAATCGGGGCATTCAATACGCAATGTCATAGGTCACTTTGGAGTAGTCAGCGTGCTAAGCGGGCCCAAGTGTCTCTTTTTCCTTCGCCCGCATCAACTCATTCCCACAAAAATCGAGTCCTTCTCCTTTCTCCTGCCATTCCCGCTCTTGCCAGCCCCCCTCTGGCGCGATAATCACAAGGAATGCTTCCAGAAATTGAGCGCCTCCTCATCCTCCAGCAACGCGACCAGACCATTGCCGGGCTGGAGAGCGACCTCAAACGCCTCCCCCACGAGAAGGAACTGGCCCGCACCCGCCTGGCCACCTCACAAAATGCCGTCGCCAAGGCCAAAGCCGCGCTGCAAGAAAACGAAATGGCGATCAAAACCGTTGAGCTCGATGTCGAGACCCGCAAGAACACCATTCTGCGCCTGAAAAACCAGCAGTTCGAGACCCGGAAAAACGAAGAGTTCCGCGCCCTCGGCACCGAGATCGACCGCTATCAAGCCGAGATTGACGACCGCGAGACGACCGAACTGGAGCTGATGGAAAAGGCCGACACCCTGCGCGCCACGCTGGATGAAGCCAAAGCCACGCTGGAAAAAGCAGAAGCCAGCGTGAGCGAGGAAATCACCCTCATCGACCAACGGGAAGAAGAAGAGCGCAAACGCCTGGCCGAAGTGAAGCTCCAGCGCCAAGCAGCGCAAGAAAAGCTCGCCGACGAGGATCTCCTCGAGCTCTATGAGCGCCTCCGCAAAGCCCGGGGCACGAAGGTTGTGGTCAATCTTTCCGAAAGCGGACAATGCGATGGCTGCCATGTCAAGGTCACCCCCGCGACCCTGATCAAGGTCACCGCCGACAAGGAAGTGACCCAGTGCGAAAACTGCGGCCGTATACTCTATGCCGGCTAATGCTCTCACAAAATCGGCAAAAAATGGCTTTTCCGGGCCGATTTCGAAAAAAACAGTTGAAACACGTCGGCGAATCCCTTAGTTCCCTCGCCCCTTCCGGCCCGAAACCTTCGGCAAGACCCCGGCAGAAAAATCTTTCAAGCCATGAGCACCATCATCGACAAAATTGAGCAAGAGCAGCAGAAGGATGACATCCCCGAATTCGGTGTCGGTGATAGCGTCAAGATTCACTGCCTCGTAAAAGAAGGCGACAAAGAGCGGACCCAGATCTTCGCGGGTCTCGTCATCGCCCGTCGCGGCGGCGGCGTGAATGCCTCCTACACCGTGCGCAAGATTTCCTACGGCGAAGGCGTGGAGCGCGTCTTCCCCCTGCACACTCCTCGCGTGGCCAAAATCGAAGTCACTTCCCGCGGTAAAGTGCGTCGTGCCAAGCTGCACTACCTGCGCGACCGCGTGGGCAAGCGCGCTCTCCTCGTGAAGCCCGCCGACTCCAATGCAGCGGCCAAAGCACGCGAAGCCAAGAAAGAAGCTGCCGCTGCCGCCCGGGCCAAGAAGGCCGAGAGCGAAGCCGCCGAAAGCGCGGAGTAACTTTCCGACGGACCATTTTCTTTCAAAGAACGGCCTCCTCTCCAGGGGCCGTTTTTTTGTGCCTTCTTCCCTTGCGTCTCCCCAAAGCAGCCTTAGAGACTAGCCATGATTGCGAAAATTGCAGGAATCACTTTGGCGGGCTTCGGGCTGGCCGCAGCGGACAACATTCTCCTCGTCCTCACCAACCATGGTGAACTGGGCGATACCGGCAAGAAGACCGGCTTCTATCTCTCCGAAGCAGCCCATCCCTACCAAGTCTTTACCGAGGCAGGGCACGAGGTCATCCTCGCCAGCCCCCAGGGCGGAAGCGCGCCACTCGATCCCAAAAGCCTGAAGCTGGACGACCCGGCCAACGAGACTTTCTGGAAAAAGTTCGGCAACGCCAAGGAAGACTCCCCCGCCGTGAGTGACACCGTCCCTCTGGCAGAAATCGAGGCCGATGAGTTCGCTGGAATCTTCTTCGCCGGAGGCCACGGCACGATGTGGGACTTTCCGCACTCCGAGCCGCTCCAGGCGCTCACCCGTGAACTCTACGAAGCCGGCAAGCCGGTGGGAGCGGTCTGCCACGGCCCCGCCGCCTTGGTCAACGTCACCCTCAGCAATGGCAAGAAGCTCATTGCCGACAAGTCGGTCGCCGTCTTCACCAACGCCGAAGAAGAAGCCGTGGAACTGACCGAGGTGGTCCCCTTCCTCCTGCAGACAAAGTTTGCCCAAGCCGGGGCCGAGGTGAAGGAAGGAGCCAACTTCCAGAAAAACGCGGTCCGGGACGGACTTCTCATCACCGGCCAGAATCCCGCTTCGGCGCACCAGGCCGGCGAACTGTTTGTGGAGGCTCTCTCCGCAGAGTAAACTCCAGCCCATTTGGCTCAATTCCGCAAAAAAAAGATTCCTGAATCGCATTGTCAGTTGGCGATTCGGGCTTTTTTTGTCATGAACGGTCGCACCGACGATGCCTGATGCTGAATACAAAGACACGGTCCTGATAGTTGATTCCGATATCGACTTTCTCAACTGGGCAACCAAACATTTGGAAGCTCCGGATTTGCGGATTCTCCGCACCGATAATGCCGAAAAGGCCTTGAAAATCATTGCGGGCACCGAGGTCGACCTCGTCCTTTCCGACATTCAGGTGCAGCCCTTTGATGGCCTGGAGCTCATCTCCAAAATTCGCGCCCAGAATCCCGCCATCGTGACGATTCTATTGGCCGGCTTCCCCAGCACCACCCAAATCATCGAAGCCACGCGGCTGGGAGCACGGGATGTCTTGCGCAAGGAGGCCCTCAACTTCGAGCTGCGAGCCGTGGTGGAAAGCGCGTTTCAAGTCATCGAGAGTCGGCGCTCCGCTGAACAGCCCGAGCAAGCCCTCCCCGTGGCCGATGCCCGCATCAAGATGATCGGCCAGTCCCGCATCATCCAAGAGACCTTCAAGCTGGTCGGCCGGGTCGCGCCTTCCGATGCCCCCGTGCTGGTGACGGGGGAATCCGGCACGGGCAAAGAGCTCGTGGCCCAGGCGGTGCACGAATACTCGCCCCGTCGCAAGAATGACTTCATCGCCATCAACTGCGGAGCAATTCCCGAGAATCTGCTGGAGTCGGAGCTCTTTGGTCACGAGAAGGGTTCCTTCACGGGGGCGATGGCCCGGCGGGCGGGCCGCTTCGAGCAAGGAGACGGCGGCACCCTCTTTCTGGATGAGATCGGCGACATGCCGCAGTCGGTGCAAGTCAAGCTCTTGCGGGTGCTGCAGGACGGCAGTTTCTCACGGGTGGGCTCCAATGAGACTCTGAATTCCGACGTGCGCATCGTGGCGGCCACCAACAAAGATCTGGCCCACGAGGTGGCCAAGGGCCGCTTCCGGGAAGACCTTTACTACCGGCTGAACGTGGTGGAAATCCACCTCCCGCCCCTGCGCGAACGGCGGGAAGACATCCCCTTGCTCGCCGAGTTCTTCCTCCAGCGCCTCGCCCGCAAATACGGCTTGGCCAAGATCAAGCTCTCGGGAGAAGCGATCCACACTCTCCAGAACCACCGCTGGACAGGCAATGTGCGCGAGTTGGAGAACACCATGGCCCGGGCTTGTGCCCTGGCCGAGTCCTCCCTCCTCCTCTCCGACGACATCCCCTTCGCCCGCTCCCCTTGGTCGGAGGAAGGCCGCCGGACCAAGGCCCTGCGCGAGCTCATGGACCTGCTTCCCGAGAGCGAAAAGGATCCCGTGGCGTGGTTTGGCCAACTGCTGGCGGAAGAAGAGCTGGCTTGAGGCCGCCTACAAATCCTGCTCGATGGCATTGATCTCCAGGAAATAGCGGTCCCAGCGATCCAACTGGGGCTTGAGCTTCATCTTGAGGTCGGCGACATGGCGACGGATGCCCTCGAACATGGTGGCATATTCCACAAAGAATCCCCGCACCCCCTCCTCATAGTCTTCCCCCAGAGCCTCGGCAAAGGGACGCGCGCAGGCCGACGATTTCTCCTCAAACCAGGCCAAGAGGTCGCGGGAATTGCGCCGGGCCTGCCAGAGGCCGTTGGCAAGGCTACCCCCGGCTCCAAGGAGGAGAACGAGAGCAATGATATGGAGCCCGAAAGTGCCAAAAAGCCCTGCCAGCATGACTAGAAACAAGGTGGAAGAAACCACCCGGCGCAAGGCCTGGCGATGAGCATTCATCTCACGATCCAGGAGAGCGCGTATTTTTTGAGCAAGAACGGCTTTGCGTGCGGCCGCTCCCAAGCGTTTGGCAAAGCGCTCGCGGGAGTCGGCAAAGCCCCCGGAAACCACTTCGAAATCCGGGGGCGGCATTTCCAACCGGTCCTCCACGCGGGGAACCACAGTCTCCCAATGGGCCCGGCAGGCGGCGACCAGCTCGTCACTCTCCCGCAGGGCCAGCTCTTCAATGGCCCTTTGCACGGCCTCAGAGAGTTCCTTCTCGATTTCACCCGGAGTGGGGTCCTTGCGCACCAGAGACCGCAGAGAGGGCCTCAGACAGGTCCTCTGCGCCAGCAGCTCCCCCATTCGCTCCAGTTCCTCGACAAAGACCTTGGCCAAATCGGCGCTTTTTCCCGCGAGACGCAGGATTTGCCCCTCGCGGGCCTGCACCACTTCGCTCTCGATATCACTGAGCAAACCCTGGTCATTGTCCAGGGTGCGCCGCCGGGTCTCCATGCGGTCCTCGATGGTGCGCAGCACGGCTGCAGTCTCCTTCCGCACCCGCCGCAGCTGTTCACGCCGGGGCCAGGAGCCAGCCACCTTGCCCGAGACGAAGCCCTCGAGCGCGGGGTAGCCACTCTGGGTCCAGAGATGGTGGCGCTTCGGAGTATGCTGTTTGGCCTGCAGCGCCTTTTGCCCCGAGACGGGAAAAACCGGCAAAGAGTCGCCGATTTTTTGGCGCGACAGCTCATTGATATGCCCGGTCAGAACCCTCAGCTCATCCTCGGTGCTGCGGTCGCATTGCTGAATGACAATGGCCACCTTGCCCGCCATCGCGGGAGCATGCTCACTGATGAGGGACCAAGTCGCGGCCGCCCAGGGATTCCCCACCGGAAAGACGAAAAACAACAAATCGATCGTTTCCAACAAGGCCTCCAGAGCCCGGCGGCAATCCTCCCTCAGGCCATTGCTGCCCGGCGTATCGAGAACGTTGAAATCACGCAAAAATTCGTCCGCACGGAAGAGGTGGGCCACTCCTTCGCCCGCCGCCTCGCGCCGCTCCCGGCTCCCGTAGCGGAACCACTGCACCTCCTTGGTCCAAGGCAGGACATTGCTCTCGCAAAGCTCGGCGCCAAAGAGGCCGTTGAGAAAAGCCGACTTGCCCGCATTCACTTCCCCGCAGACGGCGAAGAGAAAGGGCTCGTAGAGGGGGGCCAGAAAGCTCTCCGGGTCGGCCAACGGACCGCAGTCCGCCCCCGTTTCCTCGGCCAGGGCCTTCACCCCGCGGGCGACCTCCGCGAGGCGCTCCCGGGTCGCGAAGTAGCGTTCTCCGAACATGACTGGGCCCTCACGGCCGCGAAGCGTCCTTCATGGCAAGGAGTTGAGAGACAGTCACGAAGCGATAACCCTTGGCCAGAAGAGCATCGATCGTGGAAGGCATCGCATCGACGGTCGTGGAGTGCAGATCGTGAGCGAGCACGATGGAACCCGACTTGGTGCCATTGAGGATGCGGGAGCGCACCACCGAGGTGCCCGGCCGCTTCCAATCCAAGGGATCGACATCCCAGAGAATGGTGGGATAGCCGTAAGCCCGATGAATCATCTGGCGCTGGGTCGTCTTCAACGAGCCGTAGGGCGGCCGCATGGTGCGGGGACGCACCCCGGCCGCGCTGATGATGGCTTCCCGGGTACTGTCGAGCTCTTGCCGCACCTTGGCATCGCTCAAGTTGGCCAGATTGGGGTGATTCCAAGTGTGATTCCCAAGCTCGTGCCCCTCGGCATGGATGCGGCGCACGATGTCAGGGTAGAGCTTCACGCTTTTCCCAATCACATAAAAGGTGGCCTTCACGTTGCGTTGACGCAAAATATCAAGCAGCCGGGGGGTATTCTTGGGATGAGGACCATCATCGAAGGTCAAGGCGATGAAGTTGCCATTGTTCGCCACATTGGTGAACGTCACCCCGGCATTGGGAGAGAAATTGGAAGGTAAGGACAGGGTGGGATTGCGCGCTGCGGCCGAGGCATAGGGCGGAGTCTGATAAGCCCCGTTGGGTTTCATCAAGACCTGTGGCGGATTGCTCACTGCGGCCTTTCGATCCGCTTGCGCGGTTTTGTCAGCCGAGCACGCCGCGAGGGTCAAAACTCCGCTGAAAAGAAGAAAAAATCGTTTCAAGAGGGAGGGAAGGTTGGGATTGAGATTGGAGGTCACCGTTGCCGTTTTCTACTGACTCCCTTCCATGATGTCACGCGCTCATTTCGCACAGAAAGCAAGTTGCCGCCCCTCCCCAGTCCCCTTAGTCGCGGCGCGCCTGGCCGGCGACGGCGAAGTGGACGGTGGTGACCAGTTTGTCATCCGCCGTGGTGCCGGGATCGCTGTTGTAAATTTCGAAGGGATGAATCCCGCGAGCACACTTCCATTGCCGGGCCCGCACCCGGGCGACAGCCGCTGCCCAGGCATTGCCCAAATGTTGATAAGAGCCCGTGTGGCGAATTTTCTGCACGCGGCAAGCGGGGATTTTTTCCGAAACCAGATCCTCCGGCAGCCAGCCGGGCACTTTTTCGACCGGGAAGCCCAGGGTGAATCGAGTGATGCCCTGCGTGGGTGACCACTTGTGATAAATGGCCAAGGGCGGTCCCTTGGGCGTGATGTGCTGGTCCTGCACCCACTTCTCCATGCGGTGAAGATCCATCTCCATTTTCTCGGCCACATCGGCGATGCGACAAGTGGTATTCACTCCCACATAGGAGAAACCGGCGAAATCCTCCTCTCCCAGGAGCTCAACCTTGGAAGGCACTTCTCCCTTCTGGATCAGGTCCTTGAGCATGGCGAGCCCCCGCTTGTAGTCGAGAGCGATATTGGCCACCATCATGTCGCGCAGGAAGAAAAGGTAGAAGGGCAACTTGCCGTGCATCTTCCACATCACCCGCGTGCGATCTCCTTCGCGACCAAAGTCGAAACGCACCCGGGAGACAGACTTCCAAGGCGAGGTGAGAGTCAATTCCAGCTCGATAAACTCGTTTTCGCGCTCGCTGGTGACTTCGATTTTTCCTCCGCCGATGACCTCACCATCCCAAGCATAACCTTTTCCCTCCGGAAAAAAATCCAAGGGACAATCACGCTCGGCATAAAGCCAAGGGGACCACCGGGGCCAGGTTTTGAAGTCCCGCACGGTGGCGAAAACTTTTTCCGCCGGCTCACCGATGAGAATGGACCGCTCGACCTCGAAGTTGCTCATGGGCGGGAAGCTGTCAGGGCATCAGGAGAGAAACAAGACCTACTCGCGACCTCAGGAACTTTTCTCTTCATCGGAAGTCATCACGAGCTCGCGAGAGCCTCAAGCAGCTTAGGGTGAATTCCTCCGAAGCCGCCATTGCTGAGCACGGCCACCAAATCGCCCTCGCGGGCTTCTGCCACCGTCCAGGCCACGATATCCTCGACATTGGAAATGCTGCGGGCATCCCCTCCGGCGGCGTTGATATCGGCAATCAACTGCGGGACATCGAGCAGGGCCTCCTGCGCAATCTGCCCCACCTCGAGCACCGGGGGGACCACGGCCAGATCCGCTTTCGCCAAGGCGCCCGCGAGGTTCCCCTTGTGGGCCTCCTGACGCATGGTGTTGGAGCGCGGCTCAAGAATCACCAGCAAGCGTCTTCCGGGGTAACCCTGACGCAGGCCATCGATGACCTGCTCCACGGCGGTGGGATGGTGGGCAAAGTCGTCAATGACGGTGACCCCCCGCACCTCGCCGCGCACTTCCTGGCGGCGCTTGATGCCAGCAAAAGAAGCTAGTCCCTCGCGAATCTCCTCCTCGCTCAAGCCCGCCTGCCGCGCCACGCAAACGGCCATCGCGGCATTGCGCACATTGAACTCACCCGTCATGGGCAGGAAAAAGGACTCGCCATTGAGCTGGAAAGAAGTTCCGCCATCCGCACCGGTGATCTCGCTGATGCGGACCTGGCAGTTTTCCCCCATCCCGACCAACTGAATGGGGCAAGGGGCGGCCTCCACCAAGGTCAGGGAGTTGGCGCAATCGCCATTGAGAAAGGCCACGCCATTACCCGGCACGATGCGCAGGAGTCGGGAAAAAGTGAGCAACACCGCATCGAGGTCGGCATAGATGTCGGCGTGATCGAACTCGATATTGTTGATCACCGCTACCTCGGGCAAGTAGTGGAGAAACTTGGAGCGCTTGTCAAAAAAGGCAGTGTCGTATTCATCGCCCTCCAGCACCACGAATTCAGAATCGGTGAACTCCGCGCCGCGCTCGAAGTTCTTGGGCACGCCCCCGATCATGTGGCTGGGATTGCGCCCCGCCGCCTTCAGGAGCCAGGCCACCAGCGAACTGGTGGTGGTCTTGCCATGGGTGCCGGCGATGACGAGATTGCGCTTTCCCCGGAGGAAATGCTCTTTCAAGACCTCGGGCAGTGATTGGTAAAGCAGCTTGCGGTCAAGAACTTCCTCCGCCTCTTCATTGCCCCGGCTCACCGCGTTGCCCACGATGATGGTATCGGCGCTGGCGGGGATGTTCTCACGCCGGTAGCCCTCGAAAAGCTCGATGCCCTCGCTCTCGAGAAAGGTGGACATGGGCGGATAGACATTGGCATCGGAGCCGGTGACCTCGAATCCCGCGCGCTTCATCGCCGCCGCCACCGAGCCCATCGCCGTCCCGCAAATACCAATAAAGTGAAAGTGCCTCACGGCTGTAGCCAAGCGGATTGTGGGCACGGGGAAAAGCCCGCGCCCAAAAATCAGCGTCATCCCCCACCCTTGGCCCCTTCAACGCAAGCCCTCTCGGCATGTCCGCTGCCCTCCAACCCCCAAGCGACGGTGGAGCGTAGACACAACCCCGCAAGAAACCACCCCGTCCCGATGCCGGAGAAACCGCGTCCCGATGCCGGAGGCATCTCAGCTAGTAGCCGGCGGTTGAGCGCAGCGACACCACCGGAAAGGCCTTTATTGAGCATCCCGGAGGGATGCCAGCGTCCTTCGTCAATCCAGATATTGTGGGTCGTAACTCACCCCGGATTTTTCTAGAAATTCGACCAACTCCTCGCGAAACGATCTCGACCGATGGTGCTCTTCCTGCCTCGCAATGTAAGCACGCACAGCTTCAAGATTGGACGCGCTCACCGTGAGGGCAGCATATCCATCCTGCCACGAAAACGCGGGATTCTTCCCTTTCACCCAGCGAGAAGACGACTTCTTCAACTCGCGCATGAAATCAGCCAAACAGAGCGTGGCTTTAAGCGAAACCAAGAGGTGGACATGATCCGCGACTCCTCCTACCGCCAGAGATTTTCCTCCGAGTCCATTGACGACTCCCCCAAGATAATCATGGAGGTCACTGCGCCAATCTCCATGCAAAAGCTTCTCCCGATTCTTGGTAGAAAACACGAGATGATAGAGCAGGGAAGTGTAGGTCGAAGACATGAGGCACGGTTCTTCAGCTGGCACCCCTCCGGGGTGCTTGTTCTCCCTCATCAGGATCCGTTGGTGTCGCTTCGCTCAACCAACGGCTACTAGCTGAGATGCCTCCGGCATCGCAAAAGGGCTCCCATGGTCGTTGATTGGCTCAGCACCCTCGCCCTTATCCAATCAGAGACCTAACAAATTGAAAGAGAAAAAATTCCCAACCAAAAAGCAGTATGAAATGGCACCACCCCGGAGTGCTGGTGCGCGTTTCACAGAACCCAGTGGTTGAGCGCAGCGACACCACCGGAAAGGCCGCATCCCGTCCCAATGCCGGAGGCATTAAGACAGGCCACCCTCGTTGAGGCGGAATCCCCTCAAGGCCCGCAGGAACTCTACCCTTACTCGGCGGTCACCGCGGCGCGATCGTCATCGAGCCCACTCTTCTCCAGGAAGTAGTCATAGCCCCCGGCATAGCGAGTGAGGGTGCCGTTGTTGACGTGCAAGGTGGTCTCCGCCAGCGAGCGGATGAAGTGCACATCGTGGGAAATGAAGACCAGGGTGCCGGTGTAATTCTTCAATCCCTGCACCAGCGCATCGATGGAATTGATATCGAGGTGAGTTGTGGGCTCGTCCATCAAGAGCAAATTGGGCGGATCGACCAGGAACTTGACCAGATTCAGGCGCGACTTCTCGCCCCCGGAGAGAACCCGCACCCGCTTGTCGACATCGGCCCGGCGGAAGAGGAAGGAGCCCAACACGGCACGCACTTCGTCTTCTGCCAAGGTGGTGTTGGCTCCCATCACTTCATCGAGCACGGTGTTGTCCTCATTCAAGGAGTCCACCCGGTGCTGGGAGAAGTAGCCCATCTTGGTGAGGTAGCCAATCTTGCGCTCCCCGCCCGCGAGGTCGAGGTGCCCGGCGATGATTTTCAGCAGAGTCGACTTACCCGCCCCATTGGGACCCACGAGCACGATTTTTTCGCCTTTTTCCAAGACCAAATCGAGACCGTCGTAGATGACCTTGTCGCCGTAGGCCTGCTTGACCTTCTCCAGCTCCACGAGCTTCTGGTTCGGCCGCGGCGGCTCGGGAAAATTGAATTTGAACACTTTGCGCGGAGCCCGGGGCTTCTGCATCTTGTCCTTCATCTTATCAAGCTGCTTCATGCGGTCCTGCACCTGCGAGGCCTTGGAGCCGACATTGCGGAAGCGGTCGATGAACTCCTGCACCCGGTCCATCTCCTTCTTGTGATTGCGCCAGGCCTGCATCTTCTGCTCGTAGCGTTCCTTGCGCTGCTTTTGATAAGAAGAATAATTGCCGGTGTAGCTGACTAGCTCCATGGCTTCGGGGTCGATCTCGACCACTTGCTCCACGAGCCCGTCCATGAAGTCGCGGTCGTGGGAAATCATTAGAATCGCACCGGGATAGTTGCTCAAGTAACGCTGGAACCAGAGCAAGGACATGAGGTCGAGGTGGTTGGTGGGCTCGTCCATCATGAGGAGGTCGGGCTCCATCACGAGGAGGCGCGCGATGTGGGCCCGCATGACCCAACCGCCGGAGAATTCCCGCGCAGGCTTCTCGAAGTCCTCTTGCTTGAAGCCGAGACCGGCGAGGATCTTCTTCGCCTTGGGCTCCAAGGCATAGCCATTGAGCTCGTTGAAACGGTCCTGGGCCTTGGCGAACTCCGGGGTATCGAGCTTGCCCGAGCTCTCGCCCTCGCGGATAGCGCGCAAAATGGAGACCATCTCATCATCGATCCCCATCGCAATCTCAAGCACGGTCTCATCGGTCGGATCGCCCGCTTCCTGGGCGAGAAAGCCCATAATGGCGTATTCGTCGCGATCCACGGTGCCCTCGTCCATCGGTTCTTCGTCGAGGATGATCTTGAAGAGGGTGGACTTGCCCGCGCCATTGGGACCGACCAGGGCCACGCGTTCGCCCCAGTTCACGGTCAGATTGGCTTCGCGAAAGAGCGTGCGCCCGCCCATGGCCTTGGTGAGATTCTTGATGGTCAGCATTTGCGGGCGCAACCATGCGAATCTTTCCCCACCTTTCAACCCTTGATTCGTCTTTTGGATGGGAAAATCACTTTCCCTTTGAAAAGCTGAAGGACTTTGTCTCTGGCTGGGAAGAGAGAACAAGATTGCCTTTTCCCATTCGATAACGGCGGCGAAGCCACCAGCAAGAGCCATGAACCACAGCAATTATCGCCGAGGCAACAAGCAGACACCAACTCCCGTCCATCCGCCCTTGCAGCCAGCGCGT
Source organism: Roseibacillus ishigakijimensis (assembly GCF_016595415.1). Classification (GTDB taxonomy): domain Bacteria; phylum Verrucomicrobiota; class Verrucomicrobiia; order Verrucomicrobiales; family Akkermansiaceae; genus Roseibacillus; species Roseibacillus ishigakijimensis. Next base: position 60,748 of record NZ_JAENIO010000015.1, read on the forward strand.
CGCGTTCAACAAGAAGAGCAGAAGGAGGGCCCAAGTCATGAGGAAGTAGCCCCACTTAGCAGTATGGCTTTTGATTCGATCCCGGGGTGAATCCGGGAAGGTCTCGCAATTCAACCAGAGATTGAAAGTCCAAATAATCTGAGGACGGACCAGCGCCCACGACAACAAGACGACGAGAAACAGTTCCAACCACCCGTCGCCCCAGCGAAAAATGCCGAAAGCACTCACAAAACCCAAGGTCAGAACCTGAGGCACAAGGAACAGAGCAAACCGGAAGTAATACTCCTTGAGGAACATGCGGAAGATTTTCTTCTCCGAGATCGGAAAGAGCGCCAGTAAAGTCACCTCTCTCATCCCCCCGGCAGAAAGCCTGCGGAAGGCCATCTGACACACCCCAGAAGGACTCGAACCGTTCATCATGCACAAAGTGATCCACCAAGAACTAGAAAAAGAAAAATCCCGCATCGAAAAATAGTCATAGTCTCCAATAAAGTCGGTCATTGAAAGTCCCCGAACCGCCGCAGCCAACCACAACCCACCAATCACCAGAGCGAAGAAAAGAGAGCAGACGAAGGCGCCCGACAACGGTCGAAACCAAAGAACCTCCCCGAGTTCCCGTTCCTCTTTCGAAAGGACCAGATTCAACGGGCGCGAACCCCAGCTGGGCTTCGGCCCTTGTCTGTTCAGTCCCACTGCTGTAGCGGCTTTCTCACCGACCGCTTCTTCCCGAGCTCCTGCGGCGGCCAGCCCAGTCCAAGTATCGAGCAGACGAAAATTCCTTTTCATTCGTCCCCAGAGAAGCACGGTGCCCACAACGACTAGAAGAGACAAGAACGGCCCCAAGAGCCCTGCCTCCAGCCACCGGGACGGTGCAAAGGCAAGTAAGCGTGACAACCAAACAGACTCATCCCAATCGCGCCAAGGATCGGCGAGTTGCAAAATCGGCAAAAAGAAAGACAACACCCCCAAGAGAAGTCCTATCCTGAGCCAAGGAATCCGACTGAGCCCCTTGCGCAAAAACTGCCAGGAGATTCCGAGCAAGGGCCACAGGAGCCAGCCCAATCCGCGAAGCCAAGCTTGCCCAAAAGACATCGGGCTGGAGACGAAGAGCAAGACCGCCAACAGAACAAAGCCAACCAGAAAGAGAGGCACTTTCCAAAACGAATACTTCCAGACTGCGCGATCACTGACGGGCAGTTGAGAAAGCACCTGCCCATGACGAGGAATGAGCAAATGCGAACCGACTAAATGGGAAGCTATCCCCGCCCCCACCAGTCCGACCGCCAAAAGGCGCAGGCTCCCGATGGCTTCTCCTGACTCCAAAAAAACCAGCAGACTAAAGAAAAAGAGAGCAAGAACCCCGGTTCCGTAGAGCGGGACACGCAACAAGAGGCCAAGCCGTCTTCGATACCGGAGCCACAGACCTCCCTCGGCAGGCACTCCCCGAGCCTGCTGGAGAGCGGCTTGGCGAAACCTCGCCTCGTGCTCTCTATTGCGAAATTGAAACGGCCCCCAGTTCATTTTCTCCTCTCTTTGTGATTTCAGAAATCCATCAGATTGCGCAAGTGAGGATCCCCCGCCCGGGCCTTTTCTTCCAACTCGGGCACAGCGCCATCATGGAGCACCACCCCACCCGCCACCACCGTTACCCGCGGGGCAAAGTCCCGCACCATCTCGATCAGTTGGGTCGAAAAAACGACTAAAGCGCCCTCCGCCAGCCCTTCCCGGATCAGCTGACGCAGGGTGCGCAGGCCTTGAGCATCCATGCCGGATGCAAAAGGCTCGTCGAGGAGCCAAATGGGTGGGCGCAAAGTCGCCAGAATGACCAGCGCGACTTTGTAGCGCTGGCCGCGAGAGAGTTGCGCGACCGGCTTTTCCCGCAGGGCAAGAATCCCAAACCGCTCCATCCACTCCGCAGCCTCCTCTTCTAGACCCCGGCGAAACACCTGCCAGAGCCGGGCCATGGTCGCGAGGTTAACAAGGGCATTTTCCTCCGGGAATAGCGCTGGTTCGTCTCCGAGAAAGTAAAGCTGCCGTCGCAGGGCCAGATCCTCACGAGTGAAGCGTTGACCGTCGATGCGCACTTCACCCGACTCGGGCCCGACCAACCCCGCCAGCACGCGAAGCATGGTCGTCTTGCCTGCACCATTGACTCCCATCAGCGCGACCAGTTCGCCCTCCGTCCCCTGCCAATTCACCCCGCTCAAGACGTCCTGCTTGCCAAAGCGCTTCCAGACCTCACACAATTCCACTCGAGCCATTTCCTCAAGAACTGCCCGAATCCCTTCCTCCCGCAAAGCAAAAATATTTTGACCGCTCCTTTCAGCCTCGCCCCACTCCTGAAAAGTTGACTCGTCAACTCACTCCACTTTGCAAGGGGCGCTTACCTGCCGCGTAAAAGCCTTCATGCGTCTCTGGCTTTTGTTTCTCCTCGCTCCCCTGCTCGCTGTCGCGCAGCCCAATATCATCCTCATGCTGAGCGATGACCTAGGTTATGGCGAGATTCAGCACCTCAATCCCGAGCGGGGAAAAATTCCCACCCCGCACTTCGACGAACTGGCCCGCAGCGGGATGACCTTCACCGATGCCCACAGCGCGTCCTCGGTCTGCACGCCCACCCGCTACACCCTGCTCACCGGTCGCTACTCCTGGCGCACCCGCTTGCAAAAAGGCGTCCTCACCGGCGGGCCCTCGCTCATTGCCCCCGACCGGGTCACCTTGCCCAAGCTCCTTTCCCAAGCTGGCTACGAGACCGCCATCATCGGTAAGTGGCATCTCGGCATGCTCTACGATGGCGAACACGTGCAGGGAAAGGTCGCGGTGGGAGCGAAGGTGACCCACGGCCCCCTCGATCGCGGGGGCTTCGACTTCTTCCGCGGTTTTCACCACGCCCGGCAGATGGATGTCTGGATCGAGGACGACCGGGTGAGCGAACGCATCGAGCCCATCGAGATGCTCCCGCGACTCACCGAAGCAGCCGTGGCCTTCATCCAGAAGCGGGAGAAGGGCGACGCGCCCTTCTTCCTCTACCTCCCCTGGAACTCGCCCCACAGCCCGGTGGTGCCGACCAAGGAATGGCAGGGGCGCAGCGGGCTCAATGCCCACGCGGATTTCGTGATGCAGACCGACGACAGCCATGGTCGGGTGATGGCTGCACTACGCGAAAGCGGTTTGCTCGAGAACACCCTCGTCATTGTCTCCTCCGACAACGGCACCTCGGCTCCCACTGCCAAAAAGGACGAATTGGAAAAGATGGGCCACTTTCCCAGTGGGGACCTGCGGGGCTCCAAGGCCGACCTCTGGGAGGGCGGCCACCGCGTGCCCTTCTTCGTCTCTTGGCCCGGCACCACCGAGGCCGGGAGCCAATGCGACGACTTGATTTGCCAGAGCGACGTTTTTGCCACTGTGGCGGAAATCGTCGGGACCGGTTACGAGGACCCCACCGCACCCGATAGCTTCAGCTTCTGGCCCCAGTTGCAGGGAAAGCCCGCCGCCCGGCCCCGGCCCCCGGTCGTGCATCACAGTCATGCCGGACACTTTGCGGTGCGCACCCGGGAGTGGAAGCTCGTGCTCTGCCCAGGCTCAGGCGGCTGGAGCGCACCCCGTCCGGCGGTCGCGCTGAAGAAGGGCCTCCCCACCCAGCAGCTCTATCGCTTGCCGGAGAGCCTCGCCGAGCGTGACGAACAACAAGAAGACCATCCGGCGAAGGCGGCTGAATTGCGCGCGCTCTTGCAAGACCTCATCGCCCATGGCCGCAGCACCCCCGGACCGAAGCTGGCGAATGACGCTCCCATCGTGCTCGAAAAATGGCGTCCCGATGGTGATTGACCAGTCAACCTGCCGCGACGAGGCTGTTCCGCTCTTTCCATTCATGAAAACCCTCGCCACCTTTCTGGCCGCCACGCCTCTCGCCTTGGCCGCCCCTCTCGCCCATTACGGGCTCAATAACAACGCCTTTCCGGATTCAGTGGCAGTGGGAGTGTCTGCTAGCGACATCACCTTTTCGGCGACAACGGCGACGGGATACTCCTCCCTTGAGCCCATCGAGGGGTCGCATTACCGTTATCTGAAGAACACACAGATGGTGAACGATGTGGCCCCCTCTCCGGAGCACATCCAGGCCCGGTGGAGCCTCACCCCCCAGAATGGCGAAAGCTTGAACCTGGCCTCTATCGGCGGCGTGACTTGGAGCCTGAAAGCCTATGATCAGGCCCCCGGAAACGATGGCATCGTGGTGCAAGCCGTGCTCTACGTCGCGACAGACGAGGCTTTCAACGACATCGTTGCCCAAAGCAATCAACTGACCATCAGCGCCAATGCCGACAGTGGCAGCTCCTTTGGAGAAGTGGTGGCGGGACGGGTCGACGGTCTGGTCAGTAGCGCGGGTCCGCTCTATTTCGGACTGGCCCTGACGGACAACTCGGGCCTCTCCGACAAAGACATTCGCTTCGATGACATCACCGTGCACGGGACCGTCGGGACGGCGGCCACCGACAGCGATGGCGATGGCCTGAGCGATGCGGAAGAGAGTTCCGGCGCGCTCAATCCGGCCTTTGGCAATGCCACCACCAACGCGAACGAAGCGGACAGCGATGGCGATGGCGACAGCGACTTCTACGAGCTGGCGGCGGTGCCTCCCACTGACCCCAACGACGCGACTTCCTTCAGCGGACGCATCAGCTTCGTTAATGCCTCCTTGGACAAATTGACCCTCGCGGATGGCTCTCCTTTGAGTGAAAACAGCCATTACCTGAACTACTCTGGCGGCACTGTCCCGGGAGGAGACTCGGTGGATGACAAATGGAACATCCGCCGCACTTGGGCCAATGGCGGGGAAATCATCGCCTCAGGCGATGCCGGCCCCGAGGACGCCCCCACCCTGGCGCTCACCTTGGACGGCCTGGCCAGTGGACAGCTTTACCAAATTTACAGCTACTTTTGGGCCGCCGATGCCAGCACACAGGCTTGGGACGTGCGCACCGGATTGAGCGCCGGCCAGCTCGGGCTGAGCAATCCCAGTCAGAACGCGCGCGACCTTTCGGGCTTCGACGCCCAGCCCGGCGAACACTTTCTCTCGGACTCGGTGGATTGCCAGGAGGGCAACCGCGAGCTCTACGAGACCTTCCTCGGCTATCGGGAAGCCGATGAAAATGGCGAAATCGTGGTCTACCTCGATGACACGCCGGAGACCGGTCACCGCACCTGGTTCGATGGCGCGGGCTTCGTCCCCTCCTACCTGGACCTCACCCCCGGCGTGGATGACGATGGCGATGGGCTCGACAACGTGAGCGAAGTCAGAACCCATGGCACCGATCCCGCTTTGGCCGATAGCGATGGCGACGGCTTGCAGGATGGGGCGGAAATCAATCTCCACCAGACCGATCCCCTTCTCGCCGACAGCGACCAGGACGGCTTCGCCGACGCCACCGAGATCAACCGCGGGAGCGACCCGCTCGATGCCGCCAGCACACCCTACGCCGTCGTTGCCAGTGATGGCGTCTGGACCTGGTTCAATGACGAGCGCGCCATCTGGCACCTCGGCAAGCTCTACACTGGCTACGTCCTCAGCGACGGGCAGTACGGAATCAGCCAATACGACCCCGCAACCAAGACCCGCAGGGAAACGATCATCAGCACCGCCGCCTCGCGCGAGACCGATGATCACAACAACCCTTCGATCACGATCTTGCCCGACGACACCTTGCTCATTCTCTACGCCAAGCACAGCACCGAAAGCCGTTTCTACTGGCGCCGCAGCACGGTCACCGAGCCCGCCAGCATCGACGATTGGAGCGCAGAGAGCAGCAAAGACGTCTCCGCCGCCTACACCTACAACAACACCTATCGGCTGACCGCAGAGAGCAACCGCATTTACAACTTCCACCGCGAAATCGGCTGGGACCCCACGCTGATGTATTCCGATGACAACGGAGCCACTTGGAGCGACACCCACCTTGTGATCGACTCCGGCGGCAATGGCCGTCGCCCTTACCCGAAATATTGGAGCAACGGCGAAGACCGCATCGACTTTATCTACACCGATGGCCACCCCGACGAGACCAACACCAGCATCTACCACCTCTACTACGAATCCGGCGACAGCATCGGCACCGGTGCCTTCAAACAGAGCGACGGCACCGCGCTCAAGACCTTGGGAGAAATCTTCGCAGGCGACGCCATCGATCACGACGGCGATCAGGCCGGGACCAGCGGCATCGAGCGCGGCTCCGTGGTCTACGGCTATCAACCGGCCGGCACCAGCTATGGGGTAGGAGAAGACCAGAACGACTTTCTCCCCGGCGGTCGCGCCTGGACCTGGGACATCTGCTACCAGGAGAACGGTCATCCAGTCTGCGCCTTCCAAGTCCAGCAAAACAACGGCAACTACCTCAACGATCGCATCCAATACTACTACGCCGTCTGGAATGGCAGCCAGTGGCGGAAAAAGCTCATCGCGCAGGGAGGCCGCCCCATCTACAACAGTCAGCGCTACTACGGCGGCGGCATGGCCATCGACCCCGAACACCCCAATGTGGTCTATATTTCCTCCAATCACAGTGATCCCACGGACCTCGACCTCGGCAACACCACTCTAAACGAGGAGGACCGCTACGAGATCTACCGGGGCATCACCACCGATGGGGGCGAGACCTTTACTTGGGAAGCCATCACCAGCGATTCCGCGCAAGACCACCTGCGCCCCATCGTCCCCGCCAATCATGGCTACGACCACCACGTGGTCTGGTTCCACGGTCGCTATAGTAGCTACGTGAACTACGACACCAACGTGCTGGCTTTGATCGAAAACGAGGAGAGCGGAGCCATCCTCATCGACGGCTGCGGCTTTGATGAAGCCGGCCACTTCTACCTCGACGTCCGCGATGGCGTAGCCCATCGCCGCGTCACTTCCGCAGACAACCTCGACTTCACCAACGCCAGCGCCGTGAACACCACCGATGACGGTCTCAACCGCTTCCTCATCCCCAGCAGCGAGCGCCATCCCCGGCGGGACTTTTTCCGCGTGGAAAGCACAGTCAGGTAAACCGGTCAACCCACGCCGCAGAGGAGAATTTGATAAGTTCCCTCACCCGGTCGAGTAGGAGGGCAAAATGTTTACCATGAGATCGCTCCTCCTCCTCCTCGCCAGCACCCTGCTGTTGCCCGCCCGCCCCAATGTCGTGCTCCTCCTCGTCGACGACCTCGGCTACAGCGACCTCGCCTGCTACGGCAACCCCCTCCACGAGACCCCCCATCTCGATCAGCTCGCCCGCGAGGGGATGCGCTACACCGACGCCTACGCGGCCTGCGCGGTCTGCTCCCCCAGCCGGGCCGCCATCCAGACCGGGCAATACCCCATTCGCCACGGACTCACCGATTGGATCGCGGGCTCCCGCCTGCCCAACACTCCGCTGAAGGAGCGCTTCACCCACACCATGCTGCCTCTGGAGGAGGTGACCATCGCCGAGCATCTGCGGGCCCATGACTACCGCACCGCCTTCATCGGCAAATGGCACCTCAACGACCACGGGCACCAGACCGGGTTTCCCCAGGACCAAGGCTACCAGATCAACCTGGGCGGCCACCACAAAGGACAGCCCCCGCACGGCTACTTCGCGCCTTTCAAGATTCCCTTCCTTCCCGACCGGGGGGACGACGATTACCTCACCGATCGCCTTGGCGACGAAGCCACTCGCCTGCTGGCGGACTACGCGCAATCACCGGACGAGCCCTTCTTCCTCATGCTCTCCTTCTACACCGTGCACACTCCCATCCAGCCCAAGCCCGCACTGCAGAAGCATTATCAGGAAAAAATCGCCGCTCTCCCACCCAGCCCTTGGAAAAATGCCGCCTACGCCGCCATGGTCCACAGCATGGATGAGAACGTCGGCCGCGTCCTCACCGCCCTGGAGGAGCACGACCTCGCCGAGGACACCCTCGTCATCATGACCTCCGACAACGGCGGACTCGTCCTGCGCGAGATCACCAGCAATCACCCCTTGGCCAAGGGCAAGGGCTTTTACCACGAAGGCGGCATCCGCGTGCCCCTCATCCTCCGCCAGCCCGGCCTGATTCCCGCCGGTAAAGAGTGCGCCCAGCCCGTCTTTGGCCCCGACCTGTTCCCCACCATTCTAACGAGCGCCGGCCTCCCGCCCGCCCCCGAGCGCCATCGCGACGGACTGGATCTCAGCCCGACCTTTGTCGGCGAGGACTTGCCCAAGCGCGCGCTCTACTGGCACTACCCGCACTACCACGGCTCGGGCGAGACCCCGGCCTCTGCCATCCGCATGGGCGACTACAAATTCATCCGACACTATCAGGACGGTGTGCGCGAGCTCTACCACTTGCGCGACGACGTGGGCGAAAGAGTCAACCTCGTCGACAGCCAACCCGAAAAAGCCCGCGAATTGGAAGAAGCCCTCGACGCTTGGCTGGACGAGCACCAGGCCTACCGCCCCGTCCCCGATCCCAGCTACGACCCCACCAAGCCCTACCGCCCGCGTCGCTGAGGCCGCAGGCAACCCCTCACGACTTCAGCTCCCGCACCGCGCCCGAGCGATAGGCCTGCAGCAGCTGGTTCAGGAGGGTGAGCTGGGCCGCGATGTCCTCGCTCTCGCGCGTTTCCCCAATGGTCCGGCAGGTCCCGTAGCTGCGCAGCTCGCGCAGCTTGGGAATCATGTCGTCATCATTGGCCAGGAAGTGTTCGATGGACTCGAAGTGCGAGTGCTCGGCGAGGCGAATATTGTTCGGCCCCATCACCAGAGTGTAGCCCCGATCACCGTAGGCCTCCGAGAAGGCGCCGTCGATGGTGACCGCATTCCCCCCCCGCTTCACCGGGTCTTCGCCCTTCTCCACCTTGACCGGCACGTGGCCGTTGATGATCAGGACATCGTCGCCCATCCCGAACTCCCGCCCCACCATGCGGCAAAAGTCAGCATCGTGTATCTTGCCGAAGTAAGGGTCCTTGACCTCCACATGGGTCTCCTTGTCTGCGATGAAGTAGCGCTCAAAGGTCGTCATTCGCGTTTTTCCAAACAAGGGGGAATCTCCATTGGCCCAAAGCCAATAATAATAATCGAGGTCATCGCTCACACTGGCCGCTCCCTCGCGATAGGTGCGCCGCACAATCTCCTCCAGTTCGCGGAAGAGCGCGCCTCCCTTCAGGCAGCGCTCCCCCACCAGCACCTCGCGTAGGGTGCCGTCTTCATTTGTCGGCACGCAGCCGTGAAAGACGAGCGCCTCGTCGCGGGTCAGCGACATCCCTCCTTGTTTGACCACAAAGAGCATGTGTTCCCACAGGCGCTGGCTGGAGACAAAGGACTGCCGCAAGCGAGCCAGGCAGTTCTCCTCCTCCCCACTGAGGGCATAGGGATCGGCCGGATCAATGGTGGGAAAGTTGGTGTCTTTGAGGGCGTAGTGCTGCCCATCTATTTCCACCGTCCCGGCCTCGTAATCGATCCGATGCAACATCCGGCGATCCTCCATGCGCCACTCCGGGTGGCGGGCGAGGAGGGGACCCGCCAGCTTGAATTCCAGGATGGCCACCGCCTTGTGCATCTTGGCCACCAACCCCTCGTCAATGAAGCCGGAGCTGCGTTTGGGATAAAAACACCGCGCCTCGTCATCGCCATAAACGGTCTGGGCCAGATGGGCCAGCGGGGAGAGCAGGATGCCGTAGCCCTCCTCCAGCTGCCAGAGACGGAGATAACGCAGGGAAATGCGCAGAACCGTGGCAATGAGAATCTCCGACCCCAGCGTAGCCCCCATCCAGATGATGTCGTGGTTCCCCCACGTGAAGCTCACCTTGGGCTGATTGCGCAGGTAGTGGATGACCCGATCCCCGCGCTCTCCCCGGTCAAAGAGATCGCCCGCCACCACTACCTCCGAGACCACCAGATTGCGCACCAGGCGGGAGGCCTCGTGCAGGGCCACGATATCCTGATCATAGTCCGCCAGCGCATCGACCATGGAGTCGACATAGCCGGGATCGCGTTGGAAGGAGACCTCGTCGAGAAGGGCGATGTAGAGCACGCGGAACTCCTCCTTCATCAGCCCCAGCAGCTCTTCCTTGGTCACCGTGCGGGCCAGGTGACGCACCAGGCGGAATTGCAGCCGCAACAGCTTCTTCACCTTGGTCAAGCGCCACTCCACGTTCTGGATGCGCTCCTCGTAAGTCCGCATCTTCTCCACCGGATAATAGAGAAAGGCGAGGAAGATAGCCTTCTCTTCCCCGGTCAGCTCGTCCCCCACCACCTGGTCCACAAGGGTGGAGATCCCGCCCGAGGCATTGTTCACCACATGGCGCAGCTTGCGGTCATCCCCGTGCACATCGCTGATTAGGTGGACGCGCCCGCGCGGCAGAGTCAGCTTGGCCTGCAGGAGAGCGATCTGCGACATCACCGAAGAGGCGCAGGGAAACTGGCGGGCGAGCAGACTGAGGGAGGACGGGCAATCCATACCCGCAGTCAAAACCATCCCGGCGCTCGACGCACTCCCAAAAAAATTCACCCTGCTGAACTCCTCTTCCCGGACCGACAACCCTCTTTTTACAAGTTTGTCGCATACATCATACAAGATAGATGTTTTCCGCTGAGAAAATAACGAAAACCGCCAACTATCATCTTGACGCGGCCAAGCGAAAACTCACTTATGAGAATCCTCAAAATGACGATTCGTTCCTTACTCAATCATCCTAATGGCAGGACAATGTCATCATTTTGAGAATTGATAACGCGAGAAACCCACTTTCCCCGCGCTTCAAAAAAACGGTCGAAAACCCATTCGGCAAAGCAAAAACCATCAGCATGAAAAATACAAAAAACACTCACCGGACCGCCAGTCTGCCACTGGTGGCCGCCACGGCAGCCCTGGGCCTCGGTCCAGCAGCCCGGGCCGACCTCGTCGCCCAGTGGCTGGGCGATAGCTACACCGACAAGAGCGGCACCTGGACCGACGAAATCTCGGGCATTGTCGCCACCTCCCCCGTGGACGAAACCAATGGCCCTCCTTGGGAAAGCCAGGACACTTACAACACCCACAAGGGAGTGGATATCACTTACCCGCTGGACTACTTCGTGGTGGCCGAGGGCGACAATCCTCTTGCCGGAGGCAATGCCCTCACCCTCGTGGCCGTCTTCGCGCCGCGCGCAGCTGGCTCCACCGGGAGCGGCTGGTGGGCCACCACCGGACTTATCGGTATGGAGCAAGCCAACGACGTGCCCGACTGGGGTCTCAGCTGGAGTGGCAATCAAGCGGCCGGCGGCATCGGCTCGCCCGACCGCACCCTGCTGGCAGGCGATCTGAATTTGGACCAGGTCCACGTCACAGCCCTCACCTGGAGCAATGCCGGGGAAGCCCGTCTCTTTATCAATGGGATGGAGAGCGCGGTCTTCACCGATGCCTCCACCGCTGCGCGCAATGGCGGCGCTTTCGCCCTCGGGGCCATCACCGCAGGGGGTGGCAATCCCTTCTCAGGAGACATTCTGGAGCTGCGCCTCTACAATTCCGACGAGAGTGGCAACATCGCAGCCCTCTCCGATACCCTCATCAACACCTACGTTGCCGAGCCCGTCTTCCAAAGCGTGACCGCTCTCTCGGCCACCCAGTTTGAGATTCGTTACCAAGACACCGCCGCCTTCGTCACCGACCTGAGCGGCGAGTTCGAACTTCTCCTCAACGGCGTCGAACTCCCTCGCACCGACTACGTGGTCACCCGCGAGGGCCAGGATGTCCTCGTCACGGTCACCACTCCCCTCGACCATGGTCCGCAGAGCTTCGATCTCGCCATCCCGCAGCAAGGGGGCGGAGAAGCCTTTCTCCCCGGCACCTTCGAGAGCTACCGCCTCCTGCCCGAGCTCCCCCGCCCCACGGCAGTGACCGGCCAGTGGACCATCCGCGAATACGGCAACACCAACCCCGCCACGATCGCAGCCGCCACCGAGGTCGTGCGCGCGCCCGAAAGCACCTTCGTGGAAGACACCTACCCGGTCTTCAACCATACCGACCCCGATTCCAACGACTACCTTGCGGCCGGTCGCTTCGACAATGACTTCCCCGTCCTGACCAACGTCGCAGGCGTCAATGACAACTGGACGGTCGTGGGCACCATCCTCCTTGAGGTCCCTGCGGCCGGCAATTACACCTTCTCCGTCCACAGCGACGACGGCTTTGCCATGCGGGTCAAAGGCGACGGAGGCGGACGCTTCATCGCCAAGGGTGGCGACGGCTTCATCGATCCCCTCGACGATCAAGTCCTCTACCGCGATGGCGGCACCGGCGACTCCAATACCCGCGGCACCTACCAGTTCGATGCCGCCGGCACCTACGAAATCACCTACCTCGGTTGGGATGGCGGCAGCGGCGGCTTCTACGAGCTGGCCTGGGCGCCAGGCCAATTCGAGAACGATGACGAGACCGATACCTGGGCTCTCGTCGGTGACGACTCCGATCTCCCCCTCGTCCTTCCCGAGAACTTGCCCGGGCCCGCCCCGAGTGTCGGCTCCTGGGCCATTCGCGAGTTTGGCGCCATCAATCCCACCACCTTGCTCGCCACCGTGCCCCTCGCGCAGAATCCCGACAGCCATACCCACGTCGATGGCCAAGCACCGGTGCTGAACCATTCCGACCCCGACACCTCCAGTCCCACCGCGCGCGGGAACTTCAACAACGACTTCCCCATCCTGACCAATGGCGAAGGGGATGACAACTACGCCCTCCTCGCCCGCACGCTGGTCAATGTCCCCGCTGCGGGGCTCTACACCTTCTCCATCCACAGCGACGACGGCTTCGCCATGCGGGTAGAAGGCCCAGGAGGCGGCGAGTTCGTCTCCGTCGCGGGAGGAGCGGCGATTGACGCCTACGACCCCCAGACCGTGTATCGCGATGCTGTTTCCAACATTCGCGCCACCTACCGCTTCGACGCGGCAGGTGAATACGAGATCACCTATCTGGGCCACGATGGCGGCGGCGGCGGCTTCCAAGAAGTGGCCTGGGCCCAGGGAGAATTCACCGAAGATCGCAACACCAACACTTGGGAACTCGTTGGCAATCCCGACGACCCCTCTCTTCCCGAGTTCGACACCCGCTACCCGCTTGAGATCGCAGGCCCGGAAGGCACGGACGGCAACTTTGGCGTCCGCACCTATCTGCAGTCGCAAAATGGGGAAACCAACGTCGGCGGCTTTGGAGCAGCGATTACTTTCCTCACGGAAACCACCCGCACTCCTGCGGATGCTGATGGCTTGACTGTCGACAGCCAGCAACCCTACCTGAACCACTACGATCCCAATGGCACCGATGGTGGGGCTGGCCTCATCCCCGGCAACAAAATCTTCCCCGGGAATACCGATGCCGACGACAACCATGTCGTCACCGTCGCCAAAGGCCGCATCAATATCGCCAACTCCGGCACCTACACCTTCGCCATCGATAGCGATGACGGCATGTTCCTCCGCCTCACCGGCGTGGACGTCCCCAACCCCTCCTTCAAGCAGGCCACCCAGGGGAACAACAACGCGGCAGGACGCTTCGAGATGTCGAATCAAAACGTGCTCTTCTTTGATGCCAATGGCGGCTCCTTCACCCGGGGCATCATCGACCTGCAGGCTGGTTCCTACGACCTGGAGTTCGTGCATCTGGAGGTCACCTCCGGCTTCCACTACGAGCTCGCCGCGGCCCCCGGCGCTTGGCCCCACGGCAGCGATCCGGAGGGCGGCTTCCAACTCGTCGGTCTGCAAACTCCAGCCACCGCGACCTTCCCCCTCATCAAAGAACCCGGCTGGACGGTGGAAAGCTCCAATCCCGGCCTGGTAGGCGAAGGATTTGAGAACACCATCGCTGGCGCCACCAACCGCATCGAAACCACCTTGGCTCTCGATCCCCAGCCCGCGAACGCCATCACCACCTGGCCCAACCTCAACTTCCAAGATCCGGAAGCGGGCGGGGAAGGAGACTTCGGCAACACCAACCCCTGGCCTCTGGATACCGCGAATGCAGACAACGACTACGCCATGCGGGCCACCGGCACCCTCGTCGTCACCCGGGCAGGCGAATATCACCTGGGCTTCCAAGGTGATGACGGCGGCTACATGTATATCTACGGAGAAGGCGGCCTGGCCGACCCGGAATTCACCTCCCTGGTGGGCTCCTACGTCCCCGCCGCCGCCGTCCTCGTCAATGCCCCCGATAGCGACAACAGCGAGGTCCTCAATGGCATCGAAGCCGAGACCGGAACCGGCAACAGCCGCACGCTGGCCAGCGTCCATCTCGAGGTCGGCGAATACCGCATCGTCACCCTCGTCTGGGAAGGCGGCGGCGGCTCGTGGTGGGAGGTCATCGGCGGTCCGGCCATCGACTTCTCCTACCGCTACCCCCTCCTCTCCACCGGCGAGAGCGAGGAGACCGTCTCCCTCGCCAGCGGACTCCCCCTGGTCGCTCAAGACGTGGTCGTCACTCCGGGCGGAGAAATCATCCCCCTCAACGACTTCACCGTCACCGGCTCCCCCGTCACCGAAGCCAGCTTCACCCTGACCACCGTCGCTGAAGCCAGCTACACCCTGGAAGCCTCCACTGACCTGACCAGCTGGATCACCCTCGATGCCAATCTGGCCTCTGCCGGCACCAGCACTCCGGTGACTGTGGACCTCTCGGCTGTTCCGGAGCTCAACGGCGAGCCCAAGGTCTTCTTCCGCGTCAGCCAAAACCTCTAAGGCGTTCGTCAGACGCACTGGGCAGCCCCGCCGGAAGTTCCTCTCCGGCGGGGCTTTTTTGTCCTTCCTCCTGCCTTTATCAAAATCAGCTGCCCCGGAACTCCCCCAAGGCAACTTCCATGCGGAAGCCCTCGCCCTTCCCAGACTTCCAGAATGGCGACGATCTGATTCCCGCCATCACTCCCGCCACTTCAGGAACCGGGTGGTCTGCGGGGGAGAATGCAATGCCGCTTCGCCAACCTGCAGCGGTCATTGTTGTCCGAGCGCGCCAAGGTGGGCCGCAATCTGATGCTGGCGCGACGACGAGGGACGGAAGAAGGGCTCTCCGCAAATGTCAATTGAGCGCTAATCTTAAGCAGTTCAGCGCTATCTTAACGCGAGCAAGCCTGCCAAAAAGTCCGCCCGCCTGCCAAAACTGCAGTCAGGCTATATCACTCACTCCTTCACATGAAATCGCTTTCTCTTTCTCTCTCCCTCGCCTCTCTCGTCCCCTTGGCCAACCCCGCCCAAGGGCCAGCTGAAGCGGTGGAGCTCTCCGACTCGGTGGTGGAGGCCCTCACCGAAGAGCCCGCAGAGGAAGGCGAGGAGCTCGTCGCCGATGCCACCGGTCGCTCCGTCCTTGCCGGAGAAGTGCTCGAGAACTATCAGGGCCAGACCGTGGCCGACCTCTTCCGCCAGCTCCCCGGCGTCTCCGGAGTCAGCGAAGGCGGGCGGCAGAACTTTCGCCCCAATATCCGGGGCCAGGAGGGCTCAGGCCGCGTGGCGGTCGATATCGACGGAGCCCCGCAGAATTTTTTCAACACCAATCACGGGGCGAACAGCAATCGCCTCTCCATCGATAGCTCCCTTCTCAAATCGGTAGAGGTCAAGCGGGGAGCAGCCGCCAACAAGAGCGGACAAGGCTCTTCCTCGGGCTCCATTTCCTTCTCCACCATCGATCCCGCTGATTTGCTCACTGAGGGCGAACGCCTGGGAGGACGCACCAAGACCTTCTACGAGTCCAATGGCGATGGCCGAGGCCTCGTCCTCGCCGGGGCCGTGCAGGCCAGCGAGGCCCTCTCCTTTTTGGCCGCAGGCTCCTACAAGCTCTACGATGACTACGAGGACGGCGATGGCGAGACCATCATCGGATCCGAAACCGAGTCCGTCAGCAGCCTGGCCAAAGCAGTCTACAGCCCGGACGATTACCAGGAGCTGAAGCTCTCATACCTCTTTACGAAGCAGAACTTCCTCGGCAGCGAGAACTTCGCCCAAGGCCTACAGCGCAACGGCACCCTGCGGGAAGAGGACGTCCAGATCGACACTGTCACCCTGAACTACACCAACGAATTCGCGGGCAATGACTGGCTCGACTTGGAGCTGACCACTTTTTACAGCCGCACCGACCGCGAACGCACCGATAGAGGAGCCAGCTCACCCACCAGCCTGTAGGTCACCGAGACCCTCGGCTTCGAGGTCGCCAATACCACCACCTTCACCCGCGACGAACTGGCAATGGATGTGCATTATGGCCTCTCCGCCCTGCGCGACCGCGTGCAGGACGAGACCCTCAGCGGCCGGGGCGCGGGCAACAGCAACCACAAGCGGGAAAAGCTCGGCGCTTATCTGAACTTCGAGCAACGCTACCAGGAGTGGCTCACCCTAAGCCAGGGCGGACGCTTTGATGACTTCGAGACCGAATATCGCGGCGAAAAGGGAGGGAATGACAACTGGTCCTGGTCGCTGGGTGCGGAAGTGCTTCCCTTCCATCAAGACCCCATCTGGAGCGGGCTTTCCATCTTTGCCAACGTGGGCACAGGCTGGCGTCCACCCTCGGCCAGCGAGCTTTTCGAGGAGTCCGGTCGCAACGTCATCACCCTGCCCAATCCCAATCTGGAGGCCGAGACCAACCGCACTTGGGAAATCGGTCTAGGCTACCAGAAGCGGAACCTCTTCCAAGAGCAAGACCGCGCCAGTCTGCGGGTGAACTACTTCCATCAGGATATCGAAGACCTCATCGTCGGGATGCCGACCAGCCAGCCGGATGAGCTGCAGCTCACCAATGCCGGCGACGACGAGTTGCACGGGGTTGAGTTCCAGGCCCGCTACGATGCCCCCCGCTATTACGGCGCGCTGGTCTTCGACTACACCGAGCGCGATGCCCAGGGCACTGGCCTGCCGGGCGACCCGGTGCAGAACCGCCCTTGGAGTCTCTTCGGGGACTTGGGCGCTCGCTTCTTTGACCACCGCCTCACTCTCGGGGCCGAGATCCACTACGTTTCGGAGTTTGACGCCGGGGAGAGCACCCTCGCGGGCTCCAGCAACAATGTGGATAGCAATCTCTTCACTGACTCCTACGAGCTGGTCCACCTCTACGCCACCTACGAGCTGACCGAGGACAGTTCCTTGAAGTTCCGCGTGGAGAACGTCTTCAACCAGGATTTCCGGGCCTATCAGACGGTGGACAACGGGCCAGGCCGCAACTTCATCTTCGCCTTTCAGCAGGAATTTTAAGCCCCTCCCTTCGTTCTTCGACCTGAACCATGAAGCTGCCCCGCCCTCTTCGCCGCACCCTCTTTTGGATCCACCTCGTGCTCGGAGTGGCTGCGGGGGTCGTCATCGCCTTGCTCTGCTTCACCGGAGCGGCCCTGGCCTTTCAAGATGATATCGAAGGCTGGGCGGAAGCCTCTCTGCGCCGCGTCGAGGTGCCGCCCGCCCCGGCGGAAAGGCTCACTATTGACGAGGTGGTGGCCGCAGCCCGGGAGCAGGAGCCCGAGCTAGCCATCACCGCGGTGGAAGTCGCCAGAAAGCCTGAGCAAGCTTGGCGCATCATCGTCGGACGGCGGGATGCCCGCTGGGTCAATCCCTACACCGGGGAGCTGCTCGTCGCCGCCCACCCGGAGCGCGTCGAGGGCTGGCACCGCTTTTTCAATTGGAATCTCCGCCTTCACCGCTGGCTTTTGCAAGAGGGGGAAAGCCGCTCGACCGGCTCCGCGATCAATGGCCTCGCCAATCTGGCCTTCCTAGGTCTCGCGCTCAGCGGCCTCCTCCTCTGGTGGCCCGCCAGCCTGCGAGCCTTGCGCGGCGTGTCCCTTTTCAATCGCAAGGCCCGGGGCAAAGCCCGCGACTTCAATTGGCACAACGTCATCGGCTTCTGGTGCCTGCTCCCGCTGGTGGTCATGATCGTCACAGGTGTCTACTTCTCCTACAACTGGGGACGCAATCTGACCGACACCCTGCTGGGGGCCAGTCCCGCGCTGATTCTGCCAGAGGGTGGGGTGGCGACTCTGCGCCGGGGAGGCCCCCCTCTCTCACTCGAGGAGCGCTTCACAATCGCAGTGCGTGCATTCCCCCGCTGGGAAACTCTCCGTCTCCCCGCCGCTAGTGGCCGGGCCAGCGCCGATGGGCGCGGGCGCGGCCAAGGGGGCGGAGGAGGACGGGGGCGCGGTGGCCCAGGTAGCGCGGGTGGGGGTCACAACCACGGTGGCGGGGGTCACAACCACGGTGGCGGGGGTGGCCGCAATCCCTTCGCCATCCGAGTTGAAGAGAGCGGCTTCACCCTTCTTCACATTCCTTCCCAAATCCTTATCCACCCCCGCACCGGAGAGATCCTCGATACCCTCTCCCCCGACAGCCTCACCCTGCGCCAGAAACTCCGGACCTCCATCCGCTCCCTCCACACGGGGGAAGCGGGACGCTTCGCGGGCAAGCTCATCGCCTTTCTCGCCTGTTTGGGAGGGCTCCTCCTCGTCTATACCGGCTTTGCCCTCAGCATCCGCCGCTTGGCTCGCAATCTCTCCGGAAAAAAGCGAAAAACAGAGATGCGGGAAACCGCTTGAGCACTTCCCCCGACGAGACCGGCCCCAGACCGGCCTCGCCAAGTTTCCGAAAAAATGGGGACAACGCTTGACCATCCGCGCGGCACTTGGCAGTACAAAAAAGATTTAGCCAACGCCCTACATGCCCAAAGACACCTCGATCAAGAAAATCCTCGTTATCGGCTCTGGTCCCATCATCATCGGACAAGGCTGCGAATTCGATTACTCCGGCACCCAAGCCTGTAAAGCCCTGCGCGAGGAAGGATACGAAGTCGTCCTGGTCAACTCCAATCCGGCCACCATCATGACCGATCCCGAGACCGCGGATCGCGTCTACATCGAGCCCATCACGCCGGAATACATCGAGAAAATCATCCTCGCCGAGCGCCCCGATGCCCTCCTGCCCACCCTGGGCGGTCAGACCGCGCTCAATGCTTCCATGGACCTCTTCAAGAGCGGCACCCTCGACAAGCACGGGGTGCGCATGATTGGGGCCAATGCCGATGCCATCGACAAGGGGGAGGACCGCCTCCGCTTCAAGGAAGCCATGCTCAAGATTGGCCTCGACCTGCCCATCTCCGACACCGCCCACACCATGGAGGAGGCCCGCGAAGTAGCGGAAAAAATCGGTGCCTTCCCCCTCGTCATCCGCCCCGCCTTCACCCTCGGCGGCACCGGCGGCGGCATCGCCTACAACAAAGAAGAGTTTGAGGAGATCTGCTACCGCGGTCTCGACCTTTCCCCCGTTACGGAAATTCTCGTCGAAGAATGCCTCCTCGGCTGGAAGGAATACGAGATGGAGGTGATGCGCGACAAGGCCGACAACTGCGTGGTCATCTGCGCCATTGAGAACCTCGACCCCATGGGGGTTCACACCGGCGACTCCATCACCGTGGCCCCGGCCCAGACCCTCTCCGACCGCGAATACCAAATCATGCGCGACCAGTCCTTCGCCTGCATCCGCGAGATCGGGGTCGAGACCGGTGGCTCCAACATCCAGTTCTCGGTCAATCCCGAGAACGGCCGCATCATCGTCATCGAGATGAACCCCCGCGTGTCGCGCTCCTCCGCCCTCGCCTCCAAGGCCACCGGCTTCCCCATCGCCAAGATCGCCGCCAAGCTGGCCGTGGGCTACACCATGGACGAGCTGCCCAACGACATCACGCGCGAGACGCCCGCCAGCTTCGAGCCCACCATCGACTACGTGGTCACCAAGCTGCCCCGCTTCACTTTCGAGAAGTTTCCCACCGCCAACCCCGTGCTGACCACCTCCATGAAGGCCGTGGGCGAGGCCATGTCCATCGGCCGCACCTTCAAGGAATCCATGCAAAAGGCCCTGCGCTCGCTGGAGACCGGCCGCTTCGGCTTCGGCTTCGACGGCAAGGACCCCCTCGATGCCGACCGCGAGGAGATCGAGCGCAAGCTGCACGTGCCCAATGCCGAGCGCATCTTCTGGCTCTCCGTCGCTTTCCAAAAGGGCTGGACCATCGACGAGGTCTTTGACGCCACCCAGATCGACCGCTGGTTCCTCTACCACCTCAAGGAAATCGCCGACGAAGGCAAGGACTTGGCCAATCTCGACCTGAAGCGCGCCAAGAAGCTCGGCTTCTCCGACCACCAGCTCGCGAAAGCCCGGGGCGTGGACGAGCTCACCGTGCGCGAGGAGCGCAAGGCCCAAGGGCTGGTGCCCGGCTACCGCCTGGTGGACACCTGCGCGGCGGAATTCGAGGCAGCCACCCCTTACTACTACTCCAGCTACGGTGACGAAAACGAAGCCCGCGAA
Organism: Roseibacillus ishigakijimensis; assembly: GCF_016595415.1. Classification (GTDB taxonomy): domain Bacteria; phylum Verrucomicrobiota; class Verrucomicrobiia; order Verrucomicrobiales; family Akkermansiaceae; genus Roseibacillus; species Roseibacillus ishigakijimensis. The sequence continues at coordinate 81,033 of NZ_JAENIO010000015.1, forward strand.
AGCGAGAAGAAGAAAATCGTCATTCTCGGCGGCGGACCCAACCGCATTGGCCAGGGCATCGAGTTCGACTACTGCTGCGTGCACGCCTCCTTTGCCCTCAAGGAACTCGGCTACGAGACAGTAATGGTGAACTCCAACCCCGAGACCGTCTCCACCGACTACGACACCAGCGACAAGCTCTACTTCGAGCCCCTCACCTTCGAGGACGTGCTCAACATCTGCGAGCAGGAGAAACCCGACGGCGTCATCGTGCAATTCGGCGGACAAACTCCCCTTAATCTGGCCGCCAGGCTGGAAGAAGCCGGCGTCCCCATCGTGGGAACCTCGCCCAAGTCCATCGAGCTGGCGGAAGACCGCAAATTCTTCTCCTCCCTCCTCGACAAACTCGGCCTCAAGCAGGCCGAAGCCGGCACCGCCGTCAGTGACGACGAAGCGGTGGCCGTGGCCAGCCGCATCGGCTACCCCGTCCTCGTGCGCCCTTCCTTCGTCCTCGGCGGCCGCGCCATGATGATCGTCTACAATGACGAGGAACTGCGCCGCTACATGAACGAGGCCGTCGACGCCTCCCCCGAGCGCCCCGTGCTGGTGGACCGCTTCCTGGAAGGCGCCACCGAGATCGACGTCGACTGCATCAGCGATGGCGACACCACCGTGGTGGGCGCGGTCATGGAGCACATCGAGCAAGCGGGCGTCCACTCCGGCGACTCCGCCTGCGCCATCCCCGCCTTTTCCATCAGCGAAAAAATGGGGACCGAAATCCGCGAAGCCGCCAAGAACCTCGCCCGCGAGCTGGAAGTGCGTGGTTTGATGAACATCCAGTTCGCAGTCAAGGACGAGGAACTCTACGTCATTGAGGTCAATCCCCGCGCCAGCCGCACCGTGCCCTTCGTCTCCAAGGCCATCGGCGTGCCCCTCGCCAAGCTGGCGGCCCGCATCATGGTGGGCGAGAAACTCGCCGACCTCGGCTTCACCGAGGAAGTGGTGCCTCCCCACTACGCGGTCAAAGAAGCGGTCTTCCCCTGGGCCCGCTTCCCCGGCATCGACATCGTGCTGGGACCGGAGATGAAGTCCACCGGCGAGGTCATGGGCATCAGCAAAGACCTCGGCCTGGCCTACGCCAAGGCCCAGATCAGCGCCTTCAACCCCCTCCCCACCGCGGGCAACGTCTTCATCTCGGTCAACGACCGCGACAAAGAGCCTTCCCTCGACATCGCCCGCGACCTGGTGGAGCTCGGCTTCACCCTCTACGCCACCGGCGGCACCTACCGCTTCTACAAAGAACAAGGAGTGGAAGTGAAGCGCGTCTACAAGCTCGCCGAGCAGAAGCGCCCCAACGTCATCGACATGATGAAAAACGGAGAAATCACCTTCATCATCAACACCCCCAGCGGACACGAAGCTCGCGAGGATGAGGTCAAGATTCGCAGCGGCGCGGTGGCCAACAAAATCAGTCACTGCACCAACCTCTCCGCCGCCCGCGCCTCCATCGGAGCCATCCGCTCCCTGCAAGGCCGCGAGCCCGTGGTCAAAGCCCTGCAGGACTACCACGCCTAAGCTCCCCGGCCCGAAACCACTTTTTCTCCAAACAGCGTGGGTGCCCTCACCCACGCTGTTTTTTTTTTTGCTTGGCCAACGCCACAAGAGCCCCATCCAGCCCCAACGACATCCCCCCGCCACCCTCGCCAAGGAGCCAATAAAAATCTCCCGGGGTCGGGTTTCAGTCGCTTACCTTCAGGCTGGGCAAAGCCGCAGGCGAAAACGCGACCTCAAAGCCTAGGAAAATCAGAAAGCCCACTCCTCAAAACCATTGAAACAATCAAGCAATCGCATCCCAAACTCTGGGAACAGTTTTCCTAAAAATCGCTTGTCAGTTGGCTTCAGTGGTTTGTTCGGCTTGTCTTGGTTCGTCACCAGCAACGCCGTATTCGGTGTTCAAGTCGAGCAGTCGGTGCCCAACAACGACAGAGTGGGTTCTGTCGAGCACTACGGCCATAAACACATTCACGTCTTCTGCGGTGCTGATCAAGACGTGCTCAAATCTCGAATCTTCAGACCGCCAAACCCATTCGACTCTACCCTCGCTGCAATCGTAGCCATTAAAGTCCTCTTCAGGAATCGCTTCAACGTATGGCCAGAAATCGAACGGTGGACCCTCGTTGATCTTCACTCGAATCATCCCGCTACCGCCGCTGGTCTTCCGGAACGCTGCTTCATCGAGCTTCTTCATTTCGGCCGAACGTTTGAGGCATGGCAGCCCGATCCGGGAGCACGACCTCGTTTGGAGGATAAGGATTCGAATTAGGGAAGTCAATCGACTCGCGGCGGGATCGGGCTTATCCATCGCCGGTTTGTTAGGCTTTGTGGAGTGTGAGGTGGCTCCAAGTCAGTCGGTGATGAGGATAGCGGCCGAGAACCCACTCAAGCTCTCCGTCCAAGTTCATGTCGCTCCAGTCCGCGACGTTGAGACCGGCTTCGGCCACGCCGATGGTATCTTCGATGATGTCGTATCCAGAAACTTCAACGCGATCAGATTTCGATGCTCGCTCAAACCTGCTCAAAAGGTAGGTGTCGTTAGGCTCATCCCAAATCACCACTGTGCTCCTGCCATCGCGCGAAGCCTCCTGAGCCACCCCTTCGCCCAGCAGTCCGATGAGTGCGCCACGCAGGATGACTCCATCCTCCCACTCAGCTAGGTCAACGGACATCTCGGCATCTTGATCCGCAGAGTCATTAACCTCGGTCATTGGAGGCAGCAATCGCAATACTGCTTCTTTCGAAATTGGTCGTGCTGCTATGACAGCATCGGTGAATCCCATTTTTTGAGCCTAATGTCGAAGTCCTCTCACACCTGCCCGAGGGCGAGGCTTCGACTGTGGGTTGAGGTTTGAATGGTCATAGCGGATTGAACTCGCGGCGGGGCAGGTGTTGAGAGCGCCGCTTCCGTGATAATGGCAGTCAAGGGCAATTTGAAGTTCACTTCAAGATTTTTTCATTTTCTGAGACTTGTGGTGATGGTGAGTGTGGAAAGTCAGGACGATGCCCGAG
>NZ_JAENIO010000160.1 GCF_016595415.1 Roseibacillus ishigakijimensis
TATCAACCTGACCACCGCCACGTCACCACCGAAACCCGCAAAGAACGCCGCCCCCTTGAAGACACTTGGATCGAACTCCTAAGTTGACGCGAATGTCATCGTATCTTAAGTTGTTGGTTATATTTTTAATAACGTCGGGAACTTTAGCGATTACATTCGAACCCGAACACTTAGAGGGATTCGCCACTCCATTCGCAATTTGAACCGCTCTATGATACGAGACTTTTCCTCGATCTATATCGTAGCGTCTACAGGTTGCTATTAAAACTTTTTCTAAATGCTTCTGCTTTGTTGCGGTAAAGGGCTCATTTCCTTCGGTTCCTTCACATTCGCGTCAGGTTAAGGCTGTGAGGCCTGATTCTATGGGGGATTTGCGGGTTCGTCGGTCTCTTTTGAGGTGCCGCGGATCAGGACTAAAA
>NZ_JAENIO010000161.1 GCF_016595415.1 Roseibacillus ishigakijimensis
CCCCAAGGAAAGCACGACAACGCGCAATCAGGAAAAAACTCTGATCGGTTTTCACCACTTCCTACCCCAAAAAGCGCCGCCCCCTCTTCACCGAGGCGGGCGGTTTTGCCTGAAACCCAAGCCCCCGAAAGCGAAACGAAGTGCCCTTGGAAAAGTTCACAGCTAGACGCTTTTTAGAGTGGCTGGACTCCCCTTGATGAAGTGGCGGGACAGGACCCAAAAACCTGAAAAACAAGCTTGCCCTCCCCATCACCGGAAATTCTGGAACTGTCTCTTTTTTTTCGCGATTTCCGCTTCGGTCGGGGCGCAAATCATTCTGGTGATTCACTCCCCCCTCCCCGCACTGTCCTATTCTGAACGCATCGATTTTCAGCTTGTCGAAAAAGAGCTTTGGAGAACTCGAAACCCCACCCCCT
>NZ_JAENIO010000162.1 GCF_016595415.1 Roseibacillus ishigakijimensis
TTGCCGGCGACCTCGCCTAGTCAAGGAAAAAGCGAGTTATTTTCTATTTATTTTGCTCGTTTTCAATGAATTACAGCTTAAGTTGACGCGAATGGGTGTTGGGGCGAGAATTCACAGGCTTGCAGAGGATTAGGTAGATGAAGATTCTCATTTTTTCCCTTTTGGTCATTTTCTCGATCTGTGTGGTAATCGTATTTGATCGGCGTTTAGAAAAATTTTCACCTGAAGCTGAGATTGAGGAAGTTGACTTCCTTGATTTATCCTCTCTTGGGAATGACTCTTTGGGGAAAGTTGCATTTGTTGATTTAGGTTCACACTACACGACAAAAATTGAGGGGTGAAAAGGCGATTTGAGCCAAGCGAGAAACTCGTTGCGGTCCTTGGCCTTGAGGTGGGGATTGTTA
>NZ_JAENIO010000163.1 GCF_016595415.1 Roseibacillus ishigakijimensis
CCAGTTGAGGGCTCAGCTAAACGATGGTGATGAGGGAAAATTGATTACTTGTTCTGGGGTTCTTTGGCAAGGCGCTAGCCACTTGGAACTCGAAATTGAAAAGGCGGAGGACGGAGTGGAGCGTAGCGGAAGGGAGGACGATGCCTTTTCAATTTCGCCGCCGCCCGGGTTCCGCCCCTTTTAGGCGGCTTCCTGCTCGGCGAGTGGTTCGAGCTTGTCGCTGGCATCGTAAACAGCCCGGGGTGTCCGGTTTTCCAACGCTTCATGGGGTCGCCAATCGTTGTAGCGCGCGAACCATTTCTCCAGGCCCGCACAGAGCCCGATGAGGGTGGCGTGTTCGTGGAGGTAAATTTCCTCATACTTCACACTGCGCCAGAGTCGCTCGATGAAGACGTTGTCCA
>NZ_JAENIO010000164.1 GCF_016595415.1 Roseibacillus ishigakijimensis
AACTCGCTTTTTCCTTGACTAGGCGAGGTCGCCGGCAAGCTCGGTGTGCTAAAGACTTTACCCACCGACGCCTCACATTCATTCTCCTCCCGCCTCGATGCGCTGGCAAGAACAAGAAAGTTCATTCAACGCAAATCGAAAAAATTCTCCGCCGCAGGATATGTTCTCGCACAGCTCGATGCCATCCTCTCCGGCAAAGCATCCTTCAATCAGATCGCCAGCAAGCTTAAGCTCAGCGAAGCGCGCCCGCTCTCAAAACAAGCCCTGTGGAAGCGCACCAACCCGCGCGCCGTTGCCTTCATGATGGACGCCCTCGCCCTTACTCTCAGCGAGCAATGGGGCAAAAGCGCTCCCCAAATGCCCCCGCTTACAGGCCTCTTCGGAAGGATTCTCGT
>NZ_JAENIO010000165.1 GCF_016595415.1 Roseibacillus ishigakijimensis
CGTTTGCATGGGGGCCCGCCCGAGTTGGGCGAGGACGGTGATGAAGTAACTTTCGTCCGCGCAATCTACTTTGGCAAAGGCCGGCGTCAGATCGTTGGCCACGATGGCTTCCGCATCCGCTCGATTGAGCAACATCCATTGGTGTTGAAAACAAGCCACTTCCTTGCGGATCCCTTCAATCTCTTGCACGCGCTGGGCTTTTAGGATGTCTCGTTTACGCATTTCCGCCCAGGGCTCGAAGCGGATGCGCGAACGCGGGTCACAGCGCAGGCTGCGGGCGAGTTCGGAGAAGGGGCGCACCGGGACACAACTTTCGGAGAGAAGCATGAAGTGGCTGTTGCTTTCTTCGGCGAGAGCTTCTTGCAAAAGCGCCAGAGTTGCCCGCAC
>NZ_JAENIO010000166.1 GCF_016595415.1 Roseibacillus ishigakijimensis
CGTTTGCATGGGGGCCCGCCCGAGTTGGGCGAGGACGGTGATGAAGTAACTTTCGTCCGCGCAATCTACTTTGGCAAAGGCCGGCGTCAGATCGTGGGCCACGATGGCCTCCGCATCCGCTCGATTGAGCAACATCCATTGGTGTTGAAAACAAGCCACTTCCTTGCGAATGCCGATCACCTTTTGCACGCGCTGGGCTTTTAGGATGTCTCGTTTACGCATTTCCGCCCAGGGCTCGAAGCGGATGCGCGAACGCGGATCACAGCGCAGGCTGCGGGCGAGTTCGGAGAATGGGCGCACCGGGACACAACTTTCGGAGAGAAGCATGAAGTGGCTGTTGCTTTCTTCGGCGAGAGCTTCTTGCAAAAGCGCCAGAGTTGCCCGCAC
>NZ_JAENIO010000167.1 GCF_016595415.1 Roseibacillus ishigakijimensis
TGGCGCAGTGTGAAGTATGAGGAAATTTACCTCCACGAACACGCCACCCTCATCGGGCTCTGTGCGGGCTTGGAGAAATGGTTCGCGCGCTACAACGATTGGCGACCCCATGAAGCGTTGGAAAACCGGACACCCCGGGCCATATATGATGCCAGCGGCGACCTCGAAGAGCTAGCAAAGCCGGAGGCAGCTTGAAAGCGACGGAGCCCGGGCGGCGGCAAAAATGAAAAGGCATCGTCCTCCATTCCGCTACGCTCCACTCCGTCCTCAGCCTTTTCATTTTCGAGTTCCAAGTGGCTAGCGCCTTGCCAAAGAACCCCAGAACAAGTAATCAATTTTCCCTCATCACCATCGTTTAGCTGAGCCCTCAACTGG
>NZ_JAENIO010000168.1 GCF_016595415.1 Roseibacillus ishigakijimensis
TTGATGCGCCCGTTTTCCTCGCTTTCCGGCACCGGCTGATAGCTGCTCGTGGAGCGTGCCACGGACAGGAGCTGGCATTGTCTTCTCATGCTCAAACCGGGATGTTCGTTTTCCAACAACTCGACGCGCTCCCTCACAGACCGAGCTGTTTTGACTTTTTTCGCAAGAAATCAATCTCGATGGCTTGCTGGCCGATTTTGGCGTGGAGCTGCTCTTTCTCGGCCTCCCGGGCCTCTTCGGAGGTCTTTCTTTTCCCAGCGGAGAAGCACTCGACGGCACTGTCGAGCATTTGTTTTTTCCAGTCCGAAACCTGCGCGGGATGGATGTCAAAATCCTTCGCGATTTGAGCGGTGGTTTTGATGTTCTTGAGGGCTT
>NZ_JAENIO010000169.1 GCF_016595415.1 Roseibacillus ishigakijimensis
GGCAGAATAAGTTTCGAGCAGCCGGTAAGTGAATTACTAGACATACCGAGCTTGCCGCGCTGCTCGACTTGTCAAGGGAAAAAGGTGGTTTTTGCTAATCTAATTTGCTGGCTACGAATCGGTTAGGCTCTTAACCTGACGCGAATGACAAATCATCAACCATATCAACGTCAGAGTGCTGCCACAGGCTGCCTGAGAGCGCGCTTCGATTTCGAGGTTGATGGTTGAATTGTCATAGTGCTTTCGACTCGGCGCGGGCAGCCTGTTGGTAGCCACGCCTTCCATGAGAAGGCAGTCAAGGGCAATTTGAAGTTCACTTCAAGATTTTTTCATTTTCTGAGACTTGTGGTGATGGTGAGTGTGGAAAGTC